>CAZEHJ010000049.1:0-27927 GCA_964512485.1 uncultured Rhodothermales bacterium | reverse complement strand
TTGCCCGGACCAACTCAGTGAAAGGGGTGGGTACCACGTGAACAACGTCGTGGAATTCGAAGAATTACGCGGTTGGGCACGTGGTACCCACCCCGTCACTCATAATCATGCTCGAAATACTCAATCCCTCTCGCGGGATTCTCAGAGGCCGATCCTTTTTGTCGAATGCGCTCGGCCAGTCGCTCGGCAAATACTTCTGCCGGATCATATCCGTAGTGCCGCAGAAGGTGATTCATGGCAATGACCTCACAGAGAACAGTTACGTTCTTGCCCGGTGTGATCGGGAGTTTGACCAGAGGAAGTTGAGCACCGAGTATGTCGTATGTCTCTTCAACCATGCCCAGGCGGGTATACTCCTCGTCCGGATCCCACGGATGCAGGTTTACGACGACTTCTATTCGCTTCTGAAATCGAATGGCTCTGATACCAAACATGGCACGCACGTCGACGAGGCCCAGTCCACGAATCTCCATAAAATGTTGCACCAGATCCGTACCTGAGCCCATCAGGACCTGGCCTTCCTTGCGGGTCGCCATCACGATGTCATCTGCCACGAGACGATGACCACGCTCGACCAGATCAAGAGAAACCTCACTCTTTCCAATGCCGGCCGGGCCCACAATCAGCAGACCGATTCCGTACACATCGACCAGCGAGCCATGCAAGGATTGCTGAGGAGCAAACTGATCCTCCAGAAAATCCCGGAGCATGTACATGAACTTCGTGCTGGGCGTCTCGGTCATGAAGACTGGAATACCGGCGTTCGTAGCCAACTCTATCAACTTGTCGTCGATCGAGTTATTCTCGGTCAGGATGATACAGGGAAGCGGAAATTTGAGCAGGAAGTTGAAAGCCTTGACCCGAGCCTCATCATCCAGATTCGCTAGAAAGCGGCACTCTGTATTGCCCAGAATCTGCACCCTCTGATGAGTAAACAGATCCAGATAGCCGGCCAGAGCCATCCCCGGCCGATGCAGATTACTTTCCGTTATGAGATTGGCATCCGCACCCGCGGTGTTCAATTCTTTGACCGGCAGACCGACCGATTTATGGAGCTGTTCCATCGCGAACGCGACGGAAATGGACTCTTTCTTGAACGTTTTGGGTTGACGAGCCATCGTCTGGGGATGCTAGGGGACTTCTACCGTATCAAGAATACGTTGCACGATGTCTTCGCTGGTGATTTCTTCAGCCTCCGCCTCGTAGGTAACTGCGACACGGTGCCGTAGAACATCCATTGCTATCGAACGAACGTCTTCCGGCGTAATGTAAGCACGATGCTGAAGGAAAGCGTGAGCGCGTGCGGCAAGATTCAGATTGATGGTCGCTCTTGGAGAGGCCCCATATTCAATCAGCGGTTTCAGGACTCCGAGCCCTACCGCTTCTGGATCTCGGGAAGCAACCACCAGGTCGACGATATATTTTTCTACTCTTTCATCGATATAGAGCACGTTCAGAACGGCTCGCGCATCCAGAATTTGCTTGGGCGTAACCACAGGCTGAACCGCGTTTTTATCACCGGTTCGAGCCATGCGACGCATGATTTCCAGCTCTTCTTCCTTAGAAGGATATCCCACCTTGATCTTCATCATGAAACGGTCGACCTGTGCCTCCGGCAGAGGATACGTTCCCTCCTGTTCGATCGGGTTTTGAGTCGCCAAAACCAGAAACGGTGCCTCCAACGGGAAGGTCGTGTCACCGATCGTGACCTGCCTCTCCTGCATACTTTCGAGCAGAGCACTTTGAACTTTGGCAGGAGATCGGTTGATTTCATCAGCCAGGATCACATTCGCGAAAATGGGGCCTTTCTTGATCGAAAAGCTTCCTTCCTTCGGATTGAAAACGAGCGTACCAAGAAGGTCAGCAGGGAGCAGATCCGGAGTGAACTGAATGCGCTGAAAACGAGTCCCTATTGCTCCTGCCAGGGAAGAAACTGTCAACGTCTTAGCCAGTCCTGGAACACCTTCCAGTAGGACGTGACCATCGCCCAGAAGGCCGATCAGAAGGCGTTCGACCATATACTTCTGGCCGACCACCACCTTGCCAATCTCGCTCAGGAGATCATCAACGAAAGCGCTCTCTTTGGTTATGCGATCGTTGACCGCAGAAATGTCAAAATCAGTACTCATCGGCAATTTTAGATGATAAACGTTTCAATCTCTTCACTCGTATGTGCAGAACCAGAATCCCGCACTTCATCCAGAAACGAGGGTAGAGAAAACGGCTGGCCCGCAACGAGCATACATCCGCCTTCTCCGGTCTGAACGATCCCGAATATACCCTCCAAAGACGCTGATTCCGCTTTGTTCGTGACCAATTCGTGAAATGCTGATGAGGTATCCCAATCAGCCATTTTTGATGCCTGGGAGATTAACATCAATGCGCCCAGAAACTGCCAATCATTTTTTCGAATGGCCACGACCAGTTTCTGAACGTTTCTGTTTTCCGATACGAGATGCTTCAGGATAGCTCTGCTTCGACGGGGTACCGCATCTATGGCGCCTTCCAAGTCCCGGTGCTCCAGTTCGCGAAGGGAGACGATGTTCTCAAATCCATTCTTCTGCAGATCAACCAGTGCTCGCGCTGCCGCAGATTGACGTGCTGCAAAGGTTCGCATCGTCGGTGACCAATCACGCGACCATTCGATGACCGCCCATCCCGGCCTCGTTCCCGTCGGTAACTCAACAGGAATGTGTTCCAGCGTGCACGTGTCCACCAGAAGAAACGGACCATCGTGTTCGGACAGACATCCAATTACGTAGGCTGGACTGAATCGATTTCCATACCAGCTGTCGAGTGCTTGCAATGCCTGATCCCTGACATCGTCGTGAGCCTGCCTGGGGGATTCCTCATCAGAACGACCGAGTGATTGAAGCGCCCTGAGAACTCCCACAGCACAGGCTCCATGAAAAGCGGCACCCAGGCCCGTAGGAACCGCACCCAGAATACACAGATCAAACTGTCCACTTTCGGCAAACGAAGAGGCTTCCACCAGATGGGCAAACAACCCGGGCAATCCGTCCTGATCCATGCCATGTGCGTCAAAATCAATTATCTCGACTACGCCTTCCAGTACAACCCGAGACCTTTCCAGCGCGTTGCGCCGAATAGCGACAGCTACTCCTTGCTGAAGCCGAAGAAGTAGTGCGAAGCCATCGAAATAGTGTGTGTGGTCGGCGATAATCCCGACAACTCCTTTGCAGAAGTACCTGGAGCACTCTTCGTTACTGTCGCCAAGTTTCTCAATCAGCAGTGATTGTGCCCTGTCGACATACTGTCCCGGACGAAGGACTTCGTTGGCCTGCATACGGTTGAGCGCATGCAGAAACGGCCGTACAAATGACGGCGTTTTTCCTCCTCCTGATCCGAGTTTTCGAGGTTCCATATCAGTTCGACTGAAATTTCTGACCGACATTCACCCGGCTTCCCCTCAGGAAATCCGCCACCTTCATTCGTTGTTTTCCGGCCTGTTGCAGTTCGACAACCTCAAGCGCGCCTTCCCGACACGCTATCACGAGAGACTCGTCAGCCTTCACGACCTCACCCGGCTCACCCGTACCTAATGTTCGACGAGTCCGAAAAATCTTGATCTGATTCCCGTCCAGGAAGCTGAATGCTCCCGGTGATGGAGAGAGGCCTCTAATTTGGTTGTGAACGTGCGCAGCATTCATCGAGAAATCTATCTGGCAATCGTCCCGGAATATCTTCGGAGCGCCGCTCGCCATGGAATCATCCTGAGCATAGGGCGTGACACTCTCATTCAGAATCTGTTTTACGGTTTCAACCACTACGTCCGCCCCGAGCAGCATCATTCGGTCGTGAACCTCTCCAGCCGTTTCATTTTCCGAGATGGACATGGACCGCTGCATGATCACATTTCCGGTATCAACCTTTTTCTGAAGGAAAAAAGTTGTGACGCCAGTCTCAGAATCCCCCGACATAATGGCGTGATTTATAGGAGCCGCGCCCCGGTAACGAGGCAGCAATGACCCATGCAAGTTGAATGTCCCCAGACGGGAAGTAGCGAACACCGTTTCAGGCAAAATCCTGAATGCTACAACTACGATGATATCCGGATTCAACGCCGAAATTTCGTCAGCAAAGCTCTCTTCCCGAACGTCTTCCGGCTGAAGAACCTGCTTGATGCCATGACGAATGGCAGCCTTTTTGACCGGTGTGGGTGACAGAACCTGACCTCTTCCTCGTTTCCTGTCAGGCCCCGTAACTACTGCGATTGGAGTCAGGCCGGCTTGCACCAGAGCATCAAGTGATGGGACCGCAAACACGGGTGTCCCCATGAATACGATTCGCGCGTGGGATGAGTCGTTTGCAGATACGTCCGTCATGCAGTTAAAGGGTCTCTCGGCAGCAAGCCGACACAATACGAAAACAAGCTGAAGGAAACAGCCGCGATCTGGTCAGAATATCGTTTGGACGTAAAAAACGCGCCCATAATTTCATTATGGGCGCGCAATATCCATTCGAGTGTACGTCTGATCTAATACAGTCTCGTGCGCTCATCCCAAACCGGTACGAGCAGCTCATAATCGCCAAACCCGGTTTTATCCACGAAAATAAACTGTCGACCTACCCTCTCATAAACCCAGATCTCATATGGCTCGTAGTCGAAACTGTGCGGCTTGCGACGAACGTGATCAGGCTCTCCAAAACGTACGAGCGCGTATCCTCGATCTGTCCTCCAACCTTCACGGACTGCGCCGTAATTCTGGTTGGCGGCAGCGATACGATAATAATATTCTTCCATCCGCTCATTGCGGCGTGTGCCGGGAGTCGGATCGCGCTTGTCCCAGAAATTGCGGAAGCGCTGCACCCGTTCGACCTGGTTCGGGGCATCCTGAATGAAATTCAAGTCACGTTTTTCAGCGATGTACTCCATCTGTGCGATGGCATCGTCAATGTCCTGAATATGATCAGACAAGCCATTCCACTGAACTACGAATTGACGTTCTGACGAATCGACCTCTTCTCCGTTTTCCGGATCGACCAGTGTAACCCGCATGGAATACGTTCCAACTCGAAAGTCTTCCATTGGAACAGTGACGATGTACTGATTCTTGGAATTTCTCAGCGTAGCAACTTCTTCCTTCGTGTAGACGAGATCGGTATCGACAATTTCTCCTTCCGATACGTCTTCCGGCATAACGGCTGCACTTCCATCTTCTCGGGTTCGGCGAATTTCCTGAACGATGGAAAGGTCCGTTTCAATTTCTGAATAGACTTCATAGAACACTCTGAAGCCGCCTTCATCACTACCGACGCGGGAATTGACGCGTGGCACAATGGTAAAGTCGTCTTCGTCGTAAGATTCCAACAACGTGATGTCAGATAGTGCGACATCAGCGTCCATGGCCTTTACGACAACGGGCAGACTGCGAACATACGTCTGATTTGAATTCCTGTCCGCTACCTCGAATTCGAATAGATACTTGCCAGGAATCAGAGATAAAGACTGGGTGGTAAAATCGTAATTGGCGTCAGCTTGTGTTTCAGCGTATGAATTGACAATCAGGCTGGCATCCCAGATCGGAGAGCGAACCACATTGCGAAGTCGGTCATCATCAGACCATTCAATGGCATCAAGCTTGACTTCGTACCCCGCCGTAAATCCATCAGGCGTATTTATAAAACTCAACTGGGTTATCGGGACACGCGTGTATATATCAACACGCGTCTCGGCTGCGGAGTTTTCTCCTTTGACCGAAATGACGTCAACTTCGAAATCAGGGGCGACTATTTGAGCATGCGCCAGGGTAGAAACGACCAGAGCAAGAACGACCAGTGCACCCATCCGGCGGACCCAGCCGAAAAGTATCCTCTCTCCTCGAATCATGCGGGTTGCTGCTGCGACCGGCTTATGTGATACTCTTCTCTCCATCTCCGTTTCTTGAAAACCCCCTCCACCATGATCCCAAATTTCGGGACCGATTTCGAGGATGTTTTAGCGCGCTGTCATTCAGTGCTTGTTAGTTCGAAGTATAATTCCTTCCGGTTACTCTGAGTACCGTGGTAACAGGACAATCGTCCTCGAACCTCTTCGGTCCGCCCATCGGCAAGTCAAGAAGTCTCCAGAGGGACTTGTCACGATACGAAATATCGGTCGAAAGACCGTCACAGTCCATTGCTGGACAACAGACCGTCATTATTTCAGGATGAATGGTTTGGGAATGACTTCGAACCGGATCAGGTGGAGTGATTCGTCCTATTCTGCCCCGAAAAGCGCTTCAACGAAGCGTGATCGGTCGAAAACCTGCAGATCGTCTATTCCTTCTCCCACACCTATATATTTTACCGGTATTTGGAACTCATTTGAAATGCCAATCACAATACCCCCTTTTGCGGTGCCGTCGAGTTTTGTGAGTACCAGCCCGGTCACCTCTACGGCCTTGGTGAATTCCTCAGCTTGACGGATGGCATTCTGACCAGTCGACGCATCCAGAATGAGGAGGACCTCGTGTGGCGCTCCCGAAATCTGACGATCCATGACGCGTTTGATCTTCGACAACTCGTCCATCAATCCGCCTTTGGTATGAAGCCGGCCGGCCGTATCAATCAAAACGACGTCTGAGGAGCGGGTATTGGCTGCAGCCAGCGTATCAAATGCGACCGACGCCGGGTCCGCCCCATGGCCCTGTTTGATGATCTCGACACCCGCTCTTTCAGCCCAGATTTCCAGTTGTTCGGTCGCTGCGGCGCGAAAAGTATCGGCGGCACCAAGTAGGACAGACTTTCCTGCCTCTTTGTACCGAGCTGCCATCTTTCCGATCGTCGTCGTTTTGCCAACACCGTTGACACCAACGATCATGATTACGTGGGGTGAATTGGGAAGCGGTGCGGCGAAATCAATCGGCTGCTCGGGTAGGTCGGAAAGAAGCAGGTTGCTGACTTCATTTCTGATCAGGGAGTTCAGATCAGAAATCGAAACGAACTTGTCTCGCGAGACACGCTCTTCGACCTGTCGAATTATATCAACAGTCGTTTTTACTCCGACGTCACTCGTAACCAGCAGCTCTTCAAGATCATCGAGGATGTCTTCGTCGACCTGGTCACGGCCCCGAACCATTTTGTTCAGTTTGCCGAAAAAGGAGGAACGGGTCTTTTCGAGTCCCGATTCCAATGACTCCTGTTCTTTCTTTTTGTCGAAAAGGCCCATAAATCAGATCCGGTGGGTGGTCTTGCTCGGGTGTTGCCGATCTACGGATTTCAATTCAGCCGGCAGACATCAAACCGATGATTTTCATATTCAAACGGAGGCCGAACTCTCTTCTACCCCTTCTGGATCCTCGATTATCTGACCTTCTTTCAGATAGGCAAAAAACCGTACGAGATACTTGAAGAAGGAATAGGCCAACAAAAGAGCTGTAGCCCAGATGCAGAACTCGAGTACCGGTGCATCCGCCCTCAGAAGTGCGGCCAGAGCAGTGACCGCCACACCCGTCACGGCGACCTTTCCGGCCCAGATGCTCATTACGATCCGCCCTGTCTTGGCCCTGACAATGGCCCCGCCGGCGAGAATCGCCAGATCCCTGGCTGCCAGAAAAAGGACAAACCACAGCGGAAGACTTCCGGCAATCACCAGAGCCGCAATGACCATCCCTCCACCAATCTTGTCTGCCATGGGGTCCAGGACCTTTCCCCATTCCGAAACCGTGTGTGACCAACGGGCTACGCGACCATCGAAATAATCGGTCGCGATCGCAAGCAGAATCAGAATCATGACCCAGAACAGGGGTCCTCCTGTCACGATCAGCCACGTGACAGGTAGCACGATTACCAGTCTGGAAAGACTCAGCACATTGGCAAAAGTCCAGAACTTGCCCAGATCTGACCAAGAATTTGTCAGTTGATCATTCATGCGGCAAAGATACGGTCAAAATTTACTGGGAAATGTGATCCGAGGCTGAATTCAGTCTTTGAGGGACATATGGTCCACTACCACCGCTTCCATCGGGCCTAATTCCAGCGACACAATACCGCTCGGGTCAACCCCGATCTCATGACAGTCCTCGCTGAACACTCGATTGCAATAGGTACCTGCCGAAAGGGATGTGTTGAGTTCGGCCGACATCGGTCCACTTGATGCGTTGATAGCTACAAATCCTGCTTCTCCTCTCCCGAAGGCAATCTGATCACTTCCGTTGGTCCACCAGTTGGTAACGACCGGATAGTCTGCAGTCGCATTTCTGAACGCAACGGCGCCAGATATGCCCGGCCAACGGTGTTCACAAACCCACTCACCCTGACCACATTGGTCGCCATCATCTCCGTAAACGGGTTTGATGGTCTCGTCAGCAAATGAGGGTGGTGAATTTTCATGTCCCTCCGACTCAAAACTGGACATGACCCGTACCCGCCCGAAAGGCCACGCAAGCGTAAAAACCTGGGCAAGCTCGTACATGGCTGCATCCCGATAGGAGAGGACACCGGGATTACGTTGCGTGTCGTGATTGTCCACGAAGAGGAATGCCACATCTGACGGATCGTAAACGCTCCACCTCGATGCATCGCCATTCAGACTTGCCAGGTTTCCCGACTTGAAGGCGTTATGGATGTCGTACCCATAATCGAATACTGTGATATCTCCATTGGCATAATAAACACGTCGATCGATGGGGCCTTGTGACACCTCCTGCACCACGTAGCCGCTGAATTCGGCTTCCTCAAGAATTGCAGCAATGTCCTCCGCATACATGTGCTTCGCCGCATCGATCCGAATACCCCTGACCCCCAGAGATGCAAGGTCCCGTATATAGGAGGCGAGCGTGGAGCGAACGCTCGACGATCGCGTGTCCAAATCCGCCAGGTCTACAAGTTCACATTCACGAAGTTGGGTCGCGTCCTCCCAGTCTACGATATCATCGTTTGCCGTGAGCCCGCAATGATTGAAGTCATCGTATTCGTACAGGCCAGGATAAGAAAACGATGAAAACCTCGTACCTGCCGTGCCCTTGCTTGAGAACTGGAGCGTTTCATGTTGAAGGTCAGCGTCCGTCATGTGATTGATTACAGCATCTGCGATGATGTCCACCCCGGCGGCGGCACATCGCGAGACCATGTCGGCGAACTGTTCGCGCGACCCACTTCTGGTTTCGAGCTGATAACTGACAGGCTGATACCGTTCATACCATGGCCGGCCACCGATCACGTGATTTTCCGATGGTGGACTGATCTGGACGGCCGAAAATCCGGCTGGACCGAGAACTTCTTCACATTCGATCGCCACATCGTCCCATCTCCATTCGAACAGGTGTACAATCACGCCACCGGCTGCAGGTGACCGGGTCGCAAGCTCCTTTTCGGATGGCGGATTTGAACAAACCCCCAGAAGTAAAAACAGGCTGGTGACCAGCGGGAAAGCCGTCGATATCCTACTCATTTTCCTTTACCAATAGCCAACTGAGTGCGCTGATGAGCAGCGACCCTGTACAGATCACAAAAACAACGTTCTTGTTTGGAGCCTGGCTTACGAGCTCGCCAACTCCCAAACTCGCCACAAGCTGGGGAAGCACCACCGAAAGATTGAACAGGCCCATGTACAGACCCATTTTGGCGCTATCGACCTTTTGAGACATGATCGCGAACGGTAGACTTACTGTAGCTGCCCATCCGACACCAACCACGCCCATCATGATGTAAATCATGGCTGGCGTTGATCCGAGAAACAGGATTCCCGCGTACCCGGCGGCCATAATCGACATACAAATCATGTGGGTACGAATGCGACCGATCTTTTCGGTGATGGGCTCGAGAACGAATGCAGGCAAGACAGCTCCGACCGCATTCAAAACCAAAAAACTCACGGACACTACGCGCCCCATCTGTACATCGGCCAAGTCAGGCATTTCATACATCACATAGGCGAACATATAGACAAACATGGTCTGCACGCCGACCCATGTGAACGAATGGGCAGCCAGAATTTTCTTGAATCCAATGTCGGAGGCTTCTTCTTTTGACAGGCCCGTCTCTTTTTTCAGAAGGGCCTCCGCTATCAGAAATATGGTCAGCGCCCCCAGAGCGTATTCGACGTAATGATTGCCGGGGGACCAATCCAGGACCCTCAACGTCATCGCCCAGACGGAATAGATGAAAAAGCCCCATAAGGGACGCGTCGTGCTGATCAGTTCCGAGAACGAAAATGGAGGGCCAGCTCCGCTTGCGTCTTCAGATGAGTCCAACTCTTTGGGCTCGGTAATGAAAAAGGTCGGCACAACTGAGAACAGAAAAACCAGTGCAGCCCCCGAGTAAATCAGGAGGTAGTTATTCCAGATGGCTCCCACGGCGTAGGCAAGGACGCCAAACGTTCCTGATACCGTCTGCATCCATGTATAGCCCTTGGTCCGGTTCACACCCTCGGGCGTCACGTCCGCAATAATCGAGCGGGTCGGATTGAAACTGACGTTGATCGCCAGATCGAGCGTCAGGGCCACCGCTATCGCCACACCCAAGATTCCCTCTGTGCCCATCGCCGCCGAGATAACATCGATGTTGGGCAGAGCAAGGAGCATGAGGGTAGCGATCACTCCTCCGATCAAAATAAAGGGCCGCCTTCTCCCGTTCCAGAACCAGACTTTGTCCGATACGATGCCAATAACCACCTGTCCGAGGATTCCGGCAATGGGACCGGCGGCCCAGACCAGCCCGATCTCATGGATATCCAGATGGTATTTCGTACTCAAAATCCAACTGAGTGCCGATATCTGGACTGAAAGTGCGAATCCCATCGCTGTTGCCGGGAGGCTGAGCAGCATGAAAAACGACGGGGTTAGCTTTTTCTGACTTTGCAGCATAGGATCTTCTGGTTAATACAGACCAGCTAGCGGAGGATGGTCATACTTCGACTGATCTGGATTCGGTCCGTAGTCAGTCGATAGAAATAGGTGCCGTTGCGCAACGAGCGCGTGTCAAACCCGATACTGTGGGAGCCTGCAGGTACGTACTGATCGAGTAGCATCGCGACTCTGCGCCCCAGCATGTCAAAGACCTCCAGACGGGCCTCGGCAGGTCGCGGCTGGTTGAAAGCTATAGTGGTGCGGCCCGACGATGGATTCGGATAATTCTGATCGAGAACCACCTCATCAGCAAGGCTGATCTCGTCCTCATTCGCCGTGTAAACCGCGCCATAAGGCAGCGCCGGAAGTGGCCCCAGATTGAGAGCCGCATTGTCCTGGGTGACGAAGATGGCGACACCGTAACCCGGGAGTGTCACATCGAATGCGCCGAGATGGGATCCTGATGTATCCGCAGCCAGATCGTAATAGGGAATGGGGCCATCGATGGACATCAGTACATCGTCAGATGGGTCGATGGTCATCGTTTTCTCTCCTCCGGAAAAATTGATAACCACCACGGCATTTTGATCCTGAAAGGGCCGAACAAAGCCCATTGTTGAGGGAGGCATGGACATAAAATTGATGTCCTGTGAGCCGAAGGCCGGGAATCGGGCGCGAGCGGTGGCAAGAAATCGGTGGCGTTCCGCCCATATGTCGTTTTCGGGCTGATTCCAATCCACGGGCAGGCGACGCGTATCCCCACTTCCGCCTCCATATCCCACTTCCTGACCCTGATAGATCATCGGAATTCCGGGAATGGTCATGAGCATGGACGTCAGCGGACGAATACGATTTGGATTACCGGAGAACAGGCTTTGAATCCGAGTCCAGTCGTGATTTTCGAGGAATCGGAAATAGCGGGAATTGGGACCCGGGTTGAATCCATTGGCGGTGATCCGTGTCCTGTAATCAAGCTGGCGATTGTAGTTACCGAACTGGCTGACATATCCCGAAAACTCCCAGTCGTAGGCACTGTCCAGGCCTCCCGCTACGGACGTTCCGTTGTCATTGTCGGCATAATAGACTTCCGTTCCGCTGCCGGTGCCTTCCAGTTCGCCAAGCGACCAGGCATCCGGGCGATAGCGACGCATGACTTCGCGGATCGGAACACCAAAACGGTTCGGACCAAATTTGCGCCACGGGCCCCAGTAAGCGTCGAAGCGATACCCGTCGACTTTAAACTCTGTCAACCAGTACCTGATGATCTCGAGCATGTCGGCCTGCAGGTCGTCATTGTCCCAGTTCAGATTGGCGAGATCACCAAATCCATCGTACACACGGTAAAGCTGTGATCCGTCCCACTGCTCGGGAAGACTCGCTCCGCGCCCGTCGAGACCTCGGGAGTGAGAATTGGGCGTGGTTTGGAGGTAGCCCGCGTAGTCACCATCATTGCGAAGACTCTCGACCCACGGATGGTCGGGCGAGGAGTGGTTCACGGTCAGGTCGAGGATCACGCGGATACCCAGTTCGTGGGCCCGATCAACGAGCATCCTGAAATCATCATTCGTACCCAGCTTCGGATCGACCGTTTTGAAGTCAATAATATTGTAGCCTGCTCCGAGGCCGCTCATGCTGACATTGTGCATGATGGGCATAAACCAGATCGTGTTGAATCCCATATCCCTGATGTAGGATAGGTTCGATGCGATCTCATTGAATCGATTCCCTTCCGCTCCAACCACACCTTCGGCAGTGGGTCCGAAGGTCAAGGGAAACACTTCATACACGACTGCCTGGTCAATCCAGGAAGCCTTTTCTGCCCACTCATATGAATCGATTGACCCGTCATCCGCGGCGACAATGGCTGCTCTCGCTTTTTCGGACGACCCATCCGAAGCTGTGTATTCGATGTCGACAAAAAACTCCCCGGCCCCTGAGACGCTGCCGGAAAACGTGGTAGCACCTGAGGTTGAAGCCGACAGAGTCGTCGTGCTGAGTTGCACGTCGGGTGTAAATGTGACGGAGGCCCCGCCACTCGAGTTTTCAGTGTCGGTGACGAGCACGTCGAATGCGTACCCTGAGCCCGTTATCGATATGTCGAACAGACGATTCTGCAGGCCACTCGCCCGACTGGTGATCGTCAACCCTGAACTGGATTGCTCACTTCCATCTACAGTTGCGGTGAGAACGAACTCGTTCTCGCCCGGCAATAGATCGACCACCTGGTCCAGTTGTCCATTGTCGATATCGTAATTACCGACCAGTTCGCCGTTCCTGGTTACACGAGCCGTAGTTGCCGCAGGATCAACAGCTCCTGATGCGGACCGAATAATGGCTCGTAGTCTGGCCGTCGTTCCGGTGGTCTTTCGCTCAACACTCTGCCAGGAGATCGGATCGGAAAAAGAGCCGATAGATGCGCTGGCGGTGCCCGCACTTGATACCGCATTTACCTCAAATCTGGTACCGCTGACCAGCGGAGCAGCCAACTCCATATGCAGGATCCTGGAGGAGGGATCGAAGAAGGACAACGCGTCAATGGGATCGGCCCCTGCTATTCGCAATGACAGAGATATCAGTGGTCCTGACCCGAACACTCCGGCTGAAAAGTGAGTAACGAGACCTGAATCATTCGTTTGCTCAGCCATCTCGAACACCATGGGGTCCGTCACAACGAGAATAGAATTGTCGTTGTCGTTAGGATTCGTGAGCGGATTATTCTCGTCGTTCGTCCAAAATCCCGACGTTGGTGAATCACGGTAGACGAAAAACTTGTATTCGGTCGTTGTCCCAACCAAAAAGGTCTGCGTCCGGATCCACTGATCGAGCGAATCCACGTAGGTCATCGCAGTCGCTGTACCGTTATTCCAGCCATTGAAATCGCCTGGCAGCGAAATCCCATGGACGTCATATGGCGGAATGGCACGAAAGGTGACATTGATCGGTTGAGCCTGCACCGCTTCGACAGAAAAGGTGCCCATCATTAAGACTGCCATCATAAAGGCCGCGTGGTCTAGCAACCTCAAAATCCTGTTCATCAGATTCCCCTCTTCAGCCGGTCGAGCTCAGTCGACCAATTTCCCTGTCTAGGCCCCTGCATCACTCTGGCTGTTACGCGTGGTGGTTCGTTTTATCAGGCTTGGTGCAAAAACCGTGTGAGCCACTGTCGTGCTGGGACGATCAAGTCGTTCCATCAGAAGATCGAATGCACGAGCGCCGATTTCGTGCATGGGCTGGCGCAAAGTCGTGAGTCCCAAATACCGGGCGATCGGCAGATCATCGAAACCGATCACCTGAATTTCTTCAGGTACGGAGATTCCCGATTGTCTCAACGCATCCAGTGCGCCGATGGCCTGTACGTCCGAAGTGGCAAATACCGCGTCTGGTTTTACATCAGATTCCAGCAAGGACTTCATGCCTTCATATCCTGCTTGTTCGTTAAACCCGTCATGGTAACCCATGGAGGACACCAAAATGTTCGAGTCTGGAAGCTCGATACCAAAGCGAGAAAGCGCGGCTTTGAATCCGTCGAGTCGGTGGCTGGCCGGAACCGAGTGCGGATTGGCCATCAGAACTGCCGGGGTTTTTGCGCCGGTGGAAATGATGAATTCCGCCGCCGCTTCGCCACCTCTTCGGTTGTCGGTCGAGATCGAATCGAAAGCAGTATGAAACGAATCGACCAGAACGATTGGCAGATTGCTGCGCTTCAGCCTGGCCTCCATTTCTTCCTCAACAGGCGCTGAAAAGAGCATGACGCCCGCTGATCGCCCGCGGTGAAGTGCCTTTTCGAGTTGACCTCCGACCTCATCGAGAGTCGGAGCAGAAAAAACAAGCAGGTCGTACGGTGAATCACTCATGCGATCCTGTAATCCTTTCAAAATCTCGGCATAGAAGTAGTTTGAAAGCATCGGAATGATGGCCGAAACCGTTTCCGTCTGCCTGCGGGCGAGAGACCTGGCTGACACGTGAGGTTGATACCCAAGCCGCTCCGCAATTTGTATAACTGAGGCTCTGGTAGCTTCGGAAACCCGTGGATTATCGTTGAACACGCGCGATACAGTAGCAATGGATACTCCTGCTTCTTCCGCGATATCGTAAATGGTGACTCCCAATTCTGTGGCGCAGCTGCAAAAATGATGGACGAATCCGTGTAAGCGCTTACACGATGAATTCTGATGGTAATGATGGATTTTCAAAAACTCAAGCCTTTCAGGGGAATCATTCAATTCAGGTCATGAGTTCGATGGCTGAGTCCCAGATAATCCGCGATGAAAGAAGTCGATATTGTATTTGCGCTGACAGGCGATCTCTTCCGCAATTCACGTGCGTTGAAGCAGATCGGATCACTCTCGTCGGCAGGGTACACGGTAGCAGTACTGCACCTCAAAGGTGACTCCGCACCCTTTCCGCTTGGAAATGGACTTGAAGTGCACTCCGTTGAGGTGGCTTCCGGCTCGGGACCGGCCTATTTCAACCGGGTACATCGGGCTTTTTCGGGATCGATGGAAGCGTTCAAAGCCAGGTTGTATCACGCATCGGATTTGTATGTACTGGCGGCCTGCCGTCGGGCGGCGGACAGCTCTGGTACGAAGTACACCTACGATTCCCGCGAATACTATCCCCATGTCGCCTCGACGGCAGGCCGCCCATGGGCCAGATGGTGGTGGAGCCGCCTGGAAGCAAAGCACATCAGGGCAGCTTCAGCGATCTTCACGGTGAGTGACAGCATCGCCGATGCACTGAGCGTCGACTACGGAATTGAGCGGCCCGTGTTGGTCCAGAATTTCCCGGTCATGCGAGACGCGGGTTCATCTGACGGTAAATCCTCTGGCAGCATCAGAAAAGACCTTGGCCTGGGAGACCAAACCTTGATCTTGCACCTCGGCCAGATGAAGGCCGCGAGGGGCTGCGAAAATCTCGTTCGCGCCATGCCCCGGGTGCGCGACGCACATCTTGTCTTTCTCGGGTATGGTCCCCTATCAGATGAACTGAAGAATCTGACGACAGAATTGGACCTGACGCATCGTGTGCACTTTCTGCCCCCAGTCAAACCTGACACTATTCAGGAGTACATCGAATCGGTCGATATTGGAGTTACCCTCCTCAGGGACACGTGTCTCAATCATCGATATGCGTTGCCGAACAAACTGTTCGACTATATCCATGCCGGTATCCCGGTTCTGGGCGCCGATCTGGACGAGGTCAACAGACTGGTCGAAACGCACGAGATTGGAATGACCGCAGATTCGGCTCGTCCCGGGCAAATCGCACGCAGATTGAACGAGATGATCGAAAGCCCGCACCGGGAAGGGTGGAAAATAAATACACGAACTGTTTCTGAAACATTTCGATGGGAGTACGCATCTCAGCGAATGATGCATCCCATCAGACGGATTCTGGACGTCTAGCATCATCCAAATAAAAAGGATAATGACTCAACTACTTCAACGGATTGCGCTATCTGCCGCTTTGCTGATCCTTGCTTTCATCGGCACGGTCCCTGCGGCACGAAGTCAGGCAGCAGCCGAACTTGCACCTCAGCTCGAATGGCCGACATTCCCTGAGGCGTTGACAGAAGCCGAAACCACCGGCAAAGTGGTGTTGATCGATATCTGGTCCCGGACCTGTGGTTGGTGCAGAAAGCTGCAAACAGAAGTCTACACTCAGCCTGACCTTCAAGAATTCGTGTTGTCGAACTTCGTGCTGGGGCGCCTTGATATCGACATTCAGACAGACACGCTGAACTATCGGGGGTATACGATGAGCTCCCAGATGCTTTCTTCGGGATTCGGAGCGACAGGAACTCCAACTACGATCTTCTTGGAGCCGGACGGGACCTACATAACACGTTTACAAGGCTTCCACGCCTATGACGACTTTTTCGATGTTATTCGATTCATCGGAACCGGATCGTTCCGGGAAATGTCGTTTCCAGATTTTCTAAAAGGCGAAGGCGAAAGCGAAGGTAAATAAACAGCGCTGGATGATGCCTTCGTAAATCAATGCCTTCGTAAATCAATGACTGTCCAATCTTGGTCGGTCCTGAGCATAGGCCTGGCGGATCCGATAATTGGGATCGCGGGCATCCATCTCGGGAATTGGTTCGACATCTGGAACCGAATCCTCTTCCACAACCGGATCCGGTTCAGGAATTGATTCGTGATCGCGAGTTTCCGAGCCCGTAAGCAACGGCTCTTCGATATGGGGTACCGGACTGTCTGACATCTTATCCAATCCTGGATAAGCGTCTTTCAGTGAGCAACGAGCCTGAAGTTCATACTTCCACAGCGCGGCACTCTGAATAATCATTTCGACGTGGTCTCCATCCTCGCACTCGACCACCAGAAGATCGGAAGACCAGCGAACTTCTTTGATTGAGGTCAACAAGATTGACTTTGAATACCCAAGTCCCTTCAGGATAATTCTGTCGGCCAGCAATCTCGCCTTTCCAAACCAGACTCTTCGGTCCTCGAGGTCGAACTTTGACTTCAAGATCAGAACCTTTTCGATTTTTCGGTTGCTCGACATGCGTTGTGTAATTATTCGACTTCTGAAATTATTTGCGGTAAGGTTACCGCGCCGTTTTCGTATGCGTCAGGTCTTCTGTGACGCATGAACAACGTTCGGGCTGGAGAAGATTCCGTTTCGGAATAATCTAGATCACAATACAGTATGGTGTCTTCCAGAGCAGCTGCCTTTGCGATTATCTGCCCGGTAGGATCGGTAATGAATGACTCCCCTGCAAATGTGAGGACGTCTTCTTTACCGACACGGTTGCAGAGCGCCATAAAAAATCCGTTTTGAAACGATCCGGTCTGCAACTCGGCTTCGAAGACTCCGGCCGGCCACTCATCCAGGGCGCCTGCCTGGGGTACGATGACAAGATCTGCTCCCTGGAGTGCCATGGACCGAAGATGTTCGGGATAGTGACGATCGTAACATATCGATACGCCGATACGGCCATATCTGGTGTCGAAGACCGGTGCACCTGAATCACCTTCGTCGTAATAATCTTGCTCGAAGTAGGCTTCGTACTGCGTAATGTGCATCATGCGGGTGACCCCGAGAATAGAGCCGTCTGCATCGATCACAGGAGAGGAGTCGTACGCGCAGTCTCCATCCCGTTCGTACAGATTGAGTACGACGACGACTCCTTCTTCGGCCGCCAGCTTCTGGAATTCATTGGTTGTCGGTCCCGGAATGGGTTCGGAGAATCTGAAACGGTCCCCTTCGAGCCTGTGCTGAGGGAAAAACTGCTGAAACGCCACTTCCGGAAAGGCAATGATATTGGCTCCATTCTCTGCCGCAATGCGAGCATTTTCCAACCCCCGGAGAAGATTGGATTCTGCATCAGTCGACGCAGATTGCTGTATCAAAGCTATTCTCGGCATTCGGTGGGAAATGTGGCTGCAGTTCAGATCCAGTTTCGCGAACGATGCCTTTCAAACATCGAACCAAGGGCTGAAGATCGGAAAAAAGGGAGTGGACTGCCACTTATTCGTCTCGCAACGGATGCCACGTGCGGGCTCAAGCGGCTACTGAGTAGGCTGAGTCTGAGAAGATCCGGCTCCGAACGCACCTGATGCGAGCTGCACCACGAATAGAATGCCGAGGATGACCGCACCTGCTTTTAAGGCTCCGCGGGCACCGGGCTTTTTGTCTGTCTCAACAGGCTGGGCATTCTCAGTCAGGATCTGCGCATAGGTCGAATCTGACAACTGGTGAGCAAACTGGGCGTCAACCCCCGAAGATATTTCAGACGCCAGCTGTTCGAGCCAGTACAGACCGACCAGATTGTCGGTTGGCCTAGCCGTTCCTGCAACCCGTTGAAACGTGCCTTTGACTTGCACGAAGATCGCTTCTTCTCCCTGATCCGCGTTCACGGCAACCCGCATGAGGAGGTTTTCGTGATCAATAACGTGATCCATCTCATCGTTGAGGGCGGCCTGAACATTGGAGACGGAAACGAAATCGGATTGAACCAAGCCGATCCGGTCGTTGGCGAGGGTGATAGAAAAATTGGAGCCGACCAATACAGAGGTGGCCTGATCCACGATATCGACGCGTTCAGCCATGCTCGTGAAAGCTACCGTCTCAACGTGATTTCTTGCGGCCACAGGCGTGGCTACACGGGTTTGTGCACAGCCCGCGACGAGGAGGGACCACGAAAGGACGGCTCCGACAATCGTAATTTTTCGCCTTGAAAACACAGTTTCTGATTCGGTTTAATAGAGCACTCTATATCGAGATAATCGACCTCCCTGCAGGTACCTTAAACAAGGAATTCGAGGCTGTTTGGCTGCAATATTTGCGTGTCTCACATCATCTTCTCGCCGTCACCGTCCGGTTTTTCTCAGCCAGGTCTTTGTGCATTTCAACTTCGGTCAATCCTACGTCCCGGAACAGGTGCGCTACTTCTTCTCCGTGGTCTGCATGCACCTCGACGCCGATCACTCCCGTTGGAGTGAGAAGTCTGGGCGCATATGTCGACAAGACACGATAGAAGAGCAACGGATCATCTCCGGCAAACAATGCGATTTCCGGCTCGTGATCTTTGACCTGGGATTCGAGAGAATCTCGCTCACCCGAGGCAATGTAGGGTGGGTTGGACAGGAGTACATCAACCGATGAGTCCCATTCTTTCAACCAGTCGTCTTTCAGCATATCAGCTTGCCTGAAAGACACATCCGCTCCGAGATCATGGGCGTTTTGCCTGGCGATCGCGAGGGCATCGTCTGATAAGTCCAGGCCCGAGCAGTCAGAGTCGCCGACCTCCAGTTTGATCGATATGGGGATGCAACCTGAACCGGTGCCTATATCGAGTACCCTTCGAGCCCCCCTTCCGCGGAGAACTGTGATTGCCCATTCCACCAACAGCTCGGTCTCGGGTCGCGGAATCAGGACGCTGGAGTCAACCTTGAATTCCCGCCCATAGAATGGTGCGGAACCGATGATGTACTGAAGGGGCTCTCCCGAAAGCCTTCGGTCAACCGCTCCCTTCAGGATGGACAGTTGTCTCTCCGGTAAAGCCTCGTTCGGATGCGCTATCAAGTCAATTCGTGGAATTCCCAGAAGCTCCTGAATCAACCACTGAACTTCCCGGAGGGCATTTTCGCAACCTGCCGCGCTCAGTTGCGCCGACAATGCATTCAGTACATCGATTCTTGTTGTTGTTTCTGGCAGCACAGATTCCATCCTGGGATGAGGGTCGAACAAGATAGTTCGAAGGCCGTATATTCCGACCGCTTTAACACGGACACGGCCCACACGATCCACCCGACCCATCAGGATGTCGGGTATTTTTCTCAGCCACCATGTAAGCGTTTACACTCCCAGGACAATCGAACACGAAAAAGAGTTTTAAACTGCATTAATGACTCCTTTTGACCAATTATCCAGAATCAGCAAAAACCTATGGTGGAGCTGGCATCCAGAAGCAATCGAACTGTTCCAGAAACTGAATCCTGATGCTTTTTCGACATCAGGAAATAATCCTGTCGTTGCTCTGCGGCGTGCTCATAAAGAAGTCCTGGTGGATCCTGCTTTTGCACGAGATGTCGACTCGGTTTACCGCCGTTTTCAGCACTACATGTCCGAAGCTGGCGGCCTCGAAAACGCTCCCCGCACTTCCTACTTTTGCATGGAGTATGGCCTGCACGAGTCCCTTCCCTTGTATTCAGGTGGGCTGGGCATACTGGCCGGAGATCACACCAAGGCAGCATCGGATCTGGGACTTCGCTTTACGGCCGTTGGGATGTTTCTGACGTCGGGCTACTTCCGACAGTATTTCGACAAGAAGGGCCGGCAACGCGACGATTACCCGGCCATCGACTCTTCCAAACATCCGTTTGAGTTGGTAACAGATGACTCGGGTGAAGCCATCACCGTGAGCGTGCACATCGGCACCACCCCAATTCACATCCGGGCGTGGCGACTCATGGTCGGCAAGACCACGATGTACCTGCTCGACACCGACTTCAAAGCCAACCCATACGATCTGCGATTCCTCACACGTCGCCTGTATCAGGGAGATCGGAAAACCAGGATCCGTCAGGAAATAATTCTGGGAATCGGGGGTGTGCGGTTCCTCAGAAAGATGCAGGTTGACACTGACGTCTACCACATGAACGAAGGTCACTGCGCGTTTCTGACGTTCGAATTGCTGCGAGAATATCTGGCGGAAGGCCTGTCTCTGACTGAGGCCGAAGAACGCGTTAAAGCTGAGTGTGTATTCACGACTCACACTCCCGTAATCGCAGGTCACGACAGGTTCGAACCGGAGCTGTTTTCGGCGTCCATGCTTTCGTATTCATCCGAAATAGGAATGGACGTTGGCTCTCTGCTGAGCTATGGTCGAGTCCATACTGACGATCAAAACGAAGCATTCACGATGACCATCCTTGGCATGAAGTTGTCCAGGTCGGCGAATGGAGTCTCGCGGCTCAATGGAGAGGTAGCGCGGCGTCAATGGAATCATATGTATCCTGATCGCCAACCGAATGATGTGCCCATTTCACACATAACCAATGGCATTCATCTGCCCACCTGGGCATCCGCTGGCTCCAGAAGTTTTCTGACCGATCATCTGGGTGACTGGGAAAACCATCGATCCGACCCGTCGGTGTGGGAAAAGATCGATTCCGTCGATTCTGCAGACCTTTGGAAGTACAGATGCGACCTCAGAAAGAACCTCATCGACTTTGTTGAAAAACTCGCACCCCGACAGACTCTTCCTCAGGAGCCGTCTCTGGATCCGGAGGCTTTGACCATCGGGTTCGCAAGGAGGTTCGCCACCTACAAGCGAGCACCACTCATTTTTTCTGAGCTGGAACGTGTCGCTTCCCTCTTCAACAACGAAGGGAAAAAAGTCCAGATCATTTTCGCCGGAAAGGCCCATCCCCAGGATGAAGGCGGAAAGGCCTTCATTCGCCAGATTTTTGAGTTTTCCCAAAAACCCACCTTCAAGGGCAAAGTTATTCTTCTGGAAAACTACAATATGGAGATCGGGCGCATGTTGGTCTCGGGCTGTGATGTCTGGCTCAACAACCCACGCCGACCGCATGAA
Organism: uncultured Rhodothermales bacterium; assembly: GCA_964512485.1. Taxonomy (GTDB): domain Bacteria; phylum Bacteroidota; class Rhodothermia; order Rhodothermales; family UBA10348; genus CAZEHJ01. The sequence continues at coordinate 6,075 of CAZEHJ010000049.1, read as the reverse complement.
GCAAGTGGCACGAGCGGACAGAAGGTCTCCATTCATGGAGGATTGAATCTTTCGGTTCTGGACGGCTGGTGGCCGGAAGGCTTCAACCAGAAAAACGGTTGGGCTATCGGAGAGGATGCATCGCACGAATACCGTGATCCCAAATTTCAGGATCCGGAAGATGCACGTTTGCTCTACGAAGCTCTTGAACAACAAGTGGTCCCGCTGTTCTACGATCGAAATGAAAACGGAATTCCCGAAGGCTGGGTCAACATGATGCGTTCGTCGATCAAGACTCTCGCCTATCGATTCAGTGCTCATCGAATGCTGATCGACTACATCGAGCAAATCTATTCAGAACCGGTCTCTGACCCGGCTTGACCTGATCTCACCTTCATTCTTGTGGCGCGGGTACGCGGCGTACGGCTACGCAGCGATTCCCTGGCGATTGCTCCAGAAACGGAATTCGTCGACCAACTGGTCGAAGGAATCTAGGGCGAACAGGATCGGCTGCAGATGCCAGACCTCGTAATCCTGATGGATGACCGATTCGAGTGAAAAGTCGCGGACTTCAACTTCATCCGAGAGCGCGTGGGCTACTTCATCTTTCGACGAGATGATGCCGGCGCCGAATACTCTCAATCCGTCTTCCTGACGAATAAGGCCGAACTCAATCGTGAACCAGTGCAGACGCTCGAGATACGTGCGCTGAATGCCGGTGGCGTGCAGGGCAGATTGACCAAACATGTGATAAAAATCGGCTATCGCCGGTTCTGTCAACATGGGCATATGTCCGAACATGTCATGAAAACAGTCCGGGGCAGGAGTGTAGTCCAGTTCGTTCTTTTCGCGGATATAATCCGTCGATGGAAAGATGCGGCGCGACAGGAGCTTGAAAAAGTCTTTTTCGTGGAGTAGTCCCGGAATCCGGGCGACCTGCCATCTGGTTGCATTTTCCAGATTGGCGCTCAAGTTGCCCAAGGCGGGTATTCCACTCTCATCCATCCCCAACGTCTTGACGCCTGCCATGAACGCCGATCCAGCTTTACCCGGAAGGATGTCCATCTGACGATTGAACAGAAAACGCCAGTTTTCATTGTGTTCGTCAGAATACGTCGGCGTAATAATCTCAGACCCCACCGGCGCTTCCGAATCGAGATGCTGGGGAATACATCTGGGATCGTTGCCTTCTTCGGCCGCCTTTTCGTAGGCCGACATCGGTGCTTCTGCAGACTCGTTAAGGGGATCCAGATTGGACTCTTTCATGATACTCTTCATTCACATTCTGAACGGGACACCGCAGGTGCTTGTAAAGGGGAGGCGGGGAATTGCGGTTTGAAAACTTAACACCGTTATCCATACGACGCAATGCCCACCTTTGTTCACTTTATCCACAGGTAGTTGTAGACTAGTCTTCAAGCCTGTCTGATTCGCGGATCGAACGCCGGACCCAGGCCGCAATCAGCAGAAAAATCGCTGCCACGCTAACTGCTACGACCGCATTTTCCTTCGTGTATTTCAGAACGCCTTCGAACATGAGTTCGATGAGAGACATGGCGATCGAAAACAGAAAGCCGAAGACAAGAGCCCACATAACCAGAGCCGGCCAGGAGCCGAAAACCTTCCTGTCGAGTTCTTTCATTCGCTTGCCCTGCCTGCAATCGTTCGACGGGGCCTGAAAATGCTGGTGCGAATGATCAGATGAATACCCCGGCTATCAGGAACGCCAAGACCGTAAATCCGGCCAGCATGATCGTGTAGGGCAACTGCGTGTTGATATGATCGACATGATCCGAGGCAGCAGACATACTTGAAATAAGTGAGGTATCGGAAAGTGGCGACGCATGATCCCCGAAAACACCGCCCGACAAAACGGCTCCAAGCATCAACGGCATCGAAATCCCCAGTCCTTCCGCCAGCGGCAACGCGATGGGAATGATGATGGCAAAAGCTGTCCAGGAGGATCCGAGCGTGAATGCGATGAAACCGCCGACCATGAATATCATGGCTGGAAGCCACCAGGTTGGCCACCCAGTCCCCACAACAGAAATGATATAGGGTCCCATTTCCAGAGCGCGGGATACCTGACCGAGGGCAAACGCGAGCGCGACCAGAACGACCATACCGACCATACCGCCTGATCCTTTCAAGACCAGCGCCATCGATTCAGTGGTTTTCATCAAGGCCTTGCCATCCTTTCCAGAACCCGGAAGCGCGTACATGATCATAGCTACGCCGACTGCAGCTATGACGGCCCACAGTACCGAGGTCGAACCGCTGCCCCTCATCAGCTCACCTTCACCCGTCACCAAAAGGCCAACGAATATCATGCCTACCATAACGAGAATGGGAATCAGCAGATGATGCGCTTTTTCGCCCGACGATTCCAACGGCTCCAATTCAACGATTTCTTCCGCTACCAACGGAACAGCACCGGGTCGCAGTACCTGACCCGTGGTTTCAGCTCTGATCTCGGCTGTTTTCATTGATCCAAATCGCCAGCCGGTGATGGCAAAGACCAAACCCAGAACGATGGCGAATATCGCATAGAAGTTCATCGCAAGGGAGGCCGTGAGCAGGCCCACGGCACCATCAGTCACACCCTGCGCGGCGAGCAGTCCCAAGACGAACGCACCCCATCCGTTGAGCGGTATCGACATACAAACCGGGGCACTCGTCGTGTCGCAGTAAAAAGCGAGCTTCTCCCGAGGAATCTTCAGGCGATCGAACAACGGTCTGTTGATCGCACCAACAATGAGGCAGGTGATACTCGACTCTACAAATATGACCATACCGACAGCCCAGGCAAGCACCTCGGCGCCACGTCGGGTCTGTCCCCATCCTCTTCTGGAAGCCCATGAAATAAATCCGTTGACACCACCGGAGGCCTGAACAAGAGCGATGAGGCCACCAACCAGAAGACTGAACAGGAGGATTTTTGTGTTACTCTCATCCTGAAAAACGGCGACAAGCTGATCAACCAGTTCTCTGAGTCCGACGACCGGATTCCCGCCAACAAGAATAGTCGTTCCGAGCCAGAGGCCGGCAAGTAGGGAGAGGTATACCTCTTTCGTCCAGAGTGCGAGGCCGATGGCCAGTAGCGGTGGTAATAGGACGAGCCAGTCCATGAATGATCCAGGTTGAGTGAAAGCCGAGTTTAAAAGTCAGAGTGGCTGATTCCAAGGCATGCGCAATCTCGGCCAGAATCTAAGAGAAATCAACGACGATCTTCGGGACTATTTTCAGTGACTCTCGTTCATGTGGCTGGGCGTGGGCGCTCGGCGCAAGTCAGCTGGCCATTGTCTCGCACCCAATACCGATTCTTTGCGTACACGAGACGTATAATGATCGATGGCCACGAATCTTTTCTAGTACTCCCATCGGATTGACGCACATCGAATCGAATTGAAATTGAGATGAGTAAATCCTCCACCACCTTCAAAGAAGCCGTCGAGAACGCGTCACGTAAAACGCAATCAGTGATCGACGACATGAGATCAAGCGACCTTCAGGTGTCCCTCAAAAGGGATTTCCGAGAGACGTATGATTTCTATGTCAGCGACGAAGAACGAGCCAAACTGGCTGAAATGGGTAGTTTCAAGAAGAGTGTCTTTTCCGCGTATTACATGATGCGGAGCCTCTTTCTTAAACTCAGTCCCGCCCGCCGACTCGTCGTGGTGATGGCAGCTTTTGTCGCCTGGGGAGGGCTCTCTGATGACGGAGGCCAGTCCTTCATCGGCTTTTTGATCCTGTTCTTCGTGCTGGGCCTCGAATTGAAAGACAAGACGGAAGCCAGGGACGAGCTGGAAGAGGGACGCGCTGTACAACTGGCGATCATGCCGGCATCCAACCCGGATATTTCGGGCTGGGAATTGTGGATTCACAATACACCGGCCAATGATGTCGGAGGCGACCTGGTGGATCATCTCGAATTGGACGAAAATCAGCTGACATTGACCTTGGGCGATGTGGCCGGGAAGGGACTTCCTGCCGCACTGCTCGCGGCAAAACTTCAGGCTACGATGCGGGCCATCGCGCCGGATGAGGCTGACCTGTCCGTCCGAGCGGAAAAACTGAATCGCATCATCCGGCGCGACGGGGTTTCGAACAAATTTGTCTCCCTGATCAATCTGGATATCGTGGCCCGGTCCGGTGTCGTCAATTTCGTAAATGCGGGTCATCACCCTCCCATTCTGGTTCGCGATGGTGGAACCGAGGAACTGGACCGGGGCGATCCGGCGATCGGTCTCAGCCCGGACACACAATTCAAAACCCATCAGGTCGAAATGAAAGAGAACGACCTGTTGATCGTCTATTCGGACGGCGTGACAGAAGCCCGCAATGAAATTGGTCGATTTTATTCGGACGAACGATTCGAAGAGCTGGTCGAACACACTCATGGAATGAGTGCCGATTCTCTCGGAAAACGGATACTGACTTCCGTCGAGGAATTCGTCAGAAGCGCCCGTCAAAGTGACGACCTCTCCCTGATCATTCTCAGAAAACTACCCTCATGAAACGAACTCTGATCAGCACCGGCACGAAATGGGAGCCGATTGTGGGATACTCCCGCGCCGTGCGCGTGGGCAACGTCATTGCCATCACGGGTACGACTTCCACCAACGCTGATGGTGAGATCGTCGGCGAGAAGGATGTGTATGCCCAGACCGTTCAAACGCTCAGCAACATCAAGTGGGCACTCGAACAAGCGGGTGCAACAATAGGTGATGTTATTCGAACACGCATATTCGTCACAGACATCGATCAGTGGCTGGATGTCGGACGTGCACACAGCGAATTTTTCGGCGAAATACGCCCTGCCACGACCATGGTGGAGATTTCTCGCCTTATTGACCCCCGAATGCTGGTCGAAATCGAAGCTGACGCCATTGCAGACTAGTTTTGAAGCCCAAATTATTCACAATCAATACCCAATGAGAACATCCTCCGGGAATTGATCTCAGCAATAAAATCGGCTATATTCGGCATCCCCCGTTTTTGGCCTTCCCACAATTCATCCTGCATGTCAAAAAAGCGCACCTACACGTTTGACAACGAGTCTTGTTCGTTTGTTGAAGTAGAGCATTCGCCTTTGCGATACGTGAAACGAACCGGCTTTATTGTCGCGTTCGCATTGGTGGCGGCCGTAATCGTGACCTGGGGTCTCGACAATGTCGTTCAATCACCGCAGGAATTGGCTCTGATGGACGAAAATGCCGCGCTCCAGCAGCAGCTTCAGTCAGTCAACAAGCGGATTGAGTCGGTCACACAGGACTTGATGGAAATTCGGGACACAGATCAGGATCTGTACCGGGTTCTTCTGAATGCTCAAGGTATCTCTGACGATATCGCGCAGGTTGGTGTTGGTGGTACCGACCCCTATCCGGAATTCAATCGGTTCAGCACTGCAACCGCAGGCATTCTTTCGCAGAATGCGGAGCAGATCGATCGTCTGGAACGCATGATGATCCTTCAGAACGACAGCTACCGGGAACTGACACTGCTCGCAGCATCGCATCAGGTGCAGCTCACCGAGATGCCTGCCATTCAGCCAGTGAACGGGCGAATCACTTCCGGATTCGGAATTCGATTCCATCCGGTGCTCAAAGTAAGTCGCATGCACCCCGGACTTGATTTCCATGCTCCGGTAGGTACTCCTATTTATTCTACTGGCGATGGCATCATCAAGGATGCAAAATCCGGTAGTGGCCTTGGACGCTTCGTAAAAGTCCAGCACCCGACTGCCGGGTACCTGACTGTATACGGGCATATGTCCAAAATCGCTCAGGGAATCAGACCCGGTAAAGTCGTCAAGCGTGGCGATCTGATCGGATACAGTGGTAATACAGGGCTTTCCGAAGCACCTCACCTCCATTATGAAGTCAGAGATTTGGAAGGAAATCAGCTCAATCCGATCTATTTTCTTGCTCCATCTGTAACGCCAGCCGAGTACGAACGTCTCCTGAAAGAGGCTGAATCAACCACCCTTCTGTTCGACTGATCGATTCTGAGACTTATCCGCACACGTACAGTGAGTAATGCGGACTCTGAATGAACACTCAATTCCATCTTGCAATTTTCCGATGAAGGGCCTAT
>CAZEHJ010000048.1:16974-27929 GCA_964512485.1 uncultured Rhodothermales bacterium | reverse complement strand
ATGAAACAGTTTCACAGAATGATCCTCCGAATGTTGCCCGGACCATTTCTGATCTGGCTTATCGTTCTGCTGTTTCTGCTCGTCATGCAGTTTTTGATCAAATACCTGCCTCAACTGGTTGGTAAAGGTCTCCCGTTTCAGGTCATTTTCGAGCTGATTTTCTACAATCTGGCCTACATGATGGTGCTTGCCGTGCCCATGGCAGCTCTAATCGCGACGCTGATGGCATTCGGCCGCCTGGCAGAGTCGAACGCGTACGTCGTGATAAAAGGATCCGGGGTTTCGTTTCCCCAGCTCGTATGGCCGGTATATGTGGTCGGAATCCTTCTCACCGCCGGAATGTGGTACTTCAATACAGAATTCCATCCAGAAGCCAACTTCAGAGCTCGCAACCTCTGGCAGGACATCAGGTCTGCGAAACCCGGTTTTGATCTTCAAGCAGGAACGTTTTACGATGGAATTGCCGACTACAAGATCCTGGTAGGCAACATCCCTGAAGATGATCCGAACGAACTCTATGACGTGACCATATTCGACTATACGAACGGCTCCCGCTTCAGAACCGACATTCGTGCAGCCAGAGGTCGACTCGTACCGGTGACGGACGGGCGAACGTTGAACATGGTTCTTTTTGAGGGTGAAGTTCACCGAAAACGACGTCCGGGAGTTGGCAACAGCGACCGTTACGAACGCCTCGCTTTTGATCGGCACCTGATGAGGATCTCTCTCGAAGACCTGAATTTCACGCGTTCCGATCCACGAGAAGGCAGGAGAACAGACCGAACGATGAAGTCAAGCGAGATGATCGCGCTGGTGGACTCGCTGGAAGCATCGGTCACGCGGAATCAAGAAAAGCTGCGCGCGTTGACCAGAACACTCGGGACCGGTGCAGTCAGCCGGGAAGAAATCGGCGTCCTGATTCAAGATGAAGCGCGGTTGGCTGCCCTTGAGACCGAGGATGAACGGCTGGCGCAAAAGACCTCGGACAACGCGATCAAGTCGATGCGGGCCGTAAGAATGAAGGTCAATGGAGCCAAGAGCGACATAGTCTGGGCGTCTGATCGGGCAGATAGATACCGTGTAGAGATCCACAAAAAGTACTCTATCGCCATTGCTTGTCTCATTTTCATGATGATTGGCGCACCACTTGGACTGTACATTCGAAAAGGGGGACTTGGTACTGCGGCTGCGCTGGCTGTTGCCATATTCATGTTTCACTGGGTGTCGTTGGCCAATGGCGAAAAGTTGGCGGACAGAGGCTTCCTCGAACCCTGGCTTGGAATGTGGCTTGCCGATATCGTGACGGGCGTGCTGGCGATCTGGCTGACATTTTTTGTCTGGCGAGACATCAAAGCCATTCCACAGTTTTCCTGGCCCTTTTCCGGAGATTCCCAGGCGGAGTCATATTCAGAACCTGACCTCGAGCCCACCCCATGATTGTATCGACTCCCGGTACTCTATATCTGGTCGCCACGCCGATCGGGAATCTGGATGATATGAGTGCGAGAGCGATCCAGGTTCTGAAAGGTGTTGCACTGGTCGCATGTGAAGACACCCGCACTTCGGGCGTTCTCCTGAACCATTTTGGGATCGAGACACATCGCACCAGTTTTCATAGCCACAACGAACATGGAAAGTCCTCCAGAATAGTGGAACAGATGCTCCGTGGAGAAGATGTGGCCCTGATTTCAGACGCGGGCACTCCGGGCATTTCGGACCCCGGCTATCTTTTGGTGCGCGCCGCCCTTGATGCTCATATAGACGTCTGCGCTCTTCCGGGTCCCTCTGCCGTCATTCCTGCTCTGGCTGCAAGCGGCTTGCCCTCCGATCGATTTGCGTTTGAAGGATTCCTTCCCACGAAAAAGGGCCGCCAGACCCGAATCAAGGAACTGGTCTCTGAAGATCGAACAGTCATCATGTACGAATCCCCACACCGCCTTTTAAAGCTGCTCAAGCAGCTGGCAGAGTTTGCGGGCGACGACCGCCAGGCGGTCGTCGCCCGCGAAATCTCCAAAAAATTTGAAGAGTTTCTGCGGGGCACCCTCCATGAGCTGATCGCCTGGGCAGACTCGCAGCCGAAAGTGCGCGGCGAGTGCGTTGTATTGCTTGCTTCAGAGCGAACATCGAAGCGCATGAATCAGGATAATTCAGCCGGTAAATCCTGAACCATTCCTCTGTTGGGGGCGTTGTAGCGGCCATATCCGGATGACGACATCCGGAAGACCGTAAGCGAAGAATACAGCTCCGATTCATCGGGGTTGATGTCATCTACTCGAATCGATTCCCCCGTCAGGACTTCATGCACTGGAAACGTACTGAAAAGCTGGTTGCGGCACTGGTATTCGCCTATTCAATGGTGATCTATCTGCTGACCGTGGCTCCTGCCACCTCATTCTGGGATTCAGGCGAGTTTATCGCCATTGCCAACATGTTGCAGGTGTCGCATCCCCCGGGGGCGCCGTTCTTCATGCTTATTGGTCGGCTGTTCTCGATGTTCGTTCCGACGGAATACGTCGCTCTCTCGGTCAACCTGGTCTCAGTCATTTCGAGTGCTGCCACTGTTCTGCTGTTGCACTTGATCATTGTACGTTTGGTTCGGGAATGGCAGGGCTCTCCTTCGACGTGGAACAGCTCGGATCGGATAATTGCTTTGGCTGGTGGAGTTGTGGGCGCCTGTACGTTCGCCGTAACAGACTCATTCTGGTTCAATGCTGTTGAAGCCGAGGTTTATGCCCTCTCCATGCTTTTCACGGCTCTGGTTGTCTATCTGATCCTCCGTTGGAGAGAAGAGGCCGCTCTCGAAGACGAACGCCTTTCAGGAGGACAACACCGGTTCGGGTTGGCCACAAACCGCTATCTGATACTGATTGCGTATCTCTTCGGACTGGCCATTGGAGTCCACCTGCTCAATCTGCTGGCGATATTTTTCATAGCACTGATCGTCTTCTATATCGAATTCGAGAATCCTGAGTGGGGTCCGAAACAACGCTGGACGGGTCTGATAGCTACGGGAATAGTTTCATCAGTCGCCTTCCTCGTCGTTTATCCCGGAATCGTGCAGTGGCTCCCGGGCGTGATCGGGGACTCTGGATCTCCTGTGTTTCTCACAGTCGCGATCTTCATAGCGATTGGATTCGGCGTCTTTTGGACCCAGAAACGTGGCATGCAGGCACTGAATCTGGTCATGATCTGCCTGACCGTGGTGATGATAGGTTATTCGTCCTACGCCCTGATTTTTATTCGGAGCGCCTCGAATCCTCCGATTGACGAGAACGATCCTGAAACGGTGGAAGCAATCGTATCCTACCTCAAGCGGGAGCAGTATGGTGATACACCAATTCTGAAGGGATACACGTTCAATAACCAACTCGGTACGCTCGATACCCGCCGCGAAGAGTGGTTTCCGCGCCGACATTCGCAGGACCCGAATCATGGACGCGTGTATGGTCAATATTCATCTGACTCGGAGTACTTCTGGACGTACCAGGTCGGACACATGTACGTCCGCTACTTCCTGTGGAATTTTGTGGGGCGGGCCAGCGACGTTCAGGATGCTCCTGCAATTACCGGCTTTTCGAGCAGCGAGAGCAACCAATATCTCTATCAAACCCCGAGTGAGGAGGCGAGTCGTAACGCCTACTACGGACTCCCTCTCCTGCTGGGCCTCATTGGAGCGGCCTTTCACTTCATGAGGGACTGGAGGAGGGCTTTTGCGGTCCTTGTCCTGTTCCTGATAACTGGAGTGGGGATAATATTCTACCTGAATCAAACACCCTTCCAACCCAGAGAGAGAGACTACGCATACGTAGCCTCCTTCTTCGCATTCACAATCTGGGTGGGATTAGGAGCGACAGGCCTGTTGAGACTCATTCACGATCAATTGAAGGATCGATTCAATGAGAGTGGACTGAAGGTGGTTCTGGGCAGCTTTGCGGCGATAATCTTTGCCGCCGTGCCGGCCCTGATGATGATCGTCAATATGGACGACCATGATCGAAGTGGGCGTTACGTTGCCGGCGATTATGCCTACAACATGCTGATCGGCCTGGAGGAAGACGCGATTGTGTTCACCAACGGTGACAACGACACGTTTCCGCTCTGGTATTTGCAGGAAGTCGAAGGTATCAGGCGTGATGTCCGAGTAACCAACCTGTCGCTGTTGAATACGCCCTGGTATGTCAGACAGCTCAAAGAACAGTATTCGCGCGAGTCATCCCCACTTCCCATTTCTCTTCCTGACGAGGGAATTGACAATCTGGAGATCATTCGCTGGGATCCGCAACCTCTTGAACTTCAAGTCAACAAGGATTTTCTACTCAACTCGACCGAGATGGGGTTGCTCACGCAAGGTGAGGACTCTTCACTTATCGAAAGTCCAATGCGCTGGTTCCTTGAGGGTCGCCCATACAACAGCGAAATAAACCTGCTGTATGGAGCTGATCAGGCAGCCCTCAACATTCTCATGACGAATGCCCAGCAGAATTGGAAACGCCCCGTTTACATCGCCGTGACCGTAAGCCCGGACGGTCAGCTGGATCTTCAGAACTATTTCCAGCTCGAAGGGCAGGCCTACAGAATTGTGCCGATCAAGCACGATGAACAACTGGGACGCGTAGTACCCGGAGTGACCCTCGAAAAACTGAAGATGTTCAAATTTACCGGCCTAAACGATCCGGACGTGTATTTCGACGAGAACATCAGACGGATGGTGGACAATTATCGAAATATCTTCTCTCACACTGCCGAGACACTGGCCAGAGAAGGCATGCAGGAAGAAGCCTTGGAACTACTCGATTGGTTTATGGAGCAAGTGCCATTTGAGACGATTCCCGGTGACGAAACGTCCTTTGCATTCATGGCACAAGCATATTCAGTCCTGGGCGAAAGCGAACGTTCTGCCGAGCTCTGGCGACAGGCAGAACCCCTCGTATTGCACCGCCTCAAAACAGCCGTTGCAACGAGAAACGAATCGTTGATGGCTCGAGCTGCCCGATTTATCGAAATTATTCAAGGAGCATACCTTGAGACCAAAAATTTCGAAGGGTATGCGCAATTCACGAACGGAATTGCAGATGCGATCGATGACGACTCGTATCGTCAGTCTGCCCAAGAAATCGAGATGCTTTACAACTCAGTCATGGATTCGTCAGCAGATGATCCATTCAGAAACTGAGATCCTGGACAAGGGGCGTGGCTTTTTATCGCGATATCAGAATCGAACCTGAAGCGGTGTGCCCTGCTGCCACAACGCGGTAAACATGGGCGCCCGGCGACAGGTCGCGTGTTTCGATCATCAACTCGTTGCTGCCCGGCCGGATGGATCGCTGCAATTCCTTAACCAGTCTGCCAGACATATCAAAAAACTCAATGCTGACCGTTTCGGCCAGGAATGAGTCCAACGAAAGCGTTATAGACTCGTGGGCCGGATTGGGAAATGCAGACTGAATGGCGATTCTCTGCGGAATCTCAAATTGTTCTACGTCGACTCCGGATGCAAATGAAAGCTGATGGGAGGTCGTAAAAATGAAGTCGCCCAACTGGTTTCCATTCCCATTTGCGGTATTGGTTGCCGCGTAAAATGTCACGACACCTGCATCCATGTTCGGCGGAATCCATCTGAGGTTCCACTGATGCTCGTCAAAAACTCGCGCGGCTTGATCGTGTGTCACATGGGTGGGATCAAGTCCATTTTCTGAAAGTGCGGTACCCGATCCGGGGATGATCTCCCATGAACCGATCGCGTGATTGAATGCATCTCTGGCTGTGATCGAAAAACCGAACGCCTGCGCGCCTGGGCGTTGCGTCTGCAGAACAAAGTTGACCGGTGTAGACGGGGCGTACTCAGAAGGAGCGACGAAAGCAATCGAACCGGTTGAAGAATTGAGACCATTGCCGGCGTGACAACCGGAGTCAGCACACGTAAAGTCCCCCGGTGCTCCGGTACGTCGTGAAGGAGCGCCCGTCGAATAAAACGACGCGCCTGTTAGAATGACCGCGAGTATCAGAACGGCAGCAGATCCTGCGTGGCTTGAGGTCGACTTTCTCTGTTCCATTAATTCCTCTTTGATTATCCTCCTGTCGGATTTCGAATCACGAACGGGTGCGAAACGTCGTTCAATTTCAACGAGTAGGGACCGGGGGAGTAAAGTCCGTCCAGTGTCAGATAAAACCGGTATGGACGGAGAACACTGGCACAGATAGCGCCCTGTGGCCTGCGCATCGTCAATGTGACAAGAATCAGATTTCCTGCTTTCTGTTGGACGACATCATGGAGCTGAGAGCACGAATCCGGAAATGAGCCCTTGATCAGGACTTCGACCGGCACGCCAGCAGCCACATTTGAGAGCGACACAGTTTCAGATCGCGTCACGATGGTGTCATACGTGGCCGCAAAATACCGATAATCAGTCCCTTCTTCGGGCGGTGTCACGGCGATTGTCGCCCTGCCATCCGATGAATTTCCTTCTACTCGGTGACCGAACTGCTCCTCCCCTGTTGCCTGAGGAGAGAGACTTGCACAGCCCATCAATACCTGACCTGACAGCATCAACAGCGTCGTAATAACCAGAAATGATGGTCGTGTTTGCTTCATCGTGTTTGTTCGTTCAAAAAGCATTTGCCTCGCCATGCCTTGGCGAAGCGATTAATCGGCAAGAATCTTGACGTCGGCCGATGACATCTCATCGAGAACTTCTTCCCGAGCAGCATCTCCCCAAAGTCTTTCGAGGCTATAAAATTCTCTTTTTTCGGCAAGAAAAACATGCACAACGAGATCCACGTAATCCATGAGCACCCACTGGTGATGATCTGTGCCTTCCACATGCCACGGAATTTCGCCAGTCTTCTCTTTCAAGGTCATCCGGACCGAATCCACGATGGCTTTGGTTTGCAGATCCGAATCCCCTGTTACAAGAATGAATATATCAGCTACGCCGCTTACTCCGCTGACATCCAGGACGAGAATATCCCGACCTTTCTTTTCGAGTATCGCATCGACCGCTATCCTGGCGATAAGCTTCGTAGGCGCCGCGGTGACGCGTTTTTTGTCCTCCGTTCGTTCGGGTACTATATCCGAAATGACGGATTGCTGTTTTTCCTGGCTCAGATCTTCTCTCCCCGGGGCCTGGCCCGGCATCTATTCTGATTCTGTTTCAGCATCGTTCTCTTCCTCCGAATCTTCCAACAGGTCGGCGAAAGGCAACAAGGTCTTGTAATCCGCGCCAACTATAATGGTCGCGTCAATGAAATATTCGGGTTTCAACTCCTCGGAAATCCTCTCCGGAGCCAGCCCAAGCGCGAGAGCTACCTGCTCAGCCGCATCCATGTTTCCAATTCGGTCCATAATCACAGTCTTTTCAACTGTTTGGGCAGAGTGGTTTCCAGTTTCGACAACGTCGAACCCCATACGCTGAAGGTGATCGGTAATCTGGTTCGCCAGGCCTGAAACGTTGGTGCCATTCATCACCTCAACCTGAATAATTTCTCCAAGCAGATTGCCTGGATTCTCCAATCGTTCCGGGTCTGGTCGCGGAGCTGATACGCGCTGGCTGAATGCATAAATCAGAACGGCGGCCAAAATGATGACAACGATCAGGCCGATGTTCAAAAACAGGTTACTGACTTTGGAAGACAATGCTGCGCGATGGGGTTTTGGAATTGAAAAAGCGCGGTGGAGATGAATCTCCACCGCGCTTAAAATACGACGATAATTTCTTTGATATTGGGTCGCCCCTCAGCTCAGATCAGGATGAGCAGATTGCCTGCCTAACGATACCGGTCGTTCCAGAACAAGTCGCGCGAATTGGGTCCGAAATTTCCGTAGAAAGAAGACCCTCCGTAACGATCATATCCGTACCCACCCGCTCCGTATGGGCTCATGTATGATCCGTAAGGACTACGACGCATCGAAAGGTGCATCTCGACATTCTTTGCGGGGCGGTAAGCAATTTCAGCGTTGCGGATGAAAACCTGTCCGGACTGATTCCCCATCGCGTTGGTCAGTCTCTGATTCTGCGTCGGAGAATACGCTGCGGAAACATCCAGACGCGCAGCAAGCTTGTTGTTGAAATGCCACTGCATCGAGTTGGTATACATCGCCATGCTCGAACCACCTCCGAAGGACGAAGATGTGGCCTCGAAAGAGTGGCTCATCCGAAAGTGTTCGGGTGTAAAAAAGCGATTGAGCGAAAAGCCGACATTCCCTTGATCATACAATCGCACGCTCGTCTCCTGAGGAGAACCAGAAGCCCGCAACTGAGCATTTGCCGGAGTGCCAGCAAGCAGTAGAGCAATCACAAAAGCAGCGAATATCGAAGAACGCATAGTGCTGTAGTATTTGGGCGTTATTTAGCCCGGTGTCTCTGAATGGAGGCGGGAATATCGTATAATAGCGGTGTATACGGCCCATGTCAATAACGTTCCATGTGCCCTTTTATTTTGCCCCATGCCCGAGGATTCGGGCATTTTTTCTAGCCCTCACTTTCTGGTCCTTGATTCGTCCATCCATCATACTGGGAATCGAAACGTCGTGTGACGATACGGCGGCTGCCATCATAGTGGATGGCAAGCTGCTCTCAAGTGTGATCTCTACCCAGTTGCAGCATGGGGAGTATGGCGGCGTAGTACCTGAAATTGCATCACGAGAGCATGAAAAACACATCGTTCCGGTCGTTGAGGCCGCTCTGACCGAAGCAGGCGTTGCCCGCGAAGATCTTAGCGCCGTTGCCGTCACGACGGGCCCAGGGCTTATCGGGTCGCTTCTGGTCGGGGTTTCATTTGCGAAAGCGCTCTCTCTCGGCCTGGACATTCCTCTGATTGCGGTGAATCATCTGGAAGGCCACCTTGCCTCACTTTTTCTGGGTGACAATCCTCCACCATTTCCCCATTTGAGTCTGATCGTGAGCGGTGGCCACACTCAGTTGATGAAAATTGCCGGGTCGGGTGAAGTCGAATTGCTCGGAAAAACCCGGGATGACGCCGCCGGAGAGGCCTTCGACAAGGTTGGGAAGCTGTTCGGCCTCCCGTACCCGGGTGGACCGCAGATCGATTTCCGTGCTCGGAGCGGCAATTCTTCATTCCACACGTTTCCGCGCACACGACTTCAGGGATTCGATTATTCATTCTCGGGCATCAAGACGGCGGTGCTTTATTATCTGAACTCTTTTTCCGAAGAGAAACGCCATTCAGTCCTGAAGGATCATCTCGACGACCTGTGCGCTTCATTCCAGGAAGCAGTCGTGGATATGCTCGTCGCGCCAGTGAAAAAAGCCATGAGAGACCATCGAATCAGTCACGCTGGTCTGGTGGGCGGGGTATCAGCAAATTCGAGATTGCGGGAACGAATGGGTGAATTGACTGATTCATTTGGCGGATCACTGTTCGTTCCCTCTCTGGAACATTGCATGGATAATGCAGCCATGATCGCCATGGCGGGATATCATCAGTATCTGGTAGAGGACTTCAGTCCTCTCACGCTTACTGCCGATCCGAGCATGATTATACCTTGATGCGCCACCGGAAATGCAGCTTGACGATATCATATCAGAACTCCAGCGCCTGAAAAGCGAGCAAGATCCATCCAGCAGGACGGACCCGAACGATATTGCGCGTTGGCGCGATCGAATTGACGGAATTGACCAATTGCTGCTCCTCCTGCTCAATGAACGCAGTCGAAGCGCCAATAATATCGGGCACATCAAGAAGCACCTGAAACTTCCCATTTACGTTCCCGAAAGAGAAAAACACGTCCTCAAAAATGTACTTGACGCCAACGATGGTCCATTGAACGACGAAGCAGTTCGCCATCTGTTCGAGCGCATAATTGATGAAACTCGCTCGCTTGAACGACAGCGATATCAAAATCCAACCGAAGACAAAAAGAGCGACAAAGATTCGTGAAAAAAGATGTCTACAGGCTGCTGGGCGTTGTCGCCCTCATTGCATTGGCGGTATCCCTGGCAGGTTATGATCTGTTTCTTCGCTCAACCACTCCTGAGTTCGAGGGAAAAAGATCCATCAATATCCGACCCGATACCGGGCTGGAAGATGTAGCCGAGGACATGGTCGAGTCCGGAGTCCTGAAGAAATCAAACGGATTCGTTTGGTTGGGCAAATTGACCGGCTGGGGCAGCCAGATTAAAGCCGGTCACTACGAATTCGAAACCGGCGTTTCCAATCGTGACATCCTGGAGGTCCTGAGGAGAGGGCTTCAGGAGCCTGTGCATGTGAGAGTGCCTGCAGGGACACGAAAAGAGAGGATGATAAGATCCATGGCATCCGAGATGGCATTTTCTACCGAAGAACTGACGAGCATTTTCTCGGATGTCGAACTGGCCGAAGAACTTGCTACGGATACGACCCACCTTTGGGCATTCATGATTCCCGATACCTACTACTTTTACTGGCTGACCGATCCGAGTGACGTTGTTCGCCGAATCAAGGACCGGTATGACAAACTGTATGAGGCTGCGGTAGACTCGCTCGAAAACATTCCCGTCAACATGACTCCGGATGAGGTGATTCGTCTGGCAGGCATCGTCGAATGGGAGTCCTCGCATGTGCCTGAAAAACCCCGGATCGCCGGCGTGTATCTGAACAGGCTACGAAACCGCTGGGCCCTACAGGCAGATCCGACCATTCAATACGCGATCATGCTTCAGGAAGGTGAAAAGCGACGCCTTTTCTTTCGTGATTACGAAATTTCGCACCCTTACAATACCTACAAGTATCGGGGTCTTCCACCGGGTCCGATAACCAATCCTACCGCCAGCTCCATCCAGGCGGTCCTCTACCCAGAAGGCCACACCTTTTTCTACTTCGTCGCCAAGGGCGACGGACAGCACATCTTCAGCCGTACCCTGTCCGAACACAGAAGGAATGCGCAGGCATATTACAGGGTGATGGAACAGAGGCGACGCGAACAAGCTGCGGCTGAATCAGACTGACGGCTCCAGCCA
>CAZEHJ010000048.1:8994-16874 GCA_964512485.1 uncultured Rhodothermales bacterium | reverse complement strand
GCCATTCCGGCCATTCCGGCCATTCAAGCCACCCCAAATCGTCCTAGAAAAAACTGAACAGAAAGGCTCTGTATCCGAGCAGGATTCCTGCGTTCGCTATCAGAAATGCCAACGCAAAAAGGGCTCGGTGAGATACAGGCTTGAGGATGAAGTAAATAAATCCTCCGAACACGACAGTAACGCTTCCCATTACAATCCAGAGCTCCTCGAACGGTCCGGTGGGATCCAGGAGCATGAAGACCACAAGCGCCGGCAGAACAATGCCGACAAGAACCAGACCCGTCAAATACGCCGACATAGGCAGAAATCCCGAGGCAAGTCGTTCTCGCGGACCAAACACTCGCTCCATGGCATCGCGGAAGGCTGCGTTGAAATACAGAACCAGACCACCGATCGGTATCAACAATACAGAGACTTGCAAAACGAGACGGGCAGTCGTGCGATCGTAGCCTTGCCCTATCAGAAACCACAACAGTATCACCAGATGAACCACGGCCATCAAGCCAACACCCACCGCGAGACGACTGAAAGCAAATCTGTAAGAATCTGATCGAATTGAACCCGAGTGCGTTTCCATGCTTCAAGTTACGACTCGGCCATCGGGCCTATAGGATTCTGATGATCTTTTAACCACCATTTCTGTTATTCTCTCCCGATGTAAACCACTTCGGCACCCCCCGTGTCTATAGCGACAAATCAGGTGCCTGATGTATTTGATGACCGACTCAATAAGAACAGGCGTGGCTTCGAGCCACGCAGACATTTCGTTTCGCGAGATCGTGGACAAGCATAAACGCTCCGTCTATTATCTGGCGCTGGATCTGACCGGGAATCATCATGATGCTGAGGATCTCTCGCAGGAGGTATTCATCAAGGCGCATCGCGGCATAGCCAATTTTCGCGGTGAGTCTGGAATGTACACCTGGCTTCGACGCATCGCCATAAACACGTATTTGAACAAAAAGCGCAAAAAGGCGCTCACGCTCATGCGGTTTTTTGGCGAGGAAGAAGATGCCGATCAATCCCCATCGCGGGGGCGATCTCCTGCCCGTGAAGCTGTGAGTGCTGACGTCCGTGGTCACATTACCCGTGCTCTGGACAAGCTCTCAAACCGCGAACGGACCGCGTTTGTCCTCAGGCATCATCAGGATATGAACACACGGGAGGTCGCCGAATCGATGGAAGTCGCAATCGGTACCGTTAAAAGTCTGCTCTTCAGGGCAACCAAAAAGCTGCAGAAAGAACTCTCGTTTTTGAAAGAAGAAATGCAAACGACTCAGGTGTAGTCATGAACGCATGCAAAGAATATGAATCGCTGATCGTGGATGTCGCTTCTGGCGCTGCCGGAGAGGGAGACCGGTCCCGTCTTTTAGAGCACACCGTGAACTGTGAGGCCTGTTCAGAAGCATTCAGCGATCTGACGCAGATGATCGGGGCCACTTCAATCAAGAGCGATCCCGGGGATGCTTTTTGGAACGACTATTACGGACGACTGAATGAACGTATTGAGTCAGGACAACTGGCGAAGACGTCCGCTTTTCAGGTGATGCATCTGGTCAACTCGGTGCCAAGGTGGTCTTTGCAGATTGCCGCTGCCGTTGTGTTGATCGTCTCAGGCATCCTGATTGGTCGAAACACTCAACCTGCTGAATTGGCCGGTGAGCAAATGGCATCCGTTGATGCCGCTCAACTGGAACTGCAGGATCGAGCCTATACCTATCTGGATCGTTCCAAAACGCTTCTCCTGGGAGTGGTCAACTTCAACGTAGACGAAGACGATCCGGCCATGCTCAATATTGACCGCCGCCGTCAGATGGCCGGCTCTCTGATTCAGGAAGCCAGTCTTTTGAGGGCAGACTTGAGTGACGCCGATTTAGAACGACTGAGTCAACTTATCGCCGATCTTGAGATCATCCTGCTTCAGATCGCGAACATCGAATCCAATTACGACATCCCCGAAATCGAGATGGTTCAGAGCGGTGTGGACCGAAAGGACATAATGTTCAAAATCGATGTCGAGGCGATGTCACGTTTCAATAACACAAATCCGATACAGGACGAGCTGAAGAAAGCACCTGCTACAGGCGCTGCCAGCTCGGCAGTATGACTACTTAACTCATCAGAGTCATGAAATACTTTAATCTATTGTCCCGCTTGGGTTTATTGATGGCTGTGCTCTTCGCATTGTCCACGCCCGTGCAAGCCCAGGATGCTTACGAACTGGCATATGCAGATGCCAATAACCACATTCTGGACGAAAACTGGAGCTCAGCTGTCGACGCATTGAACTCTTTTTTACGCGCCAATCCAACCGGACGAAGAACAGATGACGCTCATTTTTACCGCTGCTACGCTTCTGACAAGAGCGACGTAGCGCAAGAAGATGTCTTCGAATGCTTCGACCAGTTTGTAAAGAAGTTTGGAGAAAGCAGCTATGCGGATGATGCACAATCCAGCCTCGTTCGTATTGCCCAGCGCCTCTCCCGAGAAGGTCACCCTGAATACATCGAGAGAATCCGGGCAATCCGCAACAATGGCGATGAAGAACTGGCCCTTGCTGCATTGTATGCGCTCCAAAACATCGGAGACGATGCTGCGCTTTCGACGATCCTCAGTCTATACGACAGAACAGACAGCCAGGAAGTGAAAAAGCGTATTCTCTATACGATGGGAAATTTTGATTCTCCCGAGGTATTGCCAAAGCTTATCGAGATTGCGCTTAGTCAGGAAGCGACAGAGCTCAGAAAAAGCGCCGTCTACGCTCTCGCAAATCATGATGATGAATCTGTCGTCGTTGGTTCCCTTACGGAGATCCTTCGATCGGACGCCGATACCGAAGTGCGAAAAGCCGCTCTCTACGCGATGGGTAATGTGGACCTGGCGGAAGTCACTCCCCTTCTGGAGGAGATCGCCATGACGGATCGGAACACGGAACTGGCAAAAGCGGCTACGTATGCTCTGGCGAACACCGACACACGGGAGTCCTCTCTGGCGCTTCGCCGCATTTTTACCGACGCCGTAGACGTTGAAACCAGAAAAGCGGCTCTCTACGCGATTTCAAACATGGATGAGCAGGATCTGCTTCCATTCCTCAGGGATGCGGCACTGTCCAGTTCTGATTCTGAAATAGCCAAAACGGCGACCTATGCGATTGGTAACTACGACAACGGTGAGGCTTCCGCAGCGCTGGCGATGATACTCGAAAGCGCAAACGATGTAGAGGTGCAGAAGGCTGCCCTTTATGCCATGAGCAATCGGGAAGATCCGGAATCTCTTCCACTGCTTCGGGCAGCTGCCATGAACAGCAATAGCAGCGAGCTTCAGAAAACGGCGGTGTACGCCATCGCAAACCTGGAAGGCCGAGACGCCACTCAGGCTCTGTTCATGATTTTTGAGGAATCTGAGCACCAGGATGTCAGAAAAGCCGTTATCAACGCCTTCGGCAACCGGGACGAAGAGTCGGCAAAAGACTTTCTTCTCAACACCGCTCTGACAAGCGATGATGCAGAAATCGCCACAACGGCAGTTTACGCGATCGCCAATTGGCTTGAAGATGAGGACATCTCGTATCTCTCCGAGATCCTGACAAACTCGCAAGACCCAGAAGTCCGCCGGGCCGTCATTATGGCGATCGGCCACAGTGAAGCCGACGGTGCGGTGCCCTTATTGATAGAAGTTATCAAAACGGACACCAACACAAGAGTCAAGACGGCTGCAGTTCAGGCCCTTGGAAACATTGGCACGCCAGCGGCACGTCAAGCTCTCATTGACCTTCTCGAAGGAGGCGAATAAGCCTCCCACCGACTTCTGATCATCGGAAAGCGCACGTTTTCCTCGGAAGTCCTTTCGGAACACGCTCGACACAGATTCGCCCAGCTTTTTCGGCCGGGACAGGAATAGTACAGTCTTTCAAAAACCGATCTCAACCAACCAGAAACATGGAACGCACAAGAAAATTTCTCGCAATCGGCGTGATCTGCGGCTTCGGCATTCTCGCCCTGATGCCCTTCATCGGCATCCACCCAATCAGCCTGGCGAAACAGGCATTCACATTATCGTCTTCTTCGGACGTCATCGATCAGGTCGACACAGCGGATGACATTTCATTCACGCTGGCCAGCCTTGAAAGTGACGATCCTGAACTCGTAAAAGCAGCCATCTATGCTCTTTCGAATTCTCTCGGAGACGACGAGATTCACATCCTCTTTCCGATCGTTTCCGGCGACTACCACGAGGAGGTTCAGAAAGCAGCTCTCTATGCTATCGGCAATCACGAGACAGTGGAAGTACGTGAGTTTCTGACCGGTGTCGCCCTGTCTCACAATCGTGTCGAACTGTCGAAAGCTGCTACTTATGCGCTGTCAAACACGCTGGAAGAGGCTGATGTCAGCCCGCTTCTTCGAATTCTGAACGAAGCAGATGAGACTGAAGTGCGAAAAGCCGCCCTCTACCAGATCGGACATGCAGAAAGCGAAGAAGCAGTGGAAGCTCTTGTTTCGATTCTGAATTCCGAGACAGACGTCGAGCTGCAGAAAGCAGCGGTTTATGCTCTGGCAAACACCGACGAGGAGAGCGCTGTCAGCGCACTGATCCGCATCATGAGCTCTGAAGCGCCGACTGAAGTACGAAAAGCAGCGGTGCATTCCCTCGGTAATGTCGACTCGGAAGCCGCACGCAAGGCACTCCTGGATATCATCGAAAACCGGTAATCATCATGTACGGGAAAATACTCGGCTTGCTGTTTGGCCTCATCATTCTTCCTGCGTTCACCGTCGCAGGCCAGTCTGTTACGGATGCGCCGGACATGAACGCAGCAATGACGCAGAAGTGGGCCTGGTCAATGGAGCAGATAGCTGCTGATCGAAGTGACACCTGGGTTGTCTTCTCGTTCGAGCGCCTCATGTGTGAGCATTGCCACGTAGGCACCTTCTACAACGATGACAGCAGGAGCCGCGCCACTCTGGGAGAGGTGTTGCTCGGACAAAAGCCCGAAAGCGTATCTGTACGCTCTGCCGCTCGTCGAGCCATCGATCACATAGATGGAACTGACGAACAAATGGTCATCAAAAGCATGGTCGTTCTGATTCAGTATCAGGATGGTGCTGTAGCGGACGTAGATGTCAGCAATCTCTCATCCCATTTCGATTTTGATTCGAATCCAATTATTTGGCTGGGAAGCGCGTCGGCTGCCGAGAGCTTCGAGGTTTTCGAGGACCTGTACTCAACCAGGATGCCTGTGGACGCTCAGAAAGGAATTGTGTGGGCGACAGGTAGCCTGAAGGCTCCAGGGCTGAGCCTGGGTTTTCTCACGGACATCGCCACGGACAACCGGTCGGTTGATGTGCGAAAAGCAGCGGTGTACTCGATCGGGAATCAGGAAGTAGCTCGCTCAGTTGGAATTCTGAAGGGCATCATTCAAGATGATGAGAACAAAGAAGTCCAGAAAGCGGCCATATATTCGCTCGGTAATAACGACACCCCCCAGGCTAGGCAAGCCCTTCTGGAAATGATCGAAGAAATGGGTCGCAGGTCCTCTTCCTGACCCTGCCTATTACCTACCAGAAACTGATTAGCCCCGGCCGTTCCACGGCCGGGGCTAATCAGTAAAGGGCGTAACCTTCGCAAAAAAGTATGATTACCCTCTAGAAGGCGTAGGAAAAACCAATCTGAAATCTGTTGCGTGTGACTTCTTCCAGGACGAATGGAGCATCCACGACTTCGTTGTAGAGATCGTATCGGTCCTCATACTCTTCCGCCATCCAGGCCACGTCAATACTGGCCCTGTCATTGATTGAGTATCCAACGCCGGCAGAGGCGAAGGTCCGCTCTCTGTCAACGTCTGGAAATCCGTCGAGGGCAAATTCGGTCGAATGCGCGTCCGGATAGACACCTACACCAGCTCGGAATTGCCAGTCGTTCAGATCGTAGGATGCTCCCAGGCGAACATTGACTACGCCCTCGAGACTTCTACGGATCGCATCATTTTCGTCTTCGAACAGGAATCCATCTGAATCCAGTTCCATCTGAGACCAGTCGATCACTTCGATGTCTCCATAGAACTTCCAGTCATTCAACGAATACGCAGCTCCGGCACTGACTTTCCAGGGAGTGATCACGTTGTAATCAAACGTTCCCGATCCAGCCAGTTGATCGGGTTCGTTGCCATACGAGAAGAAATCACCATTGTCGAATTCCGTCTCCAGAAGCGTATGGAAATTGTCCTCTATCGAGTAGTACGTAGGTGTCTCGATACCCGCTCCGAGACGCAGATTCTTATTGACCTGTGCCGACAAGCCGAGCCTCAAATTGACGCCGACCAGATCTGATTCAAAACGCTCCGAAAAATGCAGAAACGAAAAGTCTGTCGTCCCGCCTGTTCCATCATTGTGATTGAGGAAATCGTCTTCCTCAAGCACTCTCTGGAATTCGTATGATCCGAACGGAATGTTCAGTGACATTCCCACCATCACGTTTTGAGCTACTTCAGCAGCACCTCCAAAATTGAGTTCGAGCATTCTGCCACTTTCTTCAACAAATCCGGTTTGTGCGACGGTGCCAGCGGAAACAGCTGGTAAAAATGGAATCAAGTCACCAGCGTCTAGTAGTCCACCATCCAGATCGATAGCAAAGGTTTCAAATGCGATAAACGAAATGGTACGGCTGAAATTGGGAAATACGCCTCCCTCTCCGTCATCTTGGAGGTCGAATTCGTCTGTGAATGGAATGAAAAAGTCTGTCACAGAATTGGATCCGTTTTCGCCGTCGAAGAAGAGTGACCGTTCAAATGATGCCACCTCGGAAAATGAAGCCCCCACCACCATGGATCCTCGTGAAGTCGGCACCTTGAACAGGTACGACAGATTTCCGAGTCCGGAGGACGTGATCTCATCGTCTATTGCGGTCCTGCCACTTCCCGCATCGAACGTACCACGATCAGTGGCAATCATCGAAGTGAACGATCCACTCAGGAGCGAAGTCTCTGCCCAAGCCAGGCCGGCCGGATTGGTAATGAAAGCGGCTCCGTCTGCCATTCCAGCCGACGACGCTCCGCCGAGGCCCATGCTTTTGACCGTCAATCCCGGAGCTCGCTGAGCGAAGCGCAGCGCGTCGTTTCCCGTCTGGGCATTGGCCTCGAAGGAAGTCGTTCCCAGCAGCAGTACAACTGCAGCCACAACGTTTCTGATTGGAAGAAAATAGTTGGAATTCATTTTAAAAATATAGTATTGGTATTTCATAAATGTAACATTTACAGTTACATATGATGTAATAATCAAACTTCTCAAACGGCACAGCTGTGGCTGGCAACTCTCAAATGTGACAGTGCAATCCTGGGAAGTGCCGCAATCGGAAGGAACGTCTGGCGTCACTCAAAATACCAGGCTGAGTGACACAGACTCCTCTCCCATTCTCAAGCGATCACTTGTTTTTACGGGACGAAGAACGTGAAGAACCTCGGCTCGAACCTGAACTTTTGGATCCGGAAGAGCGTGAGCTTGATCCCGAACTTCTAGTTCCTGAGGAGCGGCTGCTCGAACCCGAGCTTCTCGCCCCAGATGAACGCGAGCTGGATCCCGAACTCCTCGTTCCCGACGAGCGGCTGCTTGATCCCGAACTACGCTTCGCTCCAGATGAACGGCTGCTTGATCCTGAGCTGCTTCTCGTTCCAGATGAGCGACGACTTGACCCTGAACTACTTCTCGTTCCGCTCGAGCGAGAAGGTGTTCGCGAAACAGGTGTCCGGGAAGTTCTGGAGCCCGTACTCGAGCTTCTGGTCGCCGTTCCTCTTGAAGGAGTGCGACTCGTTGAGGTACCGCGAGATGTCGATGTACCGCGAGATGTCGATGTACCGCGAGATGTCGATGTACCGCGAGATGTCGATG
>CAZEHJ010000048.1:0-8894 GCA_964512485.1 uncultured Rhodothermales bacterium | reverse complement strand
CCGCGAGATGTCGATGTGCCGCGAGATGTCGATGTGCCGCGAGACGTTGAGGTTCCGCGAGATGGTATCGCCCTGCTGACCGGCCGGCTTCTCGAGCCAGTAGAGGTTCGCGTCGCACGATCACTTCCCCGGACACTCCTGTCCGTACTCAGCGCTCCGCGGGTCGAGCGGGTCGAGCCACCTTTAGCTGCAGATGTAGTACCCCTTCCGGAACTCACTACAGTACGTGTGCCCAGATCACCGGACCTTCCTGAATTGCCGCCAAGTGTGCCGCGGTTTCCAGCAATGCTGTCGCCACTACGACCACCACGTGATCCCCGGGTTCTGCTGGTAAGAGCACTGCGGGCCATTGTGCTTCCGCGAGGAGTGTAATGCCCACGCGCTACTGATACGCCACCCAGTCCACCACCGTAATACGCGTACGATGGGTAGTAGGAATAAGGCGTTCCGTAGTATCCATAACCAGAGTAGCCGCCGAATCCATAAAAGGTATCGTAGCCCCATCCGGAATATCCGTGACCCCAATAAGGGGATCCATATCTGCCATAATTACCAAATCCGAGCGTCAGGCTGAATCCTGAATATCCACGGCCCCAGTAGGGATTGCAGTAGTAGATGTCGTAGCAGTAGGATCCGCCGTAAAATGGATCGTAGAAGTTGTCGAAGTAGCGCGAATACGTATATGGACTATGGTAGTACCAATCGTATTCGTCGTAGACTTCTTCATCTACGTAACCGTCTTCGTAATATTTGCGGACAAGAACGTCGCCGTTATCTTCATAGTCGGCCACAACCTGGTCCAGGTCGCCATGTGGTTTATCCATGACTGCCAGCTGCGTGTAGCAACCGGTAAGCCCGAAAACGGCAATCAGGGCGATTGCGATGATCGACATCCGGTTGAACCGGCGCGAAGTCAATATTGTGCGCAGTATCTGAGTCTGCATTTCGGTGTCCCCTCCGTTTTGCACTCTGGGTAGAGTATTGTAAGCAATCCGACCCTGGTTCGGTTCGATATCTGCGAATGTGTGGAAAGTTTCCATCATGTAAGCCGCATTCAATCGACGGTATGGCACACCGGCTCCCTTCTGACTCCCTCGTCTGTTTTCATCGTCCTGAGAAAATGAAACCAGCCTCATAGGGGCTCGGCGTTTCAATGAAAACTGGGGCAAATACCCTGCCGAGTTGTGTTAGAGTCCAAATAGCGGTGTATATAGCCGCAAACTGACTCATTTTGTAGGCGGTTCTTGAAGTTTGTGTCGTTCACTGTACACAGAAGTGTGCAGCCCCCTGGGGAATTGAACCGGAAGTGCTTCAGAACGGCCTGATTCCCAGCAAATGCCCCTTTAACATGGCCGAAGCTATTACCCCCCGCGAGCAGGATTATTCGCAATGGTATCTCGATGTGATCAAGAGTGCCAAACTGGCGGACTATTCCCCTGTGCGCGGATGTATGATCATCCGACCCAATGGCTATTCCCTTTGGGAGAACATGCAGGCTGGATTGGACGGCATGTTCAAGGAAACAGGCCATCAGAATGCCTACTTCCCGATCTTCATTCCTCAGTCTTTTCTGGCACGGGAAGCCGATCACGTCGAAGGATTTGCCAAAGAATGTGCGGTCGTGACGCATTCACGCCTGAAAGTGGACGATGAAGAGGGATTGATTGCTGATCCGGACTCAAAACTGGAAGAAAACCTCATTGTCCGTCCGACTTCAGAGACCATCATCTGGGACACGTACAGCCGGTGGATTCAATCGTGGCGTGATCTTCCGATCCTCATGAACCAGTGGGCAAACGTCGTTCGTTGGGAAATGCGTACGCGTCTGTTTCTGCGGACGATGGAGTTCCTGTGGCAGGAAGGCCACACGGCCCATGCAACGGAGCAGGAAGCAATTGACGAGACACTTACGATTCTGGATGTCTATGCCCGTTTCGCCGAGGAATACATGGCCGTCCCGGTAATTCGCGGAGTCAAAACCGAGTCAGAGCGATTTGCAGGAGCGGTCGAGACCTACTGCATCGAGGCACTGATGCAGGATGGCAAAGCATTGCAGGCCGGAACGAGCCACTTCCTGGGGCAAAACTTCGCCAAGGCGTTCGACTGTCAGTTTCAGAACAAGAACAATGAGCTTGAATATGTCTGGGCTACCTCATGGGGCGTCTCGACTCGATTGGTCGGCGCACTCATCATGGTCCATTCAGACGACCAGGGACTGATTCTGCCTCCAAAACTTGCTCCGACCCAAGTCGCCCTCGTACCGATCTACCGAAAAGACGAAGAAAAAGACAACGTTCTCAAAGCGGCAAGGGAAATCGAAACGGAGCTGAAGGCTGCCGGCGTTCGGATTTTCGTGGATGATCGTGATGGATTCCGTCCAGGCTGGAAATTCAACGAGTACGAAGTTCAGGGTGTACCGATCAGATTGGCACTCGGCCCCCGTGATGTGGCCAACGGCACTGTAGAAGTAGCACGTCGGGATACGAAGGAAAAACAGACCGTTCAGCGGGATGGGCTCGTTTCTCATGTTCAGACGACTCTTGAAAACGTTCAGCAGAGCCTTTTTAACAAGGCTCTCGCACACCGCGAAGCTCATACGACGTCTGTAGACTCTTACGATGAGTTCAAGACAACGCTGGACGAGAAGGGTGGATTTGTGCTCATGCATTGGGATGGCACCAATGAAACCGAGGCTCAAATCAAAGAGGAGACGAAAGCCACCATCCGATGTATCCCTGTTGAGGGTTATGAAGAAGAGGGTGTTGATCCGGTCTCAGGAAAGCCGTCGAAAGGACGCGTTTACTACGCCCGGGCCTACTGATCGTCCTCGAGCGTTGGCCAGACTTTTTCGATGAACTGTGGCGGTGTAGCCTCGCTGCCCACTCGATCGGTCAACTCATCTCCGATATGCGCCCGGGCAAACTCGATGTGCGTCATGAGTTCGGCAACGACTTCGGGATATTCGTCTTTCAGATCTACGCTCTCGGCCGGATCGGCGAATAAATCGTAAAGTGCTACTCCGATTTCAGCCCGACCGTAGGAGCCAGGGTGTCCTCCGCTTCCTGGTACAGCGCCCGTTTCCTCGGTCATGGAGACGTAGCGGTGTGGCACGTGCATTTTCCATTTCCCCTTGCGCATGGACCTCAGCTGTCCGGAGCGATAAAAGAAAAGCGGTCTTTCGGGATCGAGTTCAGATTCTGAGCGCAACGCGCCGGTCAAATCGACCCCATCCAGATTGTCGGGGACATCGATTCCGGCCAGATTGAGTACAGTCGGCAGCACATCCATGACAATCGCCGGCTCATCAATAGTTATGCCTGACGATACGCGGCCCGGTGCTCTGATCATGGCAGGCATCCGTACACCTCCTTCAAACGTAGTCGCTTTCCCCTCTCTGAACTCGCCTCGCGTACCGCCGTGATCTCCCATGAGTAACCACGGACCGTTATCCGACGTGAAGACGACAATAGTTTGCTGGTCCAGGCCCAATTCTACGAGCCTTCGCATGATGCGACCCGTAGATGCGTCCACTTCTTGAATGACATCACCATAAAGACCGCCCCCACTCGCGTCCTGAAACGGATCAGATACCCACAGAGGCACATGAGGCATGGAGTGAGCCAGATACAGGAAAAATGATTCTTCCCGGTATTCTTCGATGAACGAAAGAGCTTCCTCGGTATACCACTGCGTGAGGAACCGTTGATCGGGCTCCCGGGCCACAGCCGTGGTGTCTTGCATGAGCGGTATCGCAGGCCAATTGGCGGCGTGCGAACGCGGATTATTGATAGAGAGTTGACTCATATCGTTCGAATACGGCAGTCCGAACCACGAATCGAACCCGTGATTTGTGGGAAGAAACACTGGATGAGATCCAAGATGCCATTTACCGATGGCCCCCGTCCTGTATCCGGCATCCCGAAACAACTCGGCCGCCGTTGTTTCGATCTCAGGCAGACCACGGAGCGAACGAGGATTGAGCACTTCCCGAACACCCGCTTTGAGCGGATACCTGCCCGTGAGAATGGCTGCTCGCGACGGTGAGCAGGCCGGCGTGGGTACATAAAAGTTGGTGAATCGCACACCTTCACTGCCGAGTCGATCCAGGTGTGGTGTCTGCCATTGGGTCGCTCCGTAGGAAGACAGGTCGGTGTACCCCATGTCGTCCACGAAAATGACGATAACATTCGGAGGTCTTTCCGGAGGAGGAGTACAGGAAACCACGCCAAGAAGGGCGATCAAAGCCAGACAAGCGGAGGATGGGAAGCGATTTTTCACGATGGGGGGCGACTAGTCTTGTGTTCGCCCCTAAACAACTAATTCGACAGCGGAAGGCCAAGTACAATCGGAGCTTTTCGAAGCGATTCGTCTGCTCCTTCTGAAAAAAGTGGCCACTGACTGTTGGCGAGGTAGAAAAGCGTGTCGTTTCGCACGATTCCCAACGTCGGATCGCTGTGAGCTGGATGACGTTGTTCGAGTACGTCGACCGATTCAATATTTCCGTCGAGACCAAGGTGAATCCGCAGAACGCGTGTGGGATTGGTTCCGTTTTGAATGGCGATGAGATCAGATCCGTGGACCTCCAGCCCGTCGATTCCCAGAAGAACGGCGCCTTCAGGAGCTTGCAAAAGCCGGGCTTCTTTGGTCTCGAGATCGACTTCGAACACACCGGCCGAATAATCCGCGAGGTACAGCTTCCCATCGAGCAGGGCGATGCCCTGAGGAGAGGTGAACGGATCTCCGGTTATGAGCGGTCGAAATCCAGTCTTCGTCACCGAGTAAATGCCCGGCGCCTGACTGTCCGATATATAGACTATGCCCGAATCGGAGACGACCAGATCACCGAACCAGTGATCAAGCGTGTCAGCGGGGGCATAGCTGGATATCAGGTTGGGCGAACTCAATATGACTCGCATTACTTTGCTTGACCCGATACTCAACTCGTCTGCCCCACCTTCCGCAGTTGCCGTGCTGGCAACCCAGAGGAAATTGCCACTTCGCTGCATTCCCATTCCACTCCACATATCGTCGCTCTCGATGAGTGACGTCGCCGCTTCCCAGGCGACCCGATTCTGATGTACCGAGCCAAATAACCATCTCCCATCGATTCGCTCGATCCCTTCGGGCTGGAAATTCGCATCGCTTCCCTGAAATACAGTGTCCGACCGAACAACAGGATTGGCGTTTTCAGCGATCCGATCTGTAATCTGTTGAAAACGTGAGTCTGCTGCCAGGTCCTCAAATGCTGGTCGTTCCAATCCAACAGACATGCCGGTTTCAGACAATTGTGTCAGCACTTCGATGGCCGACTCTGTGTCACCCGTCAACACATAGGCTCGTGCAAGATGCAGCATCAAAGACGGATGAAGGGGTCTATATTCATTTGCGGCCTGCATTTCCGACAGGAACGTTTCGAAGTCTTCCTCTCCCAGTGCTTCGAACGCAGACGACGTGTGAGCCTGGCCCGCACGGACATTGTCCGCCGCAGTGAACGGTTTTTCATTTTGAGCCGAACAGCCCACGAAGAAGAGGGTCACCAGCAAAACAAGAATCGATCGCATCATATCACGCTGAACCAGATGTATTTTGAGCCAAAATAACACTCTGCTGTTTTGACTACAGTGCATTTATCACATCCGGAGAGCGATAAACCGGAATCTTTGGCGGCGTGGCTGATCGCCATGTTGTTCAACCCCCTAACTTTGCCACCCGTGCTTTATGCATTGCTGGCGTTCCAGGCGGGTGCAGATTCTGTAGAAATCACTCATATTGCAATAACGGCTATAGTGCTCCATCTGGTACTGCCGCTCAGCTACCTTCTTGTGCTGAAGAAGGCAGGACGAATCCAAAGTATTGAGGCACGGGACCGATCCAAGCGTTCAGGTCCCCTCCTGGTGGGCGCTCTTTACCTGATTGCCGCCATACCGATTATGTGGTATCAGGCGCAGGCTTCCGAGACGGTGGTGACGGGATTCGCCATCGTGACAGCGGCGAATGCTCTGATCATCGCCCTCATCACACGGCGATTCAAGATTTCGATGCATGTCGCCTCGACATCTGGATTTCTGGCTGTTGTCATCACTTCCGCACAATTGTCGGGAGCCATGTTATGGGGCGGATGGACTCTCGTCGCCGGTTCCCTTCTCCTGATTCCGGCCGTCATCTGGGCTCGTATTCGTAATGATGCTCATTCAAAAAAGGAAGTCTACGCAGGCTTGATCTACGGCCTGGTCGCCCTTCATCTGGAACTCGTTGGCCTGCAGGCTCTCGGTATGTTCTTTTGACCCAACATGAAGGAACGAAGATGCCTTTGCGAGGTAGTTTGACCGTTCCATTCATTAGCCAGTACGACCTGAACAGACGGTTACGACGCAGATTTTATCATTCGAAACCCCAGCGCACATGTCATTGCGCCTCAGGCGGCTAGTTGCCTTAATTGCATTTTCCTTCCCCTTGATTGCCGGAGCGCAGGAGTGGGGAGCGGTGTCAGGCATCGTACGCGCCTCTGATTCCAGCTATCCGGTACCCGGCGCCACGATTATCGTGAATGGCACCAATTTCGGGACCGCGGCCGACACGGACGGCCGATACACACTTCGCCTGCCGATCGGCAATTTTGTTCTCCGATACTCATCAGTAGGTTTTGCTTCCCGTCTGGATACGGTTTTCGTGACCACCGGTAACACCACATACCTGAATGTGGAACTGGAGCCGCAGACAATCGAGATCGGCGAGATAACTGTGGAAGGCCGAAACGCGGTTCAAGCTGGTGTTTTCCAGATTACGCCCGAACAAGCTCAGGACATTCCGGCCCCCATGCGAGACGCTCTTCGGGCCTTGCGGGTTCTGCCGGGTGTGGCCTCCAATAATGAGCTCTCAAATCAGTTTTCCGTCCGCGGTGGCGGATTCAACGAGAATTTGTTCTACATCAACGGATTCGAGATCTTTCTTCCCTTCAGGCCCCGAACAGGAGAACAGGAAGGACTTTCGCTTATCAACGCGGATCTGTCGCAGCGCCTGACGTTGTACTCCGGGGGTTTCCCGGTGCGCTATGGAGGCAAGCTTTCCTCTGCCGTTGAAGCCGAATACATAAAACCGCAGCGAGGGGCCGGAAAACTAACCGGAAGCGCATACGCCTCCCTACTGGACTTTGGCGCGTCCGCCTCCAGTTCAGCCCTCAACGGCCGACTTGGCTGGCTGATGGGTGTTCGAAAAGCGCGTGCCCGTCGCTTCTTCGAGACGCAGGATCTCCAGGGAGAGTACCAACCTGACTTCACAGACATCCAGGGCTACGTGGGGTATGAGTTTGCGCGTGGACACGAACTGGAGGTGCTTGGCATGTATGCCGAGAACGAATTCCGACTCGATCCCAATTCCCGGAAGACATTTTTCGGAACGCTGAGCCAGAACGAAGCCCTGTCCCCATCCAATCTGCAGTCGCTGTGGATTCGGTTCGACGACGACAACAGTGAAGTGGATGCTTACACCACGACCTTCGCAGGCATTCGCCTCACGGACAGATTGTCGCCCTCCATTCGGGCAGAACACGATTTTTCGGTCTACGACACGCAGGAGACAGAGCGGTTTGACCTTTCGGGCACAGCGGTTCTTTTTCAGGTCGATCCGGGCGCCGGCAACCCACAGGACGGTGAAGGCCTCTTCCCTACCGGTTCGAGTCGGCAGGAAGATGCGGCCGACAACCAGATCGACGTTCAGACGATCTCGGGACAGGGCCGCTGGATCTACACGAAGACACGTCACACAGCAGAACTGGGCTGGACGGTTCGCCATCTCACATTTGACGATCGTCTGAACGAGAAAGCTGTGGTTGTCGGCCGCGCCACAAACGGCGAAATCGTTCGCATCGTCGCCGACAGTCTCAACGATGCTGCCTCCTTCGATGCCTGGCAATCTGCATTTTATGCCCAGGAAACGATTGACGTCCTTGCTTCTGAACCCGGCAAGCTGCTCGTCACGGGAGGCATCAGAGCTGATTATTACTCGTTCACCGAGGAGTGGACCGTGTCTCCGAGGGCGTCCTTTACCTACAAGGTCAATCCCATCACCACATATTTCGGATCGGTAGGCATCTACCATCAGGCGCCGACGTATCGAGAACTGAGAGGCAAACCCGAAGTGGGTGAGTCAATTCTGGGAGCGCTCAATAACTCGCTCAAATCCCAGCAGTCGTTTCAAATCGTCATGGGCGGCGAATACTTCATTCCGACGAAGCGGTTCTACCTCCGGGGTGAAGCCTACCTGAAGCAAATCTCCAATCTGATTTCTTATGACATCGACAATGTCCGTGTCAGATATTCGGGGGAAAACGATGGAACCGGCAAGGCCTTCGGACTGGACCTTCAATTACGAGGAGAACTCGTGCCCGGAATGGAAAGCTGGGTCAACTACTCCTATTTGAAGGCAACCGAGGAGTTTGACGACGAATTCAGGACGTCCAGAAACGCGGGAAATATTTCGCGACCTACCGACCAGCGGCACACGGTCTCCATTTTTGTGCAGGACTACATTCCATCGGATCCAACCTGGAAGCTGCATCTTCGAACGCTTTACGGCTCCGGCCTGCCCTACACTCCTCCAGTTCCGGGCGAGCAAATCGGAAATCTGCTTGTCCAGGCCCCGGGAGATCGTTTTTCGGCACGCTACACCCGCTTTTTCCGATTTGATATCGGCGCCACGAAGGAAATTACCGCTGAAAAAACGGGATCCGGCGTATCGATTGAGTTGACCGCCGAAATCCTGAATCTGTTCGACATGATCAATACGGTGAGTTATTCCTGGGTGCCCGACGCTTCAGGTATCTGGCAGCGTATTCCTACTAGACTCACCCCACGCACCTTGAATGTGCGCGTGAGCATGCGCTTCTGATCCTGAAT
>CAZEHJ010000047.1:0-27973 GCA_964512485.1 uncultured Rhodothermales bacterium | reverse complement strand
AATAAATCCGCCAGCCGTTCTGTGTCCGGATGTCTCTGATCAGAACGTGAACCGAAAGCCAGCTGAAAGGTGGAATTTTCGCTCTATGTCGATATTAGTGACCACGTCGCCGAAGTCTGCTCGCCCAGTTCCAATTTTGAGACGAGCGGATAATCCTCTGACGAGGTAAGCTTCTCCGCCGATTCCAATTCGAAGCATTCCTTGCTCGTCAGCCTGAGAGAGATCAGTCGCCCCATTTACGATATCAACCTCAAATTTCCTTGTGACTTCTGACGCGAAGACGAATGCGTGATACCGGCGGGCGAAGGCCCACCCAGCATTGACTTCCCAATCCCATTGACTGTCGTTTTGCCAGTCGACGGCAAGCACTTGGTCGCCGAGGTCCAGATCTCCATCAAGCCATCCTTTTGAAATGCTGGCGCCTACAATCAATCCCATGTCAAACTGGTAACGGTATCCGACGCCGGCTGAAAAGACTGTTCGAATATCCTCAGACAAGACGTCGATACCGTCAATAAGAGAGCCACCAATTACGTGTTCTTGATTGGCACCGAAGTCAAGGAAAGGCCCAGCGAAGTGTTTTTGAGCAAATGACTGAGACGAAGCAAGAGTGAGCAGTAGAACCAAGACTGCGAACCTAGACCTGAAAGCCATGAGATATAAAGATTGATTTGAGTTGTCATCCTCACGTCTCAGCGTCCAATATTGTTACCTCCAGCGCTGGCCAGACACAGAAAAAGCACATTTTTGCGGACTCGCCCGACCTGAATTGCTGATCTGAAAGACTTATGTTCTGATATGTGAGCGGATGCTCGCCGCAATTCCGCCAGCCGTCAGGCCGACTGGACGGCGGACGTAGATAGGCCCCAATAAATTACATGCACATTCGTTTTAGGTGAGGTGTTTATGCGAAATCCGTTTGCTTCAGGTGTCGGCGGAGTCTTAAGCGCAGACATAGCGGTACCGGAGCATGAGAGAGAGCTCAGCTTCTACTCACAAATCCTGACTACTGGGAGCACGCCCCTTTGGCGCGCCGACTTGACGAATAATCGTGGTACACCGGTCATCGGCTTGGGGGCACGGTTGCCTGAATACGGGACCCTCCCACTGCAGTGGATGCCTCACTTCCAGGTTCTTGATGTCGGAGAGAGCGTGAAGCGTGCCCTGGAACTTGGTGGCACCGAACTAATGCACGGCAAAAATGAGAATGGTCAGAGCCAATGGGCCGTTCTCTTAGACCCGATGAATGCAGCATTTGGAGTGATTCCCGTTGTCGGAGGCGATTCAGAAGTTGCAGAGAATCCTAATGATGTGGGTCGCATTAGTTGGCTTACGCTTGTGGTTTCGAACCTCTCGTCGACGTGCGAATTCTACGAACAGGTCATAGGATGGTCGAGAATCTCTGTTGGCGACGGATTTGAAATGCAGCGACCCAACGGTGAATCTGCGGCGGCAATCTGCCAAGCGGACAGTGAAAACGAGCGCATCCCTCCCGTGTGGATACTTAGTCTGCCTGTTGATGACTTCGAGGAGAGTCTTCAAAAGGTTCTCGAAGGTGGCGGTGAGGTGATCAAAGGGACGGCCGATTCTGGACATGCGGTCATTCGGGACCCAGTCGGTGTCTGCTTAGCCTTGCAGACGAGGGATTGATCCCAGCGGCCTAACAAGCGCATGTTGCGGGCCCAGACGACTGGCTGAGGTGACCTGAATCGGTTACTTTCTGGAAGGCGAGTGAACTGTTCGCCTCAAATCCGCCAGCCATTAGACTGAACCGCCCATGGAATTCGATTTTCTTAAAAAGAGATGGCAAGATCTGACCGCAGATTTTTTGGTCGTGGTTCTTGGCATCGTTGTAGCGGTGACCATCGGAAACTGAAAAGAAGGTCTCGATAATGCGGAACTGGAGTCGCAGTACATAGCAGCGCTTTTGGAAGATCTTGAAGCTGATCAAGCGGAGCTCGAAGAAAACACGATAAACGCATTTAACCGCGTTTTATGGTCAGATATGATTATTCGGATCGCTGATAAGAATCCCGAATTTACCAGTTTCCCTGACGACGGTGAATGGTCATCCTCTTCTCAGCAGAATTCCGAATTATTGTGTGACCAATTTACAGTTGGCTGTCTTTTTACTACTCCAATGTTTGATGGGAGCAGGGGAGTATTTGACGAACTGGTCGGAAGCGGAAATCTGTCCGTATTTGAAAATAGAACTCTTGCGAGCCAGGTGGTCAGGTACTACTCCTTGTCAAACAGTAGGAAAGACACAGACTTCAACCTTATTCGACCGACTGTTCTTACACTGATGCACGAACTACGGTCGCAAGGTGTTTCGAGGACCGGAAGGGATGCCGATTATTCGCTCGATGACATTGCGGAGTTGATAAGAGCAGATGCTGAACTGCGAGCCACTCTTTTCAATATGGCAGATGCGGGCATTTATCAAGTCGTGGTCAACCGCGAACACGAGCAATGGATTTCTGAAATAGTGGACCTATTAAAATTGAATTAGAATAAAGTGCCGTCGGTCTAACACGTTCAAATTGTAAGATTGCTCGAGCAATACAACTTAATTTCGTTTGGCAAGCGGGTCGGTGATATGACAAGAAATCAAGATGGAAAGCGCAAAAAAACATCCCGCCGGGAATTTCTGCGCTCAACAACTTCCACTATGCTTGGAGCAACATTGCTACCCGGCTCTATCGCTGCTGGCCGGGCGTACGACAGCGCGCATGTACAAAACGCCCCGGGCCTTCAGCTACTGGGAAATCGCTTTTTCACCTTTACAACCGTAGTACGTGTAAATCAAATTGAAACATCACGTAACGTGTCCAACGGTGAGGACGAATCACTTATCCACGGCCCGGAAGAAGCGCGTGTTTTTCGCGATACCGTGCAAAAAGGATGGCCAGGAGCACGTATCACCTGGGCATTCAGCTGGCTTGCACTTCAGGACGAGCGCACCAACTATCGGGAGTTGAGAGAGCTCGTCGTGTCCTATCACAAGGAGTACGGCGACGAGATCACCTTCATTCCCGGGGGTTTTTTCGCCAACATGTACAACAGCCGCGAACAGGTAAATCGCGATCTGCATGAAGGCATTCAGATGGTGTCGGAGATGGTCGGCGGCGGATACCGGCCCAAAAGCGTTATCGCAGGATTCCTTTCTGCGGAAAACCAGCGCTTTCTGGCCGAAGAAGAAGGCATTCACGTTTGCCAGGGTAGTATCTGGAGTCAGTATTCTGTTGATAACGGCGACGGAGAGGGCTCAATATCCTACCCGTATTATCCTTCACGAGAACATTTCTGCAAACCTGCTCAGACCCAGGATGACTTCATCGACTGCGTAACGCTGGATGGCTGGACCGTCGACTTTCTGAGCGCGAAGTATCCTGGCGGAAGAGACTTTGATGGAATCTGGTGTGGCAGCCGTCAAGGAGTCGGCCCTATCGAAACGGTCATCAGGCAGGGGACCGAGCCCGGAACGCAGGAAATGATCGCCACCACGGCCGCCCATTTCGACCAAGGGTTTGAGCTTAACAATTTTGCCTGGGTCACGTGTATTTGGGAACTCGGCCTGGTCGAAGCGCGCAAGATCTACAACTACAAAGGACGCAACGGCATGGAAGGCATGCTGATCTGGTTCAATGAGATGCGCCGCCGCTGGCCCAATGCAAAGTGTATTACCAAGGGTGAATTCGGTATGCTCTGGCGCGAGCAATTCAGAAACAATGACGATATCGATTATAGATTCGTCCAACGAGGTTCAGGTATCTGTGGCTCAGACGCTGACCTGGAAATTCGCTGGTTCATGAATAAGGATTTTCGACTCGCTCTGTTAAGAGACTGGAAAAACAACACGCCCGAAAAACTCATTGACTTCACGCGCTACGACCTAAGAGCAGAGGAGCCCCCGGATCCGGCACCTGGCAATCATAGTCGAAACTGGAGTTTGATGAACCGGCTCAATCAAAAAGGAAGCCGGCCACAAGACATACCAATACCCATCGAGCAGCTAAGCTCCGAAGAGAAGGCGTTCATCAAGCAAAGGTATCCGTCCTTGATTTGAGGATATGGCAAAGTGTATTTGCGTCCGGTAACGACAAAGCCCCAAAAAAAGAGCCAGGCGTCCCGGCCCCGATCAAGCGCCGTTGGAATCAGACCGAAGATATCATGTACCGTATCCATCCAAACTGCACAACAATACATGAATGTCCCCCCTCGGATTGAGTCCTATCGAGAGGAATACGCATCAGAATTTGCGCGCTTGAATCGAGAGTGGCTGGATGCGCATGATCTTTACGAGAAAGAAGACGGTTCACATCTGTACTCACCCGATGAGACGATTTTGCGTTCAGGAGGTAAGATTTTTGTTGCTTTGGATCGTGGCTCTCTCGTTGGAACCTGTGCGCTGATCAAGGTTTCGCCGGTTGAATTCGAACTCGTCAAGTTGACAGTTGCTCGAAGTGCGCGAGGTCAAGGTCTTGGTCGCCGATTAACCGAGCACGCCATCCGTGAGGCTCGAGAAATGGGAGCCTCCAAAATCACGTTGCTTTCGAGCACCAAGCTTACGGCCGCCGTTCAATTGTATGAATCATTGGGATTCGTTCGTAAGTCGATTCCGGCGGACCAGCCTTATGAAACCGCCGATGTTTATATGGAACTAGAGTTTTCGAATGCCTAATCCACGCACAGGGCATACAACTTGCGCTCGATGCGGGCTGGCACGACTGGCTGAGGTGATTGGAATCGATTACTTTCTTTCGGCTATCTGGGGTCGAAGTGCTTGCCGTACCGGGAATCCTCCTCCGTCCTACTCTAGCCATATGTTTCAACCACTGAATTCGCCTGAACGAAAAATATTACGAGGCTGGCCTCGGCTTTGATTTTCGCTATCGTGTCGGCTCGGTTCTCAACAACGTAGTCAACACGCGTTTTGGCGGTATAGGAAATCGGGATCGATTTTGATTCCCGTAAAAGTTTTTTCAACAAGACGTCTTGGTGAAATCTATGATACGAACGGTTCTCGGCGCTTTCGCCGGATTTATAGCATGGTTGATAGTGTGGTTCGGAACCGAGCAAATTCTTGCGGCCATTGGGCCGGAGTGGTATGGGGCTCATCAGCAAGCGTTCGAAGCAGCCATTATCGACGGCGGTCAATTCACGGCGAACACTACCCTTCTTCTCATTCAAATTGGTCTCGCTTCAATAGCAGCGATCATATCCGGATTTCTGGCCGCGTTGATAGCTGGAGAAAACAAACGAGCTCCGCTGGTTCTGGGCTTTCTGTTGTTGGCCCTCGGGTTGCTGAAGGTGCTGATGTCGTGGCCGTATGTCCCGGTTTGGCACCATGTGCTCTTTTTGGCCCTCCTTATGCCCATGGCGTTATTGGGTGGTAAACGGAAAGCATTTGCGGCGAGCGAGAATGTCGAATGAGACAATGAGGGCGCGTTGCCGGCTCGCCCGATTGGCCGAGTTGGTCTGGATCGGTTACTTTCTTCCCCTGGACATTTGATCGGCCGAGGTATGAACATGCAAAAAATTGGGAATCCGTTTCAGTCAGGCACCCTTGGCTTCTTGATTCTGGTAGCGGCATTGACATCACTTATGACGTATTGGTACGTCACATCTCCGGAAAAAGAACCGTTTTATCTTATTCCAATATTTTTCGGAGTTGGAGGGACTGTCAAGGCCTACTTCAAGTTGCGAAAACTCCAATTTCAAGATGGGCGAGTGTTTCTTGACGACGCTGAGTAGTTGATTCGAGCTTCTCGCGTCGCTCAGCAATCGTGGTGCCACTTCTGATTCAAACCTAGATTCGCATGCGATTCCTTTTGGCTTTCGTCCTGTTGGCCGCGATTGGCTGTTCAGGTCCAATCACTCTTCCAGAAGGGATCTGGTCGGGTGAACTGATACCCATGAATCATCCGGACATGAAAACGCCGATCGAGTTTCGTGTCAGTTACCCCAGCGGGGCGTTGGAGATTTCAATGCTTGGGTCGGGAGGGGGGCTGATCCCATTCGAAAACCTTCAATTCGAAAACCGCATCCTGTCCTACTCCTTTATGGAGCCCGAGGGTAACATCTTTCTGATGTGCAGTCTCAGCTATCGCGATGAGGGAATATTGGAAGGAAGATGTGCTGATGATTCAGGAAAGTGGGGCCTCTTTAGGCTGAGGCCTCCTTCAGGGTAATATTCGTGGCGCAACCACGTAGTAGAGTTGCCGGCAATAACGTGTACAAGCAACTTGCAGGAAGCGGCGGAGTCCTCTCGGGACAGAATGTTTTCTTCTGAGGCCGGTTTGACAGAGAACTATCTCACATTTCTAAATCAATGCCCAAATCTATCAGACTGCTGCCGGCCATAATATTGCTGACGTTTTTGCGAAGCCCTGTCGCAGCTCAATCAAGCCAATCGCAAGAGACTCTTCTTAACATTGGCGTACAAGACAGCCTTTACTCCAATGTTCTGGGAGAAAACCGGGAATATTGGATTCATTTCCCGGGAGGCCAACCGCTGATTCCAGGTCGGGAATATCCGGTGATTTACCTCCTTGACGGAGATACTCATCTAATTGGCCTGGCGGCCGTTCAAGAGTATTACAATCTCTTCCGGATCCCGGAAATGATCGTGGTCGCCATCTCAAACAGTGAGAACAGGACGCGAGACCTGTCTCCGACGGAGATAGATTCGCGAAATGGGATGGCCGTGCAACAGTCTGGAGGAGCCGCACGATTCACCTCGTTTTTGGCAGACGAACTCATTCCTGCCGTTGATGCCAAATATCCAACCACCGGTCATCGTGTTCTTGTTGGGCATTCATTTGGGGGGCTCTTCGCGGTCAATACACTGTTGAATCGTGCGGAGTTGTTTACGAACTACGTGGCGCTGGATCCCAGTCTCGATTGGGATGAAAATCAATGGCTACGTGATGCGCTTCAAAGCCTGTCGACATCGCAGTTCGAAGGCAAGGGTCTTTTCGTATCTGTTTCCAACGAGATCATTCGCTTCTCCGACGACTTGACCGTACAGACGGTGGATTCAGACACCACAGTTTTCAGTCAGGGCATCCGATCTTCCCTGTCGTTCGTTCGCCAACTAGAATCGAATCCTCCTGCCGGACTTCGTTTCGATTGGGCGTTTTACGAAGATGACATCCATGGCTCCGTACCTCTTGTTGGGATGCGGGACGCGTTTGTGTATTTGTATGATTTCTGGGAGCTCAAAAATCCTTCCCTCTACAATAATTCCGATACACCCACTGAAAAGATTGTTGATCTTATTCGGGCCCAGTCCGAGTCGAGATCGGAAGGCATGGGCTATCCATTACCATTGGAAGAAGAGCTGCTCGAAATGCTGGCGTTCATGTCCTTAGAAAGTGGACAGCCGGACAAGGCTCGTGCCGTGTTGGCGCTTTCAGCTGAATACTACCCTCAAAGTCCTGCCGTTCATGCGGCGTTGGTAGACGTGTGCCTGTCGATATCAGACTACGAGTGTGCAGAAACTCATGCTCGGCAAGCGGACAGGCTACTGGGTAGCGAGAAGCATCTCGGCAGAGTGATTGAGGCGAGGAACTCCAATTAGTCAACCAGGCTATCCCGCTTGTCCCCATGATAAGTGCCTGTTGCGGACTGGCTCGATTAGCTGAGTCGCTTGAAAACGATTACTTTCCGGGAGGAAAGCAGATGCTTTCCGCACACGAGAAGTCGAAGATTTCGGCTGATGGAGTGACGCGCTAACGTAACAATTCCGCCAGTCGACAGGCGGAAATCTACACAGGATTGAACTTTATGAAGGACAACTACTACGTCGGTGTCGGAATCGCCCTTGGTGTAGCTTTTGGCGCCGCGTTTGACAACGTAGGCCTGGGGCTCGCTTTGGGAATTGTCTTCGGAGCCGCGTATAGCGTAACTCTCAAAAAGAAAGACAAGAATGCTGACGAAGACGATTCTGAAATGGAGTCCTCGTAATAGTCGCATGTTTCAGGTTCTCACGACTGGCTGAGGCGGCCCGATCTTTTTGGGAAGGATAGCGAATGCCAGCCACACGCGAGGAGCCGAAGGTTCCGAAGGATGGAGTGGTGTAGCCATGTACCGAACCCTCCAACCGTTTTTACTTCTTCAATTTTAACCTGATTCCCTTTCATGATCTCCTTTCATGAGTGTGTTGATTTATCCTCGATCGAAGAGCTGAAGTCTCAACATTTGCGCGGCCTGACCGCGCCAATGGATGGAATGTGGGAGGTCGGATTTATCAACAGCTCTCCTCATTGGATCATCAAAATGGATGGTGAGGTGTGTGGCTATTATGTGGTGAATGACGAAGGAACACTTCTTCAGTTTTATTTGCTGCCCGGACATACAAGATTTGATCACCAGGTATTTCAAAAAATTGTAGGGCAATCATCAATATCTACAGCTATTGTCCAGACAATCGATCCGCTGTTCCTTTCTCTCTGTCTGGATTGTCACGTCGACGTCTCGGTTCATACCTACCTGTATGAGCTCCAGGCAACAATTGTGGTTCGACACGACTTAGCAGAGGGAACGACCTTTGAGCCGATTGAACCTACTGAGTTAAGTCGTGTTATTGATTTTCAAATTGCCTGTTTGGGAGGCAAGGAGGAACTGAGGCAGTGGCTTCAGGGATACTCAAAAAATCTTATTGACAGAAAGGAACTGTTCGTTCTGCGCCGAGGAAATGACTGGTTGGGTTTGGGTGAGTATCGAAGAAGTGACACCCAAGAAAATGTTGCGGACGTTGGCGTGATGGTTGACCCTGAAAAGAGGGGTAAGAAATGGGCAACGTACATTCTTTCCCTTCTTGTCGCGAACGCAGATTCGGAGGGGCACAACCTCATTTGTTCGACGACCGTTGAGAATATAGCGTCACAAAAAGCAATCCTTGGTGCCGGCTTTGTGAGTCGAAATCGAATATTGAAAGTGACTTTTTAGACAGACGCTTCGATCGACCAAAAACCAGCAAACGTAATGGACTCCGAAATCCTACCTGCACTTGAAGATTACGCTGTTGAATACCGCAATAAGGATGCAAACAACCTTACAGTCGCGATGAAACGATCTGCCCGAGATTTTACGAAGTACCTGATCATCTGCACCTCGCTATTGTGGTTGCAATCCTGCATGCCTCAACAGAAGCAGATAGATCTTCCAAACGTTGTATTCATTATGGCCGATGATATGGGTTGGGGTGACGTCGAGTCCTACAATCCCGAATCGTTGATTCCCACGCCCAATATCGATCGATTGTCGGCTGAAGGGTTGTCTTTCATGGATGCCCATTCCGGCGCGGCCGTGTGCAGCCCGACGCGATACGGAGTCATGACTGGTCGCTTTTACTGGAGAACGCACAAGGGTCACTCTCTGGTAATGCCCTATGATCCGCCCGTAATTCCCCCTGAAAGACTGACATGGGGAAGAATGATGCAGGAGCAGGGATATGAAACCGGATACGTAGGCAAGTGGCATTTGGGATTGTGGTACAAGTCCAAGCCCAGTGACGGGTGGCAGCGCCAGTACACCATGACCGAGAATGATGTTGATTTCAGTGTGGCAATCGAAGGAGGACCCACTGACCTTGGATTTGATTACTTCTTTGGAAATGCGGGCGGGCCAAACAATGATTCTCCTTACGCCTTTATCAAAAATGACCGATGGCTTGAGCCTCCCTCAGTGAGGACGCCGCCAGAGATGAATGAACAGCCAGGGGTAATTGAAGGACTGATGGCCCAAGACTGGAAGCAGGAAGAGGCAGACATGAGACTGACAGAAGGTGCAATTTCATTCATCTCCAATCATGTAGACAGCAAGCCCGACCAACCGTTTTTTCTTTATTACAGCCTCTCAGCTCCGCACATTCCATTCACTGCTCCTGAATTTATTCGGGGAGCGAGTCGGGCCGGTCCACGAGGGGATATGAACGCCCTTGTTGACTGGGTCGTAGGAGAAGTTCGAGAGGCGCTGGAAGAAGAGGGTGTATTGGATAACACGATTCTGATCTTCACAAGTGATAACGGAGCCAGGCAGGGCGCGAATGGACACAGTTCAGCAGGGCCTTTTCGCGGGCGGAAAAACACTGCCTATGAAGGCGGTCACCGGGTTCCATTTATTGTCAGATGGCCCGACAATATTCCAGCCGGCAAGAGATCTGATGTGCCGATCAGCTTGACCGACATGGTCGCCACCTTCGCTGCTTTCTCAGACTATGATCTGCCAGATGACGCTGCAGAAGACAGTTATTCGGTTTTGTCTGCCCTGTTTGGTCAGACGGCTGACGCTGAGAAACGCCCTGCCCTGATTGCTGACACATCACGCGGCGACTTTTCAATACGAAGCGGTAATTGGAAGCTCATCAAGCTGATCCCGACTCCTCGAAATGGACTGGAAGGGGTCACGTATGAGCTGTACGACATGGACCGGGATCCGTACGAAACAACCGATAAAGCTGATTCCCACCCAGATATCGTGGATCAGTTGAAACAGTTGTTGAGTGATGCTCAAGATACTGGCCTACGCTTTTTGGGCGATTAAGGCGTAGATGAAGGAATGATCGGAGGTGTTGGGGCGCTTCATGCACATCGACGAGTTCGCACCGCTCGTCACGGGTGTTGACGCGTTAACCAGCGGCCAAGATGGTGTAGGCTCGAAAAGGCGCTGTCATTTTGAAGACGGCACCTCGGTGGTAGAGGAAGTGACCACGTGGGAGTCCGAGAAAGGCTATGGCGTCCG
Organism: uncultured Rhodothermales bacterium; assembly: GCA_964512485.1. Lineage (GTDB taxonomy): Bacteria > Bacteroidota > Rhodothermia > Rhodothermales > UBA10348 > CAZEHJ01. The sequence goes on along the minus strand of CAZEHJ010000047.1, from coordinate 17,224 downwards.
ACTATCAGAAATGGCGGCGATGCCTCTTCACGAAGCACACGCAGAATTGTCAATTGAACCGGTGTCGGCTACAATAGCGAGGGTGACTTGGGGGATGGATTATCGCGTGAAATACGGTCTCCTCGGTTGGCTGCTCGGGCAAACCATGATGATGATGATGGGCAAGGTTCTGGGCGGCAATCTCAAAGGCCTCGCTCAGAAGGTGGAATCAAACCGAGATGGAATGATATGAAAGTATTTCTGACTGGAGCTTCCGGATATATTGGCAGGCATGTTGCTCCCGAATTACTGTCCCGAGGCCATCAAGTCGTGGGATTGGCTCGGAAACAGTCAGAACGGACTGAATACTCGACACAGATGGAGTGGTGTTTCGCCGATCTGTCCGATTTCGAAGCTTATCGAACACGACTGTTCGATTCGGACGCCGTTGTTCATTGTGCGATGGACTACACCCCGTCAGGCTCGGAGAACTCGGAGCTTGATAGCTCATTCGTTTCGAACCTGAAAAGCTTCCAAGGTCGATTTATATACACGGGCAACCTTTTTTCTGATCGACGAGAAGGAGAACTCGGTGAAGCGCTTCTCAGCGACAGTGAACATTGGAGATTCCAGACAGAAGTTTCTGTTCTGGAACGGTCAGATCTTGCTTCTGTGATTCGCCTTGGGTTCGTCTATGGAAGCAAAGGAGGGTATTTTTGGGACATTCTGTCTTCCGCTACGTTGGCGAAACTGGAAGATTCACCTGTACCCGAAGTGTACTGGCCGATGGTGCACGTGCGAGACGCAGCCTCCCTCTACGCGAGGGTCCTCGAATCAGAAACATCAGGTGTATTTCACGCTTTCGACGGAACACAAGTTCAGGCATCAGAGGTCATCGAATCTACTCGTTCAGTGTACCGTGCCAACGAAATCGAGGGCGGCGAATCTCATGATTACATCAACGGTCTACTTCAGTCTTCTGTGTCCACATCCAACGAACGATCGCGCTCGATCGGCTGGCGACCTGTTCATTCAAGCTTTCCGGAAAATGTGGAATTGGCGTTTTCAGAGTTTCGAAATTCGTCCATCTAGCAACTGCCTGTCGCACCTTCGCTCCTTTTCACGATTGCCGAGGTGACTTGAGTGGATTAGTTTTGAGTGATGAGCGAATGCTGATCACAGATCTGCCAACCGTTGGGTCGAACAACATTACCAAAACACCGAATGAAGTCAGAATCGCAGGCACCGCTGGCAGGGAAGGGGAAGTACGATGACTATTACAGCGACGGCACGCCGGAAAAGTGGCGAACTCTGAGTGCGTCTGCGAAAGTGGACAACATCACCAATCTCTGTTCTCGCGTTCCGCACGACAAAATTCTTGAGGTTGGGTGTGGCAATGGAGTGGTTCTTGAAGAACTGGATCGGCGTCAGTTCGGGGTGTCATTGTTTGGACTTGAAATCTCGGAGTCGGCGATGACTCAATTGTCGAATAAAGATATTCCGTCTCTTGTCGAGGCAAAGCTTTTTGATGGATCAAGACTTCCCTTCAAAGATCACGAATTTGATATCGTAGTGTTAAGTCATGTTGTTGAGCATCTCGAACATCCTCGAATTCTACTCAAGGAGGCTGCACGAGTCGCCAACCATGTCTTCGTAGAGGTGCCTCTCGAGCACACCATTCGCCTCGCGGAGGACTTCGATTTCAACGCCGTCGGACACATCAATTTTTACACTGCCACGACCATACGTCGGTTGCTGCAGACGAGCGGATTAATCATCGAAGATCAGATCGTAACGGACACTTCGCGTGAGGTCCTCGTATTTCAGAAGGGGTTCACGGGCCTCCTTCAGCATTGGATACGACGGGCATCTCTAATGGTGTTTCCTAAAACTGCTCAACGAATATTCGTTTACCACTCCGCCCTGTTGGCCAAATCGGAAGTTGCGTGATAGGCCCGATAAGCGCATGCCGGCAAGGCCGCAGCTGGTTGAGACGTCCTGAAAAGGTTACTTTGTGATACGTTGGCGAGCCACGTACCGCATCCGAGGAGTCAAACGCTCTGAGGGAAGGGGTGGCTGAGCCAGGTATCGAATGCGCTAGCTGTTTTATTCATTTGAGAATCAGAATCGATGTTTGCTGGACACCTCGCTGTAGCTTTTGGAGCGAAATCTGCCGCACCCAAAGTGCCGTTATCGTTGCTCATCGGAGCCTCTTTCGGAATAGATATTTTGTGGCCAATATTTTTGTTGCTTGGAATTGAGTCCGTCGCTGTTGACCCCGGAAACACGGCATTTACTGCTCTCAACTTTACCTCCTATCCATGGAGCCACAGTTTAGTGATGGTCTTGGGATGGGGATTATTGCTGGGCGTGGTGGCACTTCGTCTCGGTATTTCGCGGAGGGGAGCAGTCACGACGGGACTGGTTGTAGTCAGTCATTGGCTGCTCGATTGGATCACGCATCGTCCCGATTTACCCTTGTGGCCAGGGGGCTCAGTTACAGGTTTGGGTCTGTGGAATTCACTCATCGGCACCTATCTGGTAGAAGGTTCGTTTCTGGCTCTGGCCGTCATCCTGTACTCACGATCCGTCACCTTCATAGGCTGGCAGGGCAGACTCGCATTCTACAGCCTAGTACTCCTGGTATTATTCATATGGGCAAGCCAACCATTCTCGCCTCCACCTCCGGATGCTCAAGCAATTGCATTCGTTGGACTGACGATGCTGCTTCTTCCGTTCTGGGGGATGTGGATTGAAAAAAATGCGCGTCTCAATACAATCCATTCCGCTTGAGAAGCGCGAATCGGAGTTCAAACGAGTGAGTCGGTGCGAAACGAAGGCCGGCTGGAAGGATTTCTTTATTCGGAGCACGTGAAGATTTGGTATTTGGAATTCAGTAGTGGTTGATATATACTTGAGTATTCAAGTAAATATCATTTGTGTATTCCAATGTCCAGGACCTCAGCCGACTTCTTTCTTGCCCTTGTTCAATTCAACAGCAAAATGTTGAAGCGCATGGATGCCAATCTCAACATCCATGGCATAAGTTTAACCGAATATCAGGTGCTTCATCAGTTGGATCTCGCGTCTGATTCAACGATGCCACGCATTGAACTTGCGCGACGTGTCGGGTTGAGTGCGTCGGGTGTTACCAGGCTGATCGCGCCCATGGAAAAGTTGGGTCTGGTAGAGAAAGAAGCTCATCCAAGGGATGCCAGAATGAGCTTGGTCAAGTTGTCGCGTGCGGGAAAGACTATCTATGATGAGTCTTCGACGACAGTCATGCATGTTGCTTCTGAACTTGTAGAACCGCTGACAAAAGGGCAACAGAACGCTCTAGAACGGCTTTTTTGAAGCACGAAAGAGAACCAGGGGATCGATACGCCTGACAGACGCGTGTTGCGGGCTTTCATGTACAGTGGTTTTCAGACTTTTGCGATTCGGGATGGCGTTGGAACTGTGGGCACGGTAAATTCGAAAACCCGGATTCACATTCATCCAAGCCATTTCATTACTGAGCCATGTCTACATCACTTTATAGAACTTCTTCCACGTCCCTGCTGGTTCTTCTTCTGCTCCTACTTCCGGCCTGTCAGTCGGCAGGCAATGAGAATGCAGAAGGAGCCGAAAAAGATGAAGGTGGTGAGGTTTTGCAAGAAGCTTCAGCACGCTCGGCAGCTGCAGACGCAGCCCGTGTCTATTTTCTGGCCCCCGCTGACGGAGCAACCGTCTCAAGTCCTGTTTCCATATCGTTCGGAATCGAGGGGATGAGTGTTGTTGCCGCAGGGACGGAGCAAGAGTTTTCTGGCCATCATCATCTTCTCGTAGATGTCGACGAGCTGCCCTCTTTTGAGCAGCCGATTCCCAACGATGACAATCACCGGCATTTTGGTGGTGCACAGACTGAGACCATGCTTGAGCTTTCGGCGGGCACGCACACCTTGCAGCTCATTCTGGGAGATCATCTCCACATTCCCCATGACCCCGCATTGGTTTCAGAATCAATCACCATAACTGTAGAATAAAAAGGCTTAAAGGTCGCACGACAAGTCCATTTCGCAAGTGAATGGTAATGGAAGGCATTAAAGGATGGTTGTTGGTTTACCTCATCGGGTCAGTGCCGCTGACCCTGTTTTATGCCGCGGGATTGTCTGGACGGTTTTTTAACTACCGCATGGGAGTTCTCGCAGGCCTCTTCGTGGTGCTTGCGGCTCCGTTGGTGATGGTAATCTTGCAGTATTCTTCGGCCCCGGCCTGGAATATCGCATCTCTCTGGGCCGGAGCAGGATCGATTTCGCTGGTCGTGCTTCTTGGTGCATTGTCTGCGGATGAAGCGAGGTTTAAAGAAGTCGATGTGACCGTGATGGTAATCATAGCCATTTCGATTGCCTGGGCAGTCGTTTGGACGATGTATTTTCTTAAATCTGAGAGAGTGGCCAGAACCTTCATTTAGAGAGACGGTTCTTTTTTCAAGAGCGGCATTTTCATGTCATCTCTCGCCCGACATTGGATTGACCTCGTTCGATGACGGACAAACGAGCCCACCTTCGGGTGTAAATCTATGTCTGAACAGTCAGATTTTTGCTTTCGCGCAGTTGCCATTGTCTGGGTCTTCGCCATCGTGACATCGTCATGCAGGACTGAACCAATACCTGAATCGCTCACGGAGGATAATGTCGAGTGGGCATTGCTGGATGTAGATCAGGAGGTAATAGTGACCGGGTATGCCATACCGTGGGCGATCGAGATACTTGCCGAGGAAGAGTATCTGTTCACAGAACGACTTGGGAATCTCTTGTATTTCAAGGACGGCACAACGAAAGAGTTGAGCGGAATTCCTGAAGTCATGACGGTCGAGAACTCCGGACTCACATATGGGGGCTTGATGGATGTGAGTTTGCATCCCGACTTCTCCGAAAACGGACTCGTCTATGTTGCCTATGTCAACGAAAACGGCATAATGGCGGTGGGCCGATTTGATTTTTCGGGTCGGGCTGTTGAAGATTTCGAAGTCATCTTCGAATCAAATACCTTTTCGATCGGATCACGAATCATATGGGACAACAGTCGGCATTTCTATGTGTCGCACGGAATGGGAGGATCTCCAGATCCAGATCCTGGTCCACAGGATCTTAGCCACGATAGCGGCAAAATCCATCGATTGATGGAGGATGGAAGTATTCCGGATGACAATCCCATTTTCGATGGCTTTTCTGACCCCACCAGCATTTGGAGCTATGGTCACCGGGATCCGCAGGGTCTCTATTTCGACCGTGAAGAAGAAGTATTGTACTCCACTGAGCATGGGCCTCTCGGCGGTGATGAGCTGAATATTGTCACCAAAGCAGGTAACTATGGGTGGCCGCTGTATTCCAATGGTTTGAACTATGATCGATCGGCCGTCTCTAGCCTGTCAGAGGAAGAGGCCAGTCAACAGTTTGTCATGCCTCTCAAGACGTGGGGTCCTCAATTCAATATGGCTCCTTCCGGCCTCGAAAAATTGGAAGAAAGCCTTTTCACCGATCTGAACGGGTCTTTTTTGCTCGGATCTCTGGCACAGCAGCGTTTGATCGCATATAGCCCCGAATCTGGACGGACTTCAATACTTCTCGACAGAATCGGGCGGGTTCGCGATGTAGCGCAACTTCCCAGCGGAGGCTTGCTGATTCTACTGGACTATCGAAGTCCAAAACTGGAAGACAGCGGGCGAATCGTAAAAATTACGCCGAAGCTATCACCTCCGGTTTCCGGTGGTTGAGTATTTCCCGTTCGGTGAAGCGCCGTATGAATTGTGCAGAATCTCTCCTGAATGTCGCTTCCTGTTCGCCTTCCTTCCTGTCAGCACAATCGCGTGCAGATCTCGACAGGTCGTCTCGTGAATGAACCGTCAAGGCTGCATACCTCGGAATCGGCCGGTAGTCTGAAGAGGTATCACTCAGATGGTACCCTTAATACCCCCTGTTTTCGTAGTCGGGCCATTGTGCGACTGATTCGTCGTCCAAACTTCAGAACCACTGAATACGATCCTGCATCGGTCACAGCCGTTGCCATCTACAATTCGCCAGATACCGGGATTTAATGCCATCGCTCCTTGGACAGAATGCGTTCCTCGGTAGGTGAATTGCCCTTCGAAAAACGGGATATCCGTTACCTGACATCCAGTTGATCCGCTGCCCGCGAGGCAACCTAGTTTCATCTTAAGAGTCCCGCCTGAAATATTTCCGTCCAACGCAGTTACCCACCTCGTTGAGATATCGGTATCGGGAGACGCGCCGCTCAAATTGATTTCCCATTTCTCTCCTGCTGCCTGGTCCCAAAATTGTCCCATCTCCCATTGGTGCGAGATCGCCAATTTCATGCAAGCGACAAGTTCCTCCGGTGGGTAATCTGCAACTTCGTCCAATATGGTTTCATTTTCCTTCCAAACCATTTGTCCATCTCCAAAATCATCTACGGCCGGACACTCATTGAATATGGTGCCGTCATCGTCGTCGTCATCGCTCGAGGTGATCCCCAGCGCATCACATCCAGACCAAAGTGAAAAGCCCAAAACGACTATCGAAAAAGCCACGGCAGACGGAGAGCGAAAAAAAAGTTTCACGGTCTTTTTGGGATGATTGGTTGAAGCGGGATTGAGCATGATACTAAAAAATTATCGAGCTCGAACTTGATTGAGATTGGCCCTCCAGCTGACAATCGGCTTTCAACTCCTGAAATGACCATCGTTGCTGATTGGCTTTCAACTCAAATCAACTGATATTGAAGGCTGATGCAACAGAGATCAACATTGCCCTCTTACATTCTGCAAGCATGAGCAAGACCTTCACCCGTCGAGAGGCGCTGACAATAGGATTTGGGGCAACAGCTGGATCGGTTCTGTATCCATCGTCTTCCGTTCTGGGAGCTGATTCGGCGTTGTCTACGAATCCGGTGGAGCACATTGTGCCCTGTCCCAAGCAGGTAACCATGGACTCAGGCCCCGGATTATCGCCTCTCCTGCTGGACCGATGTCTCGCTTCTGTCGATGACTTTCAGCCGGACGAACGGATTCGGGTTTCGATCGGTGAAGTGGACGCCCACAGTCCGGAAGCCTACAGACTGGATATCGACGCATCGGGAGCTACGATTGTGGGAGCAAGTCAAGCTGGAGCATTCTACGGAGTTCAAACTCTGGCGCAAATCGTTCGCTTTGCGCTTGAATCAGAAGCTGAAATTCCATCGATTTCCATTCTTGACTGGCCAGACATCGCATACAGGGCGGTGCATTTTGACACAAAACACCACCTGGACACGCTTGACACCTATTATCGGGCGATCGATCGTCTGGCATCGCTCAAAGTGAACGCGATTATCTGGGAGTTTGAAGACAAACTCCGGTATCGACGTCGACCAGAAATAGGGTCGGACAACGCAATCTCGCTGGAAGAGATGCAGGCACTGACACGATACGCCCGACGGCGACATATCGAAATAAGTCCTCTGGTCCAGGGGCTCGGGCATGCCGGTTTCATTCTCAAGCATCCGGAGTTCTCACATCTCCGGGATGATCCAGAAAGCGATTGGGCTTTCGATCCTATGCAAGACCAAACGTACGAGGTTCAGTTTGATCTGTATCGGGACGCGATCGAAGCCACCCCCGGGTCAAAATACCTGCACATAGGTGGAGACGAGGTCAATGTAGGTGCCAGCCAGGAAGCTCAAGACTCCGGCATGAGCCCGCTTGAGCTTCACCTGCTGTGGCTGAACAAGGTATCGGTTTTTCTGGTCAAACAAGGCCGCATTCCGATCATGTGGGATGATATGCCCCTCAAGCATGGGGAAGTGTACCGGACGACTCATGATGGCTCGATTGGGAAGGCGAAAAGCGCTCAAGTTTGGAAAGCTGCGTCCGACACTCTTGACGGGCTGGTAGAGCAATTTCCTCGCGAAGCCGTGTATATGCGCTGGAGTTATCACACTCCGAGCATACCGGGAAATCAGGATGCTCTGGACTGGTATGCGAAGAGCGATCTGAAAGTGATGTCGGCCACTGCTGCTCAGACGCGGTGGCCCGTCTACCCTCGTCGCAACGGTAACCTGGAGCCCATCAGAACGCTGTGTCGAATGACGGCGACCCGCTCCATTGACGGTATCCTTTGTACTTCATGGGATGACGATTCACCTCATATGGCGTTCTACTGGAGGGGTTGGACCTGTTTTTCGGATTTCTCGTGGCATTCAGAAGGCAGGAATGAGGCGGAGGCGTTGTTGGCTTATGCCTCTCAATCGTACGGAAAGGCTGCGGCACCATTCGCCGCTCAAGGCTTGACCTCGCTGGAGAATGCCATGGATATCTGGGACACGGTACTCATCACTTCAAGTCGACGCAATGTGTGCTGGCCGGCTACCATGGAGGGCATCATCGATCCTCCGACGTCCGCAAATTCCATCATCTGGCGTGCAGATAACGGAGAGCGAATAGCTCGCGCCGAGGAAGGATTACGATTGACCCAGACTGCCCGGAAAGCACTGGAAACGGCGCTCCAGGGTTGCGATCGAAATCGGTATGAGCTTGAACTGGCCCTCGCTCTGGTAAACCTACAGTCCTGGAGCCACGAAGTCATTTCAACGGCTGGTACAACCCCGTACCCAACTTTGGAAAATCGGTGGAAGGCTTTTCTTGAGCTCTACAATCAACAACGGATCTTGCGAAATCCGCCTGGCTACGTTTTGGACCAGAATCATCATACCCATCAGGCTGCCTGTAGTAACGGGCCTGAATGGATGATTGCTGTTGAACTGGAATACAATCGGAGACTGGAGTCCAAATGATCTTTCCAAGCCGTGTCGATCGAGCGGAATCAGCCGATTACAGGCCCTCGCGCATCAGCTAACCTATTCTATTTGTCATGAAATCAGTCCTTTTTTACTTTGTGAAGCGACATGTTCTGCTGAATATCTGTCTCTTGGTTTTCGTGAGTGGATGCAATTTGCAGGAGACAGCGGACGCGGATCGCCCCCCGAATATCGTCGTTATTTTCGCTGACGATCTGGGCTACGGAGATCTGGGAGTTTATGGCCACCCAACGATTCGTACGCCCAATCTGGATCGCATGGCAGCGGAAGGCATGAAATTCACACAGTTCTATGCGGCAGCATCGGTGTGCACACCGAGTCGAGCTGCTCTATTGACGGGTCGATTGCCCATCCGGACGGGCATGGAGAGTGACAATCGTCGGGTCCTCTTTCCCGACTCGCGCCTCGGGATTCCTGCAGAAGAGATCACGATGGCGGAAGCGCTCAAAGAGAGCGGTTATGCTACAGCGGCGTTCGGGAAATGGCACCTGGGACATATGCCGTCATTTTTACCGACCAACAACGGATTTGACTACTGGTTCGGCGTCCCGTACTCGAACGACATGGACAAGGTAGCCCAGGGTGTGACGCGAGAGCTTTTTCTTGAGCCAAAGAGCGAATACTGGAATGTACCCCTGATGAGGAACGGGGAAATCATTGAACGCCCAGCCCAACAGGAGACGTTAACCAAACGATACACCGAAGAAGCTACCGGATTCATTCGCGAACACAGCGATCAACCATTTTTTGTGTATCTGGCGCACAGCATGATTCATGTGCCGCTGTTTCGCTCAGAATCGTTCGAGGGTGTTAGCCGACGGGGTCTGTACGGAGACGTAATGGAAGAAATCGACTGGAGCGCCGGATCGATAATGAGCGTTTTGCGCGAAGAAGGAATTGCCGAGAATACGCTCGTGTTTTTTACGAGCGACAATGGACCCTGGCTGTATTACGATGCTCAAGGTGGTTCGGCAGGCCTGTTGCGAGGGGGAAAGGGAATGACGTGGGAAGGTGGATTTCGCGAGCCCGGTCTGGCATGGTGGCCAGGCACGATTGAGCCAGGTCAAGTAAGCGAATCCGTTACCAGTACAATGGATCTACTTCCAACCATGTTGGAGCTGAACCAACGCGAACTGGCTGATGATCGAATCTTTGACGGTCGAAGTCTGGTGCCCATTTTGAACGGGGACCTCGACCACGAAGTCCGGGACTCGTATTTCTACTATCGGGGCGCGACGCTGTTTGCCGCAAGAAAAGGAGCCTGGAAAGCTCATTACATCACCCAGTGGGCATACGGTGGTGGAAATGAGCGTACGTTTCATGACCCACCTCTTCTTTTCAATCTTGAACACGACCCTTCGGAGCAGTACGACGTTTCGGATGATCACCCTGAGATCATCGCCGAGATAGCGGAAGAAGTCGAACGGCACCGACTCAATATGGTGGCCCGCCCGTCACAGATGGACGCAAGGATCGAATCCGACTAAGATCTCCGACTCCGCTCAGCCGACTACGGGCGGACTAAACCCATCCCTGTAAGTGCGCCGCACGATCGTATTGGTCGCTTCTTCGTGATTCGAAAATGTCAGGGACGCTTTGTCCCAGAACAGCTCCTGTCCCGGAAAACGGGATGCCTTCACGGTCAGCAGCGAAGACTCTGTAATGCGCGCCCCGTCCGAAAATGGAGTCCGCAACTCTGTATCGACACCGTTGATGTTGTCCACCCAAGCATGCCAGTGATTCAGAGCAGGAAATTCAGGCAGTCCGGGCATTTCGAGGCCGGGTGTCATGTGACCATCCCTCCAGATTTCCAGTTCTCCCTCAGGAGTCAGAGACAGGATTCCTCCCTCGCAGACGACAACTGTCATGTTGGAAGTCGCCCATTCGTGCCCGGGAAGGCCCAAAGATGCTCGGGACGGTCCTTGTCCCCGATCGTTGTAATAGATGGGGAAGTGGTGATGAGCAAAGTTGTCTGACTCGACACGGTACGTGAGCGTCGACTGGCACGGGAACGCGTGAAACATATCCGGGGGTGCCGGAGCATGCGTTTTGACGGAAAACGGTGATTGTAGCTCGTCGTAGGCGAAAAAGATGACATCCAGAAGATGTACTCCCCAGTCGCCCAATCCACCGGTACCGAAGTCCCACCAGGATCTCCACTTCCGAGGAAGCAGGTGCTCGCGATATGGCTGCTCTTCACACGGGCCCAGCCACAGATTGAAATCCACATTCGGAGGTGGCGTACCGGGTTCGCTCAAAATGCGATCTATGTTGAAATAAAACTGGCCGACAGGAGAACTGGTCCACACGTGGGCTTCAATAGCTTTGCCAAGTTGCCCGGAACGCAGAATTTCCACCGCAGCACGCCGCCCTGGATAGACCATTCGTTGGTTTCCCAGTTGGGTGACCAGTTGGGGTTTGGCCTGAATCGCCGTCTCCATCATCTGGATTTCTTCCAGTTGGTGCACCAGAGGCTTTTGTCCGTAAATGTGCTTGTCGTTGGCCAGCGCAGTCATCATGATCGGAGCGTGTGAATGATCCGGCGTAGAGACAATCACTGCATCAAAATTTTCGACGTGATCGGTGAAGGCTACCCTGTAATCGCTGCATGTGAAGGCGTCTGGGAATTGCTCAGATACAGCGGCCAGCGCATCTTTGTCCACGTCACATAATCCCGAGATTTCGACGGCTGTATGAGCGGCGACCTCAGTCAGGTCTCTGTTGCCGATTCGGCCAAATCCTATTGCGAGAACCCGAATTTTGCTGTTCGACATCGTGTAGCCTGACTGAGGATACCCGGCAAGGGCGACTCCAACGCCAGCCATACCTGTAGTCCTCAGAAAGTCACGTCTTGTAATCCCGATGTCCATCTCTTGCTCACCAGATTAGTTGGAACCACGAGATGTTACTTCCTCGCCTGCGGAAAACAAAGACCGGGTTCAAACAGAGCCGAGGTCGGGGCTTCGACTTGTATCGCGGCGGCGTTTCGCATCGCAGGTTGTATCGCGAAGGCAAATGGTGAGTTCGTATCACTGGCTCAGTCGTCGGGAAACAATTACTTTCACAGGAGGCAGCATTGGCTCGTCCCGTTTCTTCAGCAGTAGTACAACAGGTCGCTTACAAAATGAAGCTCCTCTCGATATTCCTCTCCTTGTTTCTCGTATCCGCAGCTCTCGGGCAGTCTGTCGACGGCGACGAGGCAGAATTATTGGCACTGCACCAGACGATCATCAATGCTCATCTCAATGGGGACATTGATGCCTGGTTGGCTATCGAAGCTGACACTACGATTTCGGCAAACGGAGGCAAAATCACCCACCTGGGCCGTTCCGAGCGTCGCAATGCCAGAGAACCCTATCTTGCCAGGACGACTTTCGAAAGCTATCGCGATGTGAAGCCCCCGATGGTCCGGATATCAGATGATGGCTCGTTGGGTTGGGTTATTGCGGAGGTGGAGGTGATCGGATGGACCGCGAATGACGACGGTTCTATCGAAGATATATCAAACGTTTGGGCGTGGATCGAACTGTATGAAAAAACGCCCTCTGGTTGGAAAGTCGAAGGCAACGTCTCGAACAGTCGTCCGCTGGATTAGCTCTGGCGAGCGGCACACAGCCCGGTCGTTTGAAATCGTGCCGAACGTTTTGAGCGGTTCGCAATCTTGTGGTGCGTAACCCTGCCGTCCTATACCCTGAACAGATAACTCAGCTTGACAAAGAATCCGTCTCGTTGCCTACTCAGATGTTTGAATCGATACGTGTCGACTTCGCTCTGTGCCGTCCCATATCCGAAGAAGACTACGGTCCCAGGTGTCGGGCGATACGAGAGCAGAAAGTCTGCCTGAATATTATTCGAACGGCGACTTTCTGCCAGGACAAAGCTCCCATCTCCAGTTCGGTAATAAATTGGCAGGTCCGTTCTGGAGTCATCTCTGAGCTTGTCTTTATACAACGATCGATACTGACCAACGAAGCGGACAAACAGCGTGGGTGTGACCTGATATTCTACCTTGAGTCTGGGCACGCGGCTCAACGAGACCAGAGACTTGTCCGACGCACGAAAATGCTGCTGGTGGTCGTACCGCAGGTGGAAGCGTAGCTGGTCCGTGGGTGTGTACCGGCCTTCAATTTCAATATTTCTGATGTTCGCATCGGCCCACTCATCATAATTGGGATCCCGGCCAAACCCATATCGGAGAAAGCCCGAAAATCGATTGAACTGGGGAGTCGAAAGCGTGATCATCGGGCCGATATTGAACAGATGAGGTACGCCCTTGTACGGCACAAAACCGGTGGTCGTTTTCAGATAATAGTGGGTAAAAAACTCGTCGGGATAGCCGAATGTCTCGATCCAGGTGAAAACATTTAAGCCCCATCCCCCTCGCATCTGAAGGTTGAATGTCGGATAAAATCGGATGTCTTCCGTCTGGTCTCCGTCCATGAATCCCTGATAATCCCAGACTCCCGTGAGGCGGAGCGAAACGTTTGCTCGCTCGAGAAATGCCCCTTCGCTTCCATAAAAGGTGCGATTGACATTCGCTCCCAGTGTAACCTGATTGCCTCGACTCAAAAAGCCGACTGCCGGATCGAAATCTTGGTGATAACCGCTGGAACTGATGCCACCAGCCCACTTTCGAGTAGACACGTTCGCCCCTGCCGTCCACATGGGTGCCAGCCCATCAATTCCGGATGTGGAACTGAATCCCGTCTGTGCGCGGAAGGAATACTTGTCCCTCGCAATAATACTTCCGTCTACAGCGAACACCCGATTCGACCAGTCATCGTGTGTTCGATCCGTGTAGACCACGCCAATATTGTTTTGTCCACTCAGGTCCTTTTTCAGGCGAATCGCATTGACATACGCAGCATCAACATCCGCTATTGAAGGCCCACTGTTGTCTACAGCCGTAATTGCTGCAATGGTCGTAGATCCAGTTTTTCCTGCTACCTTTACGGCAGCAAGTGGATTTGCGATACTGCGAGTATAAATAAGCCGGGTTGGAGTGCTGAACATTTCGATGCCATCCAGAAAAAACGGGCGTTTTTCCGGGAAGGACACTGAGCGGCGAGGATCGTAATTGATCTGGACAACATCCGCCTCGATCTGTGAGAAGTCCGGGTTCAGGGTGGCATTGAGGACCATATTAGAGGAGAGCCCATATCGGACGTTCATTCCAAGGGGATCGGTGGTGTCTTTCTCAAACGATTCTGGTTCGGGGCCTCGGCTCAGGGCTCCTCGAATTTCCGGGTTGATATCAAGAACGCGTCCACGACTTAACTCGGTAAGTCCTGAAAGCTGTCCATTTTGGGCAAGAAATGAAGCGCCTCCGAGGCGAACGCCGCTCCATGATGACCAGTAGTCTGAGTGTTGGACTTTTCGTAGTACGTTGAATCCCCAATTCTGCGATGCCGCGTTTCCGAATCGCAGGCTCTTGAACGGAATCTCGATTTCCACGATGAATCCAGACTCCGTCAACCTACCCTGGGAGGTGAATACAAAGTCGGGATTCTCATCTACAGAAAAGGGTCGTCCTCCGCCGCCAAAACTGGAAGAAGTTGATGCATCTCTGAGCATACCGTCAGCCTGTTGGCCTATCGGATTTACGATAAATGCAAAAGCCGAACGCTGATCGTCGTAGGTATCCAATACGATGATTACACGATCATCGTTATCAAGATTGTCACGATCTGCGAGCGTGGATCGAACTTCGCCGTGGGCTTCTTCGGCCTCAATGCCGATATACAGCGCGCTTGAGCCGTACCACATCCGGATCGTGGTTTGATCCTCAGCCGGCCGGCCGTCCACCGGCAGAAACTGCATGAAGTCCGCCGTCTCCGCTGCCTGACTCCATACCTCTTCGTTGAGGAAGCCATCAATCGACATCACGGGAATATCCAATTTTGGGATGGCAATCTCCAGATCAGGCCTGCGAGCGTCAGGTTGATCCTGCGCAAAAGAGGGCAGGACAGTGATCAGACAGAGTGCGACAACGCTCAGGAAGCGGTTAACCGGCGGCATGGGTTCAGTTGGTTTTCTGGGCAGTTGCGCCAATCTACTATTTGAATATGGAAAAAGGCGCATCAATCGGGACGAATCGGCTATGGCGAACTCCGCCCCAGTTACTTTGCGGACGGTGGATTTATCAGTAATCGTGGAGTGCCATGCGACGCGAGTCGGGAAACTCTTTCACAGACAAGCGTAGTTGACTCTATGATCGTCGGCGCTCCATACAACGTTTTTTCCTGGAACTACTACCTGAAAGGTGAGGGTCACGAGGCATATTGGGACCAGAAGTGGACCAGTGAACAGTGCTCGATACTAATCGATGAAGAGTACTTCGAGGTCAAGAAGCACGGCGCCTGGAGTGGCTCGTGGTCACTCAAACGTGGAGAGAGCGTTTATTGTACGGCCCAGAAAACGTCTGCATGGAAGCGATCAGTAGACATTGATAGTCCAATGGGGACGCTGCACCTTGCGAGCAACAGTGCCTTCAGAAGGAGCTTTTTCATTGCGTTGGATGGAAAGGTCATCGCCACAATTGATCCGCGTCGAATCTTATCGTGGCACGCGGAGCTCGACATTCTCGTTGAAGAATACGATTTCCCGACATTGGCATTCGCATTCTGGCTCGTCATTCTGTTGTGGAGACGCGGCGAGGGATCGGGATCATGATTCGGGAATCTGACTAGAGCTCAACCCTTTGCGATAAGATCAGAGGCCGAACTTCTTCTTGGCGTAGTCGCTTGTCAGGTTTTTGGCCACGTTGAAAGGATCACATCGGCCGTCTGGATCAAAGTCGATGGGGCCGATTTTCTTCGCAACCTTCAGAGCCACCGCGTTGAGGTTTTTGCTCCGCATGCCCATGCCCTGCAGGGCGCCAGCCATAGACATGAGCGCTGCAGTAGACTGTTTTGAGTACGTGTTTTCAATGTCTGCAATGTGGGCCAGAAAGTAGTCTTCTTCAGGGGCGCTCTTCCGCTTGTCCTTCGAGATTTCGTAGAGCAAGCCGTAGCCGCAACGGTGCCGAATCGAGTCCCTGCTTCCAATCCATTTATCAGCTAGCTCGACCACAAACGGAGTTTTGGCCAGAGGAGCACCACAAGTAGCAAAAACATGCGCCAGGTGCATTCCCTGAAGTTGATCAACCTGCGTTTCAGCTTGCTCCATTGTCATAGTTTTCGGGTCATCGATGAGCAACGAGATGATCTTCATCTCGTAGACCTTGGAGTTCCAGAGCTGACGAGCCAGCTTCGGATCTCGGCCTATTGTTTTGGCGAATTTTCTCAGTTTTGTCAGCCCGATTCCGTAGCCCTTGAGCCCGCCAGTTTTTTCACCGAGCTTGTTCCAATGGACAATTCCGCGTTCATCCTGATTTTCTTTCAGGTATTCGAGTATCTCAGTTTTAGTCATGGGTAGAACAATTTTTAACTCAATTGTTAGTTTGGCTACGGGTCCTGTTGATCAAAGATCCTTTTATCCGTCGAGGTAGCTAATCGGCGAATTGCGTGGCTGACTAATGGCCCGGTGCCGAGTGGTGGCGGCTATTTTCGGCTGAATCCAAAGTCTGTCACTGCACAAATTATCGGAGACTCTTATGAATCTAGGCGCATTCTCAATCAGTCTTGCCGTTAAAGACGTTGCGGCGTCGAGCACCTTTTATCAAACGATAGGCTTCGAAATCGTTGGAGGCGATATCGAGAAGAACTGGCTTATTCTTCGGAATGAGAATCACACGATCGGCCTGTTTCAGGGCATGTTTGAGAGCAACATCATGACGTTCAATCCAGGATGGGATGATCACGCGAACCCACTCGAAGAGTTCAAGGACATTCGCGAAATTCAAGCTGATCTCAAGTCTGCTGGAATCGAATTGATTGCGGAAGCCGATGAAGAGACTTCTGGTCCCGCGAGCGTCATGTTGTCTGACCCGGATGGCAATATCATTTTGTTGGATCAGCATGTTTGACACTCAGCGGCCCCCGTTTGTTGAGTCCACTTTTTTGGGGATGGTTATTGAGTTATAATCATCCAGTCGTTGGGGCGTTAATTGACTAATCTAGCTCAAGATCAAATGAATCAGGCGATTGATCCAACCGAACCCATCAGGGAAATGGCTGCGGCGTTTTCTGACGTCGACAAAGGGACATCTTGCAATCAGTCTTCCTTTAAGGCCAAAAAACGGTCATTTTTGTTTATTGGTCCCGGGGCCAAAGGAGTTGGTTACAAAGCCATGTTCAAGCTCAAGGACTCGATGGTGGAAGCAGAGAGGTTGGCTTCTGAAATGCCGCATCGTTTTGAAGTAGGAAACACGGGGTGGGTGACGGCTCGATTCTCTGCAGAGGATCCTCTTCCACGGTCCATCTGGGAATCCTGGCTGAACGAAAGCTATCAGCTGAGCGTTTGAGCGCCA
>CAZEHJ010000046.1:23660-28600 GCA_964512485.1 uncultured Rhodothermales bacterium | reverse complement strand
ACCGGAGAACAAATGAGCAACTACAGCGCAGGCAAGTACGCCAACGGCTGGAACGAGCCCGAACCGGAAGGCAAAGGCGGCGGTGGCGACTACGACGACAAGCCGCTCAAGCCCGGCACCTACACCGTGTCGATCAACAACGTGCTCGAAAAGCAGACCCGTAGCGGCGGCGATGCGCTGTCGGTGTGGCTGGATGTTGAAGACAACGGCCCGGCGTACGGCAAGCGCGTGTTCGACTGGATCAACTTGGACCTTCCCAACAGCCCGCAGGCTACCGAAATCGGCCAGCGCACGTTCCGGCGGCTGTGCAAGGCGTGTGGCTTCGTTGACGGTCCACCCGCGGACCTGGGCGAACTGCTGGGCTGTTCGTTGACGGTCAAACTCGGGATCAAGCCAGCGCGTGGCGACTACAAGGCGTCAAACACTGTGAAAATGTACCTGCCATTGGGCAATGAGCCCGCGCCGTTCAAGCCACAGGCGCCGGATGTTGGCGCGCAGGACATAGACGATTTGCCCTTTGGCCCGGTGTGGATGCCTTGATGGTCTTCAAACTCACCAGCCCGCCACGGGTCGAAACAGGCGTAGACAGCGACGAATGGTACACGCCGCAATGGTTGCTCAACTGCCTGACATCGACTTGGACCCGTGCAGCGACCCTTCGCGCGCAACGCCGGCAAAGCAACACATCGTCGGCAGCGAAGGCGGTGACGGGCTCGCCGGGCCATGGGCCATGCGCGTCTGGATGAATCCGCCATACAGCGACACCGCAACATGGTGTGCCAAGGCTACGCGCGAGACGGACAGTGGTCGCTCGTGGCTGGTGATCGGGCTGATCCCGTTTCGCCCGGAAGGCTTCTGGGCCAAGACCGTCTGGAACGCGCACGCAGTTGGGCACTTCCACCGGCGGATCCGCTTTGAACATCCGCGCTGCGTACTGTCGGAGCAGTCCGGGCGCTTTCCGTCTGCGCTGGTGCTGTGGGGCGCGCTGGGTGGCATGGCGCAGCAACACATCACCGCACAGCTCGCAGACCGTGGTCGGCACATCACATGGGTAAATGCGTCATGAATCACACCCCCTGGGCACCGCTCGACCACGTCCCCTTTGACCCGCCAGACGGAACGCCCATCTGCACCGGCTGCGGCTGCACTGAATGCTTCTGCGACCGCGTCGACACATCGCGCACGTACGACGGTGTCAACGACCCGGATCCTGATGGGGATTACTGTGACCCGTAGCGAAGCCAACCTACTAATCGGCTGGGCGTGCTGCGTCGTTGCGGCGCTGCTGGCCATCGCCTGTGCACATGGGGTGTTGTGATGATTGAAGAAGCGCGAAAGCTGGCAAAGTTGAGCCGCGCACTGAAAACGCCCATCGCGATTAGCGCGGTGCGGCACCAGCTGGCAGACACGCTCGACGCGCTGGCGGATGAACTTTCGGAGTGGCGCGACGACCACGCGGCAACCGTCGGCAAGGCATGTGCGGGGGACGAATTGCACTGTCCTTGCGTGCCGTTCCTGCGCCGTGAATTGGCAGCCAGGGACGGCGGGCGTGATTCGTGGCGTCGCGTTGCTGAGCGGTGCGAGTCGGAGTCACAGGCCAAGGACCGCAAGATCGAAGCGCTGTCGGCGTTGGTGCGCGAGTCCGTTGACATCCCGCCGCACGCTCAGCATTGGGCGCAACGCCACGACATCCTGCGCAAGCTCGCCGTCATCCTCGGAGAAACCGATGACAACTGAATTGCCAGAGCACTCGAACCCCACCACCACCACGGCTACAATGCCACGGAGCACCCATGTCCACCACAACCGTAATCGTCACCACCAAACACCGAGGCGTCTTTTGGGGCTCGCCCGACGGATACGCGACCGGCGACGAAATCATCCACCTGAACAACGCGCGAATGTGCATCTACTGGAGTGGACGCAAAGGCATCCTTGGGTTGGCCGAAAACGGCCCCCTCGACGCAGATCGCATCGGCGCCACCGCTCCGCGCATCGAGTTGCGGGACATCACCGCAGTCATCGGCGTGACCGACAAGGCCGCAGCCGCGTGGACGTCCGCATGATCCGCGTACTCGACATTCTGACTGTCGATGACGTAGTGCGCGCCGGTGCTTGTCGAGACGGGTGTCTTCGCTGGCTCGATGAGCACGCGCCTGGACAATCCGCTGTCTCTACAGACTTCGCGCTTGCGCATGATGACCAAGAGCAACACGCGGCGCAAGCGGCGGGTTGCTCCGGCGTCGGCTCCGGCATCGGCATCGGCTCCGGCTACGGCGTCGGCGACGGCTACGGCTCCGACTACGGCTACGGCATCGGCTACGGCGACGGATCCGGCTACGGATCCGGCTCCAGCTACGGCATCGGCATCGGCTCCGGCTCCGGCTACGGCATCGGCATCGGCTCCGGCTCCGGCTCCGGCTCCGGCTACGGCATCGGCGACGGATCCGGCTACGGCGTCGGCGACGGCGACGACGATGACTAGGGCCGAAACCAACGCGCTCATAGGCTGGGCGTGCTGCGTCGTTGCGGCGCTGCTGGCCATCGCCTGTGCACATGGGGTGTTGTGATGATTGAGGAAGCGCGAAAGCTGGCGGAACGTAAGCGGTCGGGCCTTGCTTACGCATACGGCAACGGCGACGCGGAGGGGGCAGACATGCTCGACGCGCTGGCGGATGAACTTGAAGCCAAGACGAAAGGCAACCGGCTCGTGTGCGAGATGATGAGCGAGCAAAGCCGTCATATCGAAGCGTTGGCGGCGTTGGCACTGGACGCTTACGCCGCAGGATGGATTCCTTGGAGAAACCGATGACACCTGAACAACGACTCGAAGCTCTTGCGGCGCAAGAACACGAACGATGGTCCGGTTGGCAACAACACCTGCACGGTTTGTGTCGACTCAACGCCGATGGGTCGCTCACCATACCGGCAGAGAGGGCGCACCACTGGCGACGGCTGATCAACACACCGTACGCAGAATTGCCAGAGCACTCGAAAGAGGCCGATCGCAAGGAGGCGCGCAAGACGCTTTCTCTACTCGCCGCCTTATCTGTGGTCAAGGACCGTCAGAACGAGGCGCCGCCGCCATCTTCGGAGAAACCGATGACCCGACTTGAAAACGCGGCGATTGTGGCGCGACGGCACCCGCAGAAGAAGCCGTGCCCTGAGTGTGCCAACCGCAGGAAGGATTCCCGCGCAGGCAGGCCCGTGTGCCTTGTCTGCAACGCCTGCGGGCAAGGGTGGCTCCAGCCTGACGGCACGGTCCCCGTCACCGCCGAAGACCTCGCAAGCGACCCGTGGGGCATTGGCATCGGCAACGAGTACGTGCTTTCGCTGTTCATGATGCACTGCACCGCTTTGCAGGACCATGACGGCTTTTGGCGCGTCTTCACCGTCAACACGTTGATTTACGGTGACGGTCCAACCCCGCTTGACGCCATGCTCGCGGCACTTGCTGCGCTGGAGACGACGACATGACGACGATTATCAACTTCGGCTGCGTCAAGCTGCCGCCTGGGTACGCAGTCCTTCGCGTGGACGACCACACGATGTGGGTGCGCCTCACTGACGACGGCGAAGACTACACCCGCGAAGGGCTCATCCACTGGAGCCGCTGGGCGTCTTTTCGGGGCGCATGGGCGGACTACCGGAGAAACTGATGAGTGGACGCAAGAGCCGAAACAAAGGAGCGACAGGTGAACGCGAGCTGGCGAACCTGCTACGCGACACCTGGCCCACCCGGCGCGGCTACCAGCGGCGTAGCGGGTCTGACGAATGCGACGTGGAAGGCACCCCGTATTGGGTGGAAGCCAAGCGCGTCAAGAAGCAGGAGCGCGTACGCGCCGCCATGAAGCAGGCACAGGGCGACACGGACGGGCGACCGCCGGTTGTCTTTAGCCGGCCCGACGGCGACGAATGGCTGGTGACGATGACGCTGGCTGACTGGTTGAGGCTAGTGAAATGAGCGAGACACTTGAACTACGACCAGAAGTTGCCGCCTTCGCGCAAGCGATGGAGCGGAAGCTGCGCGAGAACGACCACAAGGGCGGGTGGAAAGACGAAGACGTTTGGGCGCTGTTCACGCGCCTGCGCAAAGACGAAACAGCGGAGCTCGTGAGTGCTGTCTATTCGTATCAACACGACGGAAGCCCGGGGTGCGTGCTCGATGAGGCGGCGGATGTTGCCAACTTTTGCCTCATGATAGCCGACGTGTGCGGGGCGCTGGAGCCGACTGGTTGAGTCTTGCCGTGAGCGAGGGGGTGAAATGAGCGACGCACAGCGCAACGACAAGCTGTGTCGTATGGCAACCCAGCTACGCGGCCACATCATGGCAACGCCTGGATGGCGGGAAAAACCGGCGTGGGTCACGGCTGCGAGCGCGCTGCGTTGGTTTGTCGAAGCCAGGGAGCGCGAGATAAAGCGTGGCGCGAAGATGCAGCCGGGAGGGCGGTGATGGGCGAAGATGATTTGATTCCGCGACTGCTTGCGCGGGCACATGATGAGGCAGGCGAAGACGGGCACCCCGATTGGTTGCTGATGTTCGCTGTGCAGTCGCTCAAAGACAGGGACGCCGAAATCGAACGGTTGCGCGCTGAGAATGAGCGGCTACACAAGCAGACACAGTGCCCATACGTGCACGAGTCGTACGCTACCGCTGACGGCACTCGCGAAGCTCGGCAAGGCACCGTCCAGACAGGCGCACAACACGATCCCAACGTGCCGCAGGAATAAGATAATCGCCGTTATCTAGTCGCTTGATCTTCGTCGGGCCAGCGATGTGCACCCGTGGCGGCGCCGGACAGCACGCCGGTAACAGCACAAGCGACCAACCGGCGAACCGTAACAGCCAACGCACCTTCGTAACTTTCTCAGTCATCGTGAAGCCCTGCGTCGTCGCCCAGCGCTACCGCCAATTCCCGCGACAACTCGGCCAGCTCGGC
>CAZEHJ010000046.1:0-23560 GCA_964512485.1 uncultured Rhodothermales bacterium | reverse complement strand
CTGGCAATGGTCACCACGTAGGCAAGAAGACTCGGCCAATTCGCAGCGGCGTAGGTGAACCAATCGCCGGACTCGTATGCGCCCTTGAGCGTGGAGGCCAGCGCTACGGTCGTCGTTGCTGCGTCTGCGATGTGTACGGGGTCCATTTTATCTCCTACGGCAACGAGCGCTGAAAGTGCATGTCGTCGCCTTTGCCGCGTTTCCAGCGACCACCCCAGCACCAGCCGGCGTCTTCGAAGACTTGCACGAACGAACGCTTGCCGCTACCGAGACAGTCAACCATGTTCTGGCGTAGCAGCGACGGTGACCCGTCTTTGCGCCTGCCACCCCATGGGTTGTCTCGTGGGTCCACGTCGAACGCGATCCCGTAGGCGTGCATCGAAAGCCGGTCGGTACCGCCTATGACGCGCGGGTTGAACGTCTGCACCGACTTTGGCGTGTAGCCCGATTCGTCACATGCCTGCTTGAACAGGCGCACAAACTCGTCGCCCACGAGCCGGTGCATCCTGACCCGCTTGCCTGTGTGCAGTTTGAAGCTGCGGATGTTCTTGTGTTCCCACGCGTCGTCCAAGTCGACGGAGCGACCGCGCGGCAGCTTGACCCATGACGGATTCCCATACACGCGCTTGACCGCATCGCGCCCTTTCGGGATCGGCACCGTCGTCTTCACGATCTGGTGCTCGCTGCCCAACGCCTCATGCAGCGCATTGAGCGTCGCTTTGCCCGCCTTGCCGTCGTCGTCTACGCCCAACTCGCGCTGCGCATAGGGCACCAGCAAGATAAGGTCTTCCAATTTCAAGCGACCGTCGTTGATCGCCAACATGGTCCAGTCAGTCGCGTTCATAGCGGCCTGCCGAAAAACTCACATTCCGCATCGTGGCATGATGCGTTGGATGGTGGCGTAGAGACGCCAACGCCACTAATTCGCCGGGTCCGTTTTCTTTCCCGGCGCAACTCCGCGCACATCGCGCGCAGCTCCGCTGCCGCCTCGTCCAGTTGTTCTTGGGTCATGGCCGATATGTTGACTTGACTTATGAACGTCGGCGCCGATGGTCGACCGTCCGATACCGTATCCTCCGCCAAGCCCGCCGCCGATACCGAGCGCCGCCAGAATCCAGGGTAGGTATCTGATGATGAGTCTCTTGATGGCATCGTCGTCTCCCTGCTTGGTCTTCAGGTCGGCGACCGTGGAGGCTTCGGCCTTGCTGGCCTTGAGTTTGCCTATCTCGGTCGTGTTGTGGCGGATGTCGGCGCGGGCCTCGCGCAACTCTGTGCGTAGCTCTCGGAGCAATTCGAGCAGTAGTGCGGGGTCGGCCATTCATAGGTCGCCAACGCTGCCGGTTACGCGCGCGTATCCGTTGGAGCCTAGCCACGCGTCAACCGTCGTCGTCGTCGGATCGGTAAGATGCGCGTATCCGACACAGTCTGTCGGTACGTGCTTTCCGGCGACCATGCCAAGGTAGGCGGCTGGCTCAAGCAGCGCGTTGGCGACGTCGCACGGCTCATCGCGCGACTTGTTGTCCTTGCGTATGTAGACAGTCTCGATCATAGCAGCCGCGCATGGCGCTTGCTGGCGATGCAAAGCGCCGATTTCTGTGCCGCTGTGAGCGCGCCCGTTCCCATCGCCAAATGTCGGATCGTGCCGTTTAGAAACGTGATCGCAGCGTTACCGCGCGACCCGATGCTGCCTTGGTACGATGTGCCCGAAATGGCGCCCAGGTCCTGGCTGTTGATGGTCGTCAACGCCTGATCAACGCCGTCCACCATCACCTTGCACTCGGAAGCGGCGGACTGTGCACTGTCCCATGTGAACAGCACGCAGACTTCGGTGTCGTCCCAGCTCGTGGCGTTTGTGTTGTAAAGTTGGTCAACGCCAGCACCGCCTGTGTTGTCGCGCGCGCCGATGTAAATCGCGCCGATGATGCCACCGCCGGCTGGGGCGATGAGCAGCCCGGGCTCGCTGTTCGCGTCGGCGCTGGTTTCAATGACCATCCCGTCGCCGCTGGAGCCGTTGTGCCTGTAGGCTGCCAGCAGCCACGCAGCCGACGCACCAGCCAGCAAGCCAGCGGGCGGTTCGATACCTTCGCCTACGCCGTCGAACATGACTGCTGCACCGCCGTCTGCGGCCCAACCTGTCGGCGTAAAGTCTGGCTGCTTGCCGCCGGTGCCCTGCGTAGCGTCGACGCCTTTGCGGGCCGGCCATGTAGCCATGGCGCCCGACTTTGCGCCGGCGTAGCCAGCTGTCAGCAGGTACACGGAGCCGTGGCCGGCCATCGTACGCAACTCACCGCCGGTATCAGCGTCCGCCTTTGCAACCGCGCCGTATGCTTTCTGGTGTGCGCCGATCCGCCACATGGGTCACCTACTTGCGGCAATCGAGATGAACGTAAATGTTCGTTCGCGTATCCGCGTCCGTGCGCGCTTCCCATTCGACGTAGACCAGCTGCGCGCCGGCTGGGATCTCGAGTGCTTCGGCCTCGACGCTGCCGTTGGTGCCTTCGGTCGTTGTAAACGTGCCGGTGCCGTTGATGCGCGTATCGCGCGCCCACAAGATCGTTGGCGGGTCAACGCTCTTGGCCGTCGTTGGAAAGCCAAACCAAACCGCGTAATCGCTGGTGTCCGTGCTGTTCGCGGTGACCTCGCCGACAACGGAAACGTGCGTGTAGCCGTCGCAGTACACGGCGTCGGCGTCGACCCCGGAGGGCTCGCCGTTGAGCGCTGTATCGCTCGCCGTGACCGGGTTTGCTGGTGAGTTGCGGTAGACAAGTGCCATGATCTACGTCTCCAAGTCTTCGGTGCGCACGGTAACACAAACGCCAAACCCGCCGCAGCCCTTGATTTCGATGTCTTCAACACTGCGCACCTTCCCACCGGCCAGCTCGAGTTGCCGGTTGCCCACAGCAGACGGCGCGTTGTCGATATTGGTTCCGCCGGGCGCAACGCTCCGTTGCTTTGCCGCTGTCAGGTCGCCGTATGTCGACGTGCCGAACGTCTCGGCAGGAATGCGGATCGTGTCGGCGTCAGCGGTGAGGCTGTACGATGTGCCCAGCGAACCGCTCGACGTTGTGTCTATATCGATGTCGCCTTGAATCGCGCCGGACAGGTCGCCCCAACTCGTGACGTACGCCACCGCGTTGACGCTCGCAGGCGGGAACACCAGCGAAAAGCGCACCGTGTCCGCTGCCGCTTGTCGGCCATCGAAGCAAAGCGCCGGCTGGCACATCGTCAGCGCTACCTGCCACATCAGCGCGTCGACGCCTAACAGGTACTCAAAGCGCGCGGCCGGCGTCGCCTGCGTCAAGTAGTCGCCGGGGTCCGCCGGCACTTTGCCGGTCCATTCGCGCGCGAATTGGCTGGTGAGTTTGGCCATGGTCTATGTCCCGGGTTTCCAGTAGCCATTGACAGCGTGCACGTACGTCTCTTGTCCGCTGGTATGCGTGCCAAGGACCTCGAGAATGCAGCCGCTATTGGGTCCGCCGGGCATCACCAGCTTGAGCGTGCCTGTGCCGATCGCGCCGTCAGCGTCGAATGTGGCAAGCCCACCGTCGGCGCCTGCCTGGCGCACACCCACGAGCCCGGACGTGCTGCCACCGTTGACGCTGGCAAGCGCACGAAGGTCAAGCGTCGCGTCACGCTGGTAAGGCATCGAAAGCCACGCTGCGCCCATGCGCACCCATTCCGACGCGCCAAGGCTGGCGCCGGATGGTTCGTACAGCATGTTCGCGGACGCGTCTTCCTGCACAAACGACAGTGATGGCTGGTAGCGGTCTTGCAAGACATACAGCGCGTTGCGGTACGCACGGTTGAAAAACTCGGTGTGCACCGGGCAGCCAGCGGCGCCTATCAGGCCGTCGTCTTGCGGTATAAACCCAGCGGATGTCTTGCCGGCGGACAGCGACGCGACCAACGGATAGACGGTCAAGCTGTTTGGCGTGAATTCGTGCGCAGCGGTCGACCGGCCCCATGTGACGCGCAACTTCGTTGACCCGCCGGGGATCGTGTCCGTGTGCGTGTACGTTACCGGCGTGTTCGCCGTCGCGGCGATCCCTGTTGTCGTCTCAAGCGTGTTCCACGCGCCCCCGCTGTATTCCTCAACGGTGAGCTCGAGATTGCTGCCGCCGGTGCCTGCGCGGCAATGGTGACGGAACACGTAATCAAGCCCGTCGGCGGACGGAAGGATCGGCCATTCGTAGCGCGCTGTCCTGTTCGTGATCTTGGCCTCGGTCGTGTAGACCACGACGCTATGCGCCGGCCCATAGCAGTACAGGTGGTGCGCGTTCTCGATGATGGTCTGCAACCGCTCCGCGCCCTGGTCGGTTTGCAGGAGCTGCTGCATTTTGAGCACGGACATCGTTGTTGGGACTGTAAACGCCATCAGACAAACTTGCTCCCGTCGCTCTTGTGCATGAACAACGCTTGAAACGCGTCATCGTTGGCCGACTCGGGGAGCGTAATGTGCGAATCGTCGTAGGCGTCGGGCGTCGTCACAGTCAGGGACGGCGTCCCATTGACAGCCGCGACCGTGAGTCGGCACTTTCCGCCGCTTGCCGCTGCCGCACTGATGTCGTAGCCGTCTGCAACGCCTTCGGCCTGTCCGGGCCGGTAGTGCAGCACGCGAATGTTGCCACCGGCTGCGCTGATGGCGTCGGTAAAGTGCGACAGATACTTGATGTCCACATCGATCGTCGTCGGCGCCCCGGCAGTCCCGGCGAACGCATCCACGAGCGCAGACGGACACAACGCACCTTCGTTGGTTTCGCCGTTGATGACCAGCCGCAGCGTGGTAACGCCGTTCTCGAGCCGCGTTTCCCGACCGATGACGCGTGCACCGCCGACGTATCCGGGCGTGCCGTTGGCCCAATCCCAAAGTGCCGGATGCGTCACGTTGAGTTTGACCATGTCTCCGGCTTCGGCGTCGATCCACGGCGGCACGCTGATGGTCACCAACTGCGAGATTTCGGACATGCCTAGGATCCCGATAGCCCACGCGCCCAGCGCGACCTCGAGCTCATCGGTCATCGCCACCGGCAACGCGAAATCCATGTGCTCGCGACCCTGCGCCTGGATGGCCGGATAGTCCTCGAAAGACATCGAAAGCAGCGTTTCGCCGAGCTGTTCCGCCGTGACGGTGGCACTGTTTGGCTTGATGCGGTGCGGCTCGACGTGCACGGGCTCCGCGCCCATCGTGAGCAAGTCTGTGTCGCTGATCGTCGTGGCGTATCCGCCGCCGTACGCGGTGTTTACCGCCATCAACTTTGCCTTGCGACCGTCGGATTCGTCGGGCCGCATGACGATAGCCATCCCGGCCAGCGACAGGAGCCCGCCGTACACATCCGCGAACGTCTGCCCATCTGGCGCGACCACGACGCGTAGCGAAGACAATGTGCCGTTTGTCAGGTGATCCACGATCTGGCTGTAGTCTGCCTGGTCATCGTCCAGCGCGTAGCCGGCGCCGCGGTCTTCGACGTCGTACGTGGCGTTGCGCAGGTTCGCCTCGCCGCTACTGGACAGGGTGCGCGCAACCGCGCTAGCCGGGGCGACGGGCGATGCAGCCGCGCCCATGTGCGACACAATCTCCACCTGCGCGCCGGGCTTGGTAGTCATCCAGTCGGCGTACGTGCTTTTCATGCTGATGTTGATCTGCGACAGGTAGGCGAGCCCGCCGACCGTTTCGACCTTGCCGTATTCGTAAATCTCCGGGTTGTCCGTGCCGACCTTGATAAAGCCCGTCGATGGCACGTCGGACACATGGCCCTGCTTGAGCAGTACCGCCATGGTCAACGCTGCGTCGGGATGCCCGCTGCCCGCGTTGGCTGACTCCTTTGGGTTGTCTTGCGTCCACCATACGGACTCGATACGGTCGCCGGCAGACAGCGACGTAACGTTGACCGTTACCGAGCGCTTCGGGAACGGCCCGAACGGCGAAATGCTGACATAGACCCTGTCTGCCGTGGCGTCTGCCGCAAAGGTAAAGTGCGCGATGTACCGCCAGAAGCCGGGCTTGTTCGGCGCACCGGGCGCGTAGTTGCCCTCGAAATGGATCGACGTCAGCGTACCGCCGTGGCCCAGCGTTGATACGACCGATTCGTATTCGGACTTGATGAGAGCGCGCATCTCGGAGCCGGTCAACAGGTCGCCGTCGCTCTTGGTCTTGAACGGGAACCACTTGATCACCTGGTCGAACGTGCCGGTGTTGGTCGCGTCGTAAACGATGATATGCGCTTGGATGTAGTCCTTCGGGCTCACGCGATAGCGGTTGTGCTTGTCGGCGACGATCCCGTGCCATTTCTGGCCAATCTTGCGGGACAGCCGACGGTCCAGCGCCAACGCCGTAAACTCAAACTGCAAGCCGCTGCGCTGCGGTCCTTCGTGGATGTGCCCGCGCCATATCAACTCAGCGTCATCAATCAGCACGTTGCCGGGCAGGTGTCCGGTAGGGTCAACCGCCGTGGCGTACAGCTTGACTTCGCGGCCCCGCCAATACCGCGGCAAGTCGGTAACCAGCCCGCCGAGCGACCCTTCGTCGTGCGGATAAGCGTAGCCAACCGTTCCGCGTGTGCAGCCGGTAAACGTCGTCGCTGTACTGCCCGAGTACGTGACCCGCTCGTTGCCGATGAAGATAGGCGAACTAAAGCCGGTGGTGTCAGCGACGGTCAACGTGGTGACGCTGCTGCTGTGGTCCTGCGTTATGTACGTCTCGTTAGACCAGCGCTTGAGATAGCTGCGCACAGTCGATGTGTCTTGCAGTCGGAACGTCAGCGGGAGCGACTTGCCGACGCCCTCGAAGCGGTCAAGGTTCGCGCCCACCGCGGCGCTGTCATCGATGATAAGCGACGCATCCTCGCTGCTGTAGCCAGCCGGCACAGCAGCGCCGGTGGCGTACTCCGAAAAGACCACCGGTATCCCTTCGATGGTGAGCCAGTACACCGGCTGCCAACCCCATTTCAAGGCAGACCAAACGGTTGTCATCTCGGCACCGCCAACGTCATGCCGTAGGCGACGACGTCTTCTGACGCGTCGAACGTCTCGAGCCGGTCAACGCTGTGTACGTAGCCGTCAAGGTAGCCGTCGGTATTGGTCGCGCTGTACGCGGTAACGTCCGACGTGTTTTGGTACGCGCGGATCCTGCCCGCTACGCAGTAGGACACGGCAAAGTCATCGGCCTGCGCCGCTGTCATCCAAAACAAGAGCTGCCAGTAATCCATCTTGGCGAACGCGAACGACTCGACGCGCCCGTGGCGGTATGTGCGCATGTTCGGCTGTTGCCCTTCGCGAATCGGGCTGCACTCCATCTTGAGCACATCGAACCGCGCAAGGGCTTGGTTGGCGCCCGTGTAACTGTCGCTGCCGATGTAGCCGCTGGCGCTGGCGAAACCGAGCGCCTTGTGCAAATTGCCGGTGAACGACAGCGTAAAGTTGCCGCCGGTGTTGGCGACGGTGACGCTGTTTGTTGCCCATGTGACCGTGTAGCCGCCACCAAGGTCCGCCGTCCACTCAGTGAGCGCATCGGCCAGCACGGACGACGTCGACAAGATAGCGTCTGTCCCACCGGCGGTAAGCGTTGTCGTCGCCTCGTACTCGGTCTTGCTGCCGGTCGAATACAGCCATGCCTCGATGCGACCGGCCATTACGCGATCCCCCGCGCCTCGATGTCGACGCGAAACAGCGTTCCGCCGGCCCTGCTATAGGAAACGCCGCCGACAGCGATGCGCCGCCATGCGGTCTTATGCTCCTGGTACACCCAGCCAACGCGGTTGTAGTCGGCGTCCACGAGCTCACCGGCCAACCGCGCAATCGCTGCGGTGTCGCAGACCGTGGCCACGTTGGCGATGTACGACGCCGTTCCGGGCACACCGCCCCGGCATGCGCCAGCCGCACCGCTCGCGCTGCCCGTGTCGTCGTGCCGGTAGTAATTACGCACGCCGATCTTGGCCGCCGGCGCCCATGTGCCCTGCGCGCTGTTTGCGCCTTCGTGTGTCGCCGCACTGCTATACGACGCATTAAAGCCCAGCAACGTCTGCGCCGCTGAGTTGGCGACCAGCGTGAAGGAGCCGTTGGCGCTGATAGACACCGTCGCGCCGTCGTCGGCGCTGTTCGCGGCCCACGTCCACGTAAACGGCTGAATGGCAGGCACGTTGGTATCAGCCCATGCCACGAGCGACTCCATGGCGTCGTACGCGCTCACATCGGTCGCCACGAGCGTATACGTCTGCGCGCCTCCGCCGTCATCCAGCGTGATATGCGCATCGGTCCAGGTGTCTCGCGTGCGGAGCGACAGCATCAGTAGCCCGTCCCTTCGATGCGGGTTAGCGCGCCCTTGATGCTGCGCGCAACCGTGTGCTGGTCGCCAAGGATCACGCCCTGTCCAAAGACCACGGTAACGTTGCGCCCGCCACCAGACGCGCCGCCGGGGCTGCCCACCGCACCGCCGCCGGACTGGTTGCCGCCGAACTGGTTTTCAAACGACGATGCACCGCCGCTGCCGGCAGTTGCGACCTTGCCGAATTGAGCCAGCGCGATGCCGGCGTTGGCCGCTGCAAACGCGATGCCGGCGTAGTCGCCCTCGTAGTAGGAGCGGATCGCGAGGCGCGCGGCCTCACCCAGCGTCATGGCCAGCTCGATTGCGGCGCGCTCGGTTTCCATGCCTTTCTGGTCGGCAAGCAACGACTGCAGCGCACCGCCCACTTGGTTGACCCTGCCGATCCAGTTGTCCGCCGCTGCGATGGCCTCTTGAGCGTTGCGTTGTTGCTGCTCGTTTTCCAACTTCATGAGTTGGACCTTCTTTTCGCTCACCATCTCGGCGAAGCGCGCGTTTTCCTCCATGACGCGCCGCTCATCCATGCCGAACGCGCGCATCAACTCTTGCCGCTTCTGGTGCGCGGCTTCCGCCGCCGAAATCTCCGCTTGCAGCGCAACGATACGTTCGTTGGCCGTCATCTTTGCGAGCTTGCGGCGCCCGGCGTTGATCACGTCCAAAGCACCTTTCGTGCGCGCCTCCAGGTTCGCTAGCTTGTCTTCCGCCGTCAACTCGGTGTCGGGCTCATCTGCGGCAAGGACAGCGTCGGGATCGAACGTGTCGCGTGCGACCCTTGACCGGCGTTTGCGGCGCTTGGTTTTGAACCGCGCCGGCCCACCAGCCAAATCTGCGGCGGTGATGGAAACGCCACCGCGGCGGCGGCGCTTCGTCCCGCCGGGCAGGCTAAGGCCAACCGCGCCGAGTGCATCCGCTGCACGGTTGATCGGACCCTTGACGGCCTTGTCAATTTCGCTGCTCAGGTTGCGCCATGCGTCCGCGGCGTCCTTGGTGTCCTCACGAAACAAATCCATCATCGTGCGCTTGATGGATTTATCGCCTTTCAGGGCTTGCCCCAGGCGGTGGAGCATCCGAAGGCCAAGACCGAACGTGCGCTCCATTTGTACTTGCCACACCTTCGCAAGTGCGAGCAGCACACGGGTCCAGCGCGTTGTGACCTCAACGGCAGAGGCGATCCCGTTGACGATGTCCGCGACCGGCCCCGCCGACTCCGCCAGACGCGCCTTCAATTCAAGCAGCGCGTTGTCCAGCCGTGCCAACGCTTCGTCTTGCGTGGCGTATGCTTCGGACGCAGCACCTGTGACCGACTCGGCCTTTTCGACAGCGGCGTCGAAGACAGCTTGCGACTTCTCGGCGGCGGTGAGTTGCGTTGTTGTCTTGCCCACCGAACGCGCGTATTCGTCCAGCACACG
This sequence comes from uncultured Rhodothermales bacterium, assembly GCA_964512485.1. Classification (GTDB taxonomy): domain Bacteria; phylum Bacteroidota; class Rhodothermia; order Rhodothermales; family UBA10348; genus CAZEHJ01. The sequence goes on along the minus strand of CAZEHJ010000046.1, from coordinate 13,834 downwards.
ACCGGCGTTGATGAAAATACCGACTTGCTGCAACGAGCGCGTGTTGCCCTTGGCGATCGCGTCCGCAAACGCGGTCAACGCGGCGTCGCCGTCCTTGCCCGCCTTCGTGGCGATGGCGGTGACCTTCTGCAGCTGCTCAACGGTCAACTGGCCCTTGACGCTGGCAAGGTCCAGAGTGCGCGCGAGTTTCGCCACTGACTCGGCGCCCACACCGCCGATCGCGCGAGCGGTATCAATGGCGACCTGTAGCCCGTTTTCGCCGAAGACAGCGGACATCGACGCGCGTAGGCGCTCCGTCTCGGCAACCATGGCCGACAGTCCACGAGCGGCTGCGGCAGCGGCGCCCACGGCAGCGATAGCGGCAGCGGCACCGGCGGCGACGCGTGTGAGTGACGCAAACGACGCGGCTGCAGAATCGGACGACTTGGCAACACGGTTGATGGCGCCAGACGCCTGGTCCTGCCCACTGAGCGTGATGGTAACGCCGACGTTGCTTGCTGCGGTCGCCATCATCTACCCCGGGATCGGCGCTTTTCGATTTCGCGCGCTTCGTGCTCCACGCGCTCACGGCGGATAGCATACACCCCGGCCTCTACCGCTGCACTAAACGCAAACGGCCAGCCGGCGACGGCACCGCAGTCCAGCGCCTTTGTCAGCGACGCAGCGGCAAGAAAGGCGGGGTTGCGCGCGTGGCCAAACGGACAGACAGACCAGATGCGACCGTTGATCCCGCCCTCCGGTGCGTTGTTGCACGGGCCGGCGGTGCAGCCGCATCGATGTCCTTGGAGCCGGACGTTTCCCGGTGCCAACGCGACCCGCGCAGCGGCTGCCATGGATTCATCCGCAGTCGTTGTCATCCATTCGCCGCTCGCATGATTCAGGTATCGGAGTCGCGGCCACGGGTAGGGTTTGCCCCCGCCTCCATGACCAGCGTAAAGATCGACATAAGGTAGTCGGACGACGGCGACCCCACGAATTCCGCGACCTTGCTTTCGCTGCCATCGATAGCGATGAGCCCGCGTGACAGGACTTCGGTCACCATCTCCGCCTGGTCGACGCCGTCTTCGGTCGACGCAGCGGTGTGACATTCGAGCTGTTGGAAACCGTTGAGCGGACGGATCGTGATCGTCGTCGCCTTGCCATTGGCGCCGGTGTGCGTCTTTGGGATCCATCCTTCGGCGCCCTTCGGCGCATGCGCCTCGGGATCGTCTGCGTGGACGTAGTCGCATGTATCGGTGGTCTGGATCAACAAAAGGGCCATCGTGGGGCCTCCGGTTGCTGTGGGTGAGCGTTCTAGCCGAACGCGATACGGAAGATCGAATCAGCCGCCTTGGCGCTGCCGGTGTCGCCGGCGTATTCGCCAGCGCGCAGGTTGAGCCGGTGGTAGACGGCGCCTTCAACTTCCTCGAGCGTGGGCTGAGACGCGATGTGCCAACTCGGCAGGAAACACGCAAAGACCGTGCCGGGCTGGTAGCCGACGAACAGCGAAAGGCTCTTGGCTGTGCCATCGCGAAAGTCGGTCCCGTGGATGTGCTCGCCGCCGGCGATGGCATCGCTTGACTGGTGGTCGATGGCGAACGATGCGGTGAGCTGCCGGCCAGTGACCACGAAATCAGAGAAGCCCTGGTCCTTGCTGTGGCACGGGACAAAGTGAATCGTGTTCTCGCCGCTGATGGTGAAATCGTGCACGCCGCACTTGCTAGCAGCGCTGCCGGTGTCGCCGTATGCCACGTACGCGCCACGACCACCGAGTGCCGGCGGGACGCGCGCGAAAACCGCCTTGGTTTGCAGCCCGCCGATCGTGTCGTCGTATTCCAGGTTCGTGCAAACGTACGTGATTTCAAGCGTGGGAGTGCTGCCGGAGCTGCCGGCGAACGTCCACGACTGCGGGATGCAGCCAGTCGCCTTGATCCCGAACTGAGTCTGGTCGCCCAGGATATAGAAAGTCAGCGGGTCCGGCTCATCGCCGGTGTATGGGCAAGTGTTGGTCGGCCAGACGATGTCAGACGTCGCAGCGGCAGCCGCCGACGCTTCCGCGTGTGTCAACGCATCGGTCGACTGCGTCTTGATCCATGCGTGCAGAGGGCTCGTGTCGTTGGTCGCGGTCGACGCGAACAACAGGTTGCCTTCGTCGTAGCCGCTGCCGGTGCCAACGGCAACATTGGTTGCGCCGGTAGTGCTGCCCGCTGCCGTGCCGGTGGCGTCGTAGACTTCGTCATAGCCCAGCTTGCCGTCCAACAGGTCTTGGTTGCTGGATACGCCGCCGGTGTTGCCGCCGATGGCGTGCTGGAACAGGACCGCGGTGCGCGCGATCACGTCGTTTGTCTGCGTGATCCCGCTGCCGTAATTGCTGCCGTCGTACCCGGACAACATCGACTGCAACGGGAACCGAACGGTGAACGTGCCGCCGTGCTTGCTGCCGGTGACCGGGGCCTCCATCGCGCCAGCCTGTGACGTGCCGAATTGAAACTCCTCGGTCGACCGAACGAACTCCGGCATCCCGACTTCGGCGGGGATGTACGCGAATCCGGTGGTTGCGGTTGTCGTCAGATCGGACTGACGGGCGAACCCGACCGAGCGCTCTTGCCATGACCAGCGTGCCATTGTGGCCTCCTATTCTCAGCCGTAGGTATACACGACTTCAACCTGCCGTTGAACGGCAATCGTTTGTTCCGTTGGGCCCGGCGCCACGTCGCCACCTGAGACGACAACGTGTTGCAGGATTTCCGTTGCGTTGGACACGCCGGATTCGCGCACGTCGTGCACCGCCTCGGACACCAGCGCCATGTCATCGATGATCCGCTTGTACGTGTCTTCGTCGCTTGAATCGACGTACACGAACGTCAGCGTGATCAAGGCCTGGTGCTCTGTGCGGCAGCCGTTGAGATTGCGACGCTGGCTCGCGCTGCACTCGACACCGAAATGACGATCCATCTCAAGCGCCGGCGGGCCGATGACGCCGGTAAAGATGTCGCCGGGGTGCGCTTTGTCCGCCGCCGGGACGGCCTGCGCTTCGATGGCGTCAATGAACACCTGGCAGAGCTGCGACGGTTTGATAGCCATCAGCGCACCCACTGACGCGATAAGCGCTCGTATAGGGTGCGGTCGGTGCTGCGCCGCAGTTGCGCCTTGACTTCCTTGTGCTTGCGGTGCGTGACCTTGCCGCGCCGTACGCTGCGCTTGGTGGTCGACGTTTCACTGATGGCCAAGACGTTGAACACTTCGGCGTGCAAACCCATCGCTGCGGTGCGCGCCATGGATGTAACTTCGGCGTCGGTGGGCTGCACCAGGTTCACGCGCAACGTCTTCCAAACGCCGGCCAGTTTGGCTTGGTTGCGCACCTTCTTGCCGACCTTGCGCTTGTCTTCCTTGCCTCTCCGGTTGCCCTTGGCGCCCGCCTTGATGATGCGCTCGCCGGTGCTGGAGCCGATTGACGTGCCGCGCGCATCAATCTTGGCCTTGGCCGCTCCGCTTCCGACACCGCGCGCCTGCAAGCCCTTCACGAGCTCGCCGGTGGCTTGGCCGGGCTTGGTGCCTGCCTTGCGATGCCAGTCCGCCGATGTGGCCGCGCCCATCGGCGCCTGTGCGCGTTTCGCGTACAGCTCGGAGACGACAAAGCCGCGAGGCTTGCCAGATTTCTTGGACGTCTGCCGCATCGACCTGTAGCCCTTCGGACGTGTCGCGAATTGACCGCGCGCGATGCGCTTCTTCAGGTGCGACAGGTAGATGGTCGCCAGCGTGACGACGGGCAGGAACCGCGCGCGCAGGTTCGCGTTGACGCCCTGTTTGGCCGTCAACCGACCAACGGCGCCGTCTATCTCGACTTGCAGAAAGCCCTTCGCCATTACCGCGACGTCCCTACAGACCACCAGAGCCCGCGCGCTTCGGTGGTGTCAATGGCGCCGTCGCCGTCGCGATCGTAGGTGTTGAGCGAGCTGATGGCTTCCACAATCTCGCGCTGGTATTCGGCGTGCATCGCCTCGCGCTCAAGTCCCGGGTTGGTGCCCGGCGCTACGATCCCTTCCATTGACAGGAGCCAGCGCGCACACGCGACGCCAGCGTGTTTGAACGCGTCGGGCGACCCGTACAGGTGTGGGCGCCGGCCCGTGGCCAAGATGGCACCGCGGATCCGCTCGTTGGCCTCATCGGCCACCGTCTGCCAGTAGTGCTCGCTACGCGCCTTGACCGTCGCGGGGAAGGCATAGGCGACGTGCTGCCGGATGCGCGCCGCCGTGATCGGCGTGTTCCACTTCCAGCGGACAATACTGACATCGTCAGCGGCAAACCCTTCGGTCGTGCCGTCGTCGTACAGCCACTCAAGCCGCAAATTGTCGTCTATCTGCGTCTCGCCCGGCGCCGCAATGGTCGCCGTCATGCGGATCGGCTCGACAGCACTACCCGTGTCCGGCGTCAACGGCAGCGGCTCCAGCGGATAGACCGTGGTGCTGTCAACGCGCGCGACTTCGAACACGAAGCGCACACCGTCAGACGTGACGCGCCACTTGTGGCCCACCGTTACGGCGGTGACGTCGCTAAAAACGAGCGCTTCGGCGGTGCTGCCGGCGGCTATGGTCTTGCTGCCAGCGGTGGGCAGCGTAACCGTAAGCGTCTCGAGCGCGTCGCCGCTGCTCTTGTACAATACTGCGCTGGCAGTCGTTGCGAGCAGGCCGTCGGCAGGCTCGAGAAAGACCGGCAGCGCCGTATTATAGTGGACTTCAAGCGGCATCTAACGCCCCCTGGGCTCGCCGGTTGAAGGCTTTACGCGACGTTGGATCCAATGATGCCGGCACCCTCAACGGTGTAGACAAAATCAGCGTGGAAGCGAGCGGACATCACGACGTCCAAGTTGGCCTGCTGGCTGTCCTCGGTGACGGTGATGCGCGGCATTTCGCGGATCCACATGCCGATCGGGCCGACGCTGCGGTCTACCAGCCACCAGTCCGAACCGACGGCGGTGTGCGGTGTCACGACAACCTCCGCGACGCGTCCGCCCAACATGCTGGCCTGGTTATCGGCGCTGATGAGCTGGCTGTTCTGCAGCGAGTAGGCGAGATCTTCGTTCTCGGGACCGCAGATGAGCACCAGGTTACTGCCGTCGGCGCCAAGGTTGAGCGGGACCTGGTCGGCGCCCCAGCTCTTCCACTCGCGCATGGTCTGGATCGCGCCGACAAGAGCGGAACGCGACAGCGGCGCGGTGAACAGGTTGGACTGCGACAGGCCGCTGACACCCATCGACGTATCGAGAAACTTCTTGGACGCGCCGACCTGTCCGGCGCCGGTGCCCGCGAGCGGATGAGCGGCGGTGAAGGTCGCGGAAACGCCTGTTCCCCAAACGGCGCTGATGTCGGCCATGGCGCGGTTGGCAAGCGAGCGAGCGCGGTGCTGGATCAACTCGGGGTTGTCTTTGATCTGCGACCAGCTAAAGCGCTCGATCTTGGCTTTCGGTGAGCTGGTGAACGACACCGTTCCGCTGGTAACGTCTTTGTCGACGCTGGTTCCGGGCGCGGTGTACGCGGTGAAGCCGCCGCCAGACTGGTCCGCGTTGAGCGTCAGTTTGGCTTCGTCTGTGCTGTAGACCGGGCCGCACTTGGCGAAATCGGCGACACCCTGCGCAAGAGTCTCTTCGAAGACTTCGTAGGCGGTGCGCTGCAAGTTAGAGAGTGAGTTGGCCATCGGGACCGCTCCAAAGGTTGGATCGCGTGGATCGTCGTTCTAAGGCGCGTGCATCGTGGGCCGCAACGCCACAACGGTACACGCGCGGCGTTGTGCGTGCAACCGTTATGATACGGACGCCGGTCGCTGGATGTGCGGCTCCATCATGCCGAATCGGTCGTTCATCTCGCGCTGGCGCTTGAGCCGCGCCGGGCGGATGACCTTGCGATAGACCTCTTTTGGGATCGCGTACACAACCGGATTCGCGATCCCGATAACGACCGACACGTCCGCGGTAACGTCGCGGTAGCCCAGCGCCTCCAACTCGGCTCGCCACCGTCCAAGATGCTCGCCGGGCATGTCGCCATCGCCGGTGCTGTAGCGCAGCGCAGGGTTGGCCGGGAGCACCGTGCCGAATCCCATCTCGGCATTCTGCTGGATCGTCTCGCCGGCCCGTTCGCTGGCTTCGCGGATCCACGCATCCATGGCACTGTCGCCGGTGCCGGTGGGCGGAGATGCGTCGGCGGGCTGCTGTTCGTCCGCAAACGGATTCGGGGCGGCGTCGCTGGGCTTGATCTTCCGTGCCATGTCTTATCGCTCCCCGTACTTGATTTCGCGCCACGATTCGGTGCGCTTCTTCGGGTTGGTGAACACGTTGCTCTTGCCTTGGATGCGTGCGTCCAGGTTCTCCGCTACGTCGACTTCGGTAGTCACACGCGCCTTGAAGACGTTGACGTACTTAGGATCCGCCGCGAACTTGTCCAGCGCTTCACGCACCTTCGGATCGGCGGGGTCGCCGGTGGGAGCCAGCGCATGGAAGTGATCGGGCAAGCCCATCTTCGCGAGCGCAGCGGCACGCCGGTCTTCAACGCCCTTGGCCTCGAGGGCTGCAACGCGTTCCGCTGCTGCGCGTGCGTCGTTGGACGCCTGCGCCAAAGCAGCCTCAAGGGCGGCGATGCGCGGGTCCGCTTCGGGCTGGGCGCCGTCGGGCGTCTGGTCTTGTGTTGGCTCGGCGGGCTCTGCCGCGGCTTCTACGACAGGCTCAGGCTGCGGCGGTGGCGGGCTGGCTTCCGGTGTCGGTGTCGGGGCCGGCGTCGTTGCCGGGGTCGTCTCGCTCATCAGTACTCTCCTGCATCGTGGGCGAAGGGTTGATTTCAGATTGTTCCGCGATGTGCTGCTGCATCAGGTCGATCGCAGCGTCTCGCGGGATGTTGTGCTTCAAGGCAACACGGGTTACCGGGCTTGTCTCGCCGGTGGCGTCCGTCGCTTGGTTGGCCTGCACCTGTGCCTGCGGGTCAACCGGTGGCTGCCAGGCGTGGTAGTGGATCGACTCAAGCCGGGCCGTCTCGGGGATCGGGACAGCGTCACCGAAGATCCGGGTTGTCTCACCGATGGTCGCCAACAGCTCGCGTTCGAAGGCTTCGAAGATTTTCGCGTAGCGCTTTCGAGCCTGCTCGCGATCGGCGGCATCGGCCTGTCGAGCGGCGCCGGTCTGAGCCGTGTTGGCCTTCGAGAAGCGAGACGGCGACATGTCGCGCATGGTCGCAGCTGTCTTGATAGCGTGCTCATCGCTGGCGATGTAGGCGTGCACCTTCGGATCGCCTTGGACGATCTTGTAATCCATGCCAGCCGACGGCAGCACCATCATGCGATCGTGACCGACGGGGATGTTCTCAACCATCGCCTTGCTGGGCACCATCTCACCGGCGGCGGTGGTCAGCACCTTCTGACCCCACGCCTGGTGATGCAGCATCGATTCGCGGTCGGACGCGCCGAGATTCAAAGCGATGTTGAGTGCCAAGACATCCTCGGCAATCGGGCCGCAGAAGCGACCGCGGCGCGGTTCAACTGTGCGCAATACCGACAGCGGGATCCTGCCGTACGGGTTGACGCCGCCGAAGCCCGGATACAGGCCGACCGGCTTGGTGCCGCCGGTGATCGTCGCAGTTGACCGCGTGAGCGTCAGCGCGCCGTACCATACGCGTTCATCAATGGTGCGGATCGGCCAAAGCAGCTGCACTTCCGGCGCGGCGTCCAGGTCCTTCCACGCGGCGCCCTGTGCGGGCTCAACCTCAAACTCGTGAGGCGCGTAGTGCTGTAGCCGATACTTGCGCGAGCTGTTCGTTGGCAGCACCTGGGCGATCATCGTCTGTTGCAAGACCAGCCGCATCTGCAAGCGCTTCAACTCTTCATCGAACTTCGAAGCGGCGTAGATTTCCTCGAGCTTGTCACGCTGGGCACGGTTGACGCCGGCGAACTCACGCCGCGGTGGCTGGTCGTACAGCGTTGCGATTTCTTCGGCCACGCGCTGCGCGAACAGAACGTACCTTTCGGGCAGCGACGGAGCGTTAGGGAAGGCTTTCGTCAGCTCATCGGCCATGCTCGAAAAGTCGCCGGACATGAACTCGTCAAGTTGCCGCGAGTTGTCGCGGAACGCTTGAACGTCGATGTCGTCAAACGTGTTTTTTTGAAACAGACTGAGCGGCATATGGCGCACCTTCCCGTTCGCAAGGGTACACGCGTCCCCCGCGCGCGTCACGTTCAATAGTCCGGGTCCTTGTGCGACTCCTGCGACGGTGACCGGCCATCGTCGGCGCCGCCAAGTTGCAGCGGCTGCCCGCCGTGCAGCGCAGGATCGCCGCGAGTCGTGACGTACAGCATCCGCAGCGCGTCGCAGTTCTTGACCAGCACGCCGTTGACCATGAACGTTCGCGGACCTTCAACCGCCATCGCGTGAACGGGGCTTGCGAACCCTAGCGACGTAACGGCCACGACACAGACGGGAACAAGTCTTGGGGCGCATGTACTTGTTCCGCCGGAAGGTGATCCCGCACTCGGCGCAGACGAAATCAGCGTGGTCGACGCCTGACTTGTACCGATGTCTGGTCTTACATCGGTTGTGGCAGAACCGGACACGGCCGATCTTGGTGCTGGTGAACGTCTCGCCGCACTCTTCGCATGTGTATTCGCGCTCGTCGCGCCGCTTGTAGATTTCGCGCGCGTGCTCGGAATGCCAGGCGCTGCCTTCGGCCGTTCTTCGCCATTCGTGGATCCGCTCTTGGTGACCATCGCGGAGTAAGCGAGCCCGCGCCGCAACGCGCTGGTCGTCCGTCCAAGGGTGCCGGGCGCTGTGCTCCTTCGGACTGATGCACTCAAGGTTGCTGATGTCGTTGTTACCGATGTCGCCGTCAACGTGGTGGATGTGGTGACCATCGGGGATCGGACCATTGTGGAACTCCCAAACGTCGCGGTGCATCTGGCGCCCGCTACGCTTGAAATAGCGCCGGTCTGCCTCGTTTGTTGAATCCGGGTAGCGCCTGTACCAGTGACCATTGAACTTGATTCGTTCTCTTCGCATGACCAGAGCATATCACCATACCGCAAGGCGTCCAAGCGTTTGACGCCGCCCGACACGACCGGGAACGGGTGATCACCGGTCGCCACGATGGACCGGCCGTCGGCCAGATCCAGCCGCCACAACGGCGCGACGCCGGTGCACACTCGGGCAATGACCGCGCGCGGGCCGTGATCCGTGTTCACCATGTCGCCGGAACGGACCTGCGCGATCGGGACGGCGCCTCCCGGAGCGTCAACCGGTGCCCACGACGGGAAACACACATGGTCGGTCAAGTCGTCCTTGTACGGCGTACGCTTCGGATTGCCTTCGCGGTCGATCTGGTAGCGGTACTCCTGCATCGCTTGGATGATCCCGGCGGTGGTCTTGCTGTTTGGCTTCCGCAGCGACTTGGCAAAGTGCAGCATCGGCGGCCCGAAGGCAGGCTGGAGCCGGTCGCGTACCAGCTCGATACCGTTGAGCACGAACTGCTCCCGGTGCGTCCGGCAAGCGCGCACGTACGTCCCGCCGGTGCCAAGCCAGCCCATTAGCCACTGGTTGAGTTCTGGAACGGCACGGTCGACCGCTGCCGCCGAAGGCCAGCGCATGCCGCAGTCCGCTACCTTATGCTCAACCCATGCGCGCAATTCGCGCTTGAACGTGCCGCGGGGCATGTCGTCGCAGATCAACTCATCAGCCACGACCCACGTACCATCCTCGAGCACCTGCACCATCAGCGCAACGTGGTGATGGTTGTATCCCCAATCAACCCCCAGCACCCACGGCAGCCGCTTGTGCTGTCTCCAGTCCCATTCAACCATCAAGTGGCTGCCGAACTCCGAATAGACGCTGTGTGACGGTCGCAGGATCCGGCCCTCCACTTCCTGCTCCCAGCGCCGCCTGGACATCGAAGACTTGAGATTGTCCACAAGCCCGGGCGACAGGTGCGGGTTGTCCAGCGTCGTGCCGTGCGTGACGTGGTAGGCGGTATCGCCGCGCGCCTGTGCTTCGTAAAACTTAGCCGTTACGCCCAGCAGTCCGTTGGGCGTCGTAGCGAAATGCAACCCGTGCAGCGGACATGGGACACGGACACGCTCGTTGATGACGCCGAACACATCATCGGGGTTGGCGCTTGACCGCTCGATTTCGTCAACGAACGCAGCACCCAGGTTCAGGCCGCGCAGTTTGTCGATGCGCTCGTAGGAGCGGCACAGCAACTTGCCGCCGCCGAACAGGTGAAGCAGTCCGTCGGCCCGGTCCCAGCGCTGGATCACCTGCACGCCAACGGCTTCGTGGATGGTGTCTGCGTGCGACAGCAGCAGCAGCATCAACACGTCGTTCAAGTCGCGGTACGTGCGCCCGGCCAGCAAGGTCTGCGCGCGCCGGTTGATGATAGCTGCCAACAACGCCTTGAGCGTTAGCGCCCAGCTCTTGCCGAAGCCGATCCCGGTGAGCGCCAGGTTGAAGCGCCGCCATGCGAGCAGAAATTGCAGCTGCTTTGGGTGGGGCGCGAAATGGCCGATCAGGTCTAGCGGGTCGCGCATTTTATTTTACGATTCCGCGACTTTGTTGCGCTTTTTGGTTGCATCCATCCGAGTACCGCATATAATGTACCTGTAGCCAAGACAAACTGACAACCAACCGGCTACACAGGAGCAAGGACCATGACCACGAACACCAACGGCATTACCATAACCTTCACCACCGCCGGCAACTACTGGCTCGAAAACGGCGCTGGCCAGCTGGACCTCGGCGAATGCGCTACGTTAGAAGACGTCGAAAACGCCATTGACGACGTTACCGCCGCCGGTGACGGAACCGAGTCTTGGGACGGCTGGTCCGCCACGCGCGAAGACAACTAAGCGCAACAACCCGCAACAAACCGCCCGTGTCATTTGGCGCGGGCGGTTTTCGTTTTGGACAACGGGCGGCGCGTGCGAGCGAAACCGCGCTCGACTTCTCCGCGCGGCGGATTCCAACCCGGCGGTGCGCGCGCAATCAACTCGTCAACGTGCTCGCGCACGAAGGCGCACAGCTCGGCGTTGTCGTCTATGTCGAATTGCTCAAAACGTGCGTTGGTGTTGAGATTCATGGAGGAGCGCACACACACCGACCAGTCATCGTTGGTCAACAGCGCGAACTTTGCGTGAGTCCGCGTGTACCGAACCGCCTCATCGCCAAACACATCAGCCAGTTTCCGCGCGTACTTCGGCTGCCTGCTCGCGAACGACCGATCAACCAGAAACATCAACGACCGGATCGCGCCCCTGCGCGCCAGCCAGCGTGCGTTTTGTGCGTCGCGGATCCCTGCCGTCCAGGTGCTGATGACCACGTCCACCGGGCCCGTCTTCAAAAGCAACGCGCGCATCAGGTCCAGTAACGAAAACTGCCCGCGCGTAAAACCAACAAGCCGGCCACCGCGCGTAAACTCGCGAACAGCACGCCTCGCGGATTCTGTGCGCGCGACCACAAACTTGCAGCCCGGATCACCGATCGCAATCGCGTGCTCTAGCTCATCAATGGATGGCAAGTTGATCCCCGCTGCCTTCCGGGTCGACCTTCACGCCCTTGGCCTCGAGCGCTTCAACCGCTTCGGCAGTAACGCCAAGGTTCACTTCCAGGTGCACGCCATCGCGGGACGTTTCGCGGTCGTGGGCGTCCTGTAGCGACTTCTGGATCCCGCGCATCTGCGTCAGCGCGTCCTTTGGCTCCAGCCGGTCATCGCGGATCCAGTGGCGCAACCATTCCACCTGCAACTGCACCCAGCCGCGCAGCTCGCCTTGCTCGATCGTTGCCTCACGCACACGGCGCCTCGCGCGCGCGTCCAGCCGCTGCTCTGTGTTGCCTGCCTTTCCGGGGCCTAGTTCGCCGCGGAACAAGACCGGCAAGCCCTGCTCGCTTTCCTTCTTGCGTTTCGGACGGTTGCGGTACAGGTCCGCCGTCTGGCTCCGTGGTGCGTATTTAGCCATGGGGTCTACAGGCTCCATCCGTGACAAAACTTATGCGCAAAAAGGGCGGGGTTCGGCGCGATGCTTTCCTGTGCCCCGTACAAATTGCCCCCCGGGTCACGCTTCTGCATCGTTCACCTTACGCTGCCTCAGCACCCACGCGGTAGCATGTTGCGCGTGAAAGCTGGGAATGCGCGCCCCTCCCGCCTTTGAGCGCTCGCGCGCCACGCATAGGCCAAGCGTATCAACGACCAACGCCCCACCGGTTGATCCGCGCGTCAACGGCACGGTCGACAAGGTAGAGCTTTCGGAGTAGCCAGAGCCACGCCGCTTGCCGCGTAAAGACTTCTTTAGGGGTCGGACCAGCCCCAGGCTCAGTAGCCGTTGGCGTCTCGACGTAGACCCGCTGGGTCCGGGTGTTGCGCATCGCTTGACCTGCATCGTGGGCGGTCCTCGCTTGCTGAGAGCTGTGCTACTTCTTCTTCGCTTTGCTCTTGGAGGGTTTCTTCTTCGCCTTTGGCTTGGCCGGCTTTGGCTCTGCCGTGCCCTGCGCACCACGAGCACGACCCGTTGAAGGGTCGCGCTTGATGACGTTAAACGGCAGCGGCTCGCGAGCGTGGCCCATTACGCGATCCTCAGACCGGTGACGTACGCGATCCCGTCTGACTGCGCCTGCGACGTGGTGATACGCAGCGTGCCAGCGGCGGCAATCTCGGCGTTGTCGTCCTTGTAGACGGTCATCCGCGTGACGCTTTCGTCCGCCGTGGTGTTGTCCCACGCTACAGCGGTCTGGATCGGCGACGCGCCGTTCTTCACGAGAATGGTTCCGCTTGCCAAACCCGCCTGGACGGTCTTCACCAGGACGATGTCAGTCACCAGCGTCTTGTGTGTCAGCGTGACGTCGGTATCACCAGCGGCGGCCGGGATGGCAATGCGGTGCACAACGGGGATGCCGCCGATCACGTTGGCATCAGCGACGTTGGCGACCTCAGCGCCATCAAAGTCGTTGTTGGCCATGACGGCCAGCGTCTTACCGTTGGCTTCGGGCACGGTGACCGTCGCATCGGCCGACATGCTCGATGGAGCGGCAAGCGTGACGCCGTCAGTCCCGTTATCGGTGTCTTCAAGCAGTTTGATGCGCGCGGCGGTCCCGCTGGCTGCATCGGTGTAACCGTCAACGCTCAAGACGCCAGCGGACAGACCGAGGCCAGCGCCAGCAACGGCAGACCGAAGGTCTGAGCCCTCCAGTGAGCCATCAACGATGTCGGTGCCCTTTACGCGGCGACCGGTGCGGCTGTTCCAGTGTGCCATGAGACACCCCCTGCGCTGCGCGCTCTATTTGCCGGTCGCGAGAATGCGGTAGGTCGTGTTGTTGGTCTTGACGGTGACGTCGTTGGGCGACGCGGTGATGTCGACCGCCTGCGTGCTGTCCGCGTCGATCGTGATGTCGTTGCTGCCGTTGATGGTCAACACGAGATCCTGGCTGGCGTGTGTATTGTAAAACTGCCAGTGATCGTACTTGCCGTTATGCGTCGTTTCGAGTGCCACGGCCGATCCGGTCGCGGTGCCCTCTTTGCTGTAGATAGCGCTCTGTTCTGCGGCCATGGTGCAGGCTCCATAAGTCTTGTGGGGCGCGTGCTACGTGGGCCGCGGACGTGTGTAGTGTGTACGCCGCGCGGTTAGGGGTCAAGGACGGTTTCGGCGCATCGCCTTGGTAACGGCGAGCTCATCATCCATGCGCGCCACATCCAAGGTCTGCGCCTCGTATGCTTGTGCCAAGTCATCAACCATCGCTTTGAGCTGCACCAGCCATTCGCGGTCAACGCGCGCGCCATGAAAGGTGCTGCACCGCGCGAGCACTTCGTTGATGTGCCGGGCTAGTCGTGTTGTGTCCTGCATC
>CAZEHJ010000045.1:24076-29314 GCA_964512485.1 uncultured Rhodothermales bacterium | reverse complement strand
CGCCTGAAGTTGAACAGGTGAATGATCAGTGGAATTGCCGCTGCCGCCAGACCCAGTAGAATTAGCGGATTCAGAAATGTCATAACGACACGAAATTGAGGAGCGTGAAAGCTTCAGTGTGGGCAGCTTCCGAGATGAGGACCTCTCCTACACCTGCCCTGATTGACCTGTTCCGCTCTACGGGCGGTAGGTAAAAGAGTGTCGGAATACGTGAATCGCTCCATATGTGACATGTAGAAAATGAGCATCCCCATTCCTTTTCTTGCCTGTCGACATCATCCTCAGGCGCGTCGTCGACTTTTTGGGTCGCCCCCGGCGGCATCCATTTGGTCATTCGTGCGTTCCTGTTGTTTGCGCCAGCGGAAAAACCAACCCACCAGCATGGTTGGCCTACGCCAGGGCGCCGGACCATTCATTCTGGATTTTTAATCTCGAACCGTCTTGGCAGGCAACACAAAAACCCAATCGGCTAAACAGACGAAAACCGGACGCAAGCCCGGAGCAAGGACCATTACGGTCCGGGGTGCAAGACAGCATAATCTTCAGGGAGTGGATCTGGACCTACCCCGGGGGAAACTGATCGTATTTACCGGTCCCTCCGGATCGGGTAAGTCCTCTCTCGCTTTCGACACCATCTACGCCGAAGGCCAACGCCGATACGTCGAAAGCCTGAGCGCCTATGCCCGTCAGTTCCTCGAGCGGATGGACAAACCGGATGTGGACATCATTTCCGGCCTCGCTCCCGCCATAGCGATTGAGCAGAAGACTGTTTCAAAAAATCCGAGATCTACAGTATCCACTCAGACTGAAATTTATGATCACCTTCGGCTCCTCTTTGCCCGAATAGGTCGAACCATTTCGCCCATCTCCGGTGAAGAGGTCACAAGAGATTCTCCCAGGTCGACGGCACGCGAGCTGTTAAGTGAGTTCGACGATGGAGCACGTTTTTACATCTGCTTTCCTTTTCCGTCGCACAGAAAAGCCAGCCTGCAAAAGGAATTGGGAGCCCTGCAGCAGCGTGGGTTCTTTCGAATTCTGGTTCAGCCCACGGCCAAACAGGCGGAAAAAGGAGCCACCGAGACCATCATCGATCTCAATGAGACGAGTCCCGACGAAATCCGCGTAGCCAAAGATCGGCTTCTTGTGCTGGTGGATCGTCTGGTTGCAAAAAAGGGAGATGAAGCGCTGGAATCACGCATCGCTGATTCTGTGGAACAGGCATTTGCCGAAGGCCGGGGGTACTGCGTCGCGATGGCAGCGGATTCGGCCAAACCCAACACCTTTTCACAATTTTTTGAGCACGACGGAATTCGATTTGAGGAGCCGTCGGCGCACCTCTTCTCGTTCAACTCCCCCATTGGTGCGTGTCCGACGTGTCAGGGTTTCGGCCGAACGACAGGTATCGACCCAGAATTGGTCATCCCCGATCCAGAATTGTCGATCCGGCAAGGAGCCATCGCCCCGTTTCGCGGAGAGAGCTACAGCAAATACTTCCGCGCGCTGATCCGTGTGGCAGCGGATGAACGAATCAATATTGATATACCGTTCAGCCAGCTCAGCGACGCCTCTCGAGAACTCGTGTGGGAAGGAAAGGCAGACTACGCGGGCATTTTCGGGCTTTTTCGACATCTCGAAAAGAATAACTACAAGATGCACTATCGCATCTTTCATGCCCGCTTCCGGGGATATTCGACCTGTGCCAGTTGCAACGGTTCGAGACTGAGGAAAGAAGCGGGATATGTGCATGTCGCCGATCACACGATCGGGCAGATCTGCGAAATGAATACTGCCGACGCGCGTACGTTTTTCGATTCGCTTGAACTGAGTGATCACGACCTCGCCATCGCCTCTCGCATCGTCGAGGAGTTGCAGAAACGCCTCCGATACCTCGTTGACGTGGGGCTGGACTATCTGACCCTGGATCGATTGAGCCAGACACTTTCCGGAGGCGAGAGTCAGCGCATTCACCTCGCGACTTCGCTGGGTTCATCCCTTGTCGGATCGCTCTACGTGCTGGACGAACCCTCCATTGGATTACACTCAAGGGATACGGATCGACTTATTTCGATTCTCGAACACCTGCGCGACATCGGCAATACGGTCCTGGTGGTCGAGCATGAGTCGGAAATGATGCAGCGTGCCGACTATATCGTGGACCTTGGTCCGGGAGCCGGGCGCCATGGCGGGCACATAGTAGCCCGTGGTCCCATCAGTGACATCCTGAAAGATCCGGCGTCCCTCACGGGAGCCTATTTGAGCGGTACAAAGAAGATCGAAGTGCCCAAACAGCGACGGGCGATTGAAGAGAAAAATCAGATTTCCATTGAGGAAGCACGGCAACATAACCTGAAACGGGTCAGTATCTCTTTTCCTCTCGGGATGATGGTGTGTGTTACGGGCGTGAGCGGATCCGGAAAGTCCACGCTTGTTCACGACACGTTGTTCAAGGGACTGGCCAAATTGAAGGGAACGCATTCGGGCGATGCCAAGGTCGGCCGTCACACGGCGATTCGAGGTCATCAACTCATTGACCAGATTGAGATGGTGGATCAGTCACCTATCGGCAGGTCGCCCCGATCAAACCCCGCCACATATGTGAAAGCGTTTGATGCCATCCGTGGATTGTTCGCCAACACGTATCAGGCTAGAATCCGAGGATATAAACCCGGGTATTTCTCCTTCAACGTCCCGGGTGGACGGTGCGAAACGTGCCAGGGCGAGGGAGTGGTCAAAATTGAAATGCAGTTCCTGGCTGATCTATTCCTGGAATGCGAGGCGTGTAAGGGAAAACGATACAAGCAGGACGTTCTGGAAATCCGTTATCAGGGCAAAAGCATCGACGAAGTCCTGGAAATGACGATTGAAGATGCCGTCGAATTCTTTTCAACAGACAAATCTCTTGTACGCAAGCTGAAAGTACTGAGTGATATCGGCCTGGGGTACCTCAGCCTTGGTCAGCCTTCGAATACACTTTCCGGAGGAGAAGCACAGCGTATCAAACTGGCGTCTCATCTGGGAAGGGTTTCGCGGGATCGTACTCTCTATATTTTTGACGAGCCCACGACCGGACTGCACTTTGACGACATCAAGAAGCTCCTGGCTGCCTTCGATGCGCTTATTGAAAAAGGACATTCGGTCATTGTTGTTGAGCATAACATCGACGTCATCAAGTCCGCAGATCATGTCATCGATCTCGGTCCAGACGGGGGCGTGAAGGGAGGGTTCATCGTGGCTGCCGGCACGCCTGAAGATGTGGCTGCTACCGAAGCGAGCCACACTGGCCGGTACCTGAAGGAAGTTCTCTAGAGAACTCGAGCAGAAGCCGTGATCCTACTTATCTGACAGCATGACGTTGTCGAAATCTGCCATCGACACTGACTCAGTGTCATCCGAGTCCGACCAGAGACGCAGATAGAGTGGTTTTGAAGGAGGATCTCCGCCAAAGACCATTCGGTAGTCTTCTACGACATTTCGCTTCACGCTCTTCCACGATCCTGTGCCGTCTTTCCCGCTGTCGACTACGATAACTTTCAGTTTACCGAACGAGACGGTCGTCCCAACGGGAAGCGTGGTGCTGTAGACGTACTTGATTGCCTTTGGTCGCCGGATGATTCGTCCTTCCATGGCAAACACGACATAAAGACCCGCTCCCGAATCGTTGAGCCGGTCATTGTCCTCGCGGGCACCTTCGGGAAGCTCGTTCGCTCTCCATTGCCAGGACAGGTACGGATGAGTTCGAACATCCCAATCGAATCCATCTCCGTTGCGCTTGTTTACGTGAACGGCCTCGCCATCGGCGAAGGCGCGGGCAAAACCGTTGCCACTTTCGCGCTGCACATAAAACCACTCCGAGTCATTGACGAATTCGTGTGTCAACGGAACGAGCCTTCCGTTCAGCTGCGCCTTCCATCCAACGGGCAGGGCTCCATCCGAATACGATTCAAAATCGTCAATCATGATTTGCCCGTCTTTGATGGTCGAACCAGGGAAGGAATCCGGTTGAGACTGGGCATTTGCCGGAGCCGAAGCATATAGCAATGCTCCCGCAAGCATCAGCCGGTAGGCGAGAACCAGACGATGGGCCTGTATTTGCCGATACAGGCTCGCTGGTTGATATAATGCTGAAAAAAGCCTCATAAGAAGAAAGCCGTGAGCAACGACTGAAAAGCAACATTTTATTTGGCCCTGAACAGGGCAATTCTCATGCCCAACATATCAGAAACGAATTTTTGGCTCCCGAATTGCCTCAACTTCACTCTGAATAGACATTTGTTGAGTAAATTTGGCGCCAATGCGGATGTTTATTTGAACATTTTTTACGCACCCTGACCCGTTTGCGGGACAGAATTGAAAAATTCGGACGGATTGCGCTGAATCAACATCCTATCGTTGATCGATTAAGACTCATGCCTTCACAACCCCTCATCAGCTGCGTCATGGTTACCGCCGACCGTCACACTTTGTGTCGGAGGGCGATAAAGTCTTACAGTGCGCAGACGTGGCAGAACAAAGAGCTGGTAGTTCTGGACAACGGAAAAGCCCCGATGGATGGTCTCCTGACAGATATTCCGTACGGCGAAGTCCGATACCAGCACGTCGAAAACAATTCCGAAACGACCATCGGAGCGCTCCGAAATCAGTCACTCGAATTGGTTCGTGGTGAAGTGGTCGTGCCACAATGGGATGACGACGACTGGTCATCACCTGATCGGTTGACCCGGCAACATGCTGCCCTGTCTTCCAACGACGCGGATGCCGTCACGCTCTACGCGACTCTCATGCACGTCGACAATCCGGACTATTTCGATCATCCGTTTTATGGTCTGCTTGATGGCGGTGTCCCGCCAACGATCATGCATCTGCGTGACGACGACGTGCGGTTTCCGGCTTTAAGACGAACCTCCGACACGACGTATAAAAACGAGTGGCGATCACGCAAGTATCACATCATGCCGATGGCTGATTCGCACCTTCACCTGCGCTATTTCCATGGTGACAATCTGTGGGAACAGGAGCATTTCATTCGACGCATGAGAAACACTCCGAAAGATTTGCTCGCCTACGGTTGGCACAAATTTGTTCGTCGCAATGTGTTCGGGCATCCTCGCTTCCGGATCTCCGATGAGGCACGGGTGGCCTTCGAAACCTACCTGAAGCACTCGAGAGAATGCGGCATCTTCGAAGCCGCGCGGTAGACTCCGCCTGAGTCCTCTCCGAGATCAGGCCGCCGCCTTTGTT
>CAZEHJ010000045.1:14117-23976 GCA_964512485.1 uncultured Rhodothermales bacterium | reverse complement strand
GCTGCTTCTGTTCAGGCGGGAGCCGCGCTCGTTTTACCGACCAAAAAGCGATCGAATAATGCGCCCCAGGGTAGGGAGAGCAGAATAAGCTCGATGACAGACAGCTTGAAGAGTATGTCCATCGTAACCCAGATCCCGATGTGCAGCGCCAGAATCGCCCACATGACGGGATAACGCCACTTCTTGAACCACACCAGCCACGCGAAGAACTCGGCTACCAGTCCGAATGTGAGAAAAATCGTGGCGACCATCAGGCTTGAAAGGGCGAGCTCTTGAATGTAATTCAACTCTACCATGCCGGAACGGGCGATTTCGTCGACGGCCTTCTCGTTGATCCACATCCAGAGATGCCGGCCGTCTGACCACGTGATTCCCGAGGCGATGAGTTTACTCCAGGCAGCAAACGTGTAGCCCAGCCCGATAAAGAAGTAGGTGAATCCCAATCCGAATTTGCTACGACTTTCACGATCGGGATAGAAGAGTTCGGCTAAGGCATATCCGAGTAGCCCCATTCCAACCAGGTTTGCACTGTGAGGAATCTCTCCGAGGGAGAACCGGGCAGCGTATTGAAAAAGGAGCAAGACCCAGGCCACCGCGTAGGGCCATCGACCGAAGCGAAAAAATCCAGCCACTACCAGAGCAGTGATCAGCCCGGCATTCCAGAGTGGCAACAGATTTCCGTGCATGAATGAAATGTCGATGTATCGGGCGAAGCCCAGCGGCAGAACAATATCTGAAATCCGGAGCGTGTACTGGCCCCAGGTCCACGCCAGGTAAGCGGTGGCCACGACGACGAACAGTTCGAAGATGTTGCGGAAGAGTTTCTGGCCCGCGGTGTCCACATCGTCAAATCCGAAAAGATTGGCAGACAGGTTCATCTTCATGGCTGTATACCCGGGTTGACGAAGTTCGAGTCGTTTGACACGATCAGATAGGGTGTGGCCCGGATAACGACATTGTCGGCATCATCAAGGTTTGCCTGCACCCGAAATACCTGGAGTTTCCTTGCATCCTCTACCCCCGACAGGAGCATGAACGAGAGCGCCCGAACGCGGGTTGTGTTCCACGTTTCTGTCTTCGATACGAAGTTCGCCAGGTCAATGGCGTCCACTCCGTTCGAAGAAACGCCGTACGGAATGCCGGGAAGGTTGTCCAGGTCCGTCCTGTCCCAGGAAATCTGTTCACCTTCAGGTATCTCGCGGACCAGTGCACGCGACCAGGGATTTCCTCCCTGGGAAAACATCGGGTAAATGCTGAAGGGCCAGAATTCTCCGAGATTCACGGCAACAGTGAACGCATATACGACGAGAACCGTCGAAATAATCGTTCTCGCTTTATTCGTAAGCGTTTTGCCTTTCATTGAAACAGTTGGTTGTAGATTGCGAACTTATGTTTGCCGAACGGCGGCTTATTACCGCCAAACGACGGGCATCGGCGCATCATCGTCTCAATATGCATGGTCCTGGGATCGACCGATATGCAAACATCGTCATCGAAACCGGCTCGATCAAGTCTGTCCGACAAACCATTAACGAAAGCCTGAAACAGGCCTTCAAACAGGAAAACACTCCGGTTGAATCGTTTCCAATCCATCAGAGAGACCCTTGAGCGTGTAACGACCTCGACCATGGGAAAACGGCTCATAAAAGCCGCTCGAATTCTCATTGGATTAGCAGTCGTTGCCATCCTGTTTCGATCACTTTCAGACATTGGCTGGGCAAATCTTCTCAATGAAATGCCTACGACGCCATGGTTCTACGTGATCGTGGTTGTCATGTATTTCCTGTTGCCCGTTTTCGAAACCGCAATCTACGGAACGCTCATTCCGGTCCCTGTAAGAAAACTGTCACTTCTTTCGGTTTTCATCCGGAAAAAGGTCCTGAATCTGGATCTGATGGGGTATTCAGGAGAGCTTTTTTTTCTGATCTGGGTCAAGGATAAACTGGGCCTGGCGCGTGGCAAGATGCTGCGAATCATGGTCGACGTGGGCATCACATCTTCGATGGGTGCCTTCGCAGCGACCGGACTGCTCCTCGGACTGCTGCTCGTCACCGGACAGATTCAGTTGACCCAGCTGGTCGGAGATAATGACCTCTATCTCTTCTACGGCACCATCATTGTTGTTGCGGTAGTTGTTACGGTAGGACATCGCTTCAGGCACACGCTCTTCAAGTTGCCCGGGACCACGATAATGGGTCTTTTCGGGGTTCATCTCAGCCGATTCCTGATCATCTACATTCTTCAGATCCTCCAGTGGTGGGTCGTCCTTCCTGACATTCCGTTTTATGTCTGGGGAACGATGCTGGCCATCCAGACGGTGACGAACCGGCTGCCGTTTCTGATGACACGCGATCTGGTCGCCATGAGCGTCATTCTCGGAATTCCAGGTATTCTGGAAGGTGCGGATACAGCTATCGCAGCCATGCTTTTGACCCGCAGTGTGGCGGACAGAATTATCAGTGTGGGTATGTTTGTGCCACTTTCTCTCGCCTCTGGATCAAAAAGCGCCCGAACCGATCAGATTGGATCTGAAGATGTTGGCGTCGAACCGGCGCAGGAGGAAGACGCATGATCCGAAAAACTCAGTCCGGGATCGCCGCCCAACCGCCTGAAAAGCGTATTGCCCTATTTACTGGCGCTTATAACCATGTCGTCGACGGCGTTGCCCTGACCCTCAACCGGTTGGTTTCCTACCTGGAGGCAGGGTCTACTCCCGTTCATGTGTTTGCTCCCACGATTGCAAATCCTCCGATCGAGCACGCAGGCGTGATGACATCTGTGCCCTCTGTTCCAATGGGCACCAGGCCCGAGTATCGGATCTCGGTCGGAATGGGGTTTCGAGCGATGAGAGAACTGCGTCGATTCAAGCCAAACATCGTCCACATCGCGACTCCGGACCTCTTGGGGCTTCAGGCCCTGATGTATGCCAGATTGCGAAAAATCCCTGTTGTAGCCTCGTACCACACTCATTTCAGTTCCTATCTGAAATACTATAAGATGGGGTGGCTCACCGGCTTCATGTGGGCCTATCTGAGGTGGTTCTACAAAAAGTGCGAACATCTTTATGTCCCTTCCGCCTCCATGGCGGCAGTGTTGGAGGAGCATGGAATTGAAGACGGTGTCGAACTCTGGCCGAGGGGTGTAGATATCCAGCGATTTTCGCCGGAGAGGAAATCCATGGAATGGAGACGAGGCCTCGGGTTCAAGGACGATGAGGTCGTCGTGACCTTCGTTTCCAGACTCGTTGTAGAGAAAGGTCTCGACATCTTTGCCGAGGTTGTCCGTCGGGTACAAAGTGAGGGAGCCAACGTCAGGTGCCTCGTTGTAGGAGATGGTCCTGCGAGGTCGATGCTGGTCGAACAATTGCCGGAGGCCATTCTGCTGGGACATCTGGAGGGAGATGATCTTCCCATGGCGTACGCCTCTTCAGACATCTTTTTCTTTCCTTCCGAAACAGAGACCTTCGGAAATGTGACACTCGAGGCCATGGCCAGTGGTATTCCCACTCTCTGTGCGGACGCGACGGGAAGCAACTCGCTCGTGCTGCACGACAAGACCGGGTATCTGTGCCCGGGTCGGGATGTGGATTCGTTCTCCAAACATATCCGTTGTCTGTTTGAGGACCCTGAACGAAGGGCCAGAATGGGAGCGGCAGCTCGCGCAGAGGCAGAGACCTATAGCTGGCGACTTATCTTGGGCCGAATCGATTCCTATTACAATCAGATTAACGACAAGAACTCCCGGCGGACTCTCGCGGGCTGAACGCGTTCAACGGGCGCATTGAAAGCGCGCGCTGTGATTCTATCCATCCAATAAACTTCCTCAGATCAACACCTCAGTGCGTCTTTCTTTCGTTTCCCATTCCTTTTCTCCTCCTCATCGTCCGCTGTCGAATATCGGTGGGATGCAGCGGGTGGCTATGGAGATGGATGCGGCCATGCGCAGGAATCCTGATGTAATGAGTGGCGCGGTCTCCTACGATGCGATTCTTCTGGTTGCGAGCTGGAAATGGGTGCACGTTCTGGCAGGCCCATTTCTCATCCGGACGTGGTTTAAGCTGCGAAGGAAGATCAAGCGAGGAGAAGTGGACGTGATACTCTTCTCGAGTATGGTCACCGCCATTCTGACGATCTTCCTGCGACGATATCTGAAGGACTCGGGTGTGCGGGTGGCCACAATTGTCCACGGGTTGGACGTCACCACTCCTGTCGATGCGTATCAGAAGCATATCGTACCTCGCGTGTTCGATGCGGTTGATCTGGTGATGCCTGTCAGCGGAGCTACCGGGCAGGCATGTACAGATCGCGGGCTTGCGCCCGAGAAGCTGGCCGTCGTTCACAACGGAGTTCAACTCGATCGCTTTCGCGCCCCCGAGCGTCGGGCCGGAGCCCGCGACGGCTTGCCAAACAGACGAGACCTACCCGACGGTGCAATGCTCCTTTGTTCTATCGGACGGCAGGTCAAGCGGAAGGGCTTCGCCTGGTTCATTGAAAATGTCCTTCCCTCGCTACCGAATCATGTCCACTACTGGCTTGGAGGAGACGGACCTGAGGGACCTTCCATTCAGGCGGCCATCGAGCAGGCTGGCATGCAGGACAGAGTCCGATTGCTCGGACGACTCGGGGATGACCAGTTGGAAGCTCTGTACCAGGGCGCTGATCTTTTCGTGATGCCCAACATTCCCGTTCCAGGGGATATGGAGGGATTCGGGATCGTTATGCTCGAAGCCGGTCTGTCCGGTCTTCCTACGGTCGCGGCGCGGCTCGAGGGCATAAAAGAGGTCATTGTTGACAACCAGAACGGGTTTTTTGTAGAGACGGGAGATGCACAGGGTTTTGTGGACCGCATTTCATCCCTCGATTCGGCCAGGGACGATCTTGGAGCTCTATCCGTACGCACACGACAGCATGTGATCGATCGCCACGGATGGGATGCGGTTGCCGCAAAGTATCTGTCCAACCTGAGATAGATTCGAAACCGGCTGGCGATCAGGCCGGCTGGCGATCAGGCCGGCTGGCGATTTTCCATCCACTGCAACAGGGCGGGCAGGAAGAGAAGAGCGGCGGCGAGAGTTGAGCCAATTCCCAGAACCGCCAGAAAACCGATCGACTCCAGTCCGGGATGAAAGCTCAGCAGTAGTCCAGCAAATCCCACCATGGTCGTCAGCGATCCCATGGCCACGTGTTCTCCTGTGGATCGCAATACGCTCATGATAGAACCGCGTCCTTCCTCCCGATATCTGTGAACAAGGTGGACACCTGCATCATTGCCTATCCCAAGGACCGCAGGCAGCACAATCAGATTGTAAAAATTCAGGCGCGCCCCAAAAAGTTCGACCAGCAGAAGCATCCACAGGATTCCTACCACGAGGGGCAAGAGAGCGAGGAGAGCCCATCGGATGGTGTTGAAATTGAGATACATGAGTGATGCGACGATCAGCAGCGTGGCCAGAACCATCCACGGTGATTCGCTCCGCATCAGTTTGAGCATATCGGCGGCCACGAGAGATGTGGATCCCGCGTGGTACTCCCTTCCCTCTTCGGTTATGATGGATCCCACGTCGTTTGAAAACGCGATCGATCTTCGCCCGTCCGAAAGTCCATACAGGGGATAGATGATCACGAAATTGCCTAATTCACCCGTTTTCGAAGTGAACTGCTTCCGCAGAAATTCCGGTACCTCCTCAAATTCCAGAACACGATCCGTGGAGGCGGCCCGGCGCAGGCGTTCCATGTCATCCGAATCATCGGTCTTGAGAAATTTGTCGTCCAGCAGTCCGCGAATCGTTTCGAGTCGATCCAGTCGCTCGGCCTGTGCGCCTGCTCTCATGGGGAAACGATCCTGCAGGGATTCAATCCTCTTGATGGTCGCCGAAAGCGTATCTGTATCGATGAGCTGGTTGAGTGCGGCAGTGATGGGCTGAATTTCGTCGGGCGAATCCACCACTACGTAGGCCGGGTTCCGGCGTCTGCTGTCGCTGAACACCTTTCTGACTACCGCCCGGCGAGCGACATACTCCTCATACTCCGGTTCGAGTTCACCGAAGCGATATTCAAATTCTACTCGCGGAAGAAAAGCCAGGGCAGCTGCCACAGCCAGTACGCTCAACGCGAGAACTGCGCGCGCTGAGGGAAACACACGCTTGGAATCGGATACGGCTTTCGCCGGCCCCGCAGCCGTCAGATTCATGAGTCCGAAGCGTTCAAATACTGAAAGCAGGGCGGGCATCACGACCAGCATTGCTATGAGGGCAAACAGGATACCTGTGCCAGCAATAAAGCCGAATTGGCTGAACCCCCTGAAGTCCGCCACCACCAGAACGAAAAGAGCGAGAGAGGTAGTCAGCGCGCCAATGGTGACCGCCTGACCGGTACTCGAAAAGGTCACCTCAACCGCATCAATCACCGATTTTCCGGATGCCCGTTCTTCCGAATAACGCGCATAAAAGTGTATGCCATAGTCAATTCCCAGGCCGAACAGTACCAACCCAAGAGTTGAGGTCATCAGGTTGAGCTGACCGTATGCCAGAAACGCTACGCCAAACGTCCAGGACAGGCTCATCAAAAGGGGAAGCCCGATTACCATGGCCATCAGGGGTATTCGTGCAAGCTCTGTCAGGATCACCTTCATGCTGAAAGAGCGGCCGGCGCGCGCCGAATAGGACTTGTAGAAGAAGTACATGACCACCATCAGCAGAACAGCCAGTACTCCGGAGCCGAAGGAGTTCAGTACATCCCGCTGAATCGTCTGAACCTCCACCATTTGCCGGTACAGACGACCCGCCGGCGTGACCTCCATTTCCGCATGATAGGCGGTTGGATCAACCCGGGCGATCACGCTATCGATGTCCCGATAGGCGCTCTCAATGAAGCTGATGTTCGAGGACGATTCTGCCGGAAAAAACCGGAGGACCATGGTCAGGCTGTCATCCGAAATCGGATACTCTTTCGAGACGATTTCATTGTAAATGGCACTCAGTTCGTCTGCAACCGAATCGGGTTCGACCTCCTCGTCGTCGAATTCGTCCTCCAGATCGAAGAACATGGGATTCGCGTCGAGGCGGGCATCATAAATCTTGTCGTCGAGCCACGTTTCAACGAGATCCAGTTCGGCCGGAGTAGCAAAATAGAGTGCGTTGGATTTCAAGAACTCGGTGTCCTTGTAATACTCCACCCGCTGGAAATAGGGCTCACTGTATTCCTTGCCTACGAGGGCAAGGATCTCAGGAATAAGCGCCTCGGCGAATGCCTTATTCGCTTCGAAAGATGGGCTTTCGATGGCGATCGCGGCCTCCGTTTCCCCTCCAACTGTTTCCCGAAGCTTCTCGAGGGCCTGTGCGCTCGGGTATTCAGGGGGAATCAAATTGGCAAGGTCTGTATCGATGCTCAACCGCGTCGCCAGTTGGACTCCAGCCACGGACAACAACACCGAAACCAGTAAAACCCACGGTGCATGATTCACGACACCCCTGATGAAGGGTCGGAGACGTTCAAAAACGCGATGCATCATAGGGGCTTACGCAATAATGTCTAAAGCAAACGTGTCGTGATCCTCGGGGAAATTCAAGTCGTCTTTCGAACCCGACAATCAGGGTGATTGTTCAAATCCATCCCGGGAATTTCGTGTGCGATGAGGGCAAATCCTCGTGCATGACGTCAAAAACATACCGAAAGTAGCGATTCTGGTTTAATACTCTTTTTTTTCATCGGTCGAACTGAGCGCCAGTTGACTTTTTTCCCGTAGGTTTGAACTCAACCTCGCGTCGTGCCGTCCATTCTTTCGATTAATCTTTTGAGTCCTGATCGGACTTTCTCCACCCAGCACCTCGAATGAGCACCAATCCGAATACATTTGAAGCCCTCGAAGTTGGACAGTCTTACTCTGTAAATCGCGTCCTGACGGCTGAAGATGTGAAACTGTTTGCCGATTTGACCGGCGACGACAATCCTATCCACATCGATGAGGAGTTTGCGGAAACAACCCGATTCGGCAAGCCGATTGTCCACGGGATATTTCTGCTGGGTATCATTTCGAAGGCCCTCGGAAGAGATTTCCCCGGCCCCGGATGCGTGGCTGTCAATATTTCAGCCAAGTTCCTGCGCCCAGTACCCGTGGGATCAGAGATCACGGTCGAAGTTCGTGTAGGAGAGAAGATTGAAAAATACCGGCACATCAGAATGAAAACGTACATCTACCTCGGCAAGAAAATGTGTGTTGCCGGTGATGCTACGCTGATTCCTCCCGGAGAAGATCAGTAGATCTTACCGGATCGTTTTATAGGTCCTTCCCGCTGATATCTGTTGATTGATCTCCACCTGATTCAGAATGGCCATCGATAGCTGTGTCAGGTTCTGTGGAAGGCTCGATCCGATCAACGTGCCGAACAACCCGCTCTGTACCGTTCGAAGAAGCGCGAGTCGATCGGGTTGTGTTGCCAGTATTCGGTCATCTGTTATCTGTCGAAAGCCTGTCATGGTTCTGACGAATCGATCGGCGTACTGCGAGTAAGCACTTCGCAATGCCATTCCTGTAAAGACGAACACGTTTCCGTCGTATTCGACGTATTGATACCTGATTCGAAGCTCCTGATCGTCAGTTGATTTGGCATCCGCGACGACATAATGCATCGGCAAACCTCCGGCCTGACCGATTCCGCTTTCGATGACCTGAATTCCTTCCTGAGTCTTGAGAGCTTCCGCTGCATCCCGGGCGCGCTCGTGTTCTGTTTCGATAGAGAAGAGAACAAGTGCCTGCTGATCTTCGGGGACCATCACAACCTGGGTTGGTTGATTGACTACGTCGAAGCCGGAAGGCACCGGAAAACTGAAGGCCATGTCCGGGTGAAAGAAGATGTCGTTGCGGACGAAGCCCTGCCTTGGATCCTCACCGTACACAATTCCGTCTACCTGGCTCAGGAATGTGTCCCGGCCCACTTTATCCATGGGCACTTCCGCCGCCCATTTCGCGGACCGTTCATGCATATATGCTTCGCGATCACCTGGATCTGGATGCGAAGACAAGAGACCGGGCAGTTCCTGTCCGGACTGTTCTCCCAGCCGCTTCAGGGACCTGAAAAATGCCGCGGCCTGTGACGCGTCATATCCCGTAAGAGCCGCGTATTCCACACCAAGCTGATCGGATTCGGATTCCGCACCACGCCCATATTTCAGAAACAGGAGTTGGGTAGCCGTCCCACCGAGGTTCATGACATTTTCTGCCGTGTTTCCACCAAAAACCGCCTGGCCACCAATGGCACCCAGAAGGAGTGCTCCGGTACCGAATTGTTGC
Organism: uncultured Rhodothermales bacterium; assembly: GCA_964512485.1. Classification (GTDB taxonomy): domain Bacteria; phylum Bacteroidota; class Rhodothermia; order Rhodothermales; family UBA10348; genus CAZEHJ01. Next base: position 14,688 of record CAZEHJ010000045.1, on the reverse strand, counting down.
CGCCACATGGCCTTTGAACCGTGCCGCCCAACAACGTGGCCTATTTCGTGACCCAAAACGACTGCCAGCTGAGCTTCATTCTCGAGATGTGCCAACAGTCCCCGCGTGACGTAGATAAAGCCTCCCGGTAAAGCGAACGCATTAACCACGGGGGAGTCGAGAACCCTGAAGTGAAATCGCATGGAACCGAAAACCGGATCGATACCTTCTCGCCGGAAATGACTGATCCCGACCAGTTCCTGACCGAGATCATTGACATAGTTCGACACCGCTTCGTCGTTATACAGACCGTACTGGGCCACGATCTGGGAGTCGGCGTCCTGGCCAATCTGGATTTCTTCAGATGGAGACCAGGCGTAGTTGTAGGCCCGACGCCCGGAAATCGGATTGGTCGACGCCGCACATCCCGTAAGAATGACCACCATGATGATCAGAAGGCCCGTGTTCAGGATGGTTGTATTCGGCAAAGTTCGCATCATGCTGATCTTGCTCTTCAGTTCAGTAGTCATCAAATCAATGTCCTTTTTTCGCCGTTCGAGGCGTTCGAGGCGTTCGAGGCGTTCGAGGCGTT
>CAZEHJ010000045.1:0-14017 GCA_964512485.1 uncultured Rhodothermales bacterium | reverse complement strand
ATGTCCTTTTTTCGCCGTTCGAGGCGTTCGAGGCGTTCGAGGCGTTCGAGGCGTTTTAAGATCTCCTATACGTCCTGCGCCTCTACTTCGGGTACACCCGATGGTTCTTTTGATTGTAGTTTTTCTTCCTCACGCGTCACGGCATCGGTCTCGATCACACTCTCCTGGACCTCATCAATGATGGAATCAAGATCTGTTGCTCGATCTGCAGAATCCGAGACACGGGCACCGGGGTGCACATAAATGGTCCTACAGGTTGACGGATCGAGATGATTGTGAACGATTTCCTGTCGTGCTGCTGTCGTGATGCTTTGACCGATCGATTCGGAGCCTAGTATCTCGAGAAAAGCCTCGATTCGCGCAGGGTCCAGATTGTCGAACACATCGTCTAGTAGCAATATCGGCGCTTCAGGAGTCTGTTCTTTCAGATAGTCGTACTGGGCAAGCTTCATAGCCATCCCGAACGTTCGATGCTGCCCCTGTGAGGCATATCGTCTCACGGGCAGCTCATCGAGGGCCATGTACACGTCGTGTCGATGGGGTCCCACTAACGTCACACCCCGTTCGACTTCCTGGTCTTGCCTCCTTTGCATCTGAGCCCCAAACAGGTCCAAAACATTGTCAGTTGTCGCGGTCTCATCTGGAAATGGTGAGTAGGTCAGTGTGGGACGTTCAGCCACTGCACTGATCTTCTGATGCGCATTTTCGAGATGATCTCCGAACTTCGAGATGAACTGGACCCGGTCGGTAATGATGGCTGAACCCGTTTCGAGAAGTTCGCGCGACCAAGATTCAAGTAGCATGGGATCTGGCTGCCTGCGGCTTCTTCGGGCGCTGAGCAACAGTTCATTTCGCTGCTTGAGCACCTTCCGATATCTGATCAGGTTCTCGAGATGGAGACTGCTCGACTGCGAAATGATGTTGTCCAGGAATCGACGGCGGTGTTCAGGTCCCTCGGCTGTCAATTGCTGGTCTTCCGGAGAAAAGACCACTATCGGAAACTGTCCGACCAGATCTGCCATGCGTTCAACCTGAACGCCGCCCACGAATACCTTTTTCCCTTCCTGAGGCACAAATGCCGCCCGCACCTTGATCGAAGAGCGCACTTCAGACTCGAATTCGCCTTCAACCTCGTAAAAAGGGCTGCCTTTTCGAAGAACGTACTGGTCGCGACTTGTCAGAAAGCTGCGAGACAGACAGAGAATATGGACCGCTTCCAGAATATTGGTTTTTCCTGCGCCATTGGATCCGACGATAACGTTGATACCATCATCGAATCGAACAGTCGAATCCACATGGGCTCGGATTCCTCTAAGATGTAACGACTTTATAACCAAAGAGCCGGTGGAATGCTTTATTTTCAGGACAGCCGCGACGACCACTCTCGAAGGCAGGGTACACGGGTGACGAACAGTAGCTACGCGACTGAATCCTGTTCGTTCTGAAGAGTACATTTGTAGGGCCCAGAGAATCAACCGAAACTGCGAGGCAACCAAACGGCGAATCACCCCGATATGCTTCGATCAACGAATCCGCACATCGGCGCGAACCAGCATCCGATTCATGAGCAAAGCACCACCACTCTTTTCTGAGCTCCAGCGACTGGCCACCGAACAGCGTAATCCGCGTTCGATGGAGATTGATACCGCTTCTGTCGAGACGATCCTCGAGATCATCAACTCGGAAGATCACCTCGTGGCCGAAGCCGTCAAGACACAGCTCCCCTTCATCGCTGACGCTGTCAGGATTATTGTCCATGCTTTTCAAAACGGTGGAAGACTCTTCTATGCGGGAGCGGGCACCAGCGGACGACTCGGGATTCTGGATGCGTCAGAATGCCCACCCACCTTTGGCTCGGATCCGGATCAGGTTCAAGGCCTGATTGCCGGTGGACGTCCAGCAGTCTTCCAATCACAGGAGGGAGCGGAGGATCTGGAAGAAAATGGTGCCAGGGCAATCGAGGAAGCGGGGGTCAATTCAACCGATGTCGTTTGTGGAATCGCGGCAAGTCGGCGCACGCCTTACGTAGTCGGCGCGGTAAACCACGCGCGGAAGATGGGTTGTAAAACTCTGTTCATCACCTGTACTCCCCGAAACGAATTCAACATCGATGTAGACGTGGCCATCTGTCCTGTCGTTGGCCCGGAAGTTGTCATGGGTTCGACCCGGATGAAAAGTGGTACGGCACAAAAACTGGTTCTGAACATGTTGACTACCGCGAGCATGATCAGGATGGGCAAGGTCTACGAGAACATGATGGTCGATCTTCAGATGACCAATGCAAAACTGGTCGAGAGATCCAGGCGGACTGTGATGACGGTAACCGGTGTCGATTATGCATCAGCCACGGCTATTCTGAATAATGCGGGAGGACACGTAAAAACGGCTCTTGTGATGCATTTGGCCGCGGTTTCAGCTGAGGATGCCGGTAAGAGGTTGTCATCTGCCAACGGATTTGTCAAGGACGCCATCGCTGAGGGACATTCACCATCCTGATGGTGGACCCGCATCGTGAGTTCGAAGTAACAGGCCACTGATTCCAGCCTCCACCTGACCCTCCTCTTACTGACCCCCCTCTTCCAGAACCCACTTGTCGCTCGAAGCCCTTCATCATAGCATTGCCGCTTCTTCGTTCAGTCGCGAGCTTGTCGATTGGTGCTCCCGATCGGGGAATGAAGGTGGCGCTGGAGGAAGTGTTTCTGTCCGTGGAGCCATAGGGTCGTTGCCCTCATTTTTGACCGCCTCCATTTACAAAGATGTCGGCCGTCCCCTCATCTGTCTGTTCCCTGACTCGGACAGTGCGGCATTTTTCTGCTCCGATCTGCAACAGGTTCTGGGATCCGACGAAGACGTCCTTTTGCTTCCAAAATCGGACAATCGACCCTTCGATCCTGAGCACGTTCCGGACCCCGCTCCCACGATTGTCCGGGGTGATATTCTTCAGAGATTGCAAGAATCATTCAAGGGTATACTAGTATCCAGTATTGAAGCGGTGCTGGAGAAGGTACCCCCTGCTGCCTCGGTGAAGCAGGCGGCCATGGACATCGAATCGGGTCAAGAAATTGATCCCGAAGTTCTCATTGAACGACTGGTCAAGCAGGGATTCGAACGGACCGAGTTTGTGGAGGCACCGGGAGACCTCGCGCTCCGCGGTGGTATCCTCGACGTCTTTCCCTTCATCGGGTCCTACCCTATCAGAATCGAATTCTTCGGCGATGAAATCGACTCGATACGCGAGTTTGATATTCACACGCAGCGCTCGGTCAGTCGGCGAAACAGTGCACGCATCGTTCCGAATCTGGAAGGCGACTCAGCGGATGCCGCCTCCAGGATTCCGATTACCGATTACTTCCCCACCCAGGCGCTCATCGTTTACCAGGACAGTGCAGCGCTTTTTGAGTCGGCCGATTCTGTTTACGAGAAATGGGGCGAACTCCATCGGATTGCCACGGCGAAGATTGAGTCAGAAGACAAGGACAATCTGCTGCCCCAACCTGAAGAATTGTACATGGATGAGGGTGCCTTCAGGCTGGCAACCTATCCGTATTCATCAGTTCATTTCGGGACTTTTCAGGAAGAGGGCGACGAGCAAATATCTATCGAAGCCAGACCACAGCCAGCATTCAATTCGAGAGTCGCGCTGCTACGCAACAGATTGCTGGAAAACGCTGGTAACGGTCTGGAAACAACGATATTGTGCGACAATCGCGGTCAGGAAGGTCGTCTCATGGAGCTGCTTGAAGACGATCTGACTGCTGGTCGGGTCCGCCTGAAAGTGGAGTCCCTGCACAGAGGTTTTGAGATTCCGGATCTTGCTCTGGCACTCTATACAGACCACGAGATTTTCGATCGCTACCATCGACCCACAGCCAGAAAACAGAAGCAGCGATACGGTGGTTTGAGCCTGCGTGAATTGCAGCAGTTGACCCCAGGAGATTTTGTCGTCCACATCGACTACGGAATCGGAAAATTTGCGGGAATGGAGCACATCACTGTTCGCGAGCGCAAACAGGAAGCCGTCCGATTGTTGTACCTCAACGGCGACACACTGTACGTGAATGTCAATGCTCTCTACAAGCTGCACAAGTACAAGGGCAAAGAAGGACACCAGCCGGGGCTGACAAAACTTGGCTCCGGGCAATGGGAGCGGGCAAAGTCGCGCACCAAGTCTCGCGTCAAAGATATCGCCCGAGATTTGATTCGGCTTTACGCTCAGCGCAAGGCTTCAGACGGTTACTCATTTTCTTCCGACTCTGTCTGGCAACAGGAGCTGGAAGCGTCCTTTCAATTTGAAGACACTCCGGACCAGGCCTCTTCCAGTGAAGCCGTCAAGCAGGACATGGAGCAGCCCCAACCAATGGACCGTCTGGTCTGCGGCGACGTCGGATTTGGCAAAACGGAGATTGCAATCCGTGCTGCTTTCAAGGCGGTACAGGACGGAAAGCAGGTAGCCGTTCTTGTACCGACTACTGTTTTGGCGATGCAGCATTTCAGGACTTTCTCCAAACGTCTCGAAAACTATCCTGTCAATATTGGCGTCCTGTCTCGCTTCCGCTCTACTGCCCAACTCAAGGAGACGATTGGCGAGCTCAAAGCCGGAAAACTGGATCTCGTAATCGGCACGCACCGTCTCATCTCAAAGGATGTAGAATTCAACGATCTGGGACTTCTCATCGTGGATGAAGAACAGCGTTTCGGCGTCACGATGAAGGAAAAGCTTCGAAAACTGCGCGTAAACGTCGATACGCTAACGTTGACGGCTACCCCCATCCCAAGAACACTTCAGTTCTCCCTGATGGGCGCACGTGACCTTTCCATCATTGCAACTGCCCCGGAGAACCGCCAGCCGATCAACACTGAGATCCATGCTTTCGACAAAGATCTCATTCGCGACGCGCTTCTCTACGAGATAAACCGTGGTGGCCAGGTCTTCTTCATCCACAATCGGGTGCAGTCCATCGATGAGATATCGAGCATGCTCCGCATGCTGGTGCCCGACATCCGGATTCAGACTGCGCACGGTCAGATGAAAGGAGATCAGCTTGAACGTGTCATGATGGGATTTGTCGAAGGCACCTTCGATGTGCTCGTCAGCACCAACATCATCGAGAACGGTCTCGACATTCCCAACTCGAATACGATCATCATTAATCGCGCCGATCATTTTGGACTGGCTGAGCTTCACCAGCTGCGCGGCCGCGTGGGTCGATCAAACAGGAAGGCATTCTGCTATCTGCTCGTGCCCTCGGTTCACGGCCTCACCCGCGAAGCAAAGCAGAGACTTCAAGCGGTTGAAGAATTCAGTGATCTCGGAAGCGGATTCCATCTGGCGATGCGCGATCTGGATATACGGGGAGCTGGCAACATGCTGGGAGCCGAACAGAGTGGCTTCATCGCAGACGTCGGATTTGAAACCTATCACCGCATTCTGGATGAGTCGGTCGAAGAACTCCGCGCCGAAGAGTTCGCCGAACTGTTCGATGAAAAACCCAGACCGCCGGTTAGCGAAACCACGGTAGACGTAGATGCTGACGCTCTGATCCCTGAGACCTACTTGTCCAATCGGATCGAAAGACTGAATCTGTATCGGCGAATATCGGATTGTTCTTCGGTAGCAGAACTGGAGTTAATCCGGGAAGAACTGTCCGATCGCTTCGGGCCACCACCCGACGAAGTTTCCAATCTCGTGCTCGGAGTCGAACTCAAGATTCTGGGTCAACAGATCCGTCTTCCAAAAATCACCTTCAAGAATGAGCGACTGTTTTTGGGCATGCCGCCCGCCGAAGAGGATACCTGGTTTTACGAAAACAGATTTCACCCATTGCTTGAGAAACTATCGCAGCTCGAAAACAAGTATGTCCTCAAAGAAAGCCGGGGTGGAAAATTGCGAGCCATCATTCAGGACGTGCCCTCACTGTCGGGCGCAAAAGACCTTCTAAAAAACCTGTCTGACTCTCTCTCAGATTAGGCCTTTACCCGAACCGATATATTTTGGCGCTTTAGAATTGAGACACAAGCGTTCAGAATACCTTGCTACACATTGTGACACAACGTGTTATAAGAAATTTTGAAATCGTTCGTTACAGTAATACTGAATACTAGTAATTTCCTGTAATTGATCGGGCTGCTGCAATGTGCGCCTCGGACAGAGATTTTGGCTCCACTACTTTCACGTCGGGTCCGAACCTCAAAATCCACTGTGACAGGTAGTCAAGATTTTCAAATTTGAACGTTACGACGACCCTCTCTCCTTCTGTTTTCTCTTCTTCGATACGAGCCGGTATGCTGACTCGCGCTCTTTTGAAAGCGGCGGCGCTGAAAGACAGAATGATCTCTACTGGATTCGACCGCTGGTCATCTTCTTCCAGATATTTCTGGAGATCAAATCCTTCCGGACGCTCGAATCGCTCGGTCAACACGAACATCTCTTCTATTCGGTCCAGCCTGAAGTTTCTGATCTCTTCGCGCAGATGATCGAACGCTATTAGATTCCAGTGGTCGGTATAATAAATGAGTCCGAGCGGATCGACCCGTCTCTGAGTCAGCTCCTGCCGGCTGTCAACAAAATATTCCATGATCACCTTTCGTGATCTGGCAACCGCCTCAGAGAGTTTGTACCACTTGCCGGATTCTGCTCCCTCGGCCTGCACAGCGTGCATCCAGTACGGATCCAGCACGGTATTGTCGGAAAGCTGGTCGACATATTCCCGGATTTCCCGTGGCAGTACGGCACGGATTTTCAGGGAGACTGCGTCCGCGTCTTCTCGCAATGAGGCGTCGGATTGCAGTTTCATGAACTCAGTCCCGACAAGCAATGTAGCCGCTTCCCTGGCAGTTAACATGAGCGGAGGTAACTGATACCCCTCCAGAATCTCATATCCTCCACCTTCGGAGTAGGTTAATGGAACACCCGAATCAGACAGAGCCCGTAGATCGCGAAAGATGGTCCGTCGGCTCACATCAAAATGCTCAGCAAGGTCCCTGCTGGTCATGTTGGGGCGATTCTGAAGCAACAGAACCGCGGCAAACAGGCGTTCAGTTCGTGTACCCTGTTTATCCTTTTTGGGCATCAGAGAAACAATTTAGATGTGGACATGAACGAGCGATTTCGTTTCAAAGTACGCATCCTCGAAGTGGTCTTTCAGAGAAATAGTCTGGACTTCGCAACCCGCATATCTCTGGGTCAGGTCTGCGATTTCATCCCTCAGATTCCCCCCTTTCAGACAAATAAGGCCCGATTTCCAATCACCTTCGGACTGCTCACAATCTCGCGCTGAACGCTCGTGCCATCGCCATAAATCCGTCAGCGGTGCGGTCGCCCGAGACACGGAGTAGTCGGCTTTTCCAGGCCACTTCTCTGCACGCCCATGCCAGGAAGAACAGTTGGAGATGCCAAGTCTGCGGCAGAACAGGTCTATCGAACGCGTCTTCTTTGCATTCGAATCAACTGCAGTGACGCGTGTTTCGGGCCAGAGTATTGCTATCGGAATAGCCGGAAGTCCACCTCCTGATCCCCAATCCACAATGTGACAGGCGTTTGGAAACCCTTTCAAACCGTACGCCAGGCTATGTCCGACATGGTGGTTTCGGACCTGCTGAATGTCTGAACGCGAAATCAAATTGAACTGGCGATTTACGCTCAGCAACATGGATGCATACTCGTCCAATAACCGTCGTTTTTCGTCCGATAAGGGTATGTCTATTGTAGGATACACGTCCAGCTTCCGCGAAACAGGGTTGAGCGCCTTCTGGCGCCGTTTTCGAGTGTTTCACGTGAAACACTACTTGTAATAATGCTTGATTCAGGCTTTTACGCCAGGATCTTGGGAATCTTCCCGGATTTCAGCATAACCATCATCACGGAAACATCAGCAGGGGAGACCCCCGATATTCTGGATGCCTGACCCAGGTTTTCCGGGCGGATCTTCGAAAGTTTCTCGCGCGCTTCCATTGTGATGTTGGTTATAGCATGATAATCCAGGGCCAGAGGAATCTGAAGGCTCTCGAGCTTGTCCATCTTGTCGATCAACTCATTTTCACGATCGATATATCCCTGATACTTCAGGTCTATCTCTACCATGTCTACGATAGACTCGAGACCCTCAACGTCTGTAACCAGTGACATTTGCTCGGAATGCCTCAGCAACTCAGCAAGTTTGACCTCGGGCCGTAGCGCAATTTTCGATATCCGCTCGCCTTGATTGATCGGAGCACTTCCGAGAGAGGAGAGGTATTCATTCACCAATCCCGGCTTGACGCTTGTTTTGCTGACTCTTTTTGTAGTGTCCAGACGTGCTGCGCGCCTCGCGCGCATACGCGCGAGGCGCGCGTCGTCAACCAGACCCAACTTGTGTCCGAGTTCAGACAACCGCTCGTCGGCATTGTCCTGCCTGAGCATCATCCGATGTTCTGCGCGGGATGTAAACATCCGGTACGGCTCATCCGTGCCTTTTGCCACCAGATCGTCGATCAGAACGCCGATGTACGCCTGGGACCGTTTCAGAACAATCGGGCCGTTGCCCCGGACATATTGAACTGCGTTCATTCCTGCTACAAGTCCTTGTGCCCCAGCCTCTTCGTAGCCTGTCGTGCCATTTATCTGACCCGCAAAGAAAAGCCCGCGCACAGCCTTCGTTTCCAGCGAGTAACGAAGCTGAAAAGGAGGGAAGTAGTCATATTCGATGGCATATCCCGGACGCAGCATGTGCGCCTTTTCCAGACCGGGAATCGAACGTATCGCCTGAGTCTGAACATCTTCTGGCAGGCTCGTCGAAAACCCGTTCACATACACCTCGTGCGTATTCCATCCTTCCGGCTCGAGAAACAGCTGATGTCGCTCTTTGTCCGCAAATCGATCTATCTTGTCTTCGATGGAGGGACAATACCTGGGGCCCGTTCCCTGAATTCGGCCTACAAACATGGGGCTGCGGTCAAATCCCGTCCGCAGGATATCATGCACTTCCCGGCTGGTAAAGGTCAACCAACAGCACAATTGCCGCTCCGGCAGGACATCCGTCATATAGCTGAAGGGTACCGGTGCTTCATCTCCTTTCTGCTCCTCAAGAACGGCATAATCTATTGTTCTTCCATCAAGTCGGGGAGGGGTACCCGTTTTGAGTCGACCGGACTCGAATCCGAGTTTGTGCAGTGCGCCGGTCAAGCCTGTCGAAGCACCTTCACCCATTCTGCCTCCACCGTAGGTGCGTTCGCCAATATGGATCTGGCCGTTCATGAATGTGCCACTTGTGAGGATGACGGACTGCGCAGATATGTCTACACCCAGCTGTGTTTTTACGCCGCAGATCCGATTTCCATCTACCAGCAGATCCACGGCCATATCGCTGCGCATGAACAGGTTCGGTTCAGCTTCGAGTTCTCGTCTGATACCGGCTGAATACATGAACCGATCACACTGAGCACGTGGTGACCAGACGGCTGGTCCTTTGCTTCTGTTCAACATTCTGAACTGAAGTCCTGACTCATCGGTGACCTTTCCCATGATGCCGCCTAGCGCATCAATTTCTCGCGCTATCTGTCCTTTGCCGATCCCACCGATTGCCGGATTGCACGACATTCTGCCGATGGCCTCCAGGCTCATCGTGATCAGAAGCGTCTTCGCTCCCATTCGCGCCGCAGCAGCCGCTGCCTCGCTTCCGGCATGGCCACCGCCAACTACTATGATATCGTATTCTGGCTGAGTCAAATCGTATTATTCCCGTTACTCGTTATGTCCCTTCATGTTATGTCCATTGCTTTTTCTTCCCTACTTCCCAATACAGAATCTTGAAAAGATCTGGTCCAGAATATCTTCGTTCGTAATCTCGCCGGTGATAGCACCAATCTCATCTACGATTTCTCGAACATCGGATGAGAGCATATCTCCTGAACCACCAGATTCCAACGTGTGACGAGCCCTCGTCACGGCTTCCAGCGCTGCAAGCACGTGGGCCCGTTGGCGCTGGCTTGTGACCACATGGTGTTCCTCGTTCAACGCGTCCGAACCTACCGTCCGCTCAGCAATTGCGTTCATCAGTGAAGCCAAGCCCTCGGGATCATCCGCAATATCGTGAGCGGAAAGAACAAGATCGTAACCGGCTCCGCTCGCACCAATATCATTTAGAAGGTCGGTCTTGTTTCCGATCCGCAAGCGGGGCGCGTCACCTACGTCCGGATCGCTTTCTGACTCACCCGGTCGGCCACGGTCCGAGAGATTTTTTTCACGTGAAACAATCTCCGTCAAATCGACCAGTTCGATCATAAGGTCAGCGCCCTGAATCGCCTGAAGCGAGCGCCTTACGCCTTCGGCTTCGATGTGATCTTCCGTCTCCCGCAGACCTGCGGTATCCACAAACTGATACCGCACTCCGCCATATTCCACTTCGCTCTCAACTTCGTCGCGAGTCGTACCAGGAGTCGCACTGACGATGACCCTGTCGTATCCAACGATTGCGTTGAGAAGGGTGGACTTTCCCGCATTGGGTTTGCCCACGATTACCACTCGCACGCCGTCCGCTATAGCGCGCCCCAGTCGGAACGAGTTACGAAGCAGTCCCAAACGCTCGTCCGCCGAATCCAAAAGCGAGGCAAGGCGGCCTTTGTCGGCAAAGGCTACGTCTTCCTCACCAAAATCCAGTTCCAACTCCACCATCGAAAGCAATTCCATCAGATCAGAACGGATAGCAGAAAGCTCTTCCGAGTACTTGCCCCGAATGTGCGCCATGGAAATGCGCCCCGCACGGGCGGAACGTGCATGAATCAGCTCTGCAATTCCTTCGGCTTGTGCGAGGTCGACTTTCCCGTTCATGAAAGAGCGCAATGTGTACTCGCCGGGTTCGGCGTGTCGCGCTCCCCGCTCGACAAGAAGCGTGATGACAGCATCCGTAGCCACGTCGCCACCATGACAGGTGATTTCAATCACATCCTCACCCGTGGAGCTGTTAGGTCCCTTGAAGAGTGTGACCACGACCTGATCGATAGGTCCCCGATTGCCCCGGATGTATCCGACGTGCGCCGTGTGGGATGCCTGATCTCGCAGATCGGTACCTTCAAAAACAGATGCTGCGATCGTAAACGACTCGGGACCAGACAGCCTGGTCACACTGAGTGCCGAAGCCCCCCGCGGAGTGGCGCGGGCGACGATCGTATCACCATCTCCCGTTCCATTTCTCATTCTTTTACGGGTCTAGCGACGGCGCTTCTTTTGGGACTTCCCGGTGATGGCACCAACGCCCTTTTTCTTGGAGCCTGACTTGGCGGCAGGTTTGCTCTTTTTCTTCTTCTCCGGTACAAGCTCTTCCGGGTTCTCGTGGATCTGCTTGTTGATAAACTTCTGCTGAACAGCCGTCAGGACATTGTAGCAAAGGTAATAGAGGTTCAGCCCAGAGGCCAGTTTATTGAAGATGAAGAAGATCATCACTGGCATGACATAGGTGAAGATCTTGGCCTGCGCGTTGGATTGCGCAGTCATCGACACCTTCATCTGGAAGACCATCGATATTCCCATGAGCAGCGTAAATCCTGCTATGGCACTTCCAAACATCGGAATCTCAAAAGGCAGAGTCAGAATGACGTCGGGGGAGGAAAGGTCTGCTGCCCAGAGGAAGCCCTGCTGACGCAGCTCGATGGCTTGAGGTAGAAACTGCCAAAGTGCGATGATGACCGGGTACTGGAGAAGCATCGGAAGACAACCGCCCAGCGGATTGACCCCCGTCTCCTTGTACATCTTCATCATGGCCTGCTGTTGCGCCTGGGGGTTGTCCTTGTGCTTCTCCTTGATGGCCTCCATTCGGGGCTGAAGCTCTTTCATCTTGCCCATGTTCTTGAAGGAAGACTTCGTAAGAGGGAAGAGAATGAGCTTGATCAGGATAGACAGAATGATGATGACGAGACCGTAGCTCGGTATCACGTGCGAGAGGTAGGTGAACGCCGGGATGAAGACGAATCTGGCCAGCGGCCTGGTGATGATCTCGAAGAAATCCCACCCGAAATCAACCATATTGTACAGATCCAGATCATAATGATTGATGTTCTGGTAGAGCATCGGACCCATATACATCGTAAACGTATCTGGCTCCGCCGTTGCCGGCGGCATCATCAAGCTTGCCAGATAATCGTGTCTGAGATAGTTCTCGGACACATCACCCACGCGTTCACCAATCAGCTCTGCCCCTCGGGTCGGGCTCGACGGCATGATCACGACGGTGAAATACTTATTCTTGACCGAGACCCAATCGACAGCGCCGCGCAGCGACTGTTCTTCGTACGCATCCGATGACAGCACCACAGATTCAACCTCCCCACCACTGCGGGCAAATGCACCGGAGCGCCGCGCTGAATTCTGGAGGGTAGTTTCCGAGAAGGGTACGCCCCCATTCCAGACGAGCTCATATCCTTCTCTCGTCGAGAAAGATGCATTCCCTTCCTGCAGGACATTCAGGCCGACTTCATACGAATCCGGGTTGAACGTGTATTGTAGGGTGATACTTCCTGAGCCGACCTGCGTCTTGAAGTTGAGCGTGGCAGGAGCATCTCCGACCTGGATGTTGTCTCTTTCGGTATCCGCCGTGAAAATGAATGATCGGCTATCGTAATTACGATTCCCCGGGGACGTAAAAACGACACCCAAGGATCCACCTTTTGTCGTATCGATCAGTTGAACAGCGCTATCACTATGGGAGTTTTTGTACTCCTTGAGCTCAAATGACGTGAATGTCCCGCCTCTGGTGGACATCGTGGCTCTGAAGAGAGCATTTTCAACCACGATTTCTCGAACATCGCCGTCAAGGCCAAGAACGAAGGACGAGTCATCTGCCGCCAATTCCGGAACAACGCCAACCTCGGGAGCACCTTGCTCGAGGAAATCGGTGGACTCTTCGACCTGCGTTGAATCGATGGCCGCTTGATCTTGAGGGACGGGCGCCTCGGGGGCCAGCCAGGTCAACCATACCACCATGATAATGGCAATAAGGACTGTGGCGGTCAGGACGTTTCTATCCAAGGGTGGCCTCGCTCAGAGTGTGGGTGGTGTATTTGTCGGAGATGCCGTCTTTCGTGGTCTCGCGGTACGAGAGATCCGCCATGCAGTTCCGTTTATGCGGGAGGTGATTCCAATCGGTCACCAAGGCTTTTCAGGGCTTTCGCCGTATCGGCGGAGATGGCAGAGTTTTCTTCTGTCGATCCCTGAAAGAGTATCATGGCGGTCAAAAGATCATCCGGACTATGGGCAATCCCATGCAACACGGCCTGATTCAGTCTGACAGTCTCCCAGATTACACGCTTGATCCGATTTCGGCGAACAGCGTTTCCTCTGGATTTACCGACTGCGACTCCGATCTGGAACGGAACGTTCACGGTGCCTTTTTCAGTGAGTCTGTACACAATTCGAATGCTACCGCTGCGAAGCGACCGGATTGTCCGGTTGTTGCGATCGAATAGCGGCTCTATCAGACGTTTTCGCTTCAGGTGGTGGGAGCGCGGAAACGTCATTCGTCCCTGTTCGGAACGCGGGGTTGTCCGTGAGCCAGTCATGGCCGGATCTACTTGCCTGGTTTGGTATCGCTGACCGTAAGGACTGTTCTACCTTTTGCACGGCGTCTGGCCAGTACACGTCGACCGTTTTTGGTCGCCATGCGTGAGCGGAAACCGTGTTTGTTTGCGCGCTTGCGGCGGCTTGGCTGATACGTACGCTTCATTGTCTTGCTCTATGGGATCCTGTCAGGAGTTTTTCCTGGGCTGGAATTAAATATTACGTACCCGATCTGGGCGGCTATTTCTGTGCGCTTTTCGCGAATCGAAACGGGTATTCGTCCCGAAAAGACACAGAAAGGCGAAGATACGACAAGAAGCATACATATCAACAGACGGCGTTGACATTCATTAAAAGTCAGCGTAATATTGCGGGCTCTGAAATAAGCCTCAAAAGGCGTATTTTCAGGTTCAGAAAGGGCGATTAGCTCAGTTGGTTAGAGCACCTGCCTTACAAGCAGGGGGTCACTAGTTCGAGTCTAGTATCGCCCAC
>CAZEHJ010000044.1:1926-29384 GCA_964512485.1 uncultured Rhodothermales bacterium | reverse complement strand
CTCCGGCATCCAGGAGAATGCCCGTTCCATCAACCAAAAGAAAATGACAGCTGGCACCGATTTCTTCGGTTTCACCAAGTGATGCAAAAATCATCCCGTTCCCGGATTTCCGGCTTAAGCACCGACTCCGTTTGAAGCGGAAGCTGCTTCATAAGCTTTCCAGTCCGACAGGAATTTTTCCAGCCCGCTTTCAGTCAATGGGTGCTTGAGTAGCTGTCCGATCACACTGAAAGGAATTGTGGCGACGTCGGCTCCTACGAGAGCCGCTTCTACCACGTGCATCGGGTGCCGAATCGAGGCTGCCAGCACCTGCGTTTCATACCCGTAATTGGCGTAAATCGTCACAATCTGATCAATGAGCTCCATTCCCGAGGAAGAGATATCATCAAGTCGGCCGATGAAGGGGCTGATGTACGTTGCACCTGCCTTGGCTGCAATGAGGGCCTGGGTTGGCGAAAAACAGAGTGTGCAGTTCGTCTTGATCCCTTCTGAAGAGAAAGATTTGATAGCCTTGATTCCGTCGGCAATCAACGGCACTTTCACGACTACGTTCGGATGCAGCTTCGCCAAGTCTCGGCCCTCACGCATGATGCCGTCATATTCAGTCGAGATAACTTCGGCAGAAACATCACCATCGACGATGTCGCAGATCTTTTGGATGTGCTCATGGAAGTTTGATCCTCCCGCCTTTTTCATGAGTGACGGATTCGTCGTGACTCCGTCGAGAACGCCCATGTCATTGGCTTCCTGGATCTCCTTGAGATCTGCTGTATCAATAAAGAACTTCATCGTGATTGGGATGATGATTTGATGTGTGAATGATGTCCGGAATACCGTGGTCGAGTACAAATGGTCGGGCAGACTCTGGACACCGTTTGCCGTCACTCGTCCGGCAACGTTCAAAAGGTAAAGACCGTGAGGCGAAGGCTCAAAGAAATGCAGGCTAAATCTGATCGATCGATTGAGATCGTTTGCAGGTTGCAACATGCCGGCAGCAACCCGGGGGTCTGCGCTTACCGTCTCGTCAATTTATCTCGCGCCGAGCACGCATCCGAAAGGGTCCAGCGTTTTCGACTCACCGTCATGTTGCAGTGTTGAACCGGCCGATGGCGAGCAACTCCAGGATTCCGATCAGGCAACCTGTCCGACAATTGCGAAAGCCACAAAAATTCCGACGAGAATCAGAACGGCAATAACCAGTTGTTTCTTCAGCTTCTTGTTCATAAACCTTCTTGACCTGTGAATAACAGACGTCGCGTCCATGTTCAGCTATTGAAAGCGTATTTGCAAGGGTATTTCTCCTGAAGTCTGGAAAATGCCTTAGAAGCGAGGTTTATGGGGCAAAAATACGTCCCCATCACAACTTCACAGTGCGTTATGGCTCTTTTCTGTAACACTCGCAGAGATTCACCGTAGCGGCGATTCAGAGGGAGGATTTTTTAGCATTTCTTCTTCGTTCAGTTTCGTCCGTCAACAAAACTCCGACACTTGAACGATGCACATCAACTGTATATCCGCATCACTACGCCCGTTCGGTAGTGCTATATTTTTAGCACTTTTGACCGTAGTTTCACTTTCAATTTTCACCCCCGAACAGGCGTTCGCACAGCCATCGCCTGACGATGATGCTTCGAACAGCTCATTCAGGCCCAACGTTCAGCCAAACCTGAATATTCCACTGGTTTCAGGTGCTGTAAACGTGGATGGAAATCTGGATGAAGCACTCTGGCAAACCGCTGCAGTCGCGACCAACTTCTCCGAAAACTACCCGGACGAACAGGCATTACCCCCGATTGGTATTCGTGCTCTCATGGCGTACGATGAGGAGAATCTGTACATCGCCTATATCATTGAGGACGATCCCGAGTTGATCCGCTACAACCTCAGTGATCGGGACCAGATATGGCAGGATGACTACTCCGGTATTCTCCTGGATACCAACGGAGACGGACAGGTAACCTATTTCATTGCTGCCAATCCTCTCGGTATTCAGGGTGATACGCGCTCCGGAAATGGCAACGAAGATGTTTCTTTTGATCTGATCTATGAATCTGCCGGGCAATTGACGGATACAGGTTATCAGATTGAAATGGCGATTCCCTTCCGCAGTCTTCGTTTCCCGAAAGCGGACATTCAGGAGTGGAAAGCAACGTTCTGGATTACTCATCCACGTGAAGATCGCAATACGTACTCGTGGGCGGCCATGGATCGCGACGATCCTTGCATGAGCTGCCAGTTTGGAACGCTCAGAGGAATGGAAAACATCCGGAACGGGCGTAATCTTGAGATTCTTCCCGCGGTAACGGGAAGTCAAGCTGGAGCCAGAGATTTCGGCAACCCGGCGAACGGTTTTAACAATGACCGGATGACGGCCGAGCCATCTTTCAACCTGAAATATGGAATCACTTCCGATCTGACTGTGGACGCAACGATCAATCCTGACTTCAGCCAGATTGAATCAGATGCGGCTCAGATTGACGTGAATTCAACCTTCGCACTGTCATTTCCCGAACGACGCGCATTTTTTCAGGAAGGCGCTGATCTCTTCGACACCCAGATTGATGCGGTCTACACGCGCTCGATCAATGATCCCATCGCCGCGAGCAAGCTCTCTGGTCGATTTGGTGACTGGACAGTCGGGTACATTGGAGCCAGAGACAATACGTCTCCCATTTTGATGCCGTTTGAGGAAGGATCTTCCCTGGTATCGGGAGGCAAAAGCGTTTCCAACATTTTTCGGGCGCGCCGCAGTTTCGAAAACAACTCCTTCATCGCAGCGATGGCAACCGATCGTCGCATGGACGACGGTGGAGCCGGCTCGGTAGTCGGAGTCGATGGCTCGGTACGTTTCCTGACCAAGTACATGTTCTCCTGGCAGGCATTGGCAAGTCGCACAGCGGAATTGAACAATGCCGACTTGAGCACTTCAAATGGTCTGGATGGACGCACGTTTGACAGGGGCGCCCACACGGCGGCTCTTGATGGAGAGGATTTCTGGGGCCATGGCCTGGCCACCTCCGTCAGCAGACAGGCTCGCAAGTATGGCTTCGACGTGATGTACGAGCAGCGCTCACCGACATTCAGGGCTGACAACGGATTCGTTTTCAGCAATGATGTTCGTCGCTTCAACGCCATGAACAGATATACCTTCTGGACCGAAGACAACCGATTCATGAATCGGGTGACGGTTTTTGCAGGTGTCAACCGCTTCTGGAATTATGACAATGTGCGAAAAGACGAAGCTGTATTTGTTGGATTCAACGCGCAGTTGATTCGCCAGACATTTGTCAACATCAACGCGTTCACGTCCAACGAGCTTTTTGCAGGTGAGCAGTTTGACGGCATTCAGCGTGTCAACATCAGCGTGATGAGCAATTTCAGCGAAAATGTCCAGGCCGGTTTCAGAACCAATTTTGGAGATGGCATTTACCGCAATGCGAGTGCGCCTGAAATCGGAGATCAGCTCAACGCTTCTGCCAATCTTTCGGTCAAGCCGACCAATCGAATGACGATCAGGAACGATATCAACTACTCGAGGCTGAAAAGCAGAACCACCGGAGACGATTTCTTCTCAGGATACATTCTGCGTTCGAGAGTCAACTATCAGTTTACCCGCAAACTGCTGACTCGAGTAATCGTGCAGTACAACGATTTCGCTGAGCGACTGGAAGTGGATCCACTCGTGACGTACCGAATCAGCCCGTTCACGGTGTTCCATTTCGGATCAAGTCACCGCTATCAGGACTTCCCGAATCGGCACAACGATCAAGCGATGGTATTTCAGCAGACGAACCGTCAGTTGTTCTTCAAGCTGCAGTATCTCTTCAGAATGTAGAAGATGCAGACTCAAGGGTCGCGGGGTTCGAATGAACCCCGCGACCTTTTTGTTCGTATCGGGCTTCAACCTCGAATCAGCACCGCTCCGCACAGATCTATTCCGTCATGTACCGATTCCTTTCCCGCACGATGATCGTCGTGCTGTTCGCGTTTACGTCCATTTTCCCTGCGAACGCTTCCATTGGCTCTGATGAGCCCGAAGAAAAGGCAGTTCCAAGATTTGAAGGGGTAGACCTCGTGATAGACGGTGTTCTGTCAGAAGGCGTCTGGTCACAGGCCGTCAGTTTTTCGGGCTTTTCTGATTTCCTTCCCATCGACGGAAGGATGTCACAGGATTCTACCGAGGTCCTGGTGTGGTATTCGCCCACCGCAATCCACTTCGGAATCCGGGCATACGAGTCGCATGCTGAAGTGAGGGCTACACTGGCAGACCGCGACAAAATCAGTGGCGACGACTACGTACAGATCGTTCTGGATACGTACAATGATCGACGCCAGGCGTTCATGATCGGCGTAAATGCACTGGGACAGCAGGCTGATGGGATTCTTCGTGACGGGTCTGGTGGTGGTGGCGGAGGTCGAACCAGTTCTCCGATTTCAACCGATCTGAGTCCCGATTTTGTTTTTGAATCCAAGGGGCGTCTCACTGACTACGGGTACGAAGTCGAAATCCGGCTACCCTTCAAGAGCATTCGCTATCAGAGTTCCTTCACGCAGGACTGGGGATTCAACGTGATCCGCAGAATCCAGCATTCCGGATATACCAGTACATGGACGCCAACGCGACTGGATAAAGCATCTTTTATGTCCCAGAACGGTGTCCTGACGGATCTGTCGGACCTCAGAAGAGGCCTTGTCCTGGATATCAATCCCGAAATGACAGGAACAATGCAGCGAGGAGCCGGAAGCGATGCTGAATTTGAGCGTGAGACCAGAGACCCGGTCGGTCTGAATGTCAGATGGGGCATTTCGAACAACCTCACGTTCAACGGCACTTTCAATCCCGATTTTTCACAGGTTGAAGCAGATGTCGCCCAGATCCAGTTCGATCCACGACAGGCCGTATTTGTCCCGGAGAAGCGTCCCTTCTTCCTGGACGGTATCGAGATGTTTCAGACACCATCAGCGATGCTGTATACGCGTCGGATATCGAATCCTGCCAGTGCGGCAAAGGTCACTGGAAAACGCGGAAATACGAACGTGGCGTTTCTCTCCGCGGTAGACAACACAGAACTATACCTGAGTAATTTTGACGCACGCTATTTCAATGCAGTTCGCCTGAGACGAGACCTTTCCGGACAGAATACCGTCGGGGTAATCTATACAGACAAAATAGATGGCGACCACTGGAACCGGGTGGCTGCTTTAGATGGCCGTATGACATTCGCCGACATCTATTCGGTGACCTATCAAACCGGTATGAGCTTCACCGGAGATCCCGGTGAGACGGTCTCGGCTCCCATGTGGAGCGTTGCCGGTCGCGCGTCCGGACGAAAATGGGGCGGATCTATGAGTTCTACCGCATACCACGGGCAGTTCAACGCCGAATCCGGATTCATAACCCGGACTGGTATTGCTCACGTAAACATCAGGCCTCACCGACGCTGGTTTGGCGAAGAAGGTGACCTGGTGGAGATGCTGCAACTTGGTATTACGCTAGATGGAACGTGGGATTACGACCGTTTCACGGCAGGAGATGGTCCGAATGACCGGAAACTGCACTTCAATACGAATTTCAACCTTCGCGGCGGATGGTCGGCAAGCTCGTCGGTATTCTACGAGTCATTCATGCAGCCAACGGGACTGTATGACAATTATTATATCGAACGCCACGAAAACGGTGTTGTCGTCGACACGACGGCTTTCGTTGGAGTCGATCGATTGATCAACCTGGGACACTGGTCAACCATCGGCACACCGCGCATCAAAGGGTTTTCCGCGAATCTGTTCTTTGTTCAGGGTCGCGATGACAACTTCTTCGAATGGTCCAGAGCCTACATTCAGTTCTACAATCTGACACTGAATTATCATCCGACCGACCAGCTTCGGCTTTCTTTCCTGTACAATCATCAGCAGTATGACAGGCACAGCGACGGGAGTACCGTGAGCCTGAGGAGAGTGCCCAGACTGAAGGTTGAATATCAGGCTACTCCATCGCTCTTCTTTCGCCTGGTCGGTCAATACGATTCCAGATTTGTAGACGAATTACGAGACGACTCCCGGACGAATGATCCGATTTTAAGGAGAAGTCCTTCGACGGGTGAGTTCAATAGAACACAGTCGTTCCGGTCAAATGCGTTTCAGGTCGATTGGCTCGTGTCCTATCGACCAAATCCGGGGACGGTGATGTTTATCGGTTACGGAAATTCATCCCGTGAGCCACACACGTACCGTTTTAACGACTTGAAACGTGTTCAGGACGGTTTTTTCCTGAAACTGAGCTACCTGTTCAGAGCCTGATCGAGTCGTTGTCGAATACCGGCTGAGTTGGTCTGCCCTGGAGATCCGGCCGTTTGGTAAACGTCCGACAGGTCTCGGGTTGATTCTTGGGCCCAGGACGCCTCATCCGTTGAGGCATCCCGGTAGGCATCCCTGAAGGGCTTTCCTCCCACCACATCTTTCAGCGCGGCTGACGTCGCGAACAGCTCTGGGCTTTTGGCCTGATTGAGCACCTCTTCGTTGAAGCTGAGCCCTTCGATGAGACCCGTTGAGGCTTGAAGCAGATCGGTTAGGATCAGAACTGACCGCATGACTGAAGCCTTGGTATACTGAAGGTCGCGGTGATAGCCTGACGGAAGGTTGGCAGGAATACCGATGAGCACATTCAGTTCGCCGACAATGCGATGCATCGAAGCCCTCGCCAGTTCTGCGATGTCTGGATTTTTTTTCTGCGGCATAATGCTGCTTCCGGTCGTGAGAGATGGGTCCAGCGTAACGAAGCCGAATTCAGCAGAAGCATACAACGTGATGTCAGACGCCAGCCGATTGATGGTCGAAGCACATTGAAGCAGTGCATGGACGACGGCCAGTTCGAACTTGCCGCGACTCAGCTGTACGGCCGTCACATTTTCCTGAACCCGCGAAAAACCGAGCTGCCCAGCCACTTCTCCCCTCTTCAGGTCGACATGGGGAACGCCATAACCTGCTGCACTGCCCAGCGGTGAGGCGTTTATTAAATCTCGTGCTCCATGGATGATGGTCAAATCATCACACAGACACTCCGCATATCCCAACGCCCAGGCAGAAACAGAGCTCGGCATCGCTCGCTGCATATGCGTATATCCCGGAAGAAACTGCTCTCCGGACGCGTCCGCCAGATCTGCCAGCGAGAGAACCAGGTCTGCGTTCTGAGATGATATCACGTCCAGCTGATGGCGTATCCAGAGACGCAGCGCCGCCAGAACCTGATCGTTTCTCGAACGTCCGGTATGAATCTTCTTGCCTACGTCGCCAATCGTGTCGACCAGATAGCGTTCTATGACGGTGTGGCAATCTTCGTCCTCGACAGTGATTTCGATTTTCCCGTTTTCAACGTGTTCTCCGAATTCCTCAAGCGCCCGTTGAACGAGCCCGAGTTCCGTCTCAGTCAGAATGCCCGAGCTTGCAAGACCACTCGCGTGTGCCAGTGAGGCAGCTGCATCGAACGGGAGTAGTTCCACATCCCAGATGTGGTCATCACCTACCGTAAACCGGGTAACCCACGATGCGGCTTCATTTCCCTTGAACCAGATTGGCTGATTGGTCATATCGGTTTTCGCCGGCTTAATGTTGATCGAAATAGTGTTTGATGATGGACTCGTAAATAGCGCAGCTTTCTTCCAGCTCGCTTTCTGCGATATGCTCATTGGCGGTATGCGAAAGCCGACTGTCTCCCGGGCCGATTTTCACCGTCGAAATATCTTTGACGTGAATCCAGTCCGACATCGTAGGCGAACCAAACGGTGTTGATCCGGGATGAGCCCGCGTGCAAGCTTTCACGACATGGCTGTCGAAGGGTGTATCCGTTGGCACAAATCTTTTCGAGTGGATCTGGACCTCGCTCTCGAGTACTCGATCGAGTATTTCAGCGATCTCGTCGTGATCGTATTCGGGCGTGGAGCGGATGTCGATGTATATCGAGCACGCGTCTGGAATCATGTTTCTGGCCACCCCCCCATCAATCATTGTAACCGAAAGCGTCGTTTCACCCAGGTAGGGATGGATTCTATCGAAACGAAAAGCCGAAAGTGTTTGAAGGTCCCTGCCCATTTTCATGATGGCGTTTTCGCCTTCGATTGCCCTTGCGGCATGGGCAGATTTGCCTGAAGCATCGGCACGTAAGATCAGGAGACCTTTTTGAGCAACACACGGCTGCATGTTGGTGGGCTCGCCGATGAGTGCGGCGTGCGGCTTCGGCAACCTCGAAATAATTTCTTCGAGGCCATTATCCACCCCGCCGGTCTCCTCACACACCGTGAATGCTCCCATCACCTTCCCGTTCTCGGGTACATATCCCTTTCCGTGGAGGTTGCAGATTGCAGTTGCCATGGCGGCTACGCTTCCTTTGGCATCCACAGTTCCTCGACCAAAGACCTGGCCGTCGACGCTTGTCGGCTCGAAGGGTGGATATGGGTGGTCTGATGACGGAGGAACGACGTCCAGATGAGAATTCAAGAGCAACACGTTCTCACCCTCACCGATAGACACAACAATGTTGTCTCCCAGTCTCGTGGGTTCGAGCCCGTGATCTCGGAAGTGAGCCTCCAGATGAGACGCAACGTCAGCTTCCTCGTGGCTCAGTGAAGGGAAACTGACCAATTCCCGGTGCAGCTTCAGCACATCCAGATTCCGTGTGTGAGGTTCAGTCATTTCTGCCCCTCATAAGTTGGGTCCCACCCGACTTCGACGCGATGGCGGCCGGAGGAGAAATCCAGACCGAATGCACGCCCCTCTCCAGAGCTTGAAACCCAATATCTGTTTTGACCTTCATTCCTCCTGATATCCAACCCTCCTCTACCGCAACAGAGCTCAACTTCCGATCCAGCCTCCTGATTGAGCTCTGATCAGCGTCCAGAACTGCGCCGGATTCGGTTACCAGTATTAATTCGTCGGCTGCCAATGCGCACGCCAGTTCCAATGCGATGGTGTCCGCGTTGATGTTCAGCAGATTCCCCTGTGCATCCACACCGGGTGGACATACGACAGGAAGCATGCCCGCATTGACAAGGGCCAGCAGCGCCGTCAGATCGGTGGAGACGAAATCTCCTACATGACCGAAATCCACCGTCTTGCCGTTCATCAGCCAGGGCTCCCTTCTGGTGCAGGCTATGATACCGGCATCCGCCCCGCTGAGGCCTGCGGCACGAATACCTTTGCTCGCAGCTTGTGCGACCAGGTTCACATTGAGCTGTCCACGGATGACGAGGTTTACAATCTCAAGATCTACGTCGGTCGTGATGCGACGTCCTTCAATGATGGTCGGCTCGTGTCCCAACTGCCGGGCCATCTCAGTTACCTGGGGCCCTCCGCCGTGAACCAGAACCACTTCGGCATGCATCATCAAACGCTGGAGTTGATCCCAGAATTCGTCGAGGGGTGTGGCCAGTAACGCGCCACCGATTTTTATGACAATGCGCTTCATGCTTCGTCCAGATTCGAATCCCAGAGCCAGTTCAGTATCGCTTTCTGCGCATGAAGTCTGAATTCCGCCTGGTCCAGATGCAATGTGTTATTCGAGTCCAGAACTGAATCGTCGACCACGACGCCTCTCCTCACAGGAAGACAGTGCATGAAATGACCATTATCAGTCTTTGACATGCATTCAGAGCTGATTTTCCAGTCTGTCAGCGAGGCTCTCAAACTTGCTTCAGAGTCAGGGTCAGCGTATCGCCCATGTCCTCCCCAGGACTTGGCATAAATGATCTGCGCGCCGTCGGCGGCAGCCAACAGATCGTTGGACTCTGAAACAGAACCGCCCTGGCTGGCCGCCAGACGGCGCGCAGCTTCCATTACGGATGGATCCAGCTCAAAACCTTCCGGCCGGGCGAGAGTCACATTCATTCCCATTCGGGCGGCCATGAGCAGAGTCGAGTTCGGAACCGCCATGGGTAGAGCTTTGGGATGTTGGGTCCAGGCCAGAACAACGTTTTTTCCGGCAACATTTTTGGAGAAGTGTCTGGAAAGGACACTTGCATCTGCCAGAGACTGACATGGGTGCCGAGAAGCAGACTCCAGGTTTAGTACCGGTACACCGGACGAGTCAGCAAATTGACGCAGCAGCACATCGTCTCGGTCTGCTTTTTGGTCCGTTCCGCTCGCAAACAATCGAACGCCGATGGCGTCGGCATATCTGGATAACACACCGACTGCTTCCTGGATGTGTTCTGCCTCCGCGCCATCCATGGGTTGACCTTTGTCCCACGCGAATCCCCACGTTCCGGCGCCTGGTGTAACAGTGACTGATCTCGCACCCAGCTCGGCTGCGGCCAATTCCATGGACACGCGCGTCCTCAGAGAGTCATTGAAAAAAACGAGTGCCAGGTTTTTCCCGTTCTGGAGCTGTGCGTCCATACTCCTATCCGAAGCGAACCGCAAAGCCGCATCGATACACCTCCGCCAGTCTTGAATGTCTACGTCCAACCAATCAAGCAGATGTTTCAACCGGCTGCCTCCTTCATGATTTCGTCCAGCGATCTCCAGAAGTGCGCTATCTCATCAGCGGTAACCACGGCTGGTGGCATCAGACGCATGATGTACGGATTCGCAGAACCCCCAACCAATATTCCTTTTTTACGAAGGCTCGTGACGATCTCGGCAATTGGTTGGCCAAAATCGATACCCATCAAACATCCGGCTCCCTGATACCGAAGGCCCCGTGCCTGGCAGCCTTTTTCAAGAGCGTCCCAGATGGCCAACGCTTTTTCGGACAGTTTTTCGTCCACCAACGTCTTCAGTGAAGCCTCGACACAGGCCATCGCCAGCATGCCTCCGCCAAATGTGGTTCCCTGCTCGCCATACCCGACCGTGGCGGCCACTTCATTGCGAATGAGAATTGCACTGACCGGTACACCGCCGCCGAGACTTTTGGCCAGCGTAATCATATCCGGTTCTATTCCGAGTAGTTGACTGTAGGTAAACGCTCCTGTGCGTCCCACACCGGTCTGGACCTCGTCCATGATCAGCAGAGATCCTGCTTCCTTGCAGGCCGCTGACAGTGCCTGGAAGAAATCTGGAGTTGCTGTCCGCATTCCCTGCATGGACTGAATTGGCTCGACGATGACGGCGGCTGGCTTCTCCTCCAGAATCGTCCGGTACGCTTTTGCTGCATCTCCAAATGGAACGAAGGTCACGGGTGCCATCGCACCTTCATAACCCTCTCTGTATTTCTGTTGCCAGGTTGTGGCAAGGCTGCCCAACGTGCGGCCATGAAAATCGCCTTCCACCGCTACGATATGGGTCCTGCCAGTCGCCTTGCGGGCGATTTTCATGGCCGCCTCATTGGCCTCGGATCCCGAGTTGATAAAGAACACGCGGTCCATTCCTTCGGGAGCCAGGTCCGAGAGTGCCTTCGACGCGCGGGCGCGGACGGGAGCATAGACGGCGTTCGAATAAAACAGCAATTCGTCTGCCTGCTTTTTGATGGCTTCGACGATCGCCGGGTGATTGTGACCAAGGAAGGCGACACAATGCCCGCCATAGAGATCCAGATATCGATTTCCATCACAATCCGTGACCCAGGCCCCTTCTCCCTTTACAAGCGGAATGGGCCATTTCCGATAGGTTGTTAGCTGGGTGCTTTCCTCCAGCTCAATCCATTCATTCAATTCGTTGGAGGCCGCCTCTTTGGGTATCTCTTTGGGTATCATTGCGTCGTTCATGACTGTGAGTTGAGCAGGCCCATGGTTTCTTCGAATCCAAAAGCCAGGTTTACATTTTGAACGGCCTGCGTCGCCGCCCCTTTCATGAGATTGTCCAGCGCAAAGCCAACTACCACCTTCTCACCTTTCTGGATCCAGCCAATATCGGTGAAGGCTGATCCGACGCTCCAGTGCAGCTCGGGAATCTGGCCGGGCCAGAGTCGAATGAGGGACTTGTCACCGTAGGCGGCATCGTAGAGATCACCCACTTTCTGTTCGTCCATCGAAAACTGCGCCGTTCCCCAGATTCCAGCGGTCCACGGTCCCGAGACAGGAACGAAGGTAAAGTCGAGGCCAGGAGCCATCTGCCGTATCTCCGCCTCGTGTTGGTGCGAAAGAACTTTGTAGGCGCGGAGGTTTCCTGCCCGGCTCGGAAAGTGAGTACCTGCTTTGGCCTGAATACCTGATCCAGAAGCACCGGTCATGGCTGTAATCGAGATGCTCGATGCCAGACCCGCCTTTGAGAGGGGATGCAGGGCAAGAGAAATGGCCGTGGCAAAACAACCCGGATTGGCAATCAGCTTGATCCCGATTGGTGGCGCTCCGGTAATCTCGGGCAACCCGTACCAGGCTTCCTCCAGAAGGTCCGGCCTCGGATGTTCGATTCCGTATCGATCGAGGTAGGTTTGCGCATCTTCGAGTCTGAAATCCGCGCTCATGTCCACGATAAGCCCTTCGTATCCCTCGTTACGGAGTTTACCGACCGCCTGCGCTCCCTGACCGTGAGCCGCAGCCACAAATATGACCTCCAACCCATCATGCGATCCGAGATTCTCCTCAAAACTCAAATTACACTGTCCCCTCAGGTGAGGATGGGTTCCGTGGACGGGCTGCCCGGCCTGAGATCGGCTCGTGACCTTGGCCAGATTGAATTCTGGGTGAGAAAGCACCGATTCGATCAATGCCCTTCCAACGTATCCCGCACCGTGTAAAATCGCTGCTGATTTCATGCGTCGGCTCCCTGAGATTTCGGAGATCCCAGTTTTGAAGCGATCAGGTCACCCATCTCCTTCGGATCCTTCCGGGCATTGATCGCGGGAATTCCCATGATTTGCCGAATGTACTGCTGCCCGACTCCATTGTCGGTAACCGGACCGGTAACAACAGAAATTTGTGCATGATACCGTTCCTTGAACAGACTCTGCGCTGCCCAGACGCCCGCAAGATCAACGGCTGCGACCACATGGGCTGCACAGAATTTCTGCAATTCCTTGTCCTGTAAAAGTTCGTCGACGCCATAATACCCTATGATACCGTCTCCCAGTTCGATAACGATAACATCCGGGTCAACCGTATCACACAAATGTTTGATCAGACCTTTTACGTACGGAGTCATCGCTTTCGATGTGGAGCAGACCACACCGGCATCGGTAAAGGTGGCGGTCGCCACAGCGCCGTGCCGCTCAATCAGGCGAACATCACGCATCAACGATGCTCCCGTCGCCTTGGCCGCAGCAACCTTGTATCCTTTCCGCGTGAGGCGCTGCACCAGTTCGCAGGCCGCCCACGTTTTTCCCGTATCCATGGCCGTTCCGGAGATGAACACGAGCGGGACTGATTCAGACAGCGTCTCAACCTCTTCCAGGGCATGATCCTGCAGCCGGGCGTGTACCCACATTCCTTCCGCCTCAACCATGGCAGCACCAATAACCTTGACCCGCAAGGCCGGACCAAGATCGGGGTGGTCACTGATACACGTCCCGATGATTCCCCCCATGTTCAAAACATTGAGTGTGTCGCCCGGAAGAGCTACCCGGGGTACCTGGCCGCTGTAGCCTTTGAGGGCTTTCCTCTCCCCCAACACACCAACGAACACGTCGCCTTTTGCGATCGTGCGGAACTCACCGTCGATGCATTCAATCTGATTGTAGAGCGCTTTGGACTCGAGCGCTTCGACGACGATGCAATAGCCCTCCTGGGCGACAACGTAGTCTGAAACGGAGACGTCTCGCACGAGGCCGGTCTTGCCAGCCGTTGAAGAGACGTAAGTAACTTGAATGTTTGTCATGACTTTATTCGGTGATTGAGGACGTTCCGGATGTGCTCCGGACACGATGCGTGAGCAGGGACTGTACTCCCAGAATGCGCGCGAAACCCCTGGCATCCCGTCCATCCCACAGTTCGTTGGCCTCCCCATAGGTGGCCACATTGACATTAAAAAGAGAAAATGGACTGGACGCGCCTTCAACGTGGACGCCTCCCTTGTACAAAGTCAGAGTGATTTCTCCGGTAACCGTCCGTTGCGACGAATCGAAAAGTGCTTCGAGATCCCTCAATGCCGGATCGAAGTATTGCGCTTCGTGCATCATCATTCCATAGAAATCGCCCAACTGCGCCTTGTGGTACTGCTGCCACCGCGACAAAACGATCTTTTCGAGCTCACGATGCGCAGGAATTAAAATGGCGGCGGCCGGAGCCTGAAACCCGACCCGTCCTTTGATTCCGAGAATGGTATCGCCCACGTGAATAGCCCGTCCGATGGCGTGTGTCTCACCAGTCGTATTGAGAGATTCAATGAGATCAACGGGAGCCATAGACTCTCCGTCAATGGAAGATGGAATCCCTTCTGTAAATCCAATTCTCAGTTTGATTCCCTCCGAAGGTGCGTCCGTCATCGATGCTGTGGGCCAGGCCTCCTGCGGGAGGGGCTTTTCCGTTCCGAGAGTTTCTTTGCCGCCCACGGTGGTCCCCCAGAGACCCGTATTGATTGAATACGTGGTTGTTGAGGCGTCCACATCGAACCCGCGTTCCTTCAACCAAACCGTGGTCTCTTGGCGACTCAGGTTTCCGTCCCTGATAGGTGTGAGAATCGTCAGATCATCACCAAGGACGCCCAGCGCCACATCGAACCGAATCTGGTCATTTCCGGCACCTGTCGAACCGTGAGCTACTGTATCGGCGCCCAGCTCTCTGGTTTTCGCCACGAGCGCTTCCGCCTGAACGACCCTGTCCGGGCCGACACAAAGCGGGTAGAGATCGCCACGAAGAACGTTGCCCTTAATCAGATATTGGATGGAGCGCTCGAACAGCGCTTCGCGAGCATCAATCAGATGATGACTCTCTGCCCCCAGTTCGAGAGCCCTTGCTTCGACGGCAGCGCATTCTGCTTCATCCATCCCACCGGTATTCACCGTTACGGTATGAACCGGAACGTCATATTTTTCCTTCAGATACGGGACACAAAACGATGTGTCCAATCCTCCACTGAACGCAACTACTATAGACATTTAACTGTGTGTTTCTTCGTACTTGATTGAGCTTCGCGCAAAAAAAAAGCGCCGATCCGGGGACGGATCGGCGCTGAACCTCAGGGCGATGTAAGCTGTTTAATCTATCTCACACCCTTGCACGCGCAGTTGATCCGTATCCCTCAAAGGAGATGCGTCGGACTCGTCGTCGGAGTCGGCGGGAGATCTGCGATGTGTGCGAATAAAGAGTCATGGGCGGCGAGTATACGGCAGCATACCGATACGGGGCAAGTTTTTTTTCGCTCGCTCCGATTCAGTGAACACTGAAAGGCGAGACAACAGAACCTTCGAGGAAACGCTATGGCGTATAAGAATCGAGTTCAGGTACTCCTTTCCAGAGGGCCTTCTGGTATTCCCGAGCACGCTCAAGAGCACGAACTCCACGTGGCGTGAGGCGATAATAGATCCTCGGACGGCCTCCATGACGGTGTTCATTCTTGGCGGCTTTCTTGCGGATGTATCCCCGGTCTGCAAGCTGATCCAGCGACACCCAAAGACTTCCCACAGTAATTTTTTTCTTCGCCCTTCTGGCCAGCTCCCCTCGAATCGTGGTGCTGTACGCATCGTCATCCAGAACCAGGATACAGAGCATCAGAATCTCGTCGGCGCGGGAAAGTTGTTTTGCTGGAGGCATCTAGAGCATTGAAGTTCAACAGTGGGAGGGTCAATACTAAAATATATGATCAACGCGAACTGTGCCAGTGCAATTCCGGTAAATCTGCAGACTGTTTTATTCAGTCCATCAACCCTGCTCGCCGCGCATATTCGAACACGTTTCCCGCGGCCAGAATGTCAGCTACATCGCCCAGAGGGTTGAGCAAATATTCCTTTCCGGAAGTCTTGTTCGTCAGGACACCTGTTCCAGTTTCCAGTCTCAGTTCATCTCCCGTCCTGATTTCATCAACCAGCCGAATACGCGATTCGAAGGGAACGATAAACCCTCCATCGACGGCGTTCCGATAGAAGATCCGCGCATACGATTCAGCGATAACTGCTTCGGCCCCAGCGACCATCATGGAAAATGGGGCATGCTCGCGGGACGACCCACAGCCGAAATTGCCTCCCGCAATGACCACCTTGAATTCGCTCACGAAGGAGTCCTCCGAAGTGAACGGAGTGCCGCCCTCGGGGAGGCCTTGATCCGATTCCGGGAGACCGCTCAGTGCGTAACGTCCGTACATCTGGCGCTCTTCGGGTACCGTCATGCTGTAGACAAGGTGCGCGGCTGGAATGATCTGGTCCGTGTCAATGGAGTCGCCAACTACATATGCCTTGCCTTCGATAATCTCCTTCATACGAGTACCTCACGCGGATCGGTAATTACGCCGTGAATGGCAGAAGCGGCAACCGTCAGCGGTGATGCCAGATACACTGAAGCGAGTTTGGAACCCATTCGGCCTGGAAAATTACGGTTGGTCGTCGAAATGACGATTTCCTCTCCGACCGAGCGCCCGAACGTGTCGATCGGGCCCCCAAGACAGGCGCCACACGATGCATGTCCCATTTTGCAGCCCGCATCAATAAACACCTGCCACAGTGTCTTGCCATTGAGGGTACTTTCGCGAAGCTGTCTGGAGACTTCCGTGCTGGCCGGTACGACGTAGGTGTCGACCCGGACCTCCTCTCCTTCCAGGATCCTTGCTGCGGCCAGAAAATCCTCATACTTGCCACCGGTGCAGCTCCCGATGTAGGCCTTGTCGAGCTTCACGCCCGCTACTTCTGACACCGTCGCCCGATTGTCGGGGCGATGTGGCTTCGCGACAACTGGCTCCATCGTCGAGACATCGTACACCCTCTCTGAATGGTATACAGCATCGGTATCAGAATACAATGGATCGAATGCGTGGTCCGTGCGCGCCCTTACATACTCGAAGGTCTTTTCGTCCGGTGCGATGATGCCGTTCTTGCCGCCGGCCTCAATCGCCATGTTTGTCAGCGTCATACGCTCCTCCATGGACAGATCGAACACGGCCTGCCCGTCGAATTCGAGCGTGCGGTACGTTCCGCCTTCAAATCCAATATCTCCGATCACAGAGAGAATCAGATC
The DNA here is from genome assembly GCA_964512485.1 of uncultured Rhodothermales bacterium. Taxonomy (GTDB): domain Bacteria; phylum Bacteroidota; class Rhodothermia; order Rhodothermales; family UBA10348; genus CAZEHJ01. The sequence goes on along the minus strand of CAZEHJ010000044.1, from coordinate 12,357 downwards.
TTTGGCCATCAAATACGGAGGCAGTTCTCCTTCGAAAACGAAGCGCATCGTCTCCGGCACTTTGACCCATATTTTGCCGGTACCCATGATCAGAGCTGCGTCTGTGTTGCCGACGCCTGTTGAAAAAAGCCCGAACGCACCTGAGGTACATGTATGACTGTCCGTACCAAACAGCACGTTACCTGGTCGATTGAATCCTTCTTCAGCCAACGCCACGTGGCATACACCCTTGTACCGGGAAGTGCCGACATCGAAATAATGTGGAAGATCGTGCTCGGCAGCGAAGGCACGCAGCAACTCTATGTTGCGCATGGCGTGCGGGTCTTCAGTAAAAATGTAGTGATCGGGCATGATCACCAGTTTGTCCTTATCCCACACCCGCGCATTCTCGCCGAATTCCCGCTCAAAAATGTCAAACGTCGGCGGTCCGCAGACATCGTGAGTCATGAGGATGTCTACATCGACCCATATATTTTCGCCGGGCGAAATTCGTTCACGACCCGCGTTTCGAGCCAGGATCTTCTGAGTTATTGTTTGTCCCATACTGCAGTTTCAGGCGAAGTAGTTGCGGCAACTGATGCCGCGTGGTAGTCGAGTCATATCAGGCGCTGCCGCTGTCGAATGCCTGCATAATGCCGGTATTGACGAACTGAATGGACTCCTCGTCGGCCCGATGGGCAGCGAGACTATTCAGGGCATTCATGTAAGCTTCGGCTGAAGCATGAATGACGTCCGTGCTGCTGGCTTTTCCGGCGAAACACGGCCCGCCAAAGCTGATCAGGACGCTTACTTCGCCAAATGCGTCAGCACCTTCGGATATGGACCGGATATTGTAGTTGACCAGATCGTGCCCCTCATTGACTGCGTGATCCACAGCGCGGTACAGAGAATCGATCGGGCCATCGCCGGTAGCCGATTTTTCAACAACCGTGTCTGCGCGGACGTGTCTGATCCGAACCGTGGCTTCCGGTTGTTTGTCCGTCCCCACCGCCACATGGAAGTGCTCCAGCTTATAGTGGGGGTTGTTCATGATGTGTTGATGTTCGTGTACCAGGCTGTACAGGTCGACATCATTAATTTCCTTTTTTCGATCCGCGAGTTTGACGAAATTGGCGTAAATCTGAGGTTTTTCCTCTGCGGAGATCTTGATACCAAGCGCCTCCATGCGATTGAAAAGGCCATGCCGACCCGAATGTCGTCCGAGGCGAATAGCTTGCGCATCCTGCCCTACATCTTCGGCTCGCATGATTTCGTATGTCTCTCGGGCCTTCAAAACGCCATCCTGATGAATACCGGCTTCGTGACTGAAAGCATTTCGTCCCACAATCGCCTTATTGGGTTGCACCACGAACCCGGTGAACGTAGAAACCATCTTTGACGTCTGTGACAACAAACGGGAATTGATGCCGGTACTCAGATCAAAATGTCCTTCGCGAACCGAAAGGGCCATCGCGACTTCTTCCAACGACGCATTTCCTGCACGCTCTCCAATACCGTTGATCGTGCACTCGATCTGACGCGCGCCCGCCTGAACTCCGGCCAGAGAGTTCGCTACGGCCAGGCCGAGATCATCATGGCAGTGTGTCGAAAAGATGACGTCATCTGACTCGCAGCAATCCATCACACTTTTGATGAGTGCCGAATACTCATCCGAAATACAGTATCCGGTCGTGTCCGGAAGGTTTATGGTCGTGGCTCCGGCTGCAATAACTGCCTTGACGATTTCACACAGGTACGGCAGCTCCGTACGACCTGCGTCTTCAGCGCTGAATTCGACGTCGTCGGTGTAGGTTCGGGCCAGTGTTACGGCATCAACGGCCATCTCCTGAACGGTCGTGCGCTTGTCGGCCAGCGTTTTCCCGTATCGATCATCGGCGAACTTGCTGTTCAGATGAATGTCGCTGGTCGCAATGAAGGTGTGGATTCTGGTGTTTTTACCATCCTTCAGAGCCAATCCTGCGGCTTCGATATCGCCGGGTTTAGCCCGGGCCAGACCACATATTGTTGGACCACTCACTTCTTGGGCGATGCGTCTGACGGCCTCGGCCTGAGCCGGAGAGGATATGGGGAATCCCGCTTCAATGACATCCACGCCGAGTCGAGCCAGCTGATGCGCAATCTGAATCTTTTCCGGAATTGTCATGGACGCTCCCGGGGCCTGTTCTCCGTCTCGCAGAGTCGTATCGAAAATTATTATTCGTTCTGTAGCCATGGTCAGCTTACGGTTGATGGTGAGACCCGTCGGGCAAGACAGGCCAGTATGTGGTTGGTAAATTCCTCTGTCCCTGCGCTGTCAGTTGAACCACGCACGAGGTCAGCGGTGAATATTCCGTCGGCCAGAGTCTGGGCCACAGCGTTTCGGATGTCGGTAGCGGCGGCAGTCTCCTGCCATGAATCAAACATCATCGCTCCGCTCAAAATGGCGGCCGATGGGTTGGCGATGTCCTTGCCCGCGATATCAGGGGCACTTCCGTGGACAGGTTCGAACAGCGCTCTGCTTCCACCCACGGATGCCGATGGTAATAATCCGAGGGATCCGGCAAGTGTCGAAGAAAGGTCGGAGAGAATATCTCCAAACAGATTCCCGGTCAGGATCACATCGAACTGACGCGGATCCAGAACCAGTTGCATCGCGGCATTGTCCACGTATAGATGATTGAGCTCTATGTCAGGATTTTCGGAAGCGGCAATATCCTTGACCCGTTCGCGCCAGAGTTCGGAGACCGCCAGAACGTTGGCTTTGTCAACCGAGGTGACTTTTCCTCTTCTCTTCCGGGCCCACTCAAAGGCCACCCGTACGATTCGGTCAATTTCCTCGACGGAGTAGACCATTGTGTCCAATGCTCGTTTCTCAGAGCGCTCACGCGGCCTGCCAAAGTAGATACCGCCCGTGAGCTCGCGCACGACCAGCAAATCCGTTCCGGCCACCTTTTCTTCTGGTAGTACCGAAAGGTGAGCCAGTGATTCAGAGACGGCGACCGGACGAAGGTTTGCGAATACGTCCAGACCAGCTCTGAGTTGAAGTAGACCCGCCTCAGGACGATGATTACCTTTCAAATGGTCCCATGTGGGCCCTCCAATCGCACCGAGAAATACTCCGTCTGTGGAATCTGCCGCACAGGCAGCGAGTGTGGCTTCGCTCAATGGCTCGCCACATCGATCAATCGAGACACCTCCGATTTCCATCTCCTGAAACGACAGGGAAATTCCATGTCGCTCAGCCACCGCTTCCATGACGCGTCGCGCAGACCCGATCACCTCAGGCCCAATTCCATCGCCATGAAGCTCAATAATGTGGTATGAATCACTCATTAGAGGATGGTATCGTTGCCGCTAGACGATCAGTCCTGCGTTGGCGCTGTTGCCGGCTCGGATTCTTCGTGGGAGGAACGAAGCCACGACATCATTTTGCGCAGTTTCTTGCCGACCGATTCCATGGGATGATTAACGGACTTGCTGCGTAGCTCCGACATGTTCGGCCAGCCAGCATCACACTCGGCAATCCACTCACGCGCGAATGCGCCGCTCTGGACCTCTTCGAGAATCTTTTTCATTTCCGCTTTCACCGTTTCAGTTATTACACGCGTACCTCGTGAATACCCACCGTATTCGGCCGTGTCAGAAACAGATTTGTTCATCGCCTCAAGACCACCCTCGTAATAGAGGTCAACGATGAGCTTGAGCTCATGGAGGCATTCGAAATAGGCCAGCTCCGGATCATACCCGGCTTCAACCAGCGTTTCAAAACCTGCCTTGATCAAAGCCTCGCTTCCACCGCAAAGAACTGCCTGTTCTCCGAAGAGATCAGTTTCAGTTTCGTCCTTGAAATTGGTTTCAATGACTCCGGCTCTCATGCCACCTATTCCCTTGGCCCAGCTCAAGGCCAGATCCATGGCATTTCCCGTTGCATCCTGCGCGACCGCAACAAGGCACGGCACTCCGCGTCCATTTTCGAACGTCCGGCGGACGAGGTGTCCCGGAGACTTCGGTGCCACCATGAACACATCGACTCCCTCAGGTGGCTCAACCTGACCGTAATGAACGTTGAATCCGTGGCCGAAAGCGAGTGCCTTTCCGGGCGTCATGTGCTGCTTGATATCTGCTTCGTACACACGTTTCTGATGCTGATCTGGAATCAGGATCATCACAACATCAGCCCAGGCAGCTGCATCGGAAACCGACATCACCTGCAAGCCTTTTGAGCGAACTTCCTCCTCGTTGTTCGATCCGGGGCGCAATCCCACGACGACCTGGACTCCACTTTCAGAAAGATTCAAGGAATGCGCATGCCCCTGACTTCCGTAGCCGATCACGGCTACTTTTTTGTTTTGAATGAGGCCCAGATCGGCATCGTAATGCATTTTCATGGCAGTTCTTTTTGTCTTTTGGAGTGTCTGATGTCTGCCCGATTTAAGGGCCCGACGAAATTGAAAAGTGGTGGCGAGTTATCTCGGGTACGTCAATGTTCGAAAACGAGAGATCTCCGCATGGCAACACGGCCGCTCCGGGCCACCTCGCAAAGATCATAATCCTTCATCATTCCAATGAAAGCTGTGACTTTTTCGGGGGGGCCGGTCACCTCAAAGGTGAGACTATCCGGCGTAATGTTGACCACATTGGCCCTGAAAATGTCAACAACAGACAGAATGGAGGCTCTTTCGGTGGCATCACATCGAACTTTGACAAGGCACAGCTCCCGCTCGACATGATCTTCGTTTGTCACGTCTTCCACTACGAGGGTGTCAACCAGTCCGTTCAGCTGTTTCAATACCTGACCGATAATGCGATCGTTGCCGGTCGTGACAACCGTCAGTCGTGATTGAGACGGATCTTTTGCCTCTCCAACCGAAACGCTTTCGAGATTGAATCCGCGTTGCGAGAAGAGATTGGATATTCTGTTCAAAGCGCCAATTGAATTTTCTACCAGCACAGTCATCACGTGACGATGAACGACATCCGTTCCGTCGGGGTTGACCGCTTCTCCGGCTGCCCGTTTCCTGAACAGCTGCTGTGGAGTGAATTGCTCGGTACTCATGAGTTTTCCTGTTTAAAACTTTTGTGCCCTGTTCAGGCGCAGTCTTCCGGGTTGAACTGTGCTGTAATCATGTCATCTGTTGCCGCTCCCGCAGGAACCATGGGGAATACTTTTTCCTCCATGATGACTTTGAATTCCATCACGACCGGTCGATCTGTGACCTCCCAGGCGGCGTCTACCGTGGCTTGAATGTCTTCTGGCTTCTCACAAAGCAACCCGACACATCCGAAGGCTTCTGCCAGCTTCACGAAGTCGGGATTGGTAGGGGCCAGGTGGGTGTGGCTGTACCGCTCCTCGTGGAACAGCTCCTGCCACTGCCTCACCATTCCCAGGTAGGAATTATTGAGGATCACGACCTTCAGAGGCAGCTTGTGTGCCGCGGCAACACCCAATTCCTGCATATTCATGAGGACACCACCGTCCCCATTGATTGATATCACCGGTCCGTCTCCAGGCTCTGCACCAAATGCTGCTCCCATTGCCGCCGGCAGTGAAAAGCCCATCGTTCCGAGTCCACCGGAGGTAATGTGAGTACGGGGCGAGAGATACGTGAAGAACTGTGCTCCCCACATCTGATTCTGTCCCACGTCCGTAACTACCGTCGCGTGACCGCCCGTTTTGTCGCGAAGCGTGCGGATGATCTCCTGTGGTCGAAGTTTGCCATCCCGATCAAAGTCCATCGGACATTCCTTTTTCCATCCGGCAATTTTCTCCAGCCAGGGAGCATGATTCTTGGCTTCTATGAGCGGCTCCAGCTGCTCAAGTACGAGAGACACATCGCCAAGAATGGGGCAGTCCACCGGTACATTTTTCGAAATGCACGATGGATCGATGTCAACGTGTATGATCCTTGCGTGAGGAGCCCACGCTTCGATTTTTCCCGTGACCCGGTCATCAAATCTCGCGCCAACCGAAATCAGCAGATCCGTATTCTGCACAGCCTGATTTGCGTAGTAGGTCCCATGCATACCCAGCATTCCGACCGACAGCGGATCGTCCTCAGGAAAGGCACCCAGTCCGTGCAACGTCGTCGTCACCGGAATCTGGGTTTTTCGGGCAATGCGCGTGAGGCGTTCTGATCCTCCTGAAATAATGGTGCCACCGCCGACATAAAACAGCGGGCGTTCAGCCTCAGAAATCATTTGTGCTGCGAGCTGCACCTGTTCGTCGTCTCCTCTTCCAACAAAAGAATATCCGCGTAGTGAAATGCTATCCGGATAGTGAAAAGGCGCCTTTGAAGCCACTACGTCTTTGGGGAGGTCCACAACGACGGGACCGGGACGACCCGTTCGTGCGATGTGGTACGCTTTTTTGACAGTGGAAGCCAACTCGCGGACATCACGCACGAGAAAACTGTGTTTTGTGATGCTTCGCGTCACACCAATCGTGTCACACTCCTGAAATGCATCGTTACCGATGAGCTTGGTGGGCACCTGACCTGTGAACACGACCAGGGGAATGGAATCCATGTAGGCATCTGCAATTCCGGTCACACAGTTGGTCGCTCCGGGTCCAGAAGTCACCAGGACGGTTCCGACTTTGCCGGTTGACTTGGCATACCCTTCTGCGGCATGCGTTCCGCCTTGTTCATGGCGAACAAGAATGTGCTCGAAGGACGGCTTGAGATCGTGCATGGCGTCATAGATGGCAATTACTGCCCCACCTGGGTGCCCGAAAACGAATTCCACGCCTTCAGCTTCAAGTGACCTGATCAGAATTTCAGCACCCGTCATAAGTCCTTTGGCTGGCGTTTCCGCCTGCGCTTGTTTGGGAGCTGCATCTTCGCCCCGGGGTGCGTGCCCTTTTCGGGCAACTGCTGCTTTTTCCTCTGCGATCGTCCGTGACATCGGATTGTTTTTGTATTAGAGGGTGGATTGATGGTGTTCGGGTACCGACGGTATCCGCAGGACCGCGCCGGTCGAGGCACTGGATACCATGAAACTGTATCGTTCCAGGTATCCTCCTTTGACCTTTGCTTCAAATGGAGGCAGCTGTGAAAGTCGCTGCGCAATTTCTTCGTCGCTCACGTGCAGATGAACACTTGAGGCTTCAATGTCTATGGTGATTTCGTCACCTTCGATAACGGCCGCGATGGGTCCGCCCGACGCAGCTTCCGGTGAGCAGTGTCCGATGGAGAGCCCGCGCGTGCCCCCGGAGAATCTGCCGTCAGTGATCATGGCAACCGATTTGTCGAGGCGCATTCCTGCCAGCGCCGATGTCGGTTGCAGCATCTCGGGCATTCCCGGTCCGCCTTTGGGCCCTTCATAGCGAATGATCACCACGCTCCCTGGCTCGAGGGTCCCGGACATGATGCCTTCGACGGCTTCGTCCTGGCTCTCAAAAATGACCGCGTTTCCGGTGAATGTGAGCATGTCCTCCGCTACGGCACCGGTCTTCACAACACAGCCCTCGGGCGCAATATTCCCGAACAGGACGGAAAGACCGCCCGTTTTCCGGAATGCGTTCCGTGTCGAATGAATGACGTCGGGTCGGACGTTGGTCGCCGCATCGATTGTCGCCTGAAGCGAACTGCCGGTAACAGTCATCCGATCGGCATAGAGTAGATCATCTTCAGCCAGCTCCTTCAGAATTGCAGGAATCCCGCCGGCTTCGTCCACATCTTCCATATGCACATCTGCAATGGCAGGTGCCACTTTGCAGATATAGGGTACACGGCCAGAAATCTCGTTGATACGCTGCAAGTCGTATTCAACCCCAGCTTCCTGAGCGGCCGCCAGAATATGCAGAACAGTATTGGTCGATCCGCCCATGGCCATATCGAGCGCAAACGCGTCGTCAATGGCCTGCTCAGTGAAAATATCGCGCGGCTTGAGATCTTCCTCGACCATGTCGACGATTCGACCGGCGGCAAGTTTGGCCAAGTTCTCTCGGCGTGGATCAACTGCGAGAATGGATCCATTTCCTGGCAATGCCAGTCCCAGGACTTCCATGATGCAATTCATGGAATTGGCGGTAAACATTCCGGCGCAGGATCCACAGGTGGGACAGGCAAATCGTTCCAGAGCATCAAGCTGACTGTCATCGATATCGCCCTTCTGATATTTCCCGACACCTTCGAATACCGAAATCAGGTCAATGGGCGTGCCATCCTCAAGCTTTCCAGCTTTCATCGGGCCGCCAGAAATAAATATGGTCGGAATGTTGCAGCGCAAGGCTCCCATCAGCATTCCGGGGACAATCTTGTCGCAGTTGGGAATACAGATGAGCGCATCGAGACAGTGTGCAGTAGCCACCGTTTCGACGGCATCGGCAATGATTTCTCGGGACGGTAACGAATATCGCATACCCAGGTGCCCCATCGCGATACCATCATCCACTCCGATGGTGTTGAATTCAAATGGAACACCGCCGGCATCCCGCACACCATCCTTGACAACCTTCCCGAACTCCTGAAGATGAACGTGACCCGGTATCAGATCGATGTACGAGTTGCATACACCAATGAATGGCCGTGAAAAATCATCATCCGAGTGTATTGCACCGGTGGCTCTGAGGAGACTCCTGTGAGGAGCCCTCGTAAAACCTTTCGTGATCGTATCGCTTCGCCTTTTGGACATGGTGTTGAATTCGGTTCGGGGTTTGGCCAACCCCTTCTCGATATTCATGTCCGCGTGATGCGGTTAAAGGGTTGACCGTGGTATCAGCTAATAATTAGGCTGATTAGAATGGTAATAAGCACGAGGCTCACCAGAGCGAGCACAATTAGGTCAACGAGAGAAATCGAAAGATCCAGTCCACGCACGGATACGCTGGCATTCCTCGTAGGAAGCCCGGCTGCATGTGCGTTGCTGAGTTGCTGGATCTGCTGCATTATGGTCGCGCGGTGACGCGTTGGAGTTCATATACCGCTCGAATCGAACCGTTTGAAAAACGAAGATTAAAACGAGCGATGTTTTCGATTTCGCCCGAAAGATAAGCCCTTGCGGCAATCACAAGTAAACTATTGGCATGTGAACTTTCCGGAAGCGCTACCAGAAATGCGAAAGGATGGGTCATGTTTCGAACCAAATTCAGATATTCCCGGAATAGTTAACCAACGAGAAGCATGTACGAAAACACGCTCGAGTTCGCACGAAGACTCGACGGCGACGACCCCCTTTCAGCCTGCCGTGACCTCTTTTCAATTCCCAATACCGCAGACGGTAGTCCCTGGATCTATCTTTGCGGTAATTCACTGGGATTACAGCCTAAATCGGCCAGAAATGCAATAAACAGCGTGCTGGACGACTGGGCGGAGAAAGGCGTTGAGGGATATTTTTCGGGATCCCAGCCATGGGTCGACTTCGCTGATCGGCTCAAACCTTCGCTCGCGGGCCTCGTTGGTGCGGACCCATTGGAGGTCACGCTGATGAACACGCTGACTGTCAATCTGAACCTGCTGCTCGTTTCGTTTTATCGGCCCACTCAGGAACGATTCAAAATCATTATTGAAGAGCATACTTTTCCGTCAGATCAGTACGCCATCCGCCAACAGATAGCATTTCATGGTTTCGACCCGTCTGATGCGCTGGTGGTTTTGACCGCCCGTGATGGTGAAGAATCACTTCGACATGAAGACATTCTTGAAACGATAGAACGGGAAGGCACGAGTACCGCACTCGTCATGATGGGAGGACTGAACTACTACACGGGACAGCTCTTCGACATGTCGACGATCACCGAAAAAGCGCACGAACAAGGGTGCGTAGTGGGATTCGATCTCGCGCACGCCGTGGGCAACGTTCCGCTTTCCCTTCATGAGTGGAATCCGGACTTCGCCGTGTGGTGTCATTATAAGTATGTGAACGGAGGTCCCGCGGCGCCTGGAGGTGCCTTTGTGCATTCACGACATGCCCGCAGCTTCGATCTTCCCCGTTTTTCTGGATGGTGGGGACACAATCGGGATACCAGATTCAAATGGGTGGATGATTTTGAACCAGAACAGGGTGCTGCCGGATGGCAAATGACCAATGCCCCTGTCCTTTCAACCGCCGCCGTAAAGGCCTCCCTGGATATTTTTGACGAGGTTGGAATGGAAGCGATCCGAGCAAAGAGCGAGAAACTGACCGGATATCTTCGTTATCTGCTGAACGAAATTGGTGGTGGGTTTGAGATCATGACGCCGGACAGCGCGCAAGAACATGGTGCACAATTGTCTTTGAGGGTGGGCTCAGAAAACGGAAGAGGCGTGTTCGACTTTCTGAAGGCAAACAACGTGATCTGTGATTGGCGAAATCCGAACTGCATTCGAGCCTCTCCTGCTCCTCTGTACAACTCGTTTGAAGATGTATATCGATTCGCGGGGATTTTTACCCGGGCACTTCAGAAAAAACAGGGATCAGGCACAGCCGTTTGAGGGTGGTGCATTAGGTGGCACAGCCGTTTGAGGGTGGTGC
>CAZEHJ010000044.1:0-1826 GCA_964512485.1 uncultured Rhodothermales bacterium | reverse complement strand
GAGGGTGGTGCATTAAGTCGTACACACGGGAACGCGATCACATAAAAAATGCACACTCCCATTGGGGTGCTTCGCTGGTTCTGCGCGTAGTATGTACAGTTTTCCGGCAAGTCCAAGACCGGATTCCACACTGCTAATTCAGCTGAACAAAGCGGGTCAAAGATCAACATGTGTTCAATACTGGCGATACTCAACATCGACCAACCGCAGGCACAACTGCGGGAGAGAGCCCTGGCCCTGAGCAAATTGCAGCGCCACCGCGGCCCCGATTGGTCTGGCATTTATGAGGACGAATATGCGATCCTGGCCCACGAAAGATTGGCGATCGTCGATCTTCAACACGGTGCCCAGCCGCTCATCAGTCCGGATTCCCGGTACGTATTGGCGGTAAATGGGGAGATCTACAACCACAGAGAATTACGGGCTCAGTATCCCGAGTATGACTTCCAGACTGACTCAGATTGCGAAGTCATCATACCCATGTTCGCTGAACTGGGCGCGGATTGCGTCAAGCAGTTGAACGGCATCTTCGCTTTTGTGCTCTGGGACCTGTTGGAGCGTCGTTACTTCGTAGCTCGAGATCCGATGGGAGTCATTCCTCTGTATCAAGGTCATGATGCTGAAGGTCACGCCTATTTCGCGTCAGAGCTCAAAGCACTGGAAAGGACCTGTAATCATCTGGAAGTATTCCTGCCTGGCCACTTTATCGACAGTGCGGACAATCTTTCTTCGTGCTCCTATGTCGCTCCCGACTGGACCTCTTTCGAGAATGTGGAGAAAGGGCCGACAGACCCGGGCGTTGTACGGAAGTCTCTGTCAGAGGCAGTTCATGGACAGTTGATGAGTGACGTACCCTTTGGAGTATTGCTATCTGGAGGACTGGATTCTTCGATAATTGCGGCCCTGGCATGCACATTCGAAAAAAGCCGGGTGGAAGACAACGATCAGTCCAGAGCCTGGTGGCCCAGAATCCACTCGTTCGCAATCGGTCTCGATGGCAGTCCTGATCTGGCAGCTGCCCGGGAAGTCGCCGATTTTATCGGCAGTGTCCATCACGGTTTTACCTTCACAGTTCAGGAAGGAATCGATGCGCTCAGGGACGTCATATATCATATTGAAACGTACGATGTGACAACGATTCGGGCATCAACACCCATGTATTTGCTGGCGCGCAAGATCAAGGCCATGGGAATCAAGATGGTTCTTTCTGGTGAAGGCGCCGACGAAATATTCGGCGGCTACCTCTACTTCCACAAGGCTCCCGATGCACGAGAGTTCCATGAAGAGACAGTGCGTAAGATCGAACGACTGCACCTGTTCGACTGCCTGCGGGCGAACAAGAGTATGGCAGCATGGGGAATCGAAGCCAGGGTACCGTTTCTGGATCTTGAGTTCATGGACGTGGCTATGTCGCTCGCTCCGGAGGCCAAGATGATCAAGGACGGCCGTCTCGAGAAACAGATACTTCGGGATGCCTTCGCAGATCTGCTTCCCGAGTCGATTGCAAAACGGCAGAAAGAGCAGTTCTCCGATGGTGTGGGGTACAGTTGGATTGATCAACTTCGCGCCCACGCAGAACAGAAAGTGAGCGATCAGGATATGGACCGAGCTGCGTTTCGATTTCCGGTCAACACCCCTGATACAAAAGAAGGCTTCTTTTACCGGACCATCTTCGAGGAACACTTCCCATCAGAAGCTGCTGCGAATTGTGTGCCCAGTGGAAAATCGGTGGCGTGCAGTACACCGGAAGCTCTGGCATGGGATGCCTCTTTTGCAGATCAGGCCGATCCGTCAGGAAGGGCCGTGAAAGGAGTGCACGAAGACGC
>CAZEHJ010000043.1:0-29755 GCA_964512485.1 uncultured Rhodothermales bacterium | reverse complement strand
ACTGAAGAGTTGGAGGCCGGTGAAATCGTTCGAGCCTACTGGTATTACGTCACCCACCAGACACCGGGACTCGACCTGGATATTATATTGGCGGCATTCCGCGACCCCACTTCAGGCAATCGTGCCTGAACCGGAAGTTTCTCACCAATCAGCGTAGCTGTAAAGCCATGGCGCAGAACAAAAAAGTTCACCTGCTGGACTTCGAAATCCCCCTTCACGAGCTGGAAGCCAAGCTCAGTGAAATGCGGGGAATCAGAAATGAAGAAGCGGGAGATGATCTGGAGAAGACCATTCTGGAACTGGAGAGCCGAGTCGATGAACTTCGTGCCTCCATTTATCAGAATTTGACTCGATGGCAGCGAGTGCAGATCGCCCGCCATCCGGATCGGCCCTATACGCTCGATCATATTGAAGCATTGACTGAAGGATTTGTTGAGCTTCATGGCGACCGTCTTTTCGGAGATGATCCGGCGATTGTAGGAGGGTTTGCCACGTTTAAAGGATCCCGTTACGGTTCGAAAGACCAGACCGTGCTGATTCTTGGTCACCAGAAAGGAAGAGATACCAAGAATCGCAAATACCGCCGATTCGGCATGCCGAACCCCGAGGGATACCGGAAAGCATTGCGACTCATGCAGATGGCTGCTCGCTTCAATAAACCGGTCATAACTCTTCTCGATACGCCTGGAGCGTTTCCCGGACAGGAAGCTGAAGAAAGAGGCCAGGCTGAGGCCATTGCAAAAAATCTGTTCGAAATGGCCCGCTTGCCCGTGCCCATCATTTCGCTTGTCATCGGAGAAGGAGCATCTGGTGGCGCACTTGGAATCGGGGTGGCAGACAAGCTTTTGATGCTGGAAAACGCGTGGTATTCGGTCATCTCTCCCGAAAACTGTTCTGCAATTCTCTGGCGTTCATGGGACTACAAGGAAGAAGCTGCACGAGCGCTGAAGCTCACCGCGCCGGACCTCATCTCCCTTGGAATCGTTGACGAAGTCATTGCTGAACCCACCGGCGGAGCCCATCACGATCCGACAGTCATGTACACGGGCGTCGGTAAAGCGATCGCAAAACACCTCAAGTCGCTTCAGAAACTGTCCACGGAAGATCTGCTGACCGCGCGGATTGAGAATTTCGACTCCATGGGCTCTTTTGTTGAGGGCTAGACTGTCGCACCCTTCAGGCCTGAGCCGGTAGGAAGCCGATCCCAAGATGACACATCAATACAGACATCGAGTACGCTTCAGAGAATGCGATCAGATGGGTGTCGTGTATCACGTTCACTATCTGGACTGGTTTGAAGCTGCTCGCACGGAGGCCCTTCGCGATCTCGGAGTACCCTACAAGGACGTGGAATCGGCAGGGGTAATTCTCCCCGTGACAAATCTTGAAGCCAGTTACCATCTCCCCGCACGATATGACGACGTCGTCGTCGTAGAAACTCAATGTCGTCTTTCAGATTCAGGCGTCAGAATAAGATTTGAGTACCTGGTCAAGAGAGATGCGGACAAAGCATTACTCGCGGAAGGATCGGTTTCACTGTGCTTTTTCGACTCGAAAAGATCCCGCCCGACGTCTGCCCCGGAGAATGTTGTCTCTGCTCTCCGAGGTATGCAGTGATTCAGTCTCCTGCTTCCCCCGTAAAGCTCGGGCTGAAATCAACACAGAATCGTATCTTGAGCCTCTAATCTTGAATCACTGAGGAAAAGATCCTTCTGATCCCGACGACAGCTACTGTAAGTTTTTCCAAACCCAATCCCTGATCCGCGATGCTCCAGGAGCAAAGTCGTCTATTTCAACGACTCCTCTTTTTCGCCGATGCTGTCGTAATCGTAATCAGCTGGGTACTCGCGTACTATACGCGGTTCGAGCTCCTTCCGTATATCGGCATATTTCCGCTCCCCGAGTGGCTCCCACTCTCGATGTACCTCCGCTTCGTCCCGTGGGTCATCATCCTTTCGATGCTGGTATTCTGGGCGTCAGGACTCTACATCCCTGACAGAGCGCAACGAATGTCGACGCTCATCTACACGGTAGCCAAATCGATCGCGTTGGGAATTTTCTTCGTAACGGCGACGATGTTCTTTTATCGGGCATTTTATTTCTCCCGATTGGTGCTCCTGATTTTCGGCATAATCATGCCTCTTCTACTGGTTGGACTTCGCTTCTCCATCTTGCTGTATCTCCGGCGCGGAAGACGACAGGGACGGTTCCTCAGGAGAGTATTGATCGTCGGAGCTGGTGATGTGGGACAGAGGCTTCAGGAATCGTTCCGGCAATATCCCTGGATGGGATTTGACACGGTCGGTTTTCTGGATGACGAAAAGGTGGATCAAGATGGTGTACTTGGGAAAACGTCGCAGCTGGCAGACGTTTTTGACAGGTTTGAAGCCGAAAATCGACCTATTCAATATGTATATATCGCTCTTCCGATATCTGCGATGGACCGGATTGTTGAACTGGCAAATGAAATGTCGACTCGATTGGCGCACGTTTGCCTGGTTCCGGATCTATTCCAGCTCGACATATTGAACAGCCGGATAACGGACATCGGGGGGCTGCCAGTCATTCACATGATTGACGAGGCACCGCTGGACTTCCGCAGGGGTATCAAACGCATCATTGACATACTTTTCTCGGCCCTCCTTCTGATCATTGCCTCTCCTCTTCTCCTGCTGATTGCCATTTTGGTGAAGCTCTCTTCCCGCGGCCCGGTATTCTACCGGCAGGAACGAATGGGATTGAATGGCCTGAATTTCAAGATGCTCAAATTTCGGTCGATGCCTGTAAACGCAGAAGCAGAGTCGGGTGCGGTTTGGGCGAAAGCCGGAGAAAATCGAGCAACCGGAGTTGGCGCCTTCCTGCGTAAGACATCGCTTGACGAACTTCCACAGTTCATCAACGTCCTCAAGGGAGATATGTCTGTTGTGGGACCGCGTCCGGAGCGGCCCGTGTTTATCGAGGAATTCCGAGGCAAAGTGCCCAAGTACATGCTCCGCCACAAGATGAAAGCGGGAATCACGGGCTGGGCGCAGGTAAACGGCTGGCGCGGTGATACATCCATCGAAAAACGGATCGAATTCGATCTCTACTATATCCAGAACTGGTCATTGCGCCTGGACCTGAAAATCATGCTCATGACGCTGTGGAGAGGATTCGTTAACGAAAACGCTTACTAATTCCTTCTGATACCATTCTCCAGATTCAAAACATATCGCTGGCCTTTGGCGATCAGGTAATTCTTGATCGTGTTTCATGGGGCGTGCGCATCGGAAAACGATTCGGTCTCGTCGGCCCAAATGGTGCCGGCAAGACGACCCTGCTCAAATTGATCTCTGGAGAGATTCGACCAGACGACGGCAACATCGTCTATTCAGGTCAGACTGTCGGCTATCTGAAGCAGGAAACGGAGGAAGTCTCCGCATCATCAAGCGTTATCGACGAAGCGCTGACCGCTTTCGGAGAAATCTTGAGTCTGGAGGCGGAAGAGAAACGACTCATTGCGGAAATGGAAGCGCATCCTGATCACGATACCGATGAATACCGTCGATTGGTAAACGCGTTTGATGTCGTTCATGAAAATCTTCTTTCGCAGGATATCCACCTTATCCGCCCTCGATCTGAAGCCGTCTTGAGCGGCCTTGGATTCGATGCCTCAGACTTCGACAGGGCTCTTTCGACGTTTTCAGGCGGATGGAGAATGCGTGTGGCGCTCGCCAAATTGCTGTTGCGTCAGCCCGACGTTCTCCTTCTTGATGAACCGACCAATCATCTCGACATCGATAGCATCGACTGGCTGGAAGGATACCTGAAGTCGTATCCGGGGACGGTGGTGCTCGTCTCGCACGATCGCTATTTCTTGGACCGCATGGTGAACACGACGGTCGAATTGATTCAGGGCCAACTCACAGAATTTGCCGGCAACTATTCCTTCTATCTCGAAGATCGGGTGATACGGCGCGAGCACCAGCGAGCGGCGTATCTCAACCAACAGAAGCACATCGCCGACAACGAACGATTCATCGAGCGTTTCCGGTACAAGAATACGAAGGCCACCCAGGTTCAGTCCCGAGTCAAAATGCTGGACAGGCTGGAGCGCGTCCCCCCTCCACCTTCAGATGAAGCTTCCATCTCCTTTCGATTCCCGGAGCCGCCGCGCTCGGGAAAGATCGTCATGGAATTCGACCAGTTTTCCAAGACGTATGAGACTGACGAAGGATCGATCGAGGTATTTCAGAAGGCCGGCCCCATGCTCATCGAACGTGGTGACAAAATTGCGCTGATCGGTAAAAATGGAGCCGGGAAGTCCACTCTTGCCCGTATGATCATGGATTCGGAGCCATTCGACGGCACGAGAACGGAGGGCTACAACGTCGAAACAACGTTTTTTGCTCAGCACCAAGCCGAAACGCTGGACCGTGAGCAGACTCCACTCGAAGCGCTGAGATCCGTCGCTTCTTCAAGGAGCGAAACGCAACTTCGCACTCTTCTGGGAGCGTTTCTTTTCACTGGCGACGATGTGTTCAAGAAGATCAAGGTGCTCTCTGGAGGGGAGCGAAGCAGGGTGGCTCTGGCACGAACACTGGCCTCCCCCGCAAACCTTCTGATACTTGATGAGCCCACAAACCACCTGGACATCCAGTCTATATCTGTGCTTGCCGAAGCATTGCGGCAATACACAGGCACGTTTGTTCTTGTCTCTCACAATCGGCACTTTCTGGACAGAGTGGTCAACAAAGTCTGGCGTGTCGAAGACGGTCTCCTGCGCCAGTACGAGGGTAACTTCAGCGACTATCTGTGGCAGATTGAGCATGGCTCTGCTCGGACGGGGACTCAGGCATCCCTCGCTGCCGGGAGTCCCTCCAGAGGACAGGGACAGGGACAGGGACAGGGAAATGGACAGGCAAGCCCAGGCTCTACGGCACGCTCAACATCGGGGCCAAAAACCAAAGAACAGAAACGAATCGAGGCCAAGGAGCGGGAGAAAAAACGAAAGAAGAAAATAGCGTCCTCGTCATCAATCTCGGCTGGCCTGAACGACTATCAGTTGAAGAAAGAATATGCTCGAGTCGAAGCCGAGGTGGAAACGAATGAAGAGCAGGTATCCGACCTCGAGGCAAAGCTGGCTGATCCATCTCTTTTTTCGGATGAAGGATCCGGAAAGAAGCTGCTTGCTGAATACGAACGGGCCCGTAAAAAGCTGGACGAGTTAAATGTGATCTGGGAAGATCTGGCAGGCGAAATGGGCGAGCGGAAGCTGAACGCCTGATTGGATGGGCCTCAGAACCGTGTTTTGCGGCTTTGGACAGTGTCGTTCGATACACTCTGAAGACCTTTCGAACCCCAATTTTGCGTCCTCACCGTAAATACGGTTCTGTTACGCGACTTCTCAGGCAACACCCCTTCCTTTTGAGTGTATCTACCCCCATGAGCAAAGCCAGAGAGCACATTCTTTCGTGGGTGGTTACGGCCGTAGTCCTGGGGACGACGGCGATGCTTCCTTTTGATGCGGGCGCTCAGATGTTTACGATCCCCGCCCCGGATACACTCTCTGGAAATTTCTTCGGCGGTGCGGTAGCAATCGATGGAAACCGAGCCATAGTCGGCGCTACAGGTGAGGATTCGTGTGGCGCCAATTCTGGTGCTGCTTTTCTGTACGAAGTAAATGAGTCAGGCGATTGGGCTCTCGCGCAAAAACTTGTCCCACGTGATTGTCGGGAGGGTCATTTTTTCGGCAACGAAGTTGCCATTGATGGTGACCGTGTTCTCGTTTCCTCGTATCGAACGTTCGTTCGAAAGTCCATTTCCAATTCTGTATATGTCTTCGAACGCCGAGAAGACGGCTGGATTCAAACTGCCCGGCTGGAAAGCCCGGACAAGGACAAGTCAGGGCCCTTCGCTTCCTCTATAGCCCTTGACGGAGACAAAATCCTGATCACCTCCGCGGGAGACGCAGCGGGCCAAACCATGAACGGGGTCGGCTGGATCTTTGAAATCAACCAGCGCCGAAGGTGGCGAGTTACCGCCGAACTCAACGGTGGCCTTTCACCAAAGGCCGGTGTCATGGGGACAGCCAGCGCGCTGGACGGTGGTCGTGCCGTGATCGCTGGATCGACCTATTCACGGGGAGAACCGGGAGTCCTTTACATTTTCGACGAGGACTCGACAGACGCCAAATGGTATCAAACTGGAGCGATCCGGGGCATCAGGGACTTCTTCATTTCTGTAGATGTGCACGAGGACCTGGTCATCGTGGGAGAATCCAGGAGCGGCGAGCAACAATCGGGAAGGGCTCGAATCATCTCCAAGGTCGACGGTAATTGGACGACGATCGCGTCCCTCAGACCATCAACGCCGTATGCAAATGGTGCTTTCGGGACCAGGGTGGCAATAAATGGTACTATCGCGCTGGTCTCCGGCTTCGATGAGCAGCTGTCCATGGACATCAATGTCGATCAGGTGGTCTACGTATACGAATACATGGACGGCAAGTGGAAATACAAGCGGATCCTGGACCGCGGACAGGCGGCTTTCGGAAGTGCTATCGACCTGAAAAATGGGCTGGCTGCAATCGGCCAGGCTTCGGACAGCGAACCGGGACAAGTCTACGTCGTCAAGATCAATCGTCCATGAATCGACGGGTATACGTGTGGCAATACGGTGATCCTCCCGTCTTCGCGTAGTAGTCCTGATGATAGTCGTCCGCCGGGTAGACCGGGCCCGCAGCCTTGACTTCGGTCGCCACATCCAGTCCCTGCTCAATGAGCATACCAATCAATTTTTCCGCGATCTGCCGCTGTTCTTCATTCAGGTAAAAAATGGCGGATCTGTATTGCGTTCCCACATCTGGTCCCTGCCGATTGACCTGGGTCGGATCATGCGTCTCAAAAAACAGTCGGGCGAGCGTCTCATAGTCTGTCTTCGCGGGATCGAAGTAGATTTCAATCACCTCGGCGTGGCCCGTCATTCCCGAGCAAACTTCTCGGTACGCCGGATTCTTGACGTGTCCTCCTGAAAAACCAACAACCGTTCTCAGGACTCCTTCCGCTTGCTTCATGTAGAATTCAGTACCCCAGAAACAACCTGAAGCAAAAATAGCCCTCTCTTCCGAGGACGCTGTTGTGTCGGCGCTCATTTGTTTGTCACTCATGGCCGCTCCCTTCGGCTTTGAAAACCATTGAAATGGAGTTTACACAATGCCGTGTGTTTTTGTCGGTGAATTGCTCACCTTCAAATACGTGGCCCAGGTGTCCGCCGCATCGGCTGCACACGATTTCAACCCTTCTCCCGTCGGCATCAGTCTCGCGTCGAACGGCACCAGGAATCTCATCGTCGAAGCTGGGCCAGCCGCAACCGGAAGAGAATTTATCATCGCTTCGATACAACGCCGATTCGCATTGTCTGCAGTAGTACGTGCCGGGTTCTTTGTGGTCCTCGTATTCCCCAGTGTAGGGAGCTTCGGTGCCTTTGTGGATGATGACCCGCGCCTCTTCAGGCGTGAGATCATTGAATTTCGAATCAGTCATTTCGATGAGGCTGGTTGGATCAGGAATCTGGGTAGAAACGCTGCTACACCGCGCAGCAGTAAAGGATTCAGCGCGAGATAGCCCCGCATGAGGATTCAAAGTGAGATTGGACCAATTATTGTGTCAGTTGAAGCGTAAAACCGACCCGTTCGGCCGTATTTTGAAGCAAAATCGACTCGTTTCGGGTATTTGTATGCTGAAAACGAGCCCACCCAGACTTATATCTCAGGGAATGAAATATCTAGGTACCGTAGTAATCTGCCTGTTTTTAGCGTTTTCCGCGCAGGCACAGTCTCAATCTCGCACCGGAAAAGTCGAATTGAACGTACAACAGGATGCATTGAGACCTGACGTTTTGAATAGTGGTCCCGATAGGGGGATCCCTGTTCACCGCACCAACGAACTGCTGAATTCCGAGGAAGGACGGGCCGCCCTGCTGGAGGTTCACAGATTAAAGGATCTGGGCCTGCAAAACGCAGACAAAGGAGGCAATCCGACTCCGGGTACTACTCAAGACTTCGCGATTCAGAATTTCAATACGAATGTGAATGAACAGATTGGGTTCACACTTGTAGCTGCCGAATCGACATTTAATATCTGGGTCGAAACTACAGATCTGGCCTCAAATGGCGGCCGCGTGGAAGAGCAGGATTGGGCAGCGATGGTGTCTGCGATGGGCGACGTCACTCCAGCAGATTCATTCGACCCCACCAAGGGAATAATTGAAATCGACGAGACTGTATTTGGACCACCCTCCGATGTGGACAACAACGGAAAGGTCGACATTCTCGTCCATGATGTTCAAGACCAGTATGATCCAGATAACGGAGTCCTCGGTTTTACGGCTGGGTATTTCAGTCCTTCGGACCTGATCGTATTCGGAACCAATAACAACGTTGCCGACATCATCCACCTGGATATTTTCCCGACGATGTTTGGTTCAGACGGCAGCAGAAGAAGCGGCAATCTGGCGATGGTGACGCTTGCGCACGAGTATCAGCATTTGATTTTCGCGGTTCAGCATGTGTCAGACCTGTCATTTATAAATGAAGGACTGTCAGAGTGGGCCGAGGTTGTTAACGGATATTCTCCTCGAGCTATTGGTTATCTGTCGGACGCCGGCGAGCTGGCCAGGACAATGTTCGAATTTCGCGACGAACCAAATGGGGGACCGCTTGCCGAAGATTACCAGAGAGGCGGCCTGTTCCACCACTATCTGGCTGAACAGCTTTCAATCGCCTGGGTCGGATCCATATCCAGAGGAAACGGTACGGGCGTCACCAATTACACAAATTTATTGAACCAACACGGTCTTGATCCTGACCAGTTGAAAGATCTGGTTCAGGGTTTTCATGTAGCCAATGTGATCAACGATCAGACCTTGTTGCCCACATATGGTTATGAAAGCAGGTTCAGGCGTGGCATCAAGGCTACCGGATTCCAAACCGTAGATGGCTCACTGACGCTGAGTTCAAGCACATCGGGAAATCTACTTCCCGGAGCCGTTCGATATATCAAGTGGGAAAATGTTGGTTCATTTGACATTGATGTCACTGCAGCCCTGGCCAGTCAGGCGCCTCACATGCGTCCAATATTGTTTCTGGATCCCACAGACGGGCCACTTCAAAGCGTTTCGCCAGAAGTGGATGGAGAAACTACTTCGGTGAGTGGCAATTTTGACGAAGTGTATCTGGTTCTTCCACACGTGGATCTTGCTACGAACGCCTCCGCTTCGTTTACCGTGGATGCATCCTGGGAGGCCTTCACTGGAGTGTCTCAGACGCAGGAAATTGTCTATGACAACGGTATGGTTGATCACCAAACCAACGGTGGCGGAATCACAATTGTGGGTCTGCCTATTGGAGGCTCGCTACAGACTTCGTTACCTGCCGAGGACGAATGGGCCAACGCCTTTGAAGTCCCGGTTGGAGGTTCTTTGGTGGAAGTGCAGGTTTCCCTGTACTTCCTGGATCTGTTCGGTCTGTCCAACTCCACGATAAAAGACTTTACGCTCAGGGTTTACGACGACAACAATGGCGAACCCGGCAATGTGATATTGAGCAAGGAGCTGGACTATTTCGCGGCTCAGACAGCGCCCGAGATGACGTTCCAGACCGTCGATCTGTCAGGGGCCAGCGATCAAGCTATTCTTTCCCAACATTCGGGTGCATTGTACGTGAGCGTAGGTGAGGCTGGCACTGACGACAATCACATCTATATGGCTCTGGCACAGACGGCCATCACGGATACACAGAGTTTTCTGTTCCATACTTTCAGCAACACCGGGTTGAACTGGGCCCGATTCGACGGTGTTACGGTCGGAGATGGAAGCTCGGACTTTGAGGGGCTCGTCGTTCCGATCAGAGCCACGGTCGACTTGAACGCAGGAGCCACGGATACGGCTGACGATTTCACATTGCCAGTCGCCGTTTCTCTGGATCAGAATTACCCGAACCCATTCAATCCCTCGACTCAGATTCGATTCAGCCTCCCTGCTTCGAGTGATGTTCAACTCGAGGTATATGATATGCTGGGGCGCCGAGTTGCTTCCCTGGTCAGCGGCACGCTACCTGCAGGATCACACGAAGTGACATTTGATGCATCTGACCTGAGTTCCGGGCTGTACCTGTATTCAATTGCTTCGGGCGCTCAGAAGATCACCCGGACCATGACATTGGTTAAATAGCGACTACTGGAGGATCTGCTCAAATTCATGGACTTCGAGGTGAGCGAAAGGTCGGCCCCGCCAGTCGTCCAGATAAAGCCGGCCGTTGACCTTGAGTCGCGCGGGAGTCATGAATCCATCGCGCATGGACTGTGTCATCTCGAGGATATACCAGTTGTGATCGTCAGTCTCGAGCACAACTGCAGTGAATGGCACGTTTCCGCGAACGGTTACGATGCCTTCTGCGGTGATCACGTCTGAGCCAACCGGGTGCATAGAAGTACACCCTGAAACAGTCATCAGGAGTGAAACAAATAGGAGCGATGACAGACCAAGGCACGCATTTCGCATGGAAAATGATTGAGACCGACTTTCGTTTTTTGGAAGAAAGAAACTCATGACTGTACCTGTATGTTCATTGCTCGTAATTTAGCGGCACCACGTGCACGAAGCGTGCCATACCTCCCGAATCAATCTATAATATGAAGCTCTTTGCGCCATTATCTGCGTTTTTTGTACTCCTGGCTGTTGCGCCTGCAGGGGCTTCAAGTGTCCAGTTCAGGACTCAGGATGTAGTACAAAACGTACAGAACCCACAGCCTGAACATGATGGACATATCCACCTCGAGGGGGATTATTGTGGGACAGATTTCGACTCTGAAGGTGCTCAAGCAATCTTGGCGAAAATACTGGCCGATCGAGATGCCGGCCTGTACGAAGCGCGAAAGCGTCAGTTGGCCTCGAAGCACTCCTCTCCTCCAGATATTGGCGATCTTGCCACCTTCAACGTGCCGGAAGACGTCTCGCTGGCCCTTGAATTTCAGCTCGTCGATACGACGAGCCTTTATCATCTATGGGTCGAAGTAGCTGAGTTGAACAATCAGAATGTGGGACAGTCGCAAATCAACAGCTTTCGGAATTTCATGTTTGGTGCGACCCCCTCGCGATCGGTGAATCCTTCGCAGGGAATAGTCGCCAACAACAACGACATATTTGGCTTCCCCCCGAATATCGACGGTGACGGGATCGTGGACATTTTGATGTACGATATTGACCGGGGTGCGTCCAATAATGGATCGGTAACTCTCGGAATATTCGACCCGGCTGACCAATTGCTTGATCCTCCCGACGGCATTGGCAATGAGCGGGATATCATCTATGTCGATTCAAATGAAGGTGCTAGAAATCTGCAGACATTGGCCGTTATCACGGCGCACGAATATGTGCATCTGATTCACAGCGGCTATGGGGGTGAAACGACGTTTATTTCTGAAGGATATGCTGAATACGCGATTGTTCTGAATGGATACTACTGGAGACCGATGCATTATTTCGGTGTCAACATCAACGTAACCAAGAATCTGTTTGACTGGAACAACGCCAACACAGAGCCGGATTATCAACGTTCAGGATTGTTTTTCACCTACATTGCAGAACAATCCAGTCCCAACGTGATCGGAGAGATGTTGCGGGATTCGGAAAAAAAAGGAGCACTGGGAATTGATTCTGTTCTGGTCAACAATGGGTCAAGCATCTCTGACATGATCTTGAACTTCCACACTGCCAATTTTGTCAACGACAAGAGTGTGGACCCCAGATTTGGATACGATGAACCCGAACGATCAACCCATCACGCGTTCCTTTCGTCGGCTCCGGTGGATGGTGAACTCACAAATTCCGGTGGAGAAGGCGGCTTTACGCTGCAGTTCAATGATACAGTGAATGCGGGAGCCGTCAATTACTTCCGCGTTACTGATGTAGCCAACTTTTCCTACATCTATGACACGCCTGCCATTCCGATATTCCTGCCGGACAAACGGGCCAGAAACCGAGCCCGAATTCTACTGGATCATCATGATGGCACGTCTTCAATAGTGGATATAGTGCCGGGCGAACAGCAGCACCTTTTATCAGGCGAGTTTGACGCACTCACATTCGTTTTTGTACACGAAAACCCGGCAGTAGCTGTTGGCGACCAGATATCGCTTGATGCCGGATGGACTCCGTTGTCTTCGGTAACCGACACAGAAGATGGTGGTGTTCTTCCTCTCGTTTCTGGTTTGGAATCGGGTTATCCCAATCCGTTTTCAGCTCGAACAAATATTCCCGTGAATCTTGCCAGGGCCGGCCATCTGAGACTTGAAGTATTTGATATGCTCGGCCGAAGCGTCGAGGTCATGGCTGACGCACACCTTCCGCTTGGCCAGCACGTATTTCACCTCGAAGGCTCCAATCTTACTGCGGGCACCTATTTGGTGAGAATGACGACGGCAGAAGGAGTTCGATCCAGTCTGGTCACCAAGGCGCGGTAGTAAAGAGACTACTCTCCGGCGTACGTAATTCGGTAGACCGCGTTTGCCTGGTCGTCGGATACCAAGAGTGATCCGTCCGGTAAATGTTCGAGATCAACCGGGCGGCCCCAGGCATCCTGCCCCTGCAACCAACCCGTTGCGAAGTCCTCGTAAGAATCCGGTTTTCCGTCTTCGCCAAGTGTGATCATTGAAAGTCGATAGCCGACTTTCTCGCTCCTGTTCCAGGACCCGTGTTCTGCAACGATGATCTGATTGCGATAAGCGGCGGGAAACATGTCCCCCTGGTAGAACTCAAGTCCGAGAGGCGCGACGTGAGCGCCCAACGATTTGGCGGGCAACGTGAATTCAGAAGGACTATGTCCCTCTCCGAATTCAGGGTCCGGTATGTCTTCGCCGTGAATGTGCGGGAATCCGAAGTCCATGCCTGCTTGAGGCGCATGGTTCAATTCACACGGAGGCACGTCGTCCCCCAGATTATCGCGGCCATTGTCGGTAAACCACATCTCCCCTGTTTGCGGGTGCCAGGAAAATCCGACTGAATTACGCACTCCGCGAGCAAAAATCTCCATCCCGGTCCCGTCGGGATTCATTCTTGTGATGGTGGCGTATGGCTCATCTCGATCGCAGACGTTGCATGGAGCCCCAACGGGGACATAAAGCTTGCCGTCCGGACCAAAAGCGATGTATTTCCAACCGTGATGTCGATCGCTGGGATACCCATCGAAGACGACTCTAGGTTCTGGCGGATTGTCGAGTCGACGTTCGATATCGTCGTAGCGGATAATTCGATTTACTTCCGCCACAAAAAGAGCTCCGTCCCTGAACGCCACACCGTTGGGCATGAACAGATCTTCGTCGATCACATATTTGCGATCAGATACACCATCGCCATCTTCGTCGACCAGAGCGTGCACCATACCCGCCGACCTCGTTCCTACGAATACAGTGCCTCCCGGGGCCAACACGAGAGAACGGGCGTTTTCAACGTCTTCTGCAAATAGGGAGATCTCGAATCCTTCCGGCAGGTCAACGAGCGACAGATCTACGTCCTGCGCAGCCAGCCCCGAACATCCAAGAATTGAAATGGGCAGCAAGAGAGAGAAAAAGTGATTCCTCAGGGAGTGCATGAGTTACTCTTCAATGGCGGCCGGAAAGGCTCCACGAATAAGCATCCCTACTTCCAGAGCCTGCTTTTCGTTGTAGGCGGCCGTCAGGGATCTGAAATTGAAGATGTCTACGATCGTACCGATGAGGCAGAATCCAGCGGTCAACAGATAGGCCAACCCCATCCCGATCTGACCAAGATAAAATCGGTTCAGTCCGGCGATCCCAATGAATGCAGCCAGGGTGGTCATCAAAACGGTCGTTTCGTCCTTTCTGCGTTGACGATAGACGCGCGAAAACTGTTCGGCCTGCTCTTCGGTCATTTCAGTGATGACCTGTGCAACGACCAATTGCTCATCGCCCTGGAGTTCGGGAAGGTACTTGATGATTTTTGACATATTGGGAGGAGGTTAGCAGCTATGAAATTCTGTAAATAGCACTACGGACAAGCGAGCCGATCCGGTGAAGAAGAAACACCAGAACAACAGGCGAAAAAATATGACTACTCAAGGCGAGGTTCCACTCACCACGAAACAGAAAACCCATCGCATGTCCTAGCCCGCAGCCCGGACACCCGGACAGGCCAACGGCCTTGAACAGACACAGCTCGATCAGTGACTCGGCCCTTGGATCCGCCAGACCGACAGCGAGCAGTCCACCCGTCCAGATGATGGCCTCCACAAGATGGCGGTGGGAAGGGTTCCCTGTTATGTCAGTGAGGTATTTCAAGTGGTATTTCTATTACGTCGTTCGACGTTCGGTTCTATCATACATATTAATTCGCTCATCCTCACCTGAAAAAGTCAAAGACCGACCCTGACGACAGTTCACTGGCAATCGAATGCAGGATTTGTTGTCCTCACCGATTGAATTCTGTGGCGTACATAGGGTTCACGTATTATCTTCAAAAGAGTGATACGAGATTGTTCAACGAAGAGATGCGACACCTGTCAGACATCTGATCAATATGCCATACGTAGTTACAGAAGCCTGCATCAACTGCAAACACACCGACTGTGTCGAAGTCTGCCCGGTTGATTGTTTTTACGAAGGACCAAACTTCCTGGTCATCCACCCGGACGAATGCATTGACTGCAATGCCTGCGTTCCCGTGTGCCCGGTGGAAGCCATTTACGCCGATGACGAGCTTCCCGAAGAAATGGAGCACTACGCCGAGTGGAATACATATCTGGCCAACCAATGGCAGGAACTCGGTTACAATATCACTGAAAAGAGTGATCCGCTTCCAGACGCGGAAGAGTGGGCCAACAAAGAGAAGTCAGAACAGGATATCATGACGTACGACGGCGCCGAATAACCACTTCGTGTGGCGTCCTCAGAATAGCAAAGCGGGCGGCGGATCTTCGATCCGCCGCCCGCTGCATTTCATTCAAACCGTCTCAGCTCAGAATCACGTGCCGGCTGAGTAGTCAGTCGCGTAAACAACCTGCTCATTCGTCAGGGAGTCAATATCGATCCCCATCGTTTCGAGCTTGATGCCAGCAATTTCCTGGTCCAGTTCTACAGGAAGGTCGATAACCGTATTTGGTAGCTCTTCTCCAGACTCATGACGCTGAATAAGAGTCAGGTGAGCCATGAACTGATTGGCAAAACTCATGTCCATCACTTCTGATGGATGTCCTTCTGCAGCAGCGAGGTTTACCAGACGACCGTCTGCGAGGACATAAATCTTCTTGCCGTTGTCCATCGTGTATTCGCGATTGTCTGTACGGACCGTGCGCACATCCTGACTGACTTCTGCCAGCTCCTTCAGGTTCAGTTCGACGTCGTAGTGTCCGGTGTTGCACACAATCGCTCCTTCCTTCATGCTGATGAAGTGATGGCCACGAATGATGTCCTTCATGCCTGTAGCAGTAACGAAAATGTCACCCACCTTGGCTGCTTCTTCCATCGTCATCACCTGCATGCCTTCGAGAGTCGCCTTGAGAGCCGCCGTCGGCTTGATTTCAGTAACGATCACATTGGCACCCATGCCTTTGGCGCGCATCGCGACTCCTCGCCCACAATGACCATAACCGGCAACTACAAAGTTCTTACCGGCCAGGAGCACTGAGCTTGCGCGCAGAATGCCATCGAGTGTACTCTGACCTGTTCCGTACACATTGTCGAAGTCCCACTTAGTCTCGGCATCGTTCACTGCATAGACAGGATAGAGCAGTTTGCCGTCATCAGCCATCGCGCGAAGACGGTGAACACCCGTCGTAGTCTCTTCCGAACCACCAATGATGTGCTCAGATAGATGAGGGAATCGGTGATGTACGTTAAAAATGAGATCAGCACCATCATCCAGTGTGAGGTGCGGAGGCTTATCGATCGTGCGGTCGATGCTCCAGTAAAATTCGTCTGTATCCTGACCATACCAGGCGTAAATCTCGATGCCTGATTCTGCCAGAGCAGCAGCAACTTCGTCGTTCGTCGAGAGAGGATTACATCCGCTCCACGCAACTTCTGCTCCACATGCAGCAAAGGTCTCAACGAGCACACCCGTTTCCTTTGTCACGTGGAGACAGCCCGTAATCTTGTAGCCCTTGAATGGCTGCTCAGCCGCATATTTTTCGCGCAGCTGCATAAGAACTGGCATACGGCTCTCTGCCCACTCCATCTTGAGTCTTCCGGCGTCTGCCAGAGACAGGTCCTTGACCTTGTAGGCTCCTTCTTTGTGATCCATCGTAGGGAATTAATAAGTGACTGATTCTAAACAGTGGAGCGAAATATGCTCCAAACGGGTACAACTGTCAATCAGCCGATGGGTTTTGTGCTTGACTGAAATTTAGAAATGGGGGATAGCCAGGAAATCGACACAAACCGCCCGCACGCTCCGTGGCACTTGTCTATCGGCCCGTCAGAATCAACGTCCGCACTTTCTCCTGGCTACCCGACCTGAATCTGGCGATATAGACACCGGCCGCCAGGCCGGCTCCATCAAATGTGTATGTATGGCTTCCGGCATCGAGGAAGCTGTCGAGCAGGACTGCAACCTCCCGACCCATCATATCATAAACGCGCAGACTGGAGGACGCACTCGCTTTGACACTGACCGTGATGCGCGTGCGACCCGAAAACGGATTCGGATAATTGGGCAACATCCCAAACTCCACCTCTGAGGAGAACGCAAGCTGATCCGTGCGCGATTTGAATGTCATGTCGTGAATGATCCACGACGCTGACTGCGGTTCATCGGCCCAGGTTTCCGCAATCACCCTGACAAGAAGCTGTTTTCCGGAATAACTGCTCAGATCAAATAACGTCTCTTGCCGTGTTTGAAAGCCTACGAAGGCCCTCTGGCCGTCAAGAAAGGTACCTTCTGGCGCCGCAGCGGGATATCCTCCAACTGGCTCGAGAGACGCCCATCGCTTCCCTCCGTCAGTCGAGACCTGAACCGCACCACCTGCTCCTGAAAGCAAATTGAATCCGTGATCCAGACTCAGCATCATTGATTCAGCATTGGACTCGGTGTCTCGTGCGTTCAGGTTGATGCTCGATACGATCCCGGGGGAATTGGCCTGAAATAGCCAGCGCGAACTTTCCCTTACCCAGTCTCCTGACGTCCAAACCGAATGGACCACATCATCGGAAGCAAACAGCTGAAACTCGATATCCTTGCTACCCACTTCGGGAACCCGAAGATGGCGGTCAGAAAAATCCAGCACCCGGATGCTGTACGCAATTTCATCTGCAGGCTCCGGCGTTGCTGCGAAATCCAGAGCAGCAGAAAACTCGTTCAAGTTTTCTGCGTCCTGCGCCATACGCAACGTTCCGGTCGTAGTCTCTGTTCTTGTGGTGAACTCCCAGTCCAGCAAGACTTCTGCCACACCAAAATCATCCCCCACATTGAGGCTCACCCGAGGAAGCGCTGCGACATGCGAAAGAACCTGGTTGTCGGGAGGTCCTTCGAGTAGGAACGGTGCATCAGAATCTTCGATGGGGATCGTTGTGATCTCCATGCTGTCGATATACCAGCCCGCAAATTGCTCTGAAAGGTTTGAATTTGAGGCATCTGTTGCAAAATCGAAACGGATCTCCAGATCATCTTCGCTCGGCACGGCAAATTCGTCCATTCGCCATCCATGACTGAACCCACCGAACGCCGGAGTGAGGTGCAGAGGGTTGGAACCATCGTCCGCTATTACACCCGGGTATCCTGCGGCTGGCACCAGAAGCTGCCAGTCAGGGGATTCACTTGAGCGATAACGAACGACTGCACCATCCATGAACTGTCCGTCCATCCGTGAAGGGTCGCCCGTTCCGTCACTCTCGGCATCGAACCAGTGCCAGATGCGCAGGACCGAGGCTTCCAGCCCTCCAAGATTGATGCGAGGCAGATATACCGAAGAGAGAGTCGGGCTCGCCGGATACGAGCCGTCCGCGTTGGTAGCCAGAACAGGTGTGTCGGAGGGGCTTGAAAGGGTTCCGAAAGATGGGTCACCCCATTCCCAGATTCCATCGATTGTGACAGAGAGTCCTTCTTCAGAAAACAGATGCCGGGTTCGCAGGGCTCCTGCCTCCACACTCATCACAATCTCTCCTACCGAAGGAAATCTGGTTTCGTTCATACGCTCGGAAGCATCGATGGCAACGAAGTGATATTCAATTCGACCTCCATCGACCACATCTCCGAGATCCACTGGAAGAAAACGCCCGAACGGGCCGGAAGACGACGATATTTGTTCCTGTCCTGTATTCGTCTTGACACCCTGATCGTCAAACACCGAATACAACAGAGTTACGGATTCCACGCCCAATCCATCACTCGAAGATCCGCTTAAAATGATCGGAAAATCCGAGAACCCTACCGCCGTGATCGGGTCGTGAGCAATTTCTGGGCCCAAATGATCTTCGCCGACGAGGAACGAAAACTGTTCGACAGGGGCACCGGAAGGCAAAAACGTCTCGTTACCACCCGTGTCCATTGCTTTGAAGTGATATCGAACCGTATCGAACACTGCCGGAAGCATGATTCTTCCTGTGAAGACATCCGACCCATTCGATGTCATGGAGACCGTCGTTTCAGGAATCGAATCAGCCCAATAGGTCAACTCCACGGAGGATACCGTGGCAGACTGTCCGACGACTGATGCAGAAACGTCTATTTCGACACCCAGTTGTTCGGTGCCCTGCAAGGGATCGTGGGCTATGGTCGGTCCAAATTGACTGGCATCGACGAGGCCTCTGGCCGAGAAAATATTGATGAGAACGGATGCGTTCACTCCGCTGAAATAATCCCGGTCTGCCTGAATGACAGCCTGTGCGGCATCGGCAAACGTGACGGGAGAACTCAAATAATAGTGGGACTGCAGAACGAGCTTGTTCGTCAACTCCCGACCCAACACGTCAAAAACCTCCATAAGGGTCGTACCCCACATCAGACCATCACCGTGAACGTCGCATCCCACATCATTCACGGCCGAACAGACATCTTGTGGGTAGATTCCGGCATGATTCAGATAACGGCCGCCCCAAAATGAAGGATCGCCATCTCCAGAGTCCCACGGAAAAACGCCCACCCAATCTGTTCGAAGCGTAAGACCTTGATCAATCTGTCCTCTTCTATAAGAAGCCGCCCAGTAATCGGATAATCCTTCGTGTAATGCCGTTCCTTCCCTGGTCGAAAGCAGTCCCGAAGCGGCTGCATTCAGAATGGCGTGACCGTATTCATGCCAGATGACGGCAGCATCTTCGGCGTCGTCAACTCCGCCCGTTCCGTACAGAATCATATTCTGTGTGGGAATATACCGCGAATCGTCTGCTGTCAATCCTTGTGGATTGACGCGAATACTGCCGTTCTGGAGATCATGGAAGCCGAGGCTCTGGACGTAGCGTTGGCTCTTATCAATGTGGTAGTAGGCCATCACGCTTTCAAAGCGGTCGTCGGCCCGGTTATACTGAAATCCATCCGGAGACGATTCTGCGGGAGTCGCGTAGATCAGTGAACCGCCCGAAGATTCGCCCACAATATCCACATACGGTCCCGTAAGCACGTACATCCCGTCTCCGCGTTGCGTGATGTCTGGAAGGGTCACCAAAAGACGCTGTGAATCCAGTGCTGCGTTGGTGGCGTCGTCGTTGTCCACGTAAGGAGCACCATAGAATGCGCCTGATGTAAAAAGTGGATCAGTGTCGTAGACCAGCCCCAATCCGTCAACTCGATTGGCGCTCTCCTTCCTGGCGTCTGCATCGTCCGATCGTACATCGGGCGTATGCCCGAACGACATCGACTGATCTCTGGCCGAAATCAGCGACCCGGTATGTGCATTGATCAAAACGACATATTCTGCTGGCTCTGATTCGGGCCACACCAACAGCTTCCAGGCAAGAACAGGACGGTCAGGATCGGTGATAACCAGCTCTGGATCGGAATTGAGTCCACCGTCCGGCGCCAATTCTGCTATTGCCAGATCAGCTGCCCTCGCGGCGGTGACCGAGGGTTGCGTGTTGAAGGACGACTCCTCCGCATCCACTGGCATGAATGCGCTCAATACCATGCTGACGCGTCCAAGACCGTCCATATTCACTCGTACGGTGGCCTCGTCAACCGTTATGCCAGCGAATGTTTGCTGGTAGGTCAGATGGCGACTGAATGTGCGCCTTTGATCCGATATGAGCTCGAGCTCATCCGCTTCCTCGGACCATCCGAACGAAGCGTACTCCGCGCTGAGGAAAGTGTCCGGGTCCAGGTATTCTGTTTTGTCCTCCTGGAAGTAGCGAGCCCTCACGAGACGGCTGTCAAGATCAATCCGTCCGCGGGAATCCAGCTTCGTCGAAAACTGAAGCGGGGCCTCTACCGTTTTCTTTTTGATCTCCTGAGCCGATACCTGCGCAGCGCCCGCAATCAGGAGGAAAACAATCAGTGTAGATCGAATCATGCGCAGATATCCTTGGAAATGTCTCGAATCGGTGGGCTCATTCACACTACACCTGAGTGGCTTCAAATATCCAAACGGTGCCCGCAATTGCCCTTTCACGTAGACTACGCCAGAACGGATGCGCTTTCCTGGATGGCAGCAACCTTGTTCAGCTCTTCCCACTTGAACTCACTTCTTCCAAAATGGCCGTAGGCAGCCGTTCGTCGGTATCCAGGTCTGAGCAGATCGAGTGACTCGATGATGGCTTTCGGTCTCAAGTCGAAAACGTCATTGACGACCTTCACAAGCCGGTGATCCGGAATTTTAGCGGTGCCGTAGGAGTCGACGTGAACTGAGATGGGATCGGCAACACCAATAGCATACGCGACCTGGACGAGAACTTCGTCCGCCAGCTCAGCTGCTACCAGATTTTTTGCTACGTGCCTGACAGCATAGGCCGCACTTCGGTCGACTTTCGATGGATCCTTGCCAGAAAAGGCTCCACCACCGTGCGCTCCTTTCCCGCCGTACGTATCAACAATGATTTTTCGACCAGTCAGTCCGGTATCGCCATGAGGCCCACCGATGATGAACTTCCCGGTCGGGTTGACATGGAGGATCAGATTGTCATCCATGAGTTCGGCCGGAATGACCCGGGGAAGCAAATGGTCCTGAACATCATTTTTTATCTGGTCAATCTCGACGTCTTCGCCATGCTGGGTCGAAACGACTACGGTGTGGATTCGCTTGATCGTCTTGCCATCATCCTCATATTCAACCGTCACCTGCCCCTTGGAATCCGGGCGCAGATATGGCATCAACTCGGTGTTCTTCCTGATGTCAGCCAACTCACGCATCAGGGCATGCGAGAAACTGAGAGCCATCGGCATCAACTCTTCGGTTTCGCGGGATGCGTACCCGAACATCATTCCCTGGTCACCGGCACCCTGCTCGACGTGCATTCCTCTGTCATCATCAACTCCCTGCGCGATATCCGAACTCTGCTCGTGGATCGTTGCCAGAACGCCACATGAATCTGCATCAAAGCGCAATGCAGGATCGGTGTATCCAATATCTCGAATGACCTGTCTCGCGACTTCTTGAACGTCCACGTAGGCATTCGTGGTGACTTCACCGGACAGTACCACGAGGCCAGTAGTTACCAGAGTCTCAACAGCCACTCGGCTGTTGGGATCTTCTTTCAGCATTGCGTCCAGCACCGCATCCGAAATCTGATCGGAGACTTTGTCGGGGTGTCCCTCAGAGACAGATTCAGATGAAAAAAGAAACGACATACAACAATATTATCAATTTGGATGAAGGCGGTCGAACGCTGATACAAACTGTATGATTCTACCTCATTACGAAGGTTAGATCAAGTGCGCACGTGCAAATTGCTTCTGCTTTCATGGAAGCGTAGTTTTCGTGATTCTGTGCCTCATTATTGTGCCTTGTGGCGCCATTTTGAGGCATTTAACCGGTTTCCCACCTACATACTTGGAAGCCGAACAGATTTAATCACATTCAGGAGAACAGGATATGTCCGATATCGCAGCCAAGGTACAGTCGATTATCGTCGAAAAATTGGGCGTTGATGAAGCTGATATTGCAGACGATGCATCATTCACCAACGATCTGGGCGCAGACTCCCTTGACACGGTAGAGCTCATTATGGAATTCGAAAAAGAATTCGATCTCACCATCCCAGACGAAGATGCAGAAAAAATTGCTACAGTTGGCGATGCTGTGTCCTACATCACGGAGAAGTCTGCATAAGCTGACTAAGCTCCAACTGACACCCATCACTTCCGAATAATCAGACGATTGGCATGAGCCAAACTGTTCGCAGGGTAGTCGTCACAGGAATGGGAGCCCTTACCCCCATCGGAAACGACCCGGATTCGTTCTGGGACGCCATGATGCGCGGTGACAGCGGTGCTGCACCCATCACCTATTTCGACACCGAACCGTTCGCGACAAAGTTCGCTTGCGAGCTCAAGAATTTTGACGTACACGACTATCTGGATCGCAAAGCTGCGCGCCGGATGGATCCGTTCTGCCAGTACGCCTTGATATCTGCGGGGCAAGCCCTGGAAGATGCCGGGGTTGACACAGACAGTCTGACCACCGAGGAACAGGAGCGAATAGGCGTGATCTATGGTTCCGGAATTGGCGGCCTACAA
Organism: uncultured Rhodothermales bacterium; assembly: GCA_964512485.1. Lineage (GTDB taxonomy): Bacteria > Bacteroidota > Rhodothermia > Rhodothermales > UBA10348 > CAZEHJ01. Next base: position 7,105 of record CAZEHJ010000043.1, on the reverse strand, counting down.
GCCCTCTATGACTCTGCTACCAACCTGTACAGCAGCGGTCCCCGTCGCATGTCTCCGTTCTTCATTCCAATGATGATTCCGGACATCGCCCCGGGCCAGATTTCGATCAAGTACGGTCTACGTGGTCCCAATTATTCGTGCGTGTCTGCTTGCGCCACGGGTAATAACAATATCGGAGACGCATTCATGCTGATCCGCCTGGGGCACATGGAGGCTGCGGTGACGGGTGGAAGCGAAGCAAGTGTATCCAACCTCGGTGTTGGTGGCTTTAACGCGCTGAAGGCCCTTTCGACCCGAAATGATGATCCAAAAAAGGCTTCACGTCCATTTGATGCGACTCGAGACGGATTTGTTTTGGGGGAAGGAGCTGGTGCGCTGTATGTCGAAGAACTCGAGCATGCGAAGGCGCGTGGCGCGAAAATCTACGCCGAAATCCTGGGCACAGGCATGAGCGGAGACGCGCATCACATCACGGCTCCCGATCCGGAAGGCCTCGGAGCCAAAAATGCGATGCTTTCCTCTATTCGTGACGCGGGGATCGAATTGGAAGCCGTCGATTATCTGAACATGCACGGTACCTCGACCGGACTGGGAGACATCGCTGAAACGAACGCCATCAAGAAAGTCTTCGGTGATCACGCCTACAAAATGAATGTGTCGTCAACCAAAAGCATGACCGGTCATCTTCTGGGTGCAGCCGGAGCCGTTGAGGCCATTGCAGCGATCGGTGCGATTACACATCAGATGATTCCTCCGACGATCAACTTCGAACATCCCGATCCGGACTGCGATCTGGACTACACGTTCAATACGCCGGTTGAGCGTGAAGTGAACATTTCGATGTCGAATGCATTTGGATTCGGCGGTCACAATACGAGCGTCATTTTCGGGAAGTACACAGAGTAGTCGATTCGTCTTCCGGACGATCTTGTGGGCGGCGCTCGAAGAGCGCCGCCCATTTTTTTGATCTCGCCTATTGAGATTCTCGTCAATCGCCGCACTGCCCGGCGGAGCCTGTTCAATTCCTATATTGTCGACTCGCATTGCATTCACACTCTCAAAATCATGGAATTCACCGGACTCGACTACTTCGTTTTCATCACATACGCCGTGTTGATTGTCGCAATCGGCCTGTGGGTTTCACGACGAAAAGAAGGTCATGAACGTGATTCAACTGACTATTTTCTGGCGGGAAAGAGCCTTCCATTCTGGGCAATCGGTGCCTCTCTCATAGCATCCAATATTTCGGCCGAGCAATTTATCGGCATGTCGGGTTCTGGCTTTCGTGTGGGCCTGGCTATTGCAACATATGAATGGATGGCTGCGGTAACACTGCTCGTCATCGCCTGGTTTTTCCTTCCCATTTATCTGGAAAAAGGCATTTTTACGATGCCTCAATTCCTTGAAAAGAGGTTTGACAGCCGTGTTCGGACGCTGTTGGCGGTATTCTGGCTCCTGGTGTACGTGTTCGTGAATCTGACATCTGTACTGTACCTGGGCGCGCTTGCTTTGAATGGAATCATGGGTATTCCGCTCGCGGCGGGAATTGCTGGACTGGCTCTTTTTGCCACGGTATACAGCGTCTACGGAGGGCTTCAAGCGGTCGCCTGGACGGACGTTGTTCAAGTGGTGGTCCTGATCGGCGGTGGTCTTCTGACCACCTTTCTCGCCCTCGATGCCTATGGGGGGGATGAAGGCATAATCGCTGGTTTCTCCCAATTGATGGTAGACGTGTCCGACCGGTTCAACATGATTCTCTTCGAAGGCGAGCTCATGTATACCGACGACGCGGGCACAACACAGGACGCCTATGACTTGCTCCCCGGACTGGGCGTACTTCTCGGCGGAATGTGGGTAGCCAATCTTTTTTATTGGGGATGCAATCAATACATCATTCAGCGGGCTCTGGCCGCGAAAAGCCTGAAAGAAGCGCAACGTGGCCTGGCCTTCGCCGGCTATCTGAAGTTATTGCTGCCTCTGATTGTCGTCATTCCCGGAATCGTGGCGTATGCCCTCGATGCACCGATTGAAAAGGCAGACGAAGCGTATCCGTGGCTGCTCAGCTCGTACATCGGCCCTGGTCTTCGAGGACTCGCCGTAGCCGCTCTGGCGGCAGCCATCGTCTCATCACTTGCATCAATGATGAATTCAACGTCGACCATTTTCACGATGGATCTGTTCAAGACGAACATCCAACCGGATGCTTCTGAACACCGCCTGGTGCAAGTGGGCCGAATCGTCAGCGTGATTGCGGTCACGATCGCCGCTCTGGCTGCTTTTCCTTTATTGGGAGCCATCGATCAGGCCTTCCAATACATCCAGGAATACACCGGCTTTATCAGCCCGGGCGTGCTGGCCGTATTCATGATGGGGTTGTTCTATAAAAAGGCTACAGCCAATGCAGCGTTGACAACAGCTATTTTGTCGATTCCATTGTCTGCTGCAATGAAATTCATGACCCCGGACGTACCGTTTCTGTCAAGAATGGGATACGTGTTCCTGATTTCAGTGGGACTGATCGTAGTGATGTCCTGGCTGGAAAATAAAGGGAAAGATGACGCCAACGCTATTTCTGTGACGGGCACGAAAATCTCGGGTGATCCGATATTCACCATGGCCACTTTCGGGATCCTCGGAATTACCGCAGCACTTTACGCCATATTCTGGTAAGAGCTCATCCCAGACTATTGGTACATATTCAGGTAGGATTCAATCAACTCCTGGCGCCCGCTTCGCATGGACGGCTCACCTTGCGATGTAGCATGGGCATGTAACGCGGAAAGGTCGACATTGCCCGACTCGAAATCTGCCCCCGTCCCCGTGTCAAAACTCTCATATCTACTCCGCCGCAGTTCTTCCAATGGAGATTCCTGCATAACGGTGTGTGCTGTGATAAGCGCCTTCGCAAACATATCCATCCCCCCGACATGAGCGTAGAAAAGATCTTCAAAGTCGGGTGAGTTTCGCCTCACCTTGGCATCGAAGTTTACACCTCCCCCCTTGAGCCCTCCAGCCCTGAGCCACACCAACATGGCCTCCGTCAATTCATAGAGATTGTTGGGAAATTGATCGGTATCCCAACCATTCTGGTAATCACCTCGGTTTGCGTCCACACTCCCCAGCATCCCTGCATCTGCAGCAACCTGAAGTTCATGTTGAAACGTATGGCCGGCGAGCGTCGCGTGATTGACTTCGATATTCAACTTGAAATCGTCGGCCAGTCCGTGTGATTGTAAAAACCCGATTACCGTCGCCGCGTCATAATCGTACTGATGTTTGCTCGGCTCGCAAGGCTTGGGTTCGATGAAAAAATTCCCTTCAAAACCCTGACTGCGCGCGTAATCACGAGCCGATCCAAGAAACGCAGCCATGTGATCCAGTTCCCGCTTCATATCTGTGTTTAGAAGAGACATATATCCTTCCCTTCCTCCCCAGAACACATAATTTTCCCCACCCAATTTGATGGTCACATCCAGAGCCTGTTTGACCTGAGCTCCGGCATATGCCACGACATCAAAATCCGGATTGGTTGCGGCGCCGTTCATGTAGCGGGGGTGACTGAATAGATTGGCTGTCCCCCACAACACCTTGACTCCACTATCGCGCATATGCTCCAGGGCGTGATCGGATACCGTGTTGAGACGTTTTTCAGATTCGGCCAGCGATGAGCCCTCATCGACAAGATCATAATCATGAAAACAGAAGTGCCGCAGGCCCAGCTTTCCCATGAATTCGAAGGCTGCATCCATCTTGGATAGCGACCTCGACACAGCATCGCCGTGCGCATCCCAGGGAAAGATGCGCGTGCCGGCCCCGAAGGGATCCTGTCCTGCGTTATTGAAGGAGTGCCAGTATGCACAGGCGAACTTGAAATGCTCGCTCAGGGTCTTATCGCCTACAACTCTGTTTGGCTCATAATATCGGAAAGCGAGAGGATTTCGTGACGACGGGCCTTCAAATTTTACCGACGATATTTCCGGGAAAAAACTACTGGACATGTGCTTCTAGTCTGGTTTTCCAACGTTCGTATAGTTCAAGATAGCGGCTGGATTCGGATTGTTGAGGATCAATTTCTTCAATCACCTCAATACTTGCCAACGCTTCTTCCAGCGAAGAAAAATACCCCGATCCCACCGCCGCGGCCCGTGCCGCTCCTTCCGACCCGCTGGTATTGTAGAGAGCCAGAGAAGTCTGGGTCACATTTGCAAAAATGCTCCGAAACAACGGACTCAAAAACATATTGGCACTTCCTGCGGCAACCGTTTCTGGCGAGACGTCCAGCGTTCTGAACACGTCAAATCCCAGTTTCATGGCAAACGCGACTCCTTCCATGGCAGCCCGTGCCACGTGGCTGGAGTCATGGCGATTTACATCAAGTCCAAGCAATGAAGCCCCGGGATTCCGATTGCCAAGAATTCTCTCACTTCCGTTTCCGAAAGGAAATACCACCACCCCTTCTGCTCCGGGCCCGCATCGAGAAGCCAGATCATTCATCTCCTCATACGTCGCGGTCTCCGTTAACTGGCGGGTCCAGCGGTACATGCTGCCAGCACCATTGACGCAGAGCAGAATTCCGTTTCGCTTGTTGGCTTCATCATCGTTCAAGTGAAGAAAGGTATTGACCTTCAAGTCCGGATCGGCCACATCCTGATCCGACACGGCGTACATAACGCCCGACGTCCCGGCCGTGGCCGCAATATGCCCGGGCGCCAGCACATTCAATGAAAGCGCGTTATTTGGTTGATCTCCGCCCCGATACGTGATTTGCACAGTGCTGTTCAAGCCCAATTGTTGGGCTACATCTTTCATGATTGTCCCTTGATACCCGATAGATGGAACGAGATCGGGGACAAGACTTGCCTCTATTCCGCACGCCTTGAGGACCTCTTCAGAAACGGCTCGACGGGGGAAATCCCAGAGTACACCTTCTGAAAGACCCGAGGCTGTGGTGTTCACCTCCCCGGTCAACCGCATGGCAATGTAGTCGCCCGGGAGCATGAACTTGTCGATACGATCATAGATCTCCGGCTCATTGTGCCGCACCCAGGCCAGTTTGGCTGCCGTAAAATTGGCCGGTGAATTCAGCGTTCTGGACAGGCATTTCGCATGACCGATTTCATCGAATGCCGCATCTCCATACGAGGACGCCCGACTGTCGCACCAGATAATGGAGGGTCGAACAACTTCACGGTCCCTCTCCACACACACCAATCCATGCATCTGATACGCGATGCCGATTGCCTGAATTGAATCTGGATCGGCGCCCGAGGCCTTCATGAGGGCTTGAAAGCCACTCACGAAGTGATCCCACCACATTGAGGGCGCCTGCTCTGCCCAGCCTGCGTGCGGCGCATCTATCGGTTGTTCTGATTCCGGATAGGTAGCGTGCCCGAGAGACTGACCGCGGTCGGCATCAAAAAGGGTCACCTTTACAGATGAACTACCAACGTCAATGCCCAGAAAATTTGCTCTGCTGCTACTCAATTTTGTCTTTGCTTGCGAAGCGGATTGTTACCTTTATGGTACGGAATGCGACACAAATTGGACGAATATCTCTCGCTCCTTGTACCATTTCGCGCATGAATCAAACGGTGGTACCTTCTGACGTATCAAACAAGATGACCAAGCATGCCGATTCACATCGAGTCTCCCACAAAGATCAAAGCTGAAGGATTCCCTCCGAAGTTGATACAAGAGTTTTTCGGCCACATCAATTCAGATCATTTGGACCTGAGCATCGCAGTGATGACCAGTCCTGCCGGTTGGTCGGAACCGGGACAGCGACCTGAATTTGATGAATACACGGTCGTTCTCTCCGGATGCCCCCGCGTCGAGACAGAATCTGAATCAATGGATATACTGTCGGGGCAGGCTGTGCACTGTCGGGCAGGTGAATGGATCAGATACTCCAGTCCGTCTGACGAAGGCGCTCATTACGTGGCGATTTGCCGCCCTGCTTTTTCACCCGATACCGTGAACAGAGACTCAGATTGACATGTCAACAATGCTGAACGGAGCCAAGGTCAGCCTGCGAAGACTGACAGGCGATGATGCACCAGCCTTTTTTGAATACTGGAACAGTTGGGAGATGAGACAACATTTGGCCTCCCCGTTTCCCAGCTCATTGGCCGAGGTTGAAAAGCTGATTCAGGCGAAAGAAGATGCATTTTCGGACCGCAGCGGATTCTATTTCGGCATTCAAGAGAACGCAACGGGTAAACTCATCGGGATTGCCACTCTTGGATCCGTATCGTGGATGAGTCGCCACGCCTGGGTGGACGACCTGGCCATCTTTGACCCTTCGTCTCGAGGCCGAGGATACGGAAAGGAAGCTCTCCTGCTGCTGCTGGACTACGCATTCAACATAATCGATCTGCACGTTGTCGTCCTGCTGGTCGACTCAATAAATGAAGGTGCACGACGTCTGTATGAAGGAGTAGGATTCAAGCCAGGTGGCGTGATGCGGGAACTGGCATTCCGAAACGGGAAGAGATTGGACGTAGAAACAATGGACATGCTGCAATCCGAATTCAGGGAGCTGCACGGTATTTTTCCCAAGTAGCGACGCGACTGCGGATGATTATCGGAAGATGATTTCCCGAATCGAGTCTGCACCCAACTCCTCATTGAGTCTCCTGCGCCAGTCTTCTCTTCGCAGATGTAATTCCTGACGCCAGGATGCGGCAGATACCTTTACGAACAGACGATCCCCCTTCACCCAGCACTTTTCGATGTGCTGTTTCATCTGGGGGCTCATGATGTTTTCCCACGTAGCGATCACGTGCCCCCTCGCCAGGGGACCTTCGATACCCATCCCCCGGACCACTTCGCCGAGGATGTCTTTGAGAGGCTTAACTGTTCGATGTCGCATGACACCAACTTAATGAGTGGCCGGCCAAATCACACGTCCGCAAATTCCAAGACCTGTATAAAATGGTCAGGGGACGCCAGCGATTTGCAGCGAACTGCCCATTGCTAGCATCCCCTTGACCACTCATCGGAAGACGCACTGTGCACTACGATGCGTGAACACCATAGTTACAGAGTAGTTGAATCTTTTTTTCAAACGTTACCCATTGCCGGTTCTGAATCTGACAATTCCCTC
>CAZEHJ010000042.1:18836-29965 GCA_964512485.1 uncultured Rhodothermales bacterium | reverse complement strand
AGTTGGCCAACCGCTTTCGGGTACCGGTTTACAACCCCTGATCGGGTGATCGTCATCTCGGGCGACACAGCCCCTAGCGACATCATCGAGGAGATGTGCCAGCAATGTGACGTGCTCGTCCACGAAGTGTTTTCTGACGCCGCTCTTGCGCGCAGGGACCCGTTCTGGCAGAACTACCATTCCCAGTTTCATACGTCGGCGATGGAACTGGGGGATATCGCTTCACGCGCACAACCGAAACTGCTGTTGCTTTATCATCAGATGGAATGGTCTTCTACGCCCGAGGAGATGATGGCCGAACTGAAGTCACGCTATGACGGCCTCGTCGTGAGTGCCGAAGACCTTGGCGTCTACTAAACAGAGACACGCATGTATCCGATACTGTTTTCCCTGATTCTTGGTGTGTTCGCCGCGTATGGATTCATCTGGCTGGTGGCATCAAAATCCCGCCATGCGGACCGCGTCTTCAGGATCGGCCTGGTCGTCGCTGCCATCATCTATCTGAATCTGGCCTGGATATATGATGCGTCGTCAAGTGTCCTCATGATCGAAGGTGCGGGTGTACTCGTCTTTCTGATCGTGGCCCTCGCTTCGATGGGCCGCTTCGTCAAGCTTCTCGCCTGGGGGTGGCTGACGCATCCCGTTTGGGATCTGGTTCTCCACGCTCCTGTCGGCTCGTACACACATGCGCCTGAGTGGTACGTTTTCGCATGTCTGAGTTTCGACGTGATCGTCGGTATGTATTTGCTCAAACGCGAATCGGGTGAGCATGAAGCCAATTGAAACCAAGCGCCTGCTCATCAGGCACATGCACGCGGACGATGCTGCCTTCATCCTCGGCCTGTTGAACGAACCCGCGTTTCTGAAGAACATCGGCGACAAGCAAGTTCGCTCCATCGAAGACGCTCTGAATTACATCCAGACCGCCGGGTTCGATAATTATGCGAAGCACGGGTTCGGGATGTTCATGGTCGAACTGCTGGATTCCGGAGTTCACGTGGGCATATGCGGCCTGCTTCAGCGCGAAGTATTTGATTTTCCGGATGTTGGATTCGCGCTGTCTGAAGCGTTCTGGGGAAAGGGTTATGCTACAGAAGCGGCTAGCGCAGTCAAGGATTGGGCTCAATCAGAGTTAGGCGTTGAAATGGTGCTCGGTATTGTTGCCCAGGACAATCTCGCGTCGCGAAGACTCCTTGAGAAGCTTGGGTTGAGCTTTGAAAAACTGATCCGCATGTCAGAGGACGCGCCCGAGATCTGTTTCTATTCGTGATGGGTTTGGCGGGCGCTTTCGCGCCCGCCAATCACCACATGTTCTCAGTTCCAGGAAAGCTCAGAGGCCCAGGATTTGAATCCTTTCCAGTTCACTTCCGGAAAAGCATTTTTCAATTCAGGTATCCGTACGTCGTATCCGTCGCTTCCGAACCACCTCGTCATGATCACCATGTCTTCTCCCCATGCACTGAATGCTTCTGGAGCGAGGGCCATGAAGTTCACATCGTGTCCAACTGCCTCGGCCAACAGTGAAGCGTAGTCCGTCCCGGTCCTCTCCTCGGATGCGATGTCGTATCGCTGACCGTACACAGACTCACCCCGTTCGATCACGGCTGCTGCGAACTCACCAATCTCGGATACGGCGATCTGCTGAAGGGGCTTGCCTTCAGGCACTCCGACAGCGTAAACACCGTTCTGGACGCCTTCTACTGCCTGAGGCATGCGAGCGTTGTCCATGAAATAGACTGGCGCAACGATGGTGTAGTTCAACCCGGATGCCGCAAGAACTTTTTCCACCTCATATTTGCTTTCGAAGTGGGGTATTCCCGTGTTTTGGTTGGCACTGGCAACAGAAGTGTAGACCACATGCTCCACACCACCTGCTTTTCGTATGGCTTCGATCATAGCCAGGCCTTGTTGCGTTTCAGCGTCGACACCATCTTCAAATGGAGTAGTCATAAAGAACACCACATCGACTCCGCGAACGGCTTCGGTCAGCGAGTCGAGATTCTGGAAATTTCCTTCCACCATTTGCACACCTCGCTCGGTCAAAGCAAGCGATGACGGTGATTGAGTATTTCTGGTCAGTCCTCGAACACTGAATCCTCGCTCAAGTAAAGCCGTGGTTGTGGCTCCACCCTGCTGTCCTGTTGCTCCTGTTACGAGAATCGTCTTTTTCTGATTGTTCATTTTATTGTCTTGATGTTAGTTGTATATACAGTTATTGTTATAAATTTTTTTGTCAGCCACGCATTTTGTCAAGAAGCAGATTCAGCTGTTCCGATTCTGGCTCCGTAAGATTCCTCATATTCTCGCCGTTCTGTTTCATGAGTGGATCCAGCTCTTTGAGGAGCTCGAGACCAGCTTGCGTGATTACGACGTCGATCTGACGCCTGTCTGTTGAGCACTGGGTTCGCTCGATAAGTTCTTTCAAGCGAAGTTTTTCTACCAGGCGCGTCGCATTCGACGTCCGGCTGATCATGCGCTCTGTAATGAGATGCAGGGATACCGGAATCCCCTTCTGGCCTCGAAGAATGCGCAACACATTGAATTGCTCTTTGGAAATACCGAATGGTTTGAGCGCGGTGTTGGTGGAGTGCGATAACCGATCGGCCGTTACAAGCACGTTTAAAATGGCTTTCATAAACTGATCGTTCATGCCCTCCTGCTTTATTTCTTCTTCGAGTCGAATAAGATTGTTGTATTTACATTGTTTGTATATACATCAATTATACGGTACAGGATTTTTATCTGCAAGTGTCGTGATATTTTATTTCCCCCCGTCGGTTTTTCTACCTTTAGCCCATGGGAAAACTGATACGCACGTACGAACCAGAAAACCAGGACCGCGAGCATCAACTTGCAGGGCTTCGCTTGGCCTCATTTCAGCGTCGCTTGGGAGCATTCCTGATCGACATGATCCTTGTTTCGGTTCTGTTCATGATAGGCGTGTCGTTTTTTGGAGGCCTGGCATCAAAACTGGGGCTACTCGACGGAAGCCAGGATTACAACTTCCAGCTCAATTTTGACAACTGGTACGGTGTCGCAACGATCGCCGTCTATTTCTCACTGAGTCACTTCGTTGGAAAAGGCAAAACAGTCGGTAAAAAGCTCCTCAAATTGCGCGTCGTGTCACTGAAGCATGAAAAGCTTGGCTTCTGGCATTGCGTAGAGCGGGCCCTCGGCCTTGGTGCCTCAGCCCTTGAAGCTGGACTCGGATACTTTCAGGTCATCTGGAAAAAGGATCGACGTGCTACACACGACCGCATTGCAGAAACGATTGTAATTGACGAAAGGCAATAGTCGGTCGCTGAAAAGCAACGCATCCCACCAAAAACAACTCTCCACCATGAAAGCGATCACAGCCTCCAAAGTTGTTCTCTGCGCAATGTTTTTTACGGCATGTGCGACACCCCAGGACGATTCCGAAGGGACAACACCCGCCGCCTATTCGTTCACCGGAGAGCCTCTCTTTGCTGCTGAGCCTGACAGCGCCCTGATTGCACGCTTCGCAGACAGGGAAGCTTCATTTGAGGCAAACCCAGAAGACGCGGACAACATCATCTGGCACGGACGGTTCAAGGCGTACGCCGGCAACTATAACGAAGCGATCGAGATTTACTCACGTGGCATCGAATTGCACCCTGGCGATGCCCGCATATATCGTCATCGCGGACATCGATACATTTCGACAAGACAAATCGACCTTGCCATCGCAGACTTCGAAAAAGCTGCTGAACTGATCGAGGGTACAGAAAACGAGATGGAGCCCGACGGCATGCCAAATGCCCGGGGAATTCCGGTCAGTTCACTCCATGGAAATATCTGGTACCATCTGGGCCTCGCCTATTATCTCAAACACGATCTGCCAAACGCTCTCAGGGGGTTCTCGAACGGCCTGGCGGCTGGGAATTATGCCGACAATGTCGTTTCGACCTCTCACTGGATCTACATGATCAATCAACGAATGGGCAACGAAGAAGCTGCATATGCGGTATTGACGGACATTTCGGCTGACATGGACATCATTGAGAACTTCGCCTATCACCAGCTTCTGCTGTTCTACAAAGGGGAATTGACCGAAGAAGAACTGACTGGCGAAGGCTCAGCGGGAGACGCGATTACGTACGGCGTAGGAAACTGGCATCTCTACAACGGAAACGAAGAGCGAGCCCGGGAAATCTTCACCGATCTCCTCTCGGGACCCGTCTGGGCCTCCTTCGGATACATTGCGGCCGAATCAGACATGATTCACTATTTCCAGAATTAGTGTCAATATGCCATCCGAACGCGACGACAAATACGCCCTTCTACTGCATTTTCTGGCGGCTCTGGCCTATCGCACAGGCAAAACTGTTGAGGGTTCAGGAGAAGACTTCGGGGGATTTGAGGCTGGAAACGGCGTTCGATCACCGAAGAACTTGATCCGCCACATGCGAAGCGTCCTCGGTTATGCGCGCACCCATTTCATTGGTGGGTCATACCGGGCCGAATCGCTTCCCTCCTTCAGCGATGAAATAGCCAGTTTTCACGAGATGCTCGAAAGCCTGGGCGAGCACCTGCGGAAAGGCTCGCCAATGACCGGGACAACGCCTGAAAAGATGCTGCAAGGTCCTTTCGCCGATGCCATGACCCATGCAGGACAGATTGCGATGCTCAGGAGAATGGCCGCCGACCCGGTGCCGGCTGAAAACTTTATTGTGGCGGACATATCACCCGACCGACTCGGACCAGAACAGGCAGCCCCGGTGGCGCCTGACCAAAACTGGCATCCTCAGCTTTCAGACACCGGGTTCGGTCCTGCCGAGAACGAAGATTCCTGAGAATCAGTCCCTGTACGCAATCTGCCCGCCTACGACGGTCATCACGATGCGTCCGTCGAGAAGGCCCTCCGGATTGCCCAAACCTGTATTCAGCGGATCGATATCCATCACCGTGAGGTCTGCCCACTTTCCGGGTTCTATCGTGCCCGTCAGGGATTCGCGGGATGAGGTTCGTGCAGGCCAGACGGTGTACGCTCTCAACGCCTCCTCTGGCGTGACGCTTTCTTCCGGGTACCATCCGCCCTGTGGTTCGCCACTTTTCATTTTGCGCGTGACCGCTGCGTACATACCATAGAAAAACGACCAGTCGGTGCCGGTGAAGTCGGAATTGAATATCAGCTCGACGCCATGTCTTCGCAGGGTTCGCCAGGCATAGGCTCCTTTGATTCGGTCTGGCCCGACCCGCTCTTCCGCCCATGGACTGTCCTCCACGGCGTGCCCCGGCTCCATCGACGCCGTGACGTTCAACTCTGCGAATCGCGCGAAGTCATCCGGATGCACGACCTGCGCGTGCTCGATTCTGTTCCTTAGTTCTCTGGCTTCGGGAAAATCCGAGTAGACGTACTCGTAGAAATCCAGCACATCCCTGTTTCCACCATCGCCTATCGCGTGTATCCCCGCCTGAAAACCTGCGGCCATGAATGCGCGCACACGTTCCGGGTCAAAATCGTAGTCGGCGCCGCTGATTCCCTTGTGTCCGGGCATATCGGAATAATCTTCGATCATTCGTGCTCCGCGTGAGCCGAGTGATGCATCATAGTATGCCTTGATGGATCGTATCTGGAGAAATTCTGCAGGGTCCAGCGTCGGGCCGTGCTCAATCCAGTAGTCGACGGGAGGAGCATTGTTGGGCCCGGTGGACAGCATGGCTTCGACTCGCATGGGAAGCTCTGACTTTTCGGACATGTCCTGATAGGCCGGGAGGTAGTCGGTCCTGACTCCGGCATGATGTGTGGAGACATAGCCTGATTCGAGCAAACGATCGAATCCGTACGAAAGAACACGCTTTTTCTGGTCGAGGGTTCGCTCCGGAATTGCGTTGTTCAGAATGTCGGTGGCATTGTTCAGGAAAACGCCGGTTATGCTGCCCGACGCGTCGCGAATGAGTTCACCCCCAACGGGGTCATCCGTGTCATCGCTTACTCCGGCGGCGGCAAGCGCCAGGTCGTTACCCAGCGTTCCGAAGCCTCGCAGTCCTTTCAATACGACCGGATTGTCCGGGAAAAGGCGATTCAGGAAGTGCCGCGTGGGAAGATTGTCGGCCAGTTCACCCTCATCCCAACCGCTTCCCAGAATCCACTCTCCCGCCGGACGGTCGCTCGCGGCTTCGAGGAGTCGAGCTTCAATATCTGATTCGCTTAGAACACCGATGAGGTTGATTTCCTCCGCCTTCTCTCCCAGTTCGTGCAAATGACCATGACTTTCGATCAGGCCCGGGACGACAAAAGCTCCACCGAGGTCGATCATCTCCGTATCCGGTCCTTGAAAGGCCGTCAGATCGGATTCTGGGCCGGAAGCCAGGATGGTGCCGCCACCTATGGCGATCGCGCCGGATTGCGCAATCCAGCCGCCGTCCACGAAGGGAGCATCTGGCGAAGGAACTCCTTCCGAATCCGGATCAGACCACGCCAGTGAATAGATATGGGCATTCGTCAGGATGATGTCTGCAGACTGGGTAGACGGTCCACACGAGGCCAACAGAAACAGCATCAAAATCAATACCACTGGCGCTACTCCCTGCACCGACGCCCTACTCCCCCATGTGCTCGATTGCGTCGAATGTCGCATCAATTTCTTCCTTTGTATTGAAAAAGTGGATTGCCACCCTGAGGTCCCGAGGACCATCGACCGGGGATGTATAGGTGGATTTATTCTCCCGCAGATGATCATATACAGCCCGCCCACTCAGGTCCTCAGGCAGCTGCAGGACAAAAACGCCGGAACGTGCTTGAGCTGTCTGCGGAGAGGATACTTCATGACCACGATTTTTCCACGCCTCCGTGGCGTAGAGCGTGAGCTCATCGACCCGGCTGAGGATTCGAGAGAGACCGATTCCTTCCACCCAGTTCAACGCAGCGTTGAAGCCATGAAACGTTGCCAGGGCCCTCGTTCCGAATTCAAATCGGCGCGTCTCCGGGATCAGTTCATACTTGCCGACGGCATCGTACGAAGTAGTACTGTGTGATCCCGTCCATGTCATGTGGGTACGATCGAGAACATCCGAGCGACAGAAAAATGCTCCGGTGCCTTTGGGGCCAAGGAGCCATTTGTGTCCGCACGCGCTGTAATAATCACTCCCCAATTCTGCAAAATTGAACGGCACACAGCCGGGGCCCTGAGCACCATCGAGGTGATAACGAATGTCACGATTTCGCAGCCAATGTGCCAGCTCCGCTGATTCCGAATCGCTCAGCCGCCGCCCGTTGTTGCGCGACACGTGGGGTATGCTGACCATGCGCGTTCGCGACGTCACTGCGGCGCGCATTTCATCCATGAGGTTTGTGCCAGTGCTGAGGTCTATGCGTTTGACTGACACCCCGAAACGAGTCGAGAGGTTGTACCAGGGGATCGTGTTTGCAGGATGCTCCTGATTGCTGATGATCACTTCGTCTCCTGATTCCCAGTTCCGCGACCAGGACGCGATGTTGATGCCCTCCGAGGTGGAATGTGTCAGCGCAACCTCGTCGGCCGAAGCCCCGAACATCTGCCCCAGATGAGTCCGCAGATCCGGCTCGGTGGCTGCCACCTGAGGATAGATCTCTGGAGATACTGGTCCTTTATTCTGATAGTGCAGCATTTCGGCGACGGCGTCCATGACTGGCGTCGGGCTGGGAGCAATTCCGGCCGTCTGGAAAAACGGTTCCCGGGATGCCGGTATCTGGGCGCGTGCTTCCTCTACCCAGTCCGGGGCGCTGCCCGCGGGCAGCGCCCACGGTGAGATGATCGGATCCAGAGCAAACGGAGCGAGAGCCGCTCCCATTGTCGCCTTTCGCAGAAACTGCCGTCGTGTTGCCATCAGTCTTCCAGAATCAGTTGGATTGGAGGTTGCCTTCGATCTGTGCAGTACCGAGATTTGGTCAAAACCAGATCGAGCTACGATGAAAAGAATTACCTGACATGCAAAGAATAATATGCGTTTCCACACTGATTTTCCTCACTTTTGGCGCATTTGCTCAGACAGATGAGGACGCGGTCAGCGCCGTTCTCGACGACATCCACCGCCTGGCATCGGAAGCCGATTTCGACGGCTACTTCGGATTGTACACCGAGGATGCCGTTTTCCTGGGAACCGATGCCACAGAACGCTGGTCAATTTCGGACTTCAAACAGTACGCAGGCCCCGCTTTTGAGCGAGGTGGCTGGACGTACGTGATGACCTCACGTAATGTCTTCGTTTCGGGTGATGGAAACACCGCCTGGTTCGATGAACGCCTCGACAATGCAGCGTTCGGAGATTGTCGCGGGACCGGTGCACTTGTAAAAATCGACGGAGTTTGGAAGGTCGCCCAGTACAATCTGACCGTGCCGATCCCGAACGAGCTCCTTCGACCCGTGGCAGGAATGATCAGAGATCTCGAGAACGATGATCAGTAGATCTGCGACTGCCTGGTTATGTCTGCTTTGTGTCGTACTGCCGGCCAGAGACTCCAACGGTCAGGACGTGCCTACCCTGCTGAGCGGGGCCACCGTCATCACAGCGACAGGAGAAGACCCGATCCTGAACGCATCGCTCCTCATTGAGGACGGTACGATTCTGTATATCGGGCCGAAGAGTGAAGCGCCAGTGGATGACGAATATGAATTGATCGACGTTTCAGGGATGTGGATCACGCCGGGACTCATCGACACAAATGTCCATTTGATTCTCAATATCATTCCCGAATTCTACGTTCGGTACGAGAATCAGCTTGAAGATATAGCCATCCAGTCAGCCCAGACGGGCCTGAAGTACGGAATGACCACGATGGCCGACAGTTGGGGTCCATTGGATCCGCTTCTGGCGGCCAGAGACCGGATCAACAGTGGCGAATTTGTCGCGAGTGACGTTCTCATTGCGGGTAACATCATCGGTACAGGTGGTCCGTTCAGTCCCTATTTCATGGGCGGCTGGGATCTTCATGGAAAAAGCCTGCGCTTCGGGGAATGGGTACATCCGGCCATCAAGGACCGGATAAACGCTCTCTGGGAAGCTGGAGTGGGGCCGAACATGATGGCGCTTACCGCCAACGAAGCAGCCGCCAAGATGCGGGAATACATCAACCGCGGCGTGGATTTCGTCAAACTCGGAGTCAGCGCACACGGCATCACGCCGGTCGAGCCGCTGATGTTTTCCGACGAGGTGATTCAGGCCATGGCCGCAGAAGTAAAACGAGCCGGACTCCCTCTCCAAACACACACGTTTACAATTGAAAGTCTGCGGCAAGGCATATCCATTGAACCGGATCTTCTTCAACACCCCAATGTGATGTCGCCCTCCTGGCTCGGAGCTTCGGACAAGCAGAAAGCAGAAATACGCAACTTGATAGATGAGATCAGGGAGCTCGAAATATACTCGGGACTGATGGCCGTCCCGGAACGCTCGCAGATCGAGATCTACAAGAACTGGACATCTTCCGATTCCGACGATCCTTATTTGAACGAGATCATGCTGTATAGACAGCAGGGATTCAAAGACGTCACGTACGAGATGATGTCGGAAGGAATCAAAGAGTGGCTGAACGCAGACATCCCGTACACCATTGCCACAGATCAGGGACCCGAAACATCTGACTTGGGTGCCACGGTCTGGGGACGATTGGGGCGTGCTCATTTTGATCGGATGATCGGACTGCAGGACGCCGGTGCCGAGCCGATGGAGATCTTGATTTCGGCGACTCGAAATGGGGCCGCTGCCTACAATCTCGACGATGTAAAAGGCACGATCGAAGTCGGAAAAGTTGCGGACCTTCTCGTGTTGCGCAACAACCCGCTGGAAGACATCGGAAATCTCAGAAGCATCGCGATGATTTTCAAAAGTGGACGGCTCGTCGACCGTGACGCTCTTCCGTCAATTCATGTTCTCGACTACGACCCTGAGCTGCCCTGGCCGTACTGATACGTCATTGTATGCGTTTTAGGCTTATCTTGACGGCCTCACTCCACTATTGCCAACACTCATGTCAGACGCCAAGATTCGCTTCGCCTCAAACAAGGTGACCGAATTCATCCCTCAGGTCAAGACAGAAGTCGCCGATTATTTTGAGCGTACCGGCCTGAGCAGACACGCCAATGCAGCAATGGTTTTCAAGACCATCGTGATCCTGACGATGCTGTTCGGATCGTATGCACTCATCATCTCAGGCCAGTTTTCACTGCTGCAGATGTGGGGTCTGGCATTCCTGATGGGAGTCGGCGCTGCAGGGACCGGATTTTGTGTGGCGCACGACGCGCTCCACGGGGCGTATTCATCCAATGCGTTCGTCAATAAGATGCTGGGATACGGCTTCGACATTTTGGGCGCGAACAGCTACATGTGGAAGATCACCCACAACGTGATCCATCACACGTATACGAATATCCCGGGTGTCGATGAAGATCTGGCCGTTTCACCATACATACGACTGTCGCCTGATGCTCCAAGACATCCGTTGAATCGATTCCAGCACATTTTCGCGATTCCGTCTTACGGCCTGGCAACGATCAACTGGTTGTTCGCCAAGGACTTCCAGCAGTTCATGAAAAAGGACATAGGACCCTACAAGGACAAAAAGCATCCACCTTTTGAGATCTTCACCCTCATCTGGACCAAGCTTGCCGTCGTCGCCTACATGATCGTCATTCCACTTCTGGTTCTGGATATCACCTGGTGGCAGTTTCTGATCGGATTCCTGACGATGCATATGACGGCCGGCATCATACTGGGCGTCATTTTCCAGTTGGCTCACGTTGTGGAAGGCACTGAATTTCTCGCTCCGGACGACGGCGGAAACATGGAGCACGCCTGGCTGATTCACGAGATGCATACCACGGCCAATTTCGCGCGTGACAACAAAGTCCTCGAGTGGTATGTCGGAGGCCTGAACTATCAGATTGAACATCACCTTTTCCCTCAGACCTGCAGCATCCACTACCCCGAGATCAGCAAAATAGTCAGGGACGTTGCTGCGCGCTATGAGGTACCCTACCACTACCATCCCACGCTGAGCAAATCGATCAAATCGCATTATCATATGCTCAAAGAATTGGGTAGACCAGTCGCCGCATGAATCGGATTGAATTCACCTTACCCGACGTGGGTCTCAGGGAAATTGAAGGAATGGTCTGGTTCGAAGACGG
>CAZEHJ010000042.1:0-18736 GCA_964512485.1 uncultured Rhodothermales bacterium | reverse complement strand
TGGCGGCATGCCCAGCAACTGGCCGCATCATCATCGGGTCAAGCAGACTGATCTCAGCCGCAGTCTTCGGACTCCCCTGAGGGCCCGCCGAAAGTGAGCACCTGCACGCTCGATTCATTTCCTGCCAATGTCACGACGTACAGTCGGTCGTAAACGCTTTCGTCCAGATCTTCAAACGATGTCCCGCCGAGCAGATTTGCCATTCTGGGTGTCGTATTGCTGTGTCCAGAAACAAGGATGTTATGGGCCTCGCCATTCTTGATCCGTTCGGTCATCGCCTCGAGGAAGCCTCGGGCAGGTGGAGTCTCAACGATCTTTACGTCATGTGCTTCAGCCACAGGTCGGGCAGTGTTCAGCGTTCTGGCAAACGGCGTCGAATAGATCGCATCCAGTTCCACATGCTGCAGGACACGGACCAACTCGGCGACTCGTTCACGACCGTAGGATGTCAGATCAGGATCTGATTCCGGGGCCGTGCATTTTTCTGCATGCCGGACCAGAAAAACTGTCTTGACATCCAGTGAGGAGAGTTCAGTTGATGTCGGGTTGAACGACGAAGCTAGGATCGCGAGCAGAAGGACACTGACGAAGTGCATGTTGATGCCTATAATTGGCGGTACTGAATTCTGGAATTGGACTCTATGGTACGTAAATAATGAAATCCAGACTCGCGTCTACCGTTTTTTTGTCGGCCATCGCGGCTATCCTGCTCGCGACTGGTTTCGTGCCACCCGAATCGATCGCCCAACAGAGTGAGTCCTTTAATTATTGGGAAAAGAACGAAGCCATTATCTGGCGCGGCGTCAAAGCCTTCATGATGTGCAATGGTGTGTTCACTTCTGAAAGATCGCCAGATCTGGTTCGTGAGCAGGAGTGGGCTTATACGAGAGGTCTCCCGGGAGTGTATGACGACGATGGATTTGGAATTGAACGTCTCAAAAAACTAGTGACTGTGGGCGGAAGAGGAGGTGTTCCGGCGATGAAAGCTGCCTATCGCGAAGGCCTCGGGTGCATCATCATGGAGCCTGGACAATCCGATGATGCCATAGCCGACCTGCCCATTCTGGCCACGCCTCAGCTGCCGGGAAATCCCCTTGAGATCGCATGGCCCGATGGCGACCTGATCGACTCGGCTCCCGACGTGTCGAGCATCGATAATGATGCGCTTCTCGCCGCATCCGACTGGGCCTTTGATCGACCTGCCGATCGCCAGAAGACTCTCAGCCTGATCATCGTCCACAACGGACAGATCGTTCATGAGCGATATGCCGACGGCGTGGACATGAGCACCAAGACACGCACCTGGTCTACGGCAAAAAGCATTTTCGTCACGTTGGTGGGCATGTTGGCGGACGAAGGAAAGATGCACCTTGACGAACCACTTGGAATCGAGTGGCTACCCAGAGTCAGAGGTGAGTCGCCTGATCCCCGTAATGAAATCACGTTGCGCCATGTGCTCAACATGTCCAGCGGCCTGTACCCCGTCGACAATGGCCTCGAATACGCCACGGGATCCGGGTTGGCCTACTGGGCGGGCGCCAGTTCCGTGAACGGCGCCCGCAATCGCGCGCTCATACGCAAACCGGGTACGAATTGGGACTATGAGAATTACGACACGCTGCTTGGAGTCCTGGCCATGAAAAACGCAATCGGAGACAATCAGGCCTATCTCGAGTTTCCCCGCAAGGCCCTGTTCGACAAGATTGGAATGCGGAATACCATTCCGGGAGTCGACCGCTTCGGGGACTTCATATTCAGCAGTCAGGTGTATACGAACGCCCGCGACCTCGCGAGATTCGGCCTGCTGTATCTGAACGATGGCGTCTGGAATGGCGAAAGACTCCTTTCCTCCGAGTGGATTGATTTCGTCAGGACGCCTGCACCTTCAACCTCCAATTCCGGAAATTTCTATGGCGGACAATGGTGGCTCGTACCTGATAACCGCACTGATGTCCCTGCCGACGCCTACGCAACCGCAGGTAATCGTGGTCAGTACGTCATCGTGGTGCCATCTCACGACCTCGTAATCGTGCGCCGCGGTCTGGATTTCGGCCGTCAGGGATTCAGTCGATGGGACCTGACGCGCGAAGTCATCAAGGCCTTTCCAGAACGCTGACTCTTACTCGAAGCGGAGCGCTTCTACCGGATTGGTACGAGACGCCCGATATGCTTGAGAACTGACCGCCAACATTGCGATCAGGAGTGCGCCGGCTCCAGCCAGGGCAAAAACCCACCACGCCATCGAAGTTCGGAACGGGAAATTGTTGAGCCAGCTATCGAGAAAAAAATAGGCTGCGGGCCAGGCGACTACGTTTGCAATAAGCACGAGTACAGTGAATTCTTTCGAGAGCAGAACCACGATACCGCTGCCGGTGGCACCGAGCGCCTTTCGGATACCCAGTTCTCGTGTTCGTTGCTGAACGGCAAACGTCGCGAGGCCGAACAATCCGAGACAGGCAATGATGATGGCCAGAATTGAAAACGTCGAAAAAATCGCCCCGAATTGTTCTTCACTCTGATACAGCGAGTCGTAATCCTGATCCAGGAATGATGCTACAAAAGGCCAATCCGAAGCTATTTCTGACCATCTCCGTTCCACTTCGCTCATCAAAGCCGTAATGTCATCCGTGCTCAGACGCAGCAACAAAACCCCTTCGCCACTCTCTCTGAATTGCATCACGACTGGCTGCATCTGGACCGTCATGGGCTGGAAGTGATAGTCTTCAATCACGCCAATTATTGGTCCGACAGTATCCCCACTCCATTCCAATTCCTGTCCGAGGGCATCCTGAGCCGATTCCCAACCGAGGTCATGAACGGCTTGCTGATTGATGACAAACCGGGCCGCAGCATCCGGATTTGATTCAGATTCGAAAAACCGTCCGGCAGTAAGAGGAACGCCCAGGACGTCTAGCAGATTCTGGTCAGCGTGGAAGTACTTGGTTTCGATAATCGTGTCATCTGGCCGGTCCATTCGCTGCGTTATGGTACCGTAGGCGCCCGTCCCCGGAGCACGGTTGGAGTATGAAATGTTCTCTACTCCGGGAATGGACGAGATAGCTGTTTTCAACGACGATGTGCGCTCTGCGAGAGCGCGATTCACCGGAAGGACAACCACATGTTCGGTAGACAGGCCCAAACTTTTGGTCTTCATGAAGTCAAGCTGCAAGAACACCATACCCGTAACTACGATCAACGCCACAGATACGGAGAACTGAAAAACGACAAGAGAGCTCCTGAAAGCTGAACGTGCTTTTCCGGCTGACCCAACGGAACCTTTCAAAATCCGAATTGGATTGAGCCGTGACAACTGAAGAGCTGGATACAGCCCGGAAATAAGACTCACCAGAGCTCCTGTGGCTAATACATATCCCAGAAGCGTCCAGGAAAGAGGCATCGTCAATTCCCGACCTACGAGCGAGGCGAACAAGGGAAGTGTCTGAAAGGCGATCACCAACCCTGCTCCACATGCGAGGAATGCAAGCATGGATGACTCTCCCAAAAACTGGGCAATCAGTTGAGGGCGTTGCGCTCCGATCACTTTTCGCATACCCACCTCTTTGGATCGGGTAGCTGATCGCGCGGTCGCCAGATTGACAAAATTGACGCATGCCAGAATCAAAATGAAAATGGCTATTCCCGACAACAGAATCAGATGACGTGAACCGCGACCTGTAGAAATATCGTTGTTCTGAGGATTGAGTCTGATATCCAGCAAGGGCTGAATCCACAAGCGGACAGACATTCCCGCCTGTTGAGCCGATTCAGCCATGTATGATTCAACGAGGGGCAAAGCGGCCGCATTGATTGATTCTGGGTCCACGGACGGTCCCAGTTTCATGTACGTGTAGTACGGATTACTGAACCAGCTGGTGAGTCCATTGTCTATCGTCGAAAATGAAATCAGATAATCGAAGTCAATGTGTGATGTCAGTGGTACGTCTTCTAGAACTCCCGTGACTGTCAGATCGGCCACATTGTTCATTCTCAGCGTTTGGCCCACCGGATCGTCCAGCCCGAAATATCGCTTAGCCATACTTCGCGTGAGTACCACAGAGTTTGGTGCGGTCAAAACGCGATCTTGATCTCCCTGCATGAGAGCAAATGAGAACACCCGGAGGAAAGTGGAGTCGGCCCAGAATCCACCCTCTTCATAAAATCGGGTCTCGCCGAATTGCAGAAGTGCCTCAGGAAGGACCCGGCGGATCCGGGTCATGCTCTCGATACCCGGAGAAACCGATTTCAGGTTGGGTCCCATCGGAGCGGAAGACAAAGCGTTCGAAAAGGTGGACTGCTCGGTTATGAAGTCAACATTCAGTCTGTGAATCCGATCTGCATCTTCATGAAAAGCGTCAAAGCTCCGCTCTTCCGACACGTACATCGAGATCAGCAGAAAACATGCCGTCCCGAGCGAAAGACCCAGCAGATTGATGACTGAATAGGTCTTGTAGCGAAGAAGATTTCGATACGAGGTTTTGAGATAGTTCTTGAGCATTATTGTATTCCAATAGACAGTATTTCCCACACGTCGGGGTATCAGACCAAATACAGCGAAAACGTACCATACGGTGGCGCGCATGGCTCCGTGACCGCGACTCAGTTCAGCGAAGTACTCTTCAAAATCTCCGACCGGCGTCATCCATTCTCCATCAGGAAGAAGGACATTCAGCAGCCAACTGGCCCACCGTGGCGGTTTATGTTCAGATCGGTTGTCCATCAGTCCACCACCAATTTGGGGATGCCGGACCACATGCGTCTTTCGACTTCCTGAATCTTGAGCAGAGCCTTCTTTCCGGAGCTGGTGACGGAGTAGATTCGTTTTTGCCGCCCTCCCCTTTCTGGCGTTGAGTCAGAAAGAGAAGAAGCCAACATACCTTTTTTGACGAGTCGTTCGAGCGGCATGTACACCGCACCGAGCGACCATTTTTGGTCCGTCAATTCAACAAGTTCTGTTCGCAATGGAACAGAATACGCTTCATCCTGAAGTCTCCAGACAGCCAGCAATACGAATTCTTCCGTTCGAGTAATCAGGCGCACGAGCTTTCGATTCTAATTAATTGAAACAAATCCCGTCTACGGATCATTTTCGATTTGTTTCAAATCCGTAATAATGAACTGATATTGTTGCCCTGTTCTCGCATTACGGTCTGTCGTGTCCACGAAATATTTCTGGACCAGAACTTCTCGATTTGAATCATCGTATGTTTTGATCTCAATTTTTACACTCGAAAACGGTTCGAATCATGTGGGGGTTTGCTTGGGTTTTGATTCCAATTGCAGGCATTATGGCCGGTGCGTGGTCGGAATGGCTCAAATTCAAAGAGAAGCAAAACAAGATGGGAGCATCTGCCGAGACTCTCGCAGCTGAATTTGACAAAATGTCTGCGCAACTGGAAGAGCAGAACAAAACGCTGATCCTGCGAATCCAGAATCTGGAAGCCATCGTGACGAGCCCGGATTGGGACGCTGTCACTACGGCACCGGCATTGCCAGAATCTTCTTCCCTGATCGATATGGACTCTCCTGAAGCTGTCAACACCGAAGAAGCGGCGCGATTGGCAAGAAAAGTCAAATCTTGAATGCCGTCGGATCCGTGCACCATCAGAGAACGCCGAATACGACGACTGAATGACCGTCCAAAACGAAACTGAACTCACGCTGAAATTCCTCGATGGAAGTTTCTGCGTCCATCAGATCAGCCCAGACGACGAAGTCCCTTCAGAGGTATTGAATTCTGAAGTGTATTTCATCTCCCGCACCCCATCTGAGTTGTCCATTGTCTGCCCCGCGGACGTCAACATTCCCGGTGCCAAGACAGAATCAGGCTGGGCGTGCTTTTTGGTTGTTGGCCCATTGGACTTTTCCCTGACCGGCATTCTCGCAAGGATTTCAGGAGTTCTGGCAGATGCAAAGATCAGCATCTTTGCCATCTCGACCTACGACACCGATTACCTGCTGGTCAAGGAAACGGAACTGGTCAATGCCCAGGAGGCATTGAGAGACGCTGGATATCATGTCTGATGATCTGACAACGGTCGATGCCGTCCGCGGTGAGTTGAAACGCCTTGGGAATCCCGAAATTGCAGCACATTCGGCCAGATTTTTCAAAAGCGGGCCGGGTGAATACGCCGAAGGAGACCAGTTTTATGGAATTCGGGTACCTGTACAGCGCCAGGTCGCGCGCCGGGCAAAAAGTCTCAACCTCGAACAGATTGTTGAGCTGCTGCATTCGCCATTCCACGAAGAGCGCCTGACAGCGCTGGTGATGATGGTGAACTTGTTCAAAAAAAGTGATCCGCCAAGCCAGGAACGGATCTACGACTCATATCTGGCGAACACCCGTTTCATCAACAACTGGGATCTGGTAGACTCGTCCGCACACCATATCGTGGGGGCCTTTCTTTTTGAGCGCGATCGATCAATCCTGTCCAGATTGGCGGATTCGGACAACTTGTGGGAACGACGGATCGCAATCATTGCGACGTATTATTTCATCAAGCGTGACCAGTACATGGACACACTGCTGATCGCAGAAATGCTGCTGGGTGACACGCATGATTTGATTCACAAGGCCGTCGGCTGGATGCTCAGAGAGATGGGAAACCGAAACCGGGACGTGGAGACGGCCTTTCTGCAGCGGCACTACAGTGGTATGCCTCGCACGATGCTTCGCTATGCGATTGAAAAGTATCCGGAGCCCGAGAGGCAGGCATTTCTTAAAGGCACGGCTTGACCCTTCTTCCGGACGCCTGAACGGCGCCGCACATATTGCAACGATGCGCCAGAACCGGCATATTGGACTCCCATACCAACGTCATTACGGTCTGTAAGATGAGTAACCCCGTTCGAATTACACTATCCATCGTTGCCGGTGTCATGCTTTGGGGCGTTCTGTGGAACGTCTTCACGTTTGCTGGAATGCAGCTGATGCCTGATGAACTGGCGATTGGCCAACCGGTAGACAATCTTGCAATCCAGATCAGCTTCATCATTTTCAGTTCCTTCCTGTCGGTGGCCGCTGGCTTCATGACCGCTAGAATTGCAAAAGATCTCGCCAAAAAATCAGTCCGCATTCTGGCAGGTGTACAGCTGTCCATCGGGCTGTTTTTCATGTCGACTGGCTGGGACCTGTTTCCAGTCTGGTACCACATCATCTTCCTGGCGCTTGTTGTTCCACTGACTTTGTATGGTGGAAACAAAGGGGCAAAAAATGGTTGACGCACTCGACTACTTCTGGAGAGTTGCAGAGCCGTTTCTTGCAGAATCCGACATAGAAAAAGGCACCATGATGGGATACCCTTGCCTCAGAACAGGGGGGCTGTTTTTTGCTTCTGTCCACCCGGAGTCGGGAGATCTCATCATAAAGCTTTCTTCAAAACGGGTTCAGGATTTAATTGCCCAGGGGATCGGAAAAGAGTTTGCACCGAACGGCCGCACATTTCGGGAATGGGTAGTCATTCCGCGTGGCGATCTCACTCACGCCAAAGAGCTGTGGTCTGAACTCCTCGCGGAAGCTCGGCGATTCGTAAAGCGGGAATGAGGCGGCTGAAATGCGAAAACACTAGCGCTTGCTACATCGCTCCCGAATTTCGACTGGGCGGAATTTCTTCCGATTCGTCGGCAATTCTGATTTCAAGCTTCGCTGCAGCTTCCGCGTCGCCATCCTGATCGGATTGGAACGAGATTTCGTGTTGGCCAGCGGACAGCGTAACCGACGATGCGTCGAAAGGTAGCGTCTGTATTTCCTGCCACGATGGTGAAAATACTTTGACCGAACTGCCACCTCGGTATACGATGGAGTATCCGGCGTCCAATCGAATGCTCGTCGAAACAGGAGGATTGTTGTCCAGAGAAAATGTGATGTTGCTCAACGCGCCCCCTTCTGCTGTCAAAATGAAGGCTGCCTGCCCTTCGCCTTGTGACGATTCGAATTCGAACAAAGAATGCTCTGGCTCTCCTGGCTGTCGATCTTTGTTGAAGCGTCGGAATACATGAACGGAAACGGGCGTCAATGACCACCCTCCGGAGGGCAACTCATCGAGATGGAATTCTTGATCCCGTGACTTCAGCCGTTCCTTTTGATCTTCAGAAAAAACGTCAGCCATTCGCGCGGTTTCCCAGCGCGACAGCAACGACAGGATTTCACTGGCACGACCATTTCCTTCGATTGCCTCCCTCGAAGTTACAAACCCGTAACCGGCATCAAATCCTGCGGACAGGGACAGCATCCATTCAATGTCTTCGAGGCTTGTTTCCGGAGTCATTTTGAACCAGCCCAACATGCCCGGCATCATATTCCGTTGGAAGTAGTCCTGGTTTTTGAGCCGATATTCCGTTTGACTCTCGCGGAATCCTGCATACCAGGGTTCGCCCCAGTTCATGCGCGTGTACATATGCCAGAAATAGTGTGACGTTCTACTGGCATCAGCGATATAGTGACCGCGGATGTCCTCGTTTATGGCGTCGTACCAGGCTTTGGTAAACAGAATCTCGCCATAGTTGCCCATCCCGGTCGAACGATTTCCTTCGAGTCCGTCAAACGAAATCTGCCGTAATCCTGCATCATTGAACAATGAAGCGAGGTTTTGTGCCATTTCGATACTCAACGCTGTGTTCGTCAGAAATACCCGGTAGCCATGGTCATCCAGTTTTGAGATGAGTGATCCGGCGGCGTGTGCAGATGCACGCGTCCCGAAGGCACCTCGCTCAACCCCTTTAAGAAGCCAGGGCTCCGCATTGGAAACGGAGTTGAACGTGATGATCTCGTCGCCTATGCGAGCGGCCGCCAGATAGCTTTTCTGCGATTGATTGAAATACCCGGGATCCTGGACGCTGATTTCTGTGTCAGTCGCAGCCAGATCCGAAGTGATCTCAGTACTCCCTACGATTGCCAGTCGTTCATCCGGAACGGGAGTCACGTACGCATCATCGGTTGTCACAAAATTGGACAGCGTATGCAATCCAACCATCAAACCCCGCTCCGATGCCATGTCGGAAATGCGGCGAAGACTCTCGGCGCCATCCGGGAAGGATTCTGGATTCAGCTCAAAGCGACCCCAGGTGTTAAAAGGGCCTTCGTGATACAGATATCTTAACCCCGCCTTTTCGGTCACATCCAGCGCCCACTCAGCTTCCTCCTCGCTGAAATTCATGATCACATAGGCCGCGTTGGCCGAGCGCGATGTTTTACCCCATTCGCCATCAATCATGGGATGAGGCAGGTCTTCCTCGATCTCGATCTTGCCGATCGTTTCCAAAGCTGCATCGGTTGGGACGCCGAAGAGCGCAATCTTTGATCCTTCAACACCGCCATCATCGAAGGCCGGAGCGACGTACCGTTCGTACCCGCGATTTTCAACAACCCGATCGTGTGCTCGATTCCTCGTGAATGCCTGCAATGAACTGCCCATCGAATCCGGTTTGGCGGCTTCTACCCGGAACAGGACATATCGGGACTTGGCAGCATCGAGGTCGTGATATTCATCGCCTTCCAGCAGATCAATCTGGGGCATCGCATCGTTCTCATTCCACGGGAATCCGCCCAACGTTTTAGGGTTCAGTGACTGGATGCCTATGGCAAACTCCTCTCCCCGAACAACTCCTACAGTCTCACCGATTGTCTTGTCGATTCTGGTCGCAAAGGGTCCCCAAACGGCCAGTTCTACCAATTCCGGATCACTTATATCGAGTAACTCCAAAACGAGGTGTGACTCGTTCTCTTCGATACCGATCAATGCCGTCGACTCGTCTTCGAAGGTCAGAATCAATCCCAGATCGTGAGATCCGGCAAGAACGGGCTGCAAAAACTCCCCGTCTCTGCGTATCTGCATCAATGGCGACGGTCTGGAGATGTAGTCCGTGCCATCCCGCCAATCTTGTATGCGTACAACAACACCTTCCCCCGAAATCGTCACCCGAAATGTCTCGGTCCTGAACTGGTGACTGTTCAGAAAACAACCGGGCAATACGAATAGCAGAAAGAGATATCTCAAGCGCATATCAGGGCACCTTGAAGTCGTTGTTGGTCAGTGTGAGTTAATCGAAATCAGGCCGATGCTCGTGGGAATCTAGTGATAGTATTCGAGAGCGCGTAGTAGAATGTATATTGAGCGCTCAAACATTGTGGTACCTCTATGCGATTCCTTTCAACACTAATCCTTGCGATGCTGATCGTCCTCCCAGCGGCGGCGCAAGCTCAGAGTCCTGATGACACTCCTTCGCACGAAGAACTGTTCACGTCCGGGATCGAATTCGGCTTGTTTCTGGACAATGCCGAAAGAAGAAAACAGATGTGGCATGACAATTTTGGTAAAGGAGGAGTCCCGGAAGCCCTTGCAAAGCGGGCATCATCATATCCCGGAACATGGTACCTCATTGCGGTCGCTATTGACGGATGCAGTGATTCGGTGAATACGATCCCTTATCTGGCGCATCTCGCGGCGGAAGTAGATAATATCCACATGCGCCTCGTTCATCCGGACGAAGGTCGTCACATCATGGAAGCCAACCGGACACCGGACGGCCGGCCTTCCACGCCCACCGTTCTGGTGCTTGATGAAAATTTTGAAGAAGTTGGAGTGTTTATCGAACGTCCCAAAGAGCTGCAGGACTGGGCTCTCGGAGAAGGCAAAGACCTCCCATCATCCGAGTTCATGACGGCCAAGTTTGCCTGGTACGATGATGACCTCGGGGTTCAGACCATGGAAGCCGTCTTAAGCATCATTGAGAGAGCATTGTCCGAGTAGTTGATTCGCCCACTTTGGGACGCTCTGTGACGCCCTGGGGCGCTATACCGAAGCCACTCCATTCAGTAATTCGGAGCACTATACCATGTCTTTGAATCGTGTAGCACTTGGTGATCTAAAGGAAGAACTCGGCAAGACGCGAACCATGTTGGAACGCGTGCCTGAACAACAATTTGGGTGGAAGCCCCATCAAAAGTCCTGGTCGCTGCAGCAGATCAGTTCGCACATCGCCAATCTTCCTGTCTGGGTCATGATGACCATCAGCGAAGATGGGTATGACATGAAAGCCGCGTCACCTGCCCGGCCCGAACCGCAAACGCATGACGAACTCCTCGCAACCTTTGATGACAACGCAGCGAATGCGCTGAGTGCCCTTAGCAGTGCCACAGACGCGGTTTTGTCGGAAGGATGGTCTTTGCGAGCGGGAGAATATGTGATCTGGACGCGTCCCAAAGTTGAGGTCATCCGGGAATGGGGTATCAGCCACATGATCCATCACCGTGGACAGCTCTCAGTCTACCTGCGACTCCTGGATGTACCGCTACCTCCAATTTTCGGCCCCACCGCAGACGAACAGCCGGGCGCATGAATTTGCAGATTCAATTTTGGAGAAAGCCCGATTTTTCGAATGTGTTCAAATGCATTCGGGAGGACGGCACGGAAACGTGGCAGCGACGCCATGGAGAATTTTTCGTCTATCACGATCTGCATCACCTTGCTGTCGAATCTGTGTTGGGCCTCAAGTCTGGCTTTTATGGTCTCGTAATCCTCGGCTGGAATATCACTGATTTCGGTACTCCCTGGCCGCGAGGTCCCATCCCCGCAGAGCACAGCTACGAAGCACTCTATGCAGAGACATTGGCGGCACTTCTCGATCAGGAGTTTCAGACCGGACATCGAGCGGGGGTCGCCGAATTCAACGAGCAGTTGACGGCATCGTGGGACAGCTATAAGGATCGTGAAGTACATGGCCAGGTCAGGGTAGTTGACGGCGAAGATCTGGACCGGATCCGGTTACACGTCGATGTCCTGCACCGGGCCTGGATCGAAACAACTGAGGAAGACATCCTGAGTCTGGAATTTCCTCTCTCAGCGAAATGATTTTCGAAGGGCAACCTGCAGGTGTTTTCAGCCGTTAGAGCGTCACTCACGCAGAACGCCACCGTCCGCTCCCACCATTCCCGTCAAATCTTCCAACCTGATCGTCATGAACCGTTTATTCCTATTTACGGCCGTCGTCCTCGTCGCTGCCGGCTGTCAGACTGAACCCGGATGGGTACCATCACCAGATGAACCGCGATCGTTTGTCTCAACACTGGGCACGGATACAGTGACTGTTGAGGTCTTCGTCAAAGATGGTAACATCGTTGAAGGCATACTTGTGGAGCGTACTCCCGTGACCCACATTATAGAATACCGAGCTCAATTGAACGATGACGGTTATATCGTCTCTCTGTCGTCCAGCCGCCGAACCCCTTCAACCAATCCGGATGGTCCGCCATCTTCCGGAGCTGCTATCACAATCGACGGCGATCAAGCGACCGTAGTTCGCGAGGGTGGCCGCAATCCAGGAGAGAGCACGTTGACCGTTCCAACGGGCGTCATTCCTACGCTCGGCCGTGCGTCATCATCCATGTTCATTTTTGAACAAGTCGCAAGTCAACTGAGTGATGGATCGGACGGTGTCATGCTGCTCGCTTCTTCCGGCGCCGACGCCAGACAGAATAACTCGATCAGGATTTCTGCCGACTCCCTCTCGATGGATTATTTCGGCAGCCCGCGCATCGGCTGGACAGATGACCAGGGTCAGATTCTGGGAGCATCCGGTGCGCTGACCACCGGGAAAGCTGAAGTCAGGCGTGTCGAACCGTTTCTTACAGGAGCGTATGCAGATCGTTGGGCGGCGATGGATGCCGCTGGAACCGGCATTGGCACGCCCTCGCCAGGTGCAACAACAGAAGCAACTGTTGATGGCGTTGATTTTGAAGTCCGATATTCGCAGCCCGCCAAACGCGGACGTGAAATCTGGGGTGGTCTTGTCCCGAATGGTGAAGTCTGGAGAACAGGTGCAAATGCTGCGACGCATTTCTCAACGAGCGCAGACATTTCGATTGGAGGCAATGAGCTCGATGCCGGGACCTACACGCTCTGGTCTCTCTGGGATGGTGGCGAATACTCTCTGATTGTGAACGAACAGACGAATATCTGGGGAACCGCACATGACGGCGCCCACGATCTATTCAGCGTCGTGATGACCGAATCCGACCTTTCGGACATGGTTGAACGTTTCACTATTTCAATTGAAGACACCGATGAAGGTGGAATCATTGTACTGGAGTGGGACACAACACGTTATGAATTAGCGCTCACGACTCAGTAGGACCTATTCAAGGGCAGAATAAAAAGCTGGAGCATGGACATACTCAGTTCCCTCGAAGAACAATCCGACAGCCTGGACACGGACGCTCCGTTGCGGGCAGAACTCATGCGCGTGGTGTTGGAATACGCTGATTCATTCCTGGAGTCGATCCCGGATGCACCTGCATACGCCAATCGACCCCTGTCGGATGAAAGCCTTCTTCTCGACGCGGTACCCGAACAGGGCATCGGCCTCGAGCGAGCGCTGCAGGTGCTCAAAGATGACGTGGATTCTCGTGGTATCAATACGACCTCTGGTCGATTCGTAGGCTATATCCCCGGAGGTGGTCTGTTTCATTCAGCTATTGCTGATTTTCTGGCAGCTGTGACCAACCGCTACGCCGGTGTAGCTTTCGCCAGCCCGGGGGCCGTGAGGGTGGAAGATCAATGCCTAAGATTCATGGCAGAGATGATCGGCTACCCGGACACATATGGGGGATACCTTTCCGCGGGCGGTAGCATGGCCAACTTTACGGCGGTGGTTACGGCGAGGGATGCTCACAATATAGAAGGAGCACGGATAGCCGAGTCGGTGGTTTACATGACAGAGCACGCCCATCATTGCCTCGACAAAGCGTTGCACCTCGCCGGACTGCGCTCCTGCCTCGTTCGCAGAATCCCAGTCGATGCGCATTTCAGGATGGATGCAGATGTACTCGAGGCGATCGTAGAGGACGACGTGTCGCGAGGTCTTAATCCATTCCTTGTCGTCGCAACTGCGGGAACGACCAATACAGGTTCGATTGATCCTCTCGAGCGTATTTCCGGCATCGCCAACCGGCATGATGCCTGGTATCACATTGACGGAGCGTATGGAGCCCTGTTTGCGTTGTGCGAGGAAGGTGCTGATCTGCTGAAAGGTATGCATCTCGCCGATTCCATCGTGATGGATCCGCACAAGACGCTGTTCCTGCCCTATGGAACGGGAGCTCTTCTGGTTCGGGACAAACAATTCCTTCTGGCCTCTCATTCGGCAGGGGCGGATTATATGCAGGACGCCATCAACGTTCCTGCTACCTCGCCCGCGACCGTTTCACCCGAACTGACGAAACACTTTCGAGGATTGCGCCTCTGGCTTCCATTGCAGGTTCTTGGTCTGGCTCCCTTCAGGGCAGGCTTGAGAGAAAAACTGCATCTTGCACGCTACTTCCACGACCGACTCCGAGACATGCCCGGCTGGGAAGTGGGGCCCGAACCCGATCTCTCGGTCGTCATTTACCGATTTCGTCCGTCAGAAGGTGATACCGACGAGTTCAATAAAAACTTGGTCGCGGCAGTCCATACCGATGGCCGAATTTTTGTCAGCTCAACACGAATCAACGGATCATACATGCTTCGATTGGCCGCGGTCTGTTTCCGTACGCACAAGTCAGACATCGACACCATAATTGAGGTGCTACAGGAATTGGCGCATTCTCTTGATTCCATTACTCCAGGCAGCAACTGATGAGTGAACCGAAACCCCCAAGCATTTTCCTTCAGTTCGCACTCGAACTCGCCGGAACCGCCGCACAGGAAATCACGCCCCGGTTTCAGAACACCGATACCTCGATCAAGTCCGATGGAACGCCTGTTACCGAAGCCGATACCGAGGCAGAACGAGTAATGCGCGAGCTGATCATCGCCCGCTTCCCGGATCACGGTATCATAGGCGAAGAAGATCGAACTGTTGAATCCAGCTCGGAATTCACCTGGATAATTGACCCCATCGACGGGACGGCCGCCTTTTCCCTCGGCCTTCCAACATTTGGAACCCTCGTTGCGCTTCTCAAAAATGGGGCGCCCATTCTGGGAGTAATCAATATGCCAGCCCTCAAAGAAACTCTGTATGCTGAGTTGGGATATGGCTGCTGGTTCCTGAACCGTATGGGCGATTTGAATCGGGCCAGAGTTCAATCTGACATCACAGAAGTGGCTGATGCGTTTGTCTCCTGTACCGGCGTCTATTCATCAGACATAGATCCTGCCCGCTCCGACGATCCGTTCAATCTCAGCTCACTCATTCGAAAAGCGGATCGTTTTCGATTCGTGGGAGATTGCATCCAACATGTTCTCGTCGCACGAGGCCTTCTGGACGCGGCATTTGACACTGAAATGCACCCCTGGGACAATGCCGCTATTATTCCATGCATTCTTGAGGCGGGCGGAATGGTATCTGACGGCCGGGGAAACACCGGCGATCTTGTCAATGCGCCGAGCCTGTTGACTTCATCCTCAGGTGACCTCCATACTGACATACTCAGCATCATCAATCGGGACTGATCCATGCAATGGTTTGATTTTGTTGGAACGATTGGGGTCGCCCTGATCATCGTAACCTATGCGGCGGTTCAGGCCAGAAAAATGGAAGCCACCCACATTTCGTATTCGCTGACGAATCTCTTCGGGGCAGTCATGATTCTGATTTCGCTGCTGTACAATTTCAATCTGGCCTCGTTCGTGATTGAAATCTTCTGGATACTCATCAGCATTTGGGGTATTGTTGTCTGGCTGAAATCCCGAAATCAATCGACTGACGCGACTGAGTGACATGCGATTCTCCTGGACGTTTACCGTAGGAAGTGAATCCATTGATGTTCATGGACATGTGAACAATGTCGAATACGTCCGCTGGATGCAGGATGTGGCCATCCGGCACACGCAGAGTGTCAGTGGTGATGTTCGCGCGGCAGCGGCGGGAATAATCTGGGTAGCCCGCTCCCACAACATCGAATACCGTCTTCCGGCCTTCGAAGGGGAAGAAATCCAGGTTCAAACCTGGATCGACAGTGTTGAGAAAATTTCTTCGGTCCGCAAATACGAGTTCAAAAGAACCAAGGACGAGATGCTCATCGCCCGCGGTGAAACCAACTGGGTTTGCCTGGACCGTGAATCTGGAAGACCGCGGCCTATTCCTGACCGCGTTATCGATGCCTATCAGGATGCTGGAGATTCTCCATGAGTGAGCGCGTGAGAAAGCCGGTCACGTTTCGGCATGCGATTCTCCCCATTCTCTTTCTCGGGGTCATCATCCTGTATGGACTGATTGTGCGTCCGCTCTTTCTGGATGAGGAAGCTCTGGCACTCGAAGTGATATTTATCGCCGCTTCCTTCTTTTCTGTCTCTCAACTCTTCTATCTCGGACTTGGATGGGAAGAGATTCAGGAATCGATAGTAAAAAAGATCTCCACAGCCCTCCCGGCCTTTTTCATTCTATTCGCGATCGGAGTCATCATCTCGAGCTGGATGATCAGCGGTACGATTCCCATGCTGGTCTACTACGGGCTGGAAATCATCAGTCCGAGATATCTGTACCTGCTCTCCTTCCTGATTCCCATCGTGTTTTCTTCTCTGACAGGTACCTCATGGGGTTCGGCCGGTACCATCGGAGTCGTTTTGATCGGGATCGCCGGTGTCCTGGGTGCCGATCTCGGAATCACCGCCGGTGCGGTCATCGGTGGCGCTTATTTTGGTGACAAGATGTCGCCGCTGTCCGACACCACCAACCTGGCTGCTCTCGCCACAGATGTGGATTTGTTCGATCACATCCGCTCCATGATGGTTACGACCGTTCCATCTGCCGTCATCGCTTCCGTTGGGTTCACGATTCTGGGCTTCACGAATGGCCCGCAGAGTCTCACCACAGAATTTCCGTCACTGACCCCGTTTCTGGATTCTCTGCATTCGCTGTTCTCGTTCAACATCCTCCTCCTGGTGCCTCCACTCATCGTGTTGGTCGGCTCGCTGAAGAAAAAGCCTACCATTCCCACCCTTTTGACGTCGGTTATTTCAGCGTGTGTTTTGGCTCTCATTTTTCAACCTTACACGCTTGGCAATATTTCCACTGCACTGGCAAACGGCTTCGATGCCAGTATGGCGACATGGGCAACGACCTTGCCCGATCAGACTGTTGAATTGGTGAACCGCGGAGGCCTGTATTCAATGAGCCAGGCTATTTTTGTGGCGTTTCTGGTTTTCTTCTTCATCGGGTCCATCGATACCATCAACGCGATGCCGACTGTCGTTGATCGCGTTTTCCGTTTCGCGAAGACCAGATCCTCCACCATTCTCTCAGCCCTGGGCGCCACGGCTGTCACGAATGCGATGACTTCGAATCAGTATGCCACGAGCTTCATAATCGGAGATGCGTTCAAAAGCCGGTTTGATTCCCTCAGGATCCCCAGAAAGGTGCTTTCGAGATCGCTCGAAGATACCGGGACAATGATCGAAAGTATTATTCCCTGGACGTCCACGGCCATTTTTATGGTAGCCACGCTGGGCGTGCCCTGGGCTGATTACTGGCACTGGCAGCTGATGACGCTGGCCAACCTGATCATCGCGCCCACTGTCGCCATTTTGGGGATCGGGTGTTTCTACCATGAGGTCGATGTCGAAGAAAGCATTGAAGCAGATTGATGAAAAAGAAGCTGAACATCGAGACCCTTCTCTCCCATCTGGGTGAAGATCGCGAATCCCATCAGGGCGCCGTCGTCCCGCCGATATATCAGAATTCGCTGTTCACGTTCGAGGACTGGGATGACATCGACGCCGCCTTTGATGATCGCACGGCTCGACCGATCTACACGCGGCTCATCAATCCGACGACCCAGGTGGCGGAACGGAAAATCGCGGCTCTTGCAGGGCCGGATTACGCATGCCGCCTCACTGCGTCGGGAATGGGGGCGATATCGGCTGCTGTTATGCACGTCGTCTCTCCCGGCGATCATATCGTGGCGGTCAAGAATCTGTACGGCCCGGCCAACAACCTGATAAACAGGTACCTGAAAGAAAAAATGGGGCTCGAAGTCACGTTTGTCTCCGGTGAACAGGCGAGTGACTTTAAAGAAGCGGTAACGGAGAGGACCAGCCTGATCATGATGGAAAGTCCGTCTTCAGCTGTTTTCTCCCTGCAGAATATTGCAGAAGTTGCCGCATTCGCGAAAGGCACCTCGATTACGACCATGATCGACAATACCTGGGCGACACCGCTCTATCAGAAGGCGCTCGACATGGGAGTCGATATCGAAGTGCACTCGGCTTCGAAGTATCTGGGAGGCCATTCCGATATCGTGGCCGGAGCAATCATTTCATCTGAGGAAAGGATTCAGGAGATGATTGTCAACGAGTCCGAATTGTTAGGAGCGACCATTGCGCCGCATACATCCTGGCTGATTACTCGCTCGCTCCGCTCGCTCGTAATGCGCCTCGAGTACCACCAGAAGAATGCCATGCGTGTGGCGTCGTTTCTCGAAGCTCACCCGAAGGTGAGGCGGGTACGCTATCCGGGCCTGACCAGCCATCCTCAACACGATCTGGCCCGTCAACAAATGTCCGGCTTCACCGGTCTGATGAGTTTCGAACTCGCGACGGACGAGCTCGATGACATTAAATCGTTTTTCAATTCGCTGGAGGTCTTTCAGATCGGCGTCAGCTGGGGAGGACATGAAAGTCTGATCTATGCGCCCGCCATCAGCTACCTCAAAGAACTCCCTCCCGAACGTTTTAAAGATCTCGGTATCTCGCTGGGCGACATGAGGATATCGGTGGGACTGGAAAACGCCGACGATCTGGTAGCAGATCTTTCCCATGCTCTG
>CAZEHJ010000041.1:18929-30129 GCA_964512485.1 uncultured Rhodothermales bacterium | reverse complement strand
TCATTGGTCCCTATCCAGATCCAGACACAAACAATACTGAACGCACCTGAGGCGAGCACCTCCGGTGGGACGCGTCGGCGGATCAACGCTACGACAAGCGCCGCTACTGCCATCAGGGCCAGTGCTGCGGAAAGCCCGTACATCGTGAATACTCCCGGCACGGTTACAGCTTGCTGCTCCGCCACATCCTGACCGCGTTCGAAAGTCAACCAGTACCAGAATTCGCCGCCTTTGGGGTGGTAATTGATGAACAGCCAGCCCACGATTGTCAGTAGAACAAAGAGGGCAACGGTCCATCCAACCCGCTTTGAAGCAGATGCGTCCTCCAGGAAACGGTCCTTCAAGAAGTCAATCAAAACCGATAAGACCGCCAGCAACATCAATCCGATGAGCGTCCAGCGGTACATATTCCCGACGAGTTCCATTTTCCACTCTGGAAACAACCAGGTCGTGACGACAATCAGGAGCACGGAGCAGAGCAGAAAGGCCGCCAGCTGACGCCCGGGACGAGCAGCAGGGTCGCTTTCGGAGTGATCGTGAATCAGGTCACCCAACAGAACGACGACCACATAGACTGAGGTGATCACCATAAACAGGGGATACCCGATCCACGAAAACGGGAGGGCAGCCAGTGGCAGCGCGCAGGTGACCATTTGCAGCCAGAATCTCACGCTCGAGATGGGGTGGCGTAACCGGAGTGCCCGATTGAGGCCCCACAGGACTCCAATGGCAAGAAATACCTCAAGAGCATGTTGATCTGCAAAGCCCAGTGTCGTCTTCGCCAGATTAAAGCCGGAGTGGAATGTGAACAGAGCTGCACCTCCGAGGCCCCACCAGTCCCCAAACAGGTCTTTCAGCAGCACAAAAAGAAGGAGGAGCGTTGCCAGAGCCAGAAAAACCGGGGAATAGGCGGCGATGGCTGCAAGATTCGCCGGTTCTCCCGTCACAAATCGAACACCTCTGGCCACAGCCGCCAGTCCCAGATTGTACAGACCCGAATACTGCTGATGTTCGACCGATGGATAGTGCGCTCCCGGGTCCAGACGCAGGTGATTGGGAAAGTCTGACTCGGAGTACTCAGCGTGTCGAAGGTGGAAATAGCTGTCCACTCCGAGTAACATCGTGTGGTCGCTATCCTCGGGAAAAACGGTATTCCACGCAGGAACGGTTCTGCCGGCTACAAAGACGCAGCTGATCACAAACAGCACTATGAGCGGGATTGCGCGCTTCATTTCTGAACAGTCGGTTGACGGTCTTTCCGAAGTGGAATCAGAAGGATTAGGGGAATCACAGCACAAAGAATGGCTGCTTCCTTCCATTTCAGGATAAACCAGTGACTCCGCCACCCCAGATCAACCCAGCGCGATGCAATCACGCCTGGATCGGGCTCAGCAAAACGATGCAGGGTCCATTGCGCAGTATCAGCGTACAGATCGACAGAAGGAAGAAGCATCACGATCGAGAAGAGCGCTAGAATCCCGAGCCACATCCACCACCAGCGCGGTGACTCATTTTCGCGGAAGTAGCAGCGCGCGAGAATTGCGCCGGACACCGCTCCCACGACATTGAGGACCAGATCGTTGAAGTCGAGTTGGCCTTGCCACGGATGCAGCATCCAGTATTGATACCATTCGTCGCCAGTGCCGGCGAGAATGGACAGAAAGACAGCAGGCAAGATGGCTTTGAATACCGGCCTCAGCAGCAGGACGAGGATGCCGTACTGCACATAATGAGCAACCTCAATGGCTGTCAGCATCAGAAACCAGGCACACAAAACGCTGATCGGAATGAGCACGGCCAGGTGGACGCGCTGTATTTTCAGGCCTTCGAACAGGGGCTGAATCCTTCGGACCAAAATCAGGCCTGCAACCGACAGCGCCACCAGGGAAGCAACGACAGTAAGTTGCCAGGTCCACATTCCCATGGCGTCCTGGATGCGAAGAATCGGTAGCTGGAAAGAGTCATGATTGATGATGACAAACCAGACGTAGAGTCCGCTTATCACGAGCCAGAAAGATCGTCTCAGAGGTGACCCGGGAGCGAATTGTCCCCCGGGCACCCCCAACGCTGACGCGTCAGGCGTCACGTCAATTGTCGATTCTTCTGAGTTTTCCGCGATGGTCAATCGAAAATCCTCTGATCTCTGGTTTTTTCCAGCTTTCTGGTGATTTCGGGCAGGTTTGGTCGTAAGGTCGCCGCGCAATCTGCATCAGGTACTCTTCTTCCGAGCCTGAATACGCATAACACAATTCAGGGTCTGCCGAGCGAATATCGGGATGTATTTCCTGTAGTGACAAGGGAAACCTGTTTTTCCGCGCGCGATAGTGCGCGGCGAAGTAGTACGCGTCCATCAGGTGCTTCTGTAATTCCAGGTCGTTCTGCACGCTCGATTGAAAGGCCTGAGCCTGCTGCGAGGGCGCTTCTCGAGGCGGAGGCGGTTCCGAGTTGATGAATATGACCGCGCCCCATTTTTCGGGTCGATGGATATCGACGATGCCGGTTGGAGACCACGTCCAATTTATTTCTGAAGGTGGAGTCGTTTTTGTGTATCCCGAATCTTGAGCCACAAGGTCCCACCGGACGCGGGAGAAGTTCATCCTCAACACAGCGCCATCGTCCGGAATCGGATCCAGGTCGTGCAGATTTGAGAGATCTTCCCACGGCACGGCGATCTCAACGCTCCAGCCTTCGTCGATGTCAGACGGGTCGTTGATCGTGCCTTTCACACTGACGGCTTTTTTGAGACCCGGGAAATTGTCAGGAATGGTGTACGGTCCACCATCTCGATACGGGCTCATGAGGGTCAGCTCCCAGATCGTTCCCAGAGCATTTATTTCCAATTCATGATAGCGATGGAAATCTGCGTCCGGATCGATAAATACTTCGAAATCATTCTCGTGGAAGATGATGGAGTTTTTTTCGGTTTGCGTGCCCCAGACGTGAGGCTCACGAAGACGGGCTCCGATATAGAGGGCGTCATCGTCCCACATGATTCGAACTGTTGTACTGATCGAGTCCGGCATCGTCGGCTGGCCAGTAATCTCCGTAAAAGGGGAAAGAGCAGGAGCGTCTGACCAGGCCGCCTCATCCAGGTCTCCGTCTATTGAAGGCGGTGCGGCGGTCCTGTAGGCGAAATGAACGGGGGGATTCAGGTGACGTAGTCGCTGCCAGAGATACGCGGCTCGGATCGAATCGGCTAAAACGGAAGCCGTGGATTCCGCAGCATCCGCCGCCGGATGAATCGAGGTCTCCCGGGAAGCAGGAGTGAGCGAGCCACAGCCAACCAGAACCAGCAACAACAGGCACCATGTCGATCTCAAGGACATCCGGCTCTCGGAGTGAGTGGGAGCATCACAATTGATTGAGTGCGCCCGGAAGGCAAGTGGGTACACCGGGAAGGCAAGGGGCACATCAAGTTGACGACAACGACCCAGAACCCGTTTCGTTCGAATAAAAAAGTGGGGGCGGCCTTTCGGCCGCCCCCATCCCAGCTCTCCTTCGGGACCATGACAACCATATCCGTTTCTGCCCGTAAGGCGTTGCATGACAATTCGAATCCTCCTGCTCCTCGCTTACTCATTCCTCTCCGCTTGTGACGTTCCGGCTGATGACGCGGACTCAGCGGTCGAGGTTACCATCATCCGAGATGAATGGGGAGTGCCTCACATTTTCGGCCCTACGGACGCCAGCGTGGTATTTGGAGCGGCCTACGCCCAGGCTGAAGACAACTGGCCGCAGGTAGAAGACAATTTCATTCGCTCTCTTGGGCGGGCCGCGGAAATTCGGGGTGATGAAGCCCTGATGGACGATTTTCTGGCGCGAGGTATGGAGATCGAAGCCGTGTCGAAGGCCGAGTATGAGCGCTCACCCGATTTCATGCGCGAACTCTACGACGCGTATTCGCGTGGATTCAACGCGTATCTGGTAGACCATCCTGGCGCAAAGCGCTCGCTTCTGGAAGAGATCAAGCCCTGGTACACGCTTGCTCTGATTCGATTCAAATATCACCACAACGAGTTCCTTAATTACGCGGGTTTGTCGATGGGTCAGACCCGCCGGTTGATGGCCGACTCGGATGCGTCATTCGGAGACCTGTCCGGCTCTGCCTGGTCATCTGACCTGGTCGCACCAAACGGCGAACGACATCTGGGATCCAACGAGTGGGCGATATCGGGATCGAGGACAGAGACCGGCTACCCGATGCTCC
Organism: uncultured Rhodothermales bacterium; assembly: GCA_964512485.1. Lineage (GTDB taxonomy): Bacteria > Bacteroidota > Rhodothermia > Rhodothermales > UBA10348 > CAZEHJ01. The sequence continues at coordinate 25,922 of CAZEHJ010000041.1, read as the reverse complement.
TGATTAATCCGCACGTGTCCTTCTTCGGTCTTTCGACCTACTGGGAGGTACATCTTGAGAGCGAGGAGGGCCTTTCGTTCTCGGGATTGACACGATTCGGATTCATGCTTCCCTACATGGGCAACAACGCTCACCATGGATGGGCATACACGGACAATTATGGAGACTACGGTGACCTCTACCGCGAAAGGTTCAGCGAAGACGAATCCACCTATCTGTTCGGAGATGAATGGCGGGAAATAGCGTCTTGGACTGATTCGATCTGGGTCAAGGGTAGCTCGGTCCCGGAGGTGTTTTCGTACCAGAAAACGCACCACGGGCCCATTTTGGGCACTTCTTACGACGGAAATCCTTTGGCAGTGAAGTTGGCCAAGTACGAGAAGGGAGGCTGGTTTGAGCAGTGGTACCACATGATGAAGGCCACCTCGTTTGTCGAGTGGAAGGAGGCCGCGTCGGCACTGGATGTGTCGTACATGAACACAGCATACGCGGACCGGGAAGGGAATATTTATTATCTGTACAATCACTCCATTCCGAAGAGGTCCGAGCGATTCAACTGGTCTGGGATTGTGGATGGCACCAATCCCGCTACCGAGTGGGACGGGTATCACACGATTGATGAGTTGCCTCAGGTCCTCAATCCAGAAAGCGGGTTCGTCCAGAACACCAACTCGACGCCATTCGGGGCGACGGACGGAATCGGCATTCGAAGTCGGGACTATCCTGATTACATGGTCGGAAATGAAACCGATAATCGTAGAGCTCGACGCTCGCGACAGGTCCTGGCCTCGATCCAGGAAGCCTCACTGGAATCGTTTTCCATCGATGTATGGGATACATATCTCCTGGCTGCCGATGAATGGCTGGGTAATCTGTTCACCGAATTTGACCGGGCGCGGGCCAGAACACCCGACCGAGCCGCTCGATTTACCGAGCCAATCCAATTACTCCGTGAATGGGATCGGACGGCCGATCAGAGCTCTGTCGCGACGACATTGTTTGTGCTCTGGGGTCAACAAGGTAGAGGCCGCGGTGGTCTCACTGTACTTGCACGGGTCATGCAGGATCTGGAATCAACACATGGCACGTGGCGAGTCGAATGGGGAGATGTCAACAGGCTTCAGCGGCCTGATGCATCGGGTGATGCTGACTTCAATTATGATCTACCAAGCGTTCCGGTTTCCGGAGCACCCGGCTGGATGGGATCCGTCTTTACCTATACAACCGGTGCTGAAACCAACGGCGTTCGGTATGGAATCCACGGAAACTCATTCGTCAAAGTGGTTGCATTCGGGGAGGATACCGAAGCAAAATCGCTCTTCGTATTTGGACAGAACGGCGATCCCGAATCAGAGCATTACTTCGATCAGGCCCAGTTGTATTCAGCAGGTGAAATGAAGCGGGCATGGTTCTCAAGAGAGGATGTTGAAGCGCACGCTGTCCGAACGTACAGTCTGAAAACAGATTTCTGAATAGCCCTAATATCAAGGGCCACAACCGGTAGCAATTTAAATACCTAAAAAGTATAACAAAACAAAGAAGGCTCCGTAGAGCCATTTGTTCTACTTTTTATGTAATACGATTTTGTCCGGGCTTCCCGGGCTTCTCACATGAAACTGCTCACCCGATCCGAAGAAATGCTCTTGCTCGCCGTATGGCGACTTCAGGAAGATGCGTACGGTGTAACTATCCGGGATCAGATGAACAACGTCTCCGGAAAAACTTCTTCCTTTGGCGCACTGTTTGTCTCTCTGGACCGACTCGTTCGAAAAGGACATCTCGAATCTTACATGTCTGATTCACTTCCCATCAGGGGAGGGAAGCGGCGGCGCATGTTCCGATTGACGACCAAAGGGCGAATGGCTCTTTGTGAAATCAGGCAGGTCGAACGCGCGCTCTGGCACGGAATATCTGAAAACGCTCTGGCTGCAATCTCATGAATGATCACATCCGACCAAATCGATTTCTGAGATGGCTGTTCGAAAAGCTGTTGCCCTTCGACCCACTCGGTGTTTCGAGTGCTGACATCGAAGAAGTCTATGCTTCCATCGCAGACGAATCGTCCAAGCGCCGGGCCGACCTCTGGTATATCGGTCAGATTTTTTCATCCATCCCTGCGGCGCTCAATAATTCCCAGTACTGGGGTCTGTTCATGTTCAAACATTATGCCATTGCGGCAATTCGCAATTTCAAAAGGCACCGCCTGACTACAGCTCTCAATATTACCGGGCTGTCGGCCGCTGTAGGAGCAACGATCGTGATGTTTCTCTTCATCGATCTTCAGCTCAATATGGACAGCTTCCATGAAAACCTGGATGACATTTATCTGGTCGAACATGAAGCCCGAGTAGGAGATGCTGTCGATGCCTGGGGAAATTCTCCCATGCCTCTTGGTCCTGAAATGGCGGAAAGTATTCCCGGTGTGGCAGCGACGGTACGTCTGGCTAGAGGCAGCGCCTCGATGCAGTATGGAGACATGATTGCAGGCGAATCACTGCGATTCGCGGATGACGAATTTTTCAACGTGTTCACTTTTCCCCTCGTGAGCGGGAATGCGACAGAGTTTGAAAATGGAAGGGGAATCATTCTCTCAGAACGCACGACGGCCAAGTATTTCGGAGAAGATGATCCCGTCGGTCAGGAAGTTTTCTTGACGCTTTCCAATGGGAAAACCATTGGGACGGTTGTGTCAGGGGTCGCCGAACGCGTGCCTATGGCCTCGAGCTTCGGTTTTCATGTGCTCGCTCCATATTCGTATCTCACTGAATTGGACGTCGATCTGTCCGATTGGGGAGCTTACACGAGCGCCACCTATGCTCTGCTGCGTCCGGGAGCAGAGGCGTCTGAGGTCGAAGAAGGCATGTCATCTTTCTTGCCCCTGGTAGCAGCGGCCAACCAGGATCGAGAAGTCACCAAATTGATGCTCGAGTCGCTCACCGACCTCCCGACCAGCGCACTGCAACTCAAACAAAGTCCTTCAGCGGGAGTGTTTCCGGTCGCCTATCTCATGTTCGGCTTTATTGCTCTGCTGGTTCTTCTTGTTGCCTGCCTGAGCTACGTCAACATCGCGATCGCAAAAGCGATGCAACGATCGAAAGAGATTGGTCTTCGCAAGGTTGTGGGAAGCTACCGAATTCAGCTGATCGGCCAGTTTTTGGGCGAAAATATTATCCTGAGCCTCGGAGCTCTGGTTATCGGGGTCTTTCTGGCCGAATTTTTGTTCATTCCATGGATCAATTCAACGCAGGATGGTCTTGGTTTCGAACTGAACTACCTCGAAAACCGGCTTCTCTGGATGTTTCTGCTGGGAGTTCTTGGTGTCACGGGAGTAGGTGCAGGATTGTATCCAGCCCTTTTCGTTTCTCGATTCCAACCTTCCAAAGTGCTTCGCGGAACGCTTCAGGTCACGGGCAAGAAGCGTTTGACCAGATTGATGCTGGGAGCGCAGCTCGTGTTCTCTTTCTTGCTCCTGACCTTCGGAGTTGTTCTTCTCGAGAACGCAAAACATCAGAGAAATCTTGATTGGGGATACGATTCGGACAATCGGATAGTGGTGCCATTTCAAGAGGCCGACCAGATGCGGTCATTTCGATCGGAGCTGGATATGGACGCCAATGTGATTCGAACCGCAGGTTCTACCGAACACATCGGTCGAGGCGCGCAACCCCTGTTGGTGAAGTACGAAGGTCAGGAATTGTCCGTCGACCAGATGGGTGTCGGCTTCAATTACCTCGAGACGATGGGAGTTCGTTTGAGGGAAGGTCGGTTTTTTGACGAAAATAGAGCTGCCGATGCACAGGGGGCACTCGTTGTCAATTCGAAATTTGCACTCTCACTGGGACTTCCTGAAGTCGAGAGCGCGGTAGGGCAGTTTGTTGAAGTTGATGGTCGGCAGATGGAAATAATCGGGGTTGCGGAAGACCTGTATAGCAGTGCGTTTGTGTTCGGCATAGAGCCGACGGTTTTCACTATTACCCCGGAAGAGAGTCATCGATTTTTGGTCATACAGGTATCTGGTCTGGAGGCGAACCAATTCGGAGAAGTTGTGTTGTCCAAATGGCGCAAATCAGTGCCGAACACACCGTTCACCGGATTTTACCAGCATACCATCCTCGACGACTACTTCGCTGGTCTGGATGGTAGCGCCAAGATCTTCCTGTTTATCTCTGGAATTGCGCTCATCATAGCGGTCATGGGTCTCTTCGGACTGGTTCTGATTACGGTAACCAAACGCGGCAGAGAAATCGGAATCCGCAAATCTCTTGGGGCGAGCGACTGGAATATTATTCGGGTGATGCAAAGTGATACGCTCAAAGTGGCCGTGATTTCGCTGCTTATCGGAGCGCCTATCAGTTATCTGGCCATTTCTGTCGTAATGAATGGACTGAATCAGGCTACTTCGGATTCTGGTGAAGCGTTCGTAATGCGATTGGTTTTCTTGCTGAGTCCGATCGTCATCATTCTTGCCGCAACCATCTTGACGTCAGTGGCAGGATCGTACCGAGGAGCTCGGATGAAACCGGTTGATATACTGCGCCAGAACGCGAATTGACGTTTTATAGAACGTCCCGAAAGTGAAGAGGGCGCCCGGCATAGCCGGGCGCCCTCTTGATCTAATAGTAAGGTGAGACTCTATCTGCTGAACCCGCCAAATGGTCCATAGTGGGCCGGGCCGAAACCGGCGAGAGCCTCACGGACATCTGAACTGGCATCGCCATACACGCTAAAAGCAGTCGGAGTGACACACGCCATAAATCGCTCGGCGAAATTGGCGCCGAAGTTTCCGAGATGTACCATCAAAGCGCCAGAGTCTACGTAGCGCTCGTTGATATGACAGGTGGTTCCATCTTCGCTGATAAACCACTCGTACGCGAGACAACCAGCCTCATTGGCGGTTGCTGCTACCATTTCTTCCATCAAAGCACGGAAGTCGTCCAGCTTTCCATCGTTTATCGAGAGTTGGAGATTCCAGGAAACGTTGTTAGACATATTTTCAGGTAATTGATTTGAGAAGGCTCAAATTCCCCACGAGGCGAATTGAATGCAAGTCTTATCTCAGCCTGATCGGACGGTTCACTAATTTGATGAACTACTTGAAAGTGGCGAGTATCCGATGCCGTCTGGCCAAACGCCAGTCTCGAACCGTCCGACGATTTCAAGAAAGTCCAGATCGATTGCCGCGACCTGATTGAGTCCCTGAAGCGAGACGTATGCGTACCGGCTATCCGGAGTGATAATTAACCCCTCTGGCGCTGAGGAACCTCGAATTTCAGCGGTCGGGAGCGCATTTTCTCCCGATATCGAAATTGTCGTGACGTGTTCGAGGCTCTGCGCGTCGATTACCCGCACTTCGCCTTTTCCCGGATCACTAAGGAGAGCGTATCGGCCGTTGGGCATTACCGCCATGCGGTATGGAAACCCGAATTCGGTGTACGTGGCTTCGATTTCTCCAGATTCCACATTGAGGACATGCACGCTGCGCTCGGCATTGCTTCCGATCCACGCACGCATGCCGTCGGGAGACATGGCAATTCCTTCGACCATGGGTGCCACTTCCATGACACGGCCGCGTGTTCGAGCTACGCCGTCGAATTCTGTGATCGTCCCGTCAACGATATTTGTGGTAAACATCCGAGTCCCTTCCGGATTTGATGCCAGCATATGCGAGGCTCGCTGCGTCGTAGAAAGAGTATCGACGACTTCGCCCGATCTGACATCGACAAAAACGAGGGTCTGCATCACCTCGCTTGTAATGGCAACAAGCGTATCGCCCGGAAGAAAAAACGCACCGTGCGGACGCTCATACATCCCCAGGTCAAATCGCGCGGAAATTTCAGCAGCCTGCACATCAATCAGCGTCAGGGAATGTCCCAATTCCTCTCTATTCCCGTAGTTGGTCACGATGGCCCATTCACCGGTGGACGAAACGGTCACTTCGTGCGGAGCAGGTCCCGATTCGAGTGTCGTTATTTCTTTCCGGGAAGCGGCATCGAGCAAGGTCACTGTGTTGTCGCTCATATTGGCGACGATAACGGTCCCTTTCTCCTGTGCGCTGGCCGCAGGCTGTGGTAGAATCAGCGCCAGAAATAACACGGTTGGCAGAAAAAATCGCATGGGCTCTCTGGGATGGGTACACGGGATCCATCAAAATACGCTCGCATTTCAGGGAAGCCGGTAATGAATCAATGCCATTCTTACACGGAGCACCGTGCGTCAGGATGCATCATCGCCTTTGAACTTGGGAATGACCATGACCGGGCAATTCACAACGTCCATGATCTGGAGTTGGACGGATCGATCAGAGAGGGATGCCAGTAGCCGATTGCGCTGCTTGTGTCCGACAATCAGCAGACCTGCGTTTTCGGTAGCTTCCTTGAGCATTTTCGCCACGTTTGTCCCTTTCACAATAGTTACCGGGATGGACTCGGCGAGCTCATCGTACCCGCGTTTGCGAAAATGGTCGCGCAGATCTTCTTCAGAATAAACCGGAAGTGGATCCATCATCATCGTCAATTTCCCCGCATTGGGTAACCTCATATGGACAGCATGCAGTTCAGCATCAAACAGATTCGAGAACCGAACCGCCTCATGAATTACGTTTGGATTGACCAACGGGCCGCTGAGCGCAACGACGATTTTTCGAATTGGATCTGTCACGGGAGGCATGGTGATACCCTGAATAGGTTTCGTTGGCGTGGTTCCGGGTAATGATCCGGATAAATGATGGGAAAACACAAATTACTGACAGTCTGATGATCGACAAAACAACTGGGCCAACTATATGGTCTGGAATTGAAGAATCGTTGTCGAAAAGCACCCTGCATCGCATTGGCGGCGATCACGTCGTGGCCGTTCGGCCCCGCAGAATGACCGATCAGGATTATCGCCGGGGATTACTAGAACGGATGCAGGATCTTGAAGAAAGCCCGCATCAGATCATCCGCCGCTTCCAATCGCCCCCTGCTTCAATTCGCCCCCTGCTTCAATTCGCCC
>CAZEHJ010000041.1:0-18829 GCA_964512485.1 uncultured Rhodothermales bacterium | reverse complement strand
TGCGCCACCATGAATCGTTTCGTCAACAATCTCTGCCTGGTCTTGCTGAGCGCCGTTATTTCAACGCTCAGCGTCTCGGCACAACCTTCTGCCCCGGAAGAAACAGCCAGGACGTCAAATCTTTATCTCGAACTGGCTTCGTCGTTGAACTACGACTCTCTGAGAGCCATCATGGCGGACGATGCTCAATTTTCTGACCCCACGGGAGATGTGTTCAACGGGCCTGTTTCACAAGGCGTAATAACAGGTGCCGACCGAATCGTTCAAATCCAGAGGGGGTGGGGACTGACCGGAGTGGAATTCACTCCGGCGGTTTCCTTTTATGTGGGAGAGTATGCGGTCCACCGCGGCACCTACAAAGCGCAATTTCAGAACGCAGCGAATTGGACTGAAATACCCTTTGTCACGATCCATCACGTGAAAGATGGCAAGATTCAGGAGCGGACTGACTTCGGCGAATACATTAATTCGTTTTCGCTCGGTGGTGCTTTTGATGAGAACACGATGTGGACCGAAGTTGTGGCAGATCAATATCTCCAGGCCTATTTCGATGGAGATCTTCAGGTTCAAAGAGAACTCTCTTCGGAGGACATCATATTCCAGGATCCGACGGCGCAGGTCTTTGGACCCCCATCCGGTCAACTGTTTGAAGGTGCGGAAGAATTGATGACACGAAGAGCGCAGATCTACGAGGTTATTTCTGATTTTGGCTTCGACGTCGAATCCAGCTTTTATGCCAACCACCACGCGGTGTACATGGGGTATGCCAAGTACACCATTTCTGGCAGTAGCTACAGGCAACCAGCCGTTTTCGTCGTCGAGGTACGTGACCAGAAGGTGACCCGCCACTGGGATTTTGTCGATTACACCGTCGGACCCGTTCAGTAGACGGTCGCCGGGAGGCGCCGCCGCGTGACCGCTCCAAACATTTTGATGGCGTGAGATGCCAGAATCTTGATTCCTCTTCGTTTTATTGGTATTTGAGTACCACTAACAATCGAGGACGGGAAACTGAAAGACAGAGTATATCTGGTCGCCGCATCATCGGCAGGGCTGGGATTTGGAATCGCAGAAGCGGCCGCGAAACAGGGAATCGACGTTTCACTGGCGAGTCGAACTCAAGAAAATGTTGATTCAGCAGCTGAAAAGCTCTCATCAGAGCACGGCGTGACCGCACGAGGGTATGTCATGGATGCCACGGATTCGGACTCCATATCTACGTGGATTTCGGATTCCCTGCGTGATTTCGGCCGAATTGATGGGCTCGTGGTCAATGCCGGAGGACCTCCACCAGGTAAATTTGACAAGTTTACGGACGAAGACTGGGCGGCAGGCTTCAATCTGACCCTCATGAGCGCCGTTCGAATGATCAGAGGGGTTCTTCCGACCATGCGCGAGCAAGGCTCAGGGTCCATTCTGACCATTACGTCCTCCTCCATCAAAGAGCCCATCGACATTCTGCTGCTGTCGAATGTCTTTCGCTCGGGTGTCGTCAGTCTCGTAAAAAGTCTCTCTCCCGATCTCGCCAAGGAAGGCATCCGGATCAACAACCTGGTCCCGGGCCAGATCGACACCGACCGGGTCAAATCGAACGACGTTTTCAAATCAGACCAGTTGGGCATCCCGCTCGAGGATTGGCAGAAAAAACGTCATGCCATGATTCCGATGGGTAGGTACGGCACTATTCAGGAGTTCGGAGAAGCAGGTGCGTTTCTGCTCTCTGATGCCGCTCGCTATATCACCGGTAGCACGTTGTTCGTTGACGGTGGAAAAAGCAAAACGGTCTGGTAGGATGAGAAACCCGACCGCCGTTCTTCTCTGCGCGTTGCTTCTGACCGGTTGCGGTCAGTCAGGCGATTTGACCGTTGCCAATTCAACGGATATCTCGACACTTGATCCATACGGCATGTTCAGCCGGGTCGAAGTGGCCTTCGGCGATCACATATTCCAGACGCTGACATTTTTCAACCGGGATATGGAGGTCGAACCTCTTCTGGCAGAATCATGGGAGCGACTGGAAGGGGACACGACGTGGACGTTTCACCTCCGCGACGGAGTTCGTTTTCACAATGGAGAAGTCTTCGATGCGGAAGCTGCCAAGTTTTCGATCGATGTCATCTACGCACGCAATGAACAGGGTCAGACCGTGGGCGGCGCGTCGGTCGCGATCCCTTCTGCCGACATCACCCGTGTCGAAGTCGTTGATCCGTTGACCGTAAATATCACGACAAATGGTCCGAAGGCGCTTCTGCCATTCTACCTGTCCCAGATATTCATGCTCGCCCCCGGCTATTACGGTTCGGCCTCAGATCTGGAGCGCTCTGAACATGCAGTCGGTACAGGTCCGTACGTAGTTGGAGAGCGCATAAGAGACAGCCACATCAGTCTGGTTTCACAGATAGACTACTGGGGCCCAGCTCCTTCGACGGGGCGGGTCGTATTCAAGGTGATACCCGAGGTCTCGACGCGCATTGCTGAGCTGGAAACCGGTGGGGCGCATATCGTAACGGATCTTCCTTTCGATCAGGCTGCGCTCCTTGAGTCGTCAGAGGGCGTGCGGGTAGCCGCCATTCCGGGAGGACGACGTGTCATGATCGGAATCACAACTGCCGGTGGAGATGAGCCACTCGAGGATAAGCGGGTGAGGCAGGCACTGAATTATGCCATCGACTTCGATGCCATCAGCGAAGGCCTCTTCGGCGGTCAGGTTGAACGAATGTCATATATGTTCAATCCGCCTTTCAATCATCCGTCACTCGAAGCGTACACGTACGACCCCGACCGGGCTCGAGAACTGCTGGCAGAAGCGGGATATCCAGATGGGTTCGAAATCGGTTCTCTGGACACGCCTCTCGGGAAGTGGATCCAGGATTTTGAGTTAGCCCAGACGATCGAATCTCATCTTGCAGAAATTGGCGTGACTCTCGCGGGCGGCGTGCGAACCTACGAGTGGGGGAATTATCGGGCCAAGCTGCTGTCATACGACCTGCCCGGCCTGTTCATGCAGGGGTCCGGTGGGGAATTTGAATTGCTGACGGAAGCTGCAGACTTGACCATTACCAGCCCCTCCAACTTCTATCGGTGGGAGAACGACGAATACGAAGCTCTTTGGGCGGAATTGCAGAGCGTACTCGATGCCGACCGCAGACTGGAAATCGGGTATCGCATGCAGGAAATCATTCACGAAGAGGCCCCGTGGATTTTCCTCCACATTCAGCCAGACACCTACGGTGTGAGTGAGAAAGTCGACTGGCAGCCACGTCCCGATGAAATCATTCACCTCTGGGACGTATCGTTCCTGGAGTAAAGCTGGAATAATCTTGGCTCGTTCTTGGCATGATTGCCAAGCAGCTTTCCCTGAATCCGCCCACCCCACGTCGCATGGCCCGATACGTCGCAAAACGCCTTCTGATGGCCGTCTTCATTCTCTGGGCGGTGGCGACGATTGCCTTCGGTTTGACGTTTCTTTCTGGAGACCCGGCCACGTTGATGATCGGCGACCACTGGACGGCCGAGCAGATTTCGTCGTTCCGCGAACACATGGGGTATGATCGTCCTCTCGGCGTGCAATATCTGGACTACCTCTCCGGACTCACGCGGGGCGACTTCGGCGTTTCCGTGCGTCAGCAGGTCCCCGTCATCGATCTGATCATTCAGCGATTTCCGGCGACGCTCGAACTGACGGCAGCATCGCTTTTCCTCATCATATTCATCTCGATTCCGATCGGTGTTCTGAGCGCCGTCCGCCGCAATACACCTGCCGACAGGCTTGCGATGAGTGGTGCACTTTTTGCGCAATCCGTGCCCACCTTCTGGTTGGGCATTATGCTGATTCTGGTGTTCGGGGTTTGGCTGCGCTGGTTGCCGGTTTCGGGGCGTGGGACGTTCGCTCATCTGCTGCTGCCCGCCATTACGCTCGCCACTTTCTCGACTGCCCGCATTGCCCGTCTTGTTCGTTCGTCCATGCTGGATGTGCTGGGCCAGGACTACATCCGCACGGCTCGCGCCAAAGGCCTGCCCAACTGGAGGGTCTACTACATACACGCCCTGCGCAATGCGCTCATCCCGGTTATTACGATGCTTGGTATCGAGATCGGAAGCCTCCTCGGCGGCGCCCTCATCACTGAAACTGTTTTCGCCTGGCCCGGAATCGGCAGGCTGACGCTGCAGGCCATTCAGGCACGCGACCTGCCGCTCGTGCAGGGAGTGATCACGTTTGGGGCACTGGTTTTCGTGATGGTCAATCTCATCGTTGATCTCAGTTATTCACTCATCGATCCGCGGATACGCCATGAGTGAAATCTGGAAACAACTCAAATCATCGCCCGTGGCGCTGACGGGAGTCGTCATTCTGACGGTTCTGGTCTTCGTGGCATTTGTCGCCCCCTTGATTGCGCCGCTCGACCCCGGTGCTATCGACATTCGCTTGCGGCTTACGCCGCCGGCCTGGGCCGACGGGGGTAGTGCGGACCATCTTCTGGGAACGGACAATGTGGGCCGCGATGTGCTGAGCCGCATTATTTATGGCGCGCGCGTTTCGCTTTTTGTGGGAGTAGCCACGGTAGCTATTGGTGGAGTTATCGGGTCGATCCTGGGTCTTGTCGCCGGCTACTTCAGAGGATGGGTTGAAACGGTCATCATGCGTCTTGTCGATATCCAGCTTGCATTTCCGTCAATTCTCCTGGCGGTTGCCATTATGGCGCTCGTCGGTCCCAGCATGATGAATGTCATATTCGTCCTGAGTCTTGCGACCTGGGCACCATTCTGCCGCGTGGCCCGCGGGCAGACCCTGCAGGTGTGCAATCAGGAGTACATCACTGCGGCACATTCTCTCGGCCTGAAGGATATCCCGATTCTGATTCGACATGTCATTCCCAACATCATCAATCCTCTGATCGTGGTCGCGAGCTTCGCACTTGCGACGAACATCATCAACGAGGCATCGCTGAGTTTCCTGGGTGTGGGCGTGCCTCCCAGCACACCTACCTGGGGCGGAATGCTGGGCGAAGGACGCAACTACCTGAGAATTGCGTGGTGGGTGTCAACACTCCCGGGTATCGCGCTCATGCTGTGCGTTTATTCGGTAAATATGCTCGGCGACTGGTTACGTGATTATTACGATCCGAGATTGATTGACTGACGCCCCAATACCTGCTACTTTGCCGTCCCACCAACAGCGTAAGACTATGCCAGACACCGTAACAATCGGGTTCGAACTTTCCAGCGACGATGTGTATTCCAATGCAGGATACTGCGCCGCCGAAATGGCGATCGACAAGGCCAATGCCAGCGGTAGTTTGCCCGTGCACGTCAATCTGGAGGTCATCGTCAACGGAAAAGACCGTGACATTTCAAGAGCCGCCGCCGCAGCATTTGTAGCGCGCGAGGATGCAATCGCCGTCCTCGGCCCTTCGAATAGCGCGATGGCTGTCATCTCGCAGGACATTTACGCCGACGCCCAGATTCTGCAAATGAGTTCGGAGGCCTCGAGCCCGTTGCTCACCAACAAAGGCTACACGCACTTCTTCCGCACCGTCGCCAACGACGAAGTACAGGGTAGAGCCCTGGGGCAGGTCGCAGCGAAGTATCTGGGGGCAAAACGAATCGCAATCCTCAACGAGGACTCTGCCTGGGGGGAGCCGATTTCGAAAATCGTTGCCGACGAAGCCACACGTCTGGGCTCAACGCCCGTCCTGCACTACGGATACGGCGAAAAAGAGCGCAATCTGGACTATGACGAACTGATCGACGCTGTCGTGGAGGCAGATCCGGATCTGGTTTATTTCGCCGTGTACTGGAATCAATCCCACATAATTGCGCATCGTCTTCGGGATCGCGGGGTGAAGGCCGTATTTCTGGGCAGCGATGCGCTGAAGCCTTATGCCTTTCTGGAAGTCCCGAGTCTGGACACCGAGTCGCCGTATCACAGCCTTGCTGGAATCGACATGATGGTGAAACCATCCGCCAAGAAATTCCTGGTTGAATTCGCAGACCGCTTTCCATCCATGTTGGACTCACCGCAATATGCCCCGGAAGCCTACGACTGCGCAGAAATTATTCTCGAATGCATCCGGCGAGCGCCAGAGGTGACGGTCCCGGCTGTCTTGAAAGAGGCACAGAACTATGGTTCGCACAGCGGTGCGCTTGGCGAGATTGAATTCGGGCCTGAAGGCGACCTCACCGACCCGGATATCGGATTGTATCGGTGTACCAACGGACAACGCATATTCATCGACCTGGTTAAAAACCTGGTCTAGACTGACGCCCACGATGAAAGAATCCTATTTCCTGACCCGAACTGAGGAAGACGGCACAGAAACCCGCATGCCCATCGGGGTTATTCAGGGCGAAACTCCCGGAGAGCGCATCACGGTGTTCGGCGGGCAACATGGAACGGAGTACGCCGGAATCGAGGCGGCTATGCGGCTGTATCGCGAAATCGATCCTGCCGAGGTGAAGGGCACGATCGTGGTCAGTATGGCGACCAACGAGCACTCGCTGATGAACTGGGTGCAATTTGCTCCCACCACACCGGGCATGGCAGACATGATGCTCGAAGCTGCGACGGGAAGCCAGTACATCATCAACTGCCACGGTGGCGAATTCACCGAGCTCATGCACCCCTACGTAATCTGTCGCCTGATTGGTGATGAAGTTGCCGAGGCCAAAGCCATGCGCATGGCCCGCGCATTCGGAGTGGGTATCGTGAGTCTATCCACGTATCGCGGCGAGCCGCCCCCGGATCCATCCGGAAAGCGTCCTGCGTGGTGGTTGTGGCCGAAAAAAGGACTTTGCGATAAGCTGGGCGTCCCGGAAATCACCCCAGAAGTCGGAGAGGTCGGAGATCGCAACGATGCGATCATGTACGGCGGAATCATCAACGTGTTGAAAGATCTGGGATTTCTCGAAGGCCCGGCCGAAGAGCACCCTGAACCGAAGGTGATCGGAGATCGATGGTGGCTCACCGCGAACCAGGAAGGGATTTACTTTCCGGTCGTGACGGTGGGAGAGGACGTCACAAAAGGCACTTTTCTCGGCGAAGTCAGGGACTACTTCGGAAATGTACTCCAGACGGTAGAAGCGCCCGAAGATGCAACGGTGATGAACATGAACATCGGTATGCCGGTCAAAGAAGACGGCTTCCTCATCTGGCTGGGCCAGCTCTAAATCTCATATGACAGCGCGGCGTGGTCCGCAGACGCAATGAATCAGGATTATCTGTTACCACCGGGACGATCGTTCGAGCTATCGAAGGAGCTTCTCAAAGGAGCCATCGACATTCACGTCCACGCCGGTCCCCACATCTTTTCGAGTCCGCGCCGCGTGGATCCTGTTGAAGCCGCACTTGAGGCTCGCGAAGCCGGCATGCGAGCCATCGTCTACATGGACGTGTTCGAGATGTCGAATGGTACCTCCTGGATCGTGAATCGCGTGATGCGCGAGAGCGCCGATCGATTCGAAACGTTCGGTGGCCTGATCATGAACACAGTCTATGGTGGGATGAACCCGCGAGCGGTCAAAACGGCCCTCTATTATGGTACAGGGGCCAAATATGTAAGCTTCGGCGCCCACTCAACCTATTTCCAGGCGGCCCGAGAAGGTCATCTTGTGGATGGAGAATTTGTGCCGCTGAGCGAAATCTACCCGGATTTCAAGACCCAGGAATTGGACCGGTGCATTCGGGTGCCTCTCGAGGGAGAGCCGGATGCCGCGCTGGACGAAGTGCTCCGTCTCATCGCGGATCACCCTCACGTGTATCTGAACACCGGGCATATCTCGGTTCCGGAGGCTCTTCGACTGATCAAGTTGGCCGAGCAGTACGGTATCAAGAAGGTGCTGGTAGCATCATCTGTCACCAAGATCGCAACCGTGGACGAACTCAAGTGGATGGCCTCGAAGGGAGCCTTCATCGAGTACACGCTTGCCGCCTACACACACACCACACCAATTCCCAAGACGCATTACTATGTGGAACGAGAATACATGTCAATCGATGAGGGAATGGACACGGCGCCAGACGGAGGCGTCAAGAAAGTAGCCGAGCAAATCCGTGAAGTGGGGGCAGAGCACTGTATTCTCGCCACAGATTTTGGAGTGTACACGCTGCCCTCTCCGGTTGAGGGATTCCGGGAATTTGTCGCCTGTATGCTTGACCTGGGCATATCTGAAGACGATATCCGAACAATGATCAAGACCAACCCTGAGCGCCTGCTGGACCTCGACCCACTCCCTGAAGAAGAGGCTGACGCTTGATGAGAACGATTCGCATTCTGCAGGAGCACGTCCGCATCTCGGACCCGCACATTACGAGTGACAATGCGGATCGTTTATCAATTCTGGGAAATGTGTTTGATCCGTTGATCCGGATCCGCGATGACGGCTCGTTCGATCCTTGTCTGGCAACCGCCTGGACGCTTTCGAATGACGCCCGCACCTGGTCGTTCACGCTTCGCGACGACGTTTCTTTTCATGATGGTTCTGTGTTCACGTCAGATGATGTCATTTTTTCTTTGAGGCGGATGCGTGACGAAGACATTGAAGGAGAGTTGGGTACAAGCGGGGTAATTCAAGGCTATCTCTCAGGATGCGAAATTGAAAAAGAAGGACCGCGGCAAGTCATTCTGACCACTCCCGAACCGATGGCAGATCTGGCTGATCTACTTTGCGAGATTCCCATTCTGTCTGAGACATCAGTTGCCAGCCTGCCGGAAGGATTCGTTGGAACGGGCAAGTACCGCATCGAAGATGCATCGAGCCGATGTGTCATCATGCACTCTGACGATACGCGCCTGATATTTCGCTCGGAGCCGGATTGCAAAATTCGTTTACAGGAGCTGAAGGAGGGTTTCGCTGATATCGCCGCCAAACTGGCACCCGCCCAGTCGTCTGCCCCTGGAGTCAACGTGTTGCGAAGTACTACCTCGGTGTGCGCCACATTCATGTTCAATCTGGCAAGGGAAGAGGCTAGAAATCCTCATCTCCGACGAGCGATCAATCTGGCGGTCGATGTGGACGCACTCGTGCAGGATGTCATGCACGGTGCAGCGGATGTGTTGACCGGACCGTTGACGCGTCGACATCTGGGGTTTGATCCAGAAGTACCCGCCTGGACGTTCGATCCGCAGGCAGCGCGCAATGCTCTGCAGGAGGGTGGAGTCCCCGAAGGATGGAAGGTCGAGATGGATATTCCCTCCGTGCTCCCGGACGAAGCTCCGCAATTGGCCAATCGAATTGCGGGGTATCTGGCCGACGTCGGGCTGGATGCTGTCATCAACATAGACGAAAACCGCCCTCGCTACGCTACGAGGGTGCGAGATGGTGACATTGGGGAAATGGCGTGCTTTGATTCCAGTCCCGCCAGCACCTTTCGGGTATATCGAGAAAAATTCCACAGCGGATTCGCCGGGCCATGGTGGCTGGGTTACGCGAACCTGGATTTTGATGCTCTCCTCGATCGCGGACGTTCTACGTCTGATCTGAGCATTCGGCAGTCCCTGTATCGGCAGGCATACCGCATGCTCCGCGACGACGCCCCCTGGCTTTTTCTCTACAATCCGGTCAGGTTGACAGCTACGAGCACGTCGTTCGCCGACGCATGGGGCGACTGGCATCCTTCCACCGGCGGTCATTTATTGTTTTGATGCACATTCCCGTTGCCCTTCATACCATCGGCCAGACACCGAGACCGGACCTCACGCCGTTCATCATGGCGTCCGTTAATACGCCGTTGGTTACAGTGACGGGGGCTCTGGATGATGCCGATCCTGCCCAGATTCCCGAGCCGGATCTGTCTTCGGGACACTTCCCTTTGGAGACCAGACTGTCAGACGGAGCGCGAATCGAGACCGATGCATCCTTTCTCGAGCCACTCATCCAGGCTCAAATTGACAAGCTGGATGAGGCCGTCGAATTACATCTGGTCCTGTGTGCTGGCCCTTTCCCCAATTTGAAAGCTGAAGGACTACTGATCAGGCCGTTTGAGCACGCGTGCGATGTATTCGCGGCAAATGGACTCGGTGACTTGCTTGTAGTCGTGCCTTTCGACTCTCAATCCGATCCTTCTGCAAAGAAATGGGCAGATGCCGGATTCAGTACTAAGATCAGGTCGATGGACGAGCGCCCTGCTGAAATGCAGGCGGATGCCTGGCTCACCGAGATCGGTGCCGACAGTGAGTGCGACGCTCTCGTGTTGGACTATGTTGGGTATCCGAAGGCAATATGGACGAAAGTGGCTGACAGCATTTCGATCCCCGTCTATGACCTCGGGTACCTGGCTGCCGAATTTGCACGCGAGATCATTGACGAGGCGAAGGCACTGAACACGAATGGAGGCTGATGGATGACTGATTCGGACAGATATGACCTTGTGGTCCACGGGCGATTGGCGCTTCCTGGATCGGATGAGGCCAAGGAAGGCTGGCTCGGAATTCGAGGTGGGAGCATCGTTCAGGTTTCCTCACATCCTCTCGTCGGTGGCTCGAAGGTTGAAGCCGGCGACTCTCTCGTGATGCCCGGCTTCGTTGACGCACACGTTCACTGTCGTTCCTGCGTGGATGAAGGAATAACCGCCACGACGCGGGCGGCAGCGGCGGGCGGCACAACTACGATTATTGACATGCCGTTTGACAAGCCCGACCGGCCTGTCAACTCGTCAGACCGTCTGAGGACGAAGATCGAAGATATCTCGCGTGAAGCAATCATTGATGTCGGCCTGTACGTGACATTCAAGCCCAGCGGCCCTCTCGATGAAATCGCACTGATGTCCGCCGCCGGTGCAGCAGGGTTCAAAGTCTCGACGATTGAAGTCGACCCGGTACGGTTTCCGCGCATTCCAGATGGCCGTTTTGTGGAGGCATTCAGGGAGATTGCCAAAACGGGCAAACCCGTTGCAGCCCATCAGGAAAATCAGGAGATTATCTTTTCAGAGGCGGATCGTTTTTTGGCCGAGGGTCGAACGGCTCCACTGGATCATGCGCTTTCCCGTCCGGCTGTGGCCGAAGCCGAAGCTGCCGCTCGATTGCTGGAGTTTGCGTACTGGACGGGCGCACATCTACACATGGTTCACGGCACGATTCCCCGGACGTTTGATCTTATCAACTGGAATCGGGAGCAGGGCGTGAAGGCGAGTGGCGAGACATGCCTCCAATATCTTTTGTTGACTGAACACGCGCTGACGGAGCAGGGTGGAAGGGCCAAGTGTAATCCGCCTTTGAGAAAGCAGGCGGATGTGGATGGTCTCTGGGAGCGAATTCAGGATGGACGAATCGATATCGTCACATCGGACCATTCTCCGTATCCACTTTTCAGAAAAGAGACTGATAATATTTTCGATGCCTACGCCGGAATTCCGGGTGCCGAAACGTTGGGCTCGTTGCTTTACAGCTCCGCGGTAGCAAGCGGAAGGGTCGGGCTGGCCCGGTTTCTTGAGCTAGTGTGCTCCGGACCGGCGGACGTATTCGGGTTCGAGAACAAAGGAAGGCTGGCAGTGGGTGCCGACGCTGATTTCGTGATTTTCGATCCGAATGCGGAGTGGACGGTAGATGATGCCGACTTGCACTACGAGGTTGGAGCCAGCCCCTACCAGGGAATGTCCGTTATCGGTCGGGTTAAATCGACGTGGACGCGCGGCCATCAAGTTTTTGACGGGAAGGCGGTAGTGGGTGAGCCGGGAAATGGCCGGTTCGTACCGTCCGTAAAGACAAATAAGGGATAATTATGGGTTTTCAGGGTGTTTTACCGATTCTTCCGACACCATTCACGAGCGAAGGAGCCGTGGATGAATACAGCATGCGAAAGCTTATCGATTTTGAGCTGCAGGTTGGTGTCCACGGCGTTTCAATTCTAGGTTTTATGGGTGAAGCCCACAAAATGGCGGAGTCAGAACGCAAGCTCGTTGTGGGAGCGGTAGTCGACCAGATCGGTGGGGCTATTCCGACCTGGGTCGGTGTTCGAGCTTTCGGTTCGGCCGGAGCCATCGAACAGGCGCGCGAGGCGCAGGCTCAGGGAGCCGACGCGGTCTTCGTAGCGCCTATCGGAATTCAGAATGACCAGGCCCTTTTCAATCACTATGCAGCCGTCGCCGATGAGGTGGAGATTCCGGTCATCATCCATGATTTTCCTGAGTCTTTCGGCACCATTCTCTCACCTGAGCTGATCGCGCGCATCGCCAACGATATTCCGGGCGTGCAGTACATCAAATTGGAAGAGCTTCCTGTTCTCGACAAGCTGTCCAGAATCCGAGCGCTGGCCAACGATGATTTCGGGATTTTCGGAGGCCTGGGAGGCGAATATTTTCTGGAAGAGCTCCAGCGTGGAGCAAACGGCATTATGACCGGATTTGCCTTCCCCGAAGTGCTGGTGGGCATTTACAACGCGTTCAGGGACGGCGATGAAGAACGTGCCGCGGGTATATTTGACCGGTATGTGCCGCTCATTCGTTACGAGTTTCAGCCCAAGATTGGCCTTGCCTATCGAAAGTTTGTTTACCACAGTCGCGGCATCATTGCCGATCGATTCATTCGGCCGCCTGGCCGCCTGATCGACGCATATACAGAGCGCGAACTGGCGGGCATCATCAGGCGGGTTGGGTTGAGCCTTGACGTTGAAGGCGTCCAGGCGGCCGAACCCTGGAATCGCTAGAGTTTCAGGCAGGCGACATGTCGTCCACCTGAGATATCCTTCAGAAGAGGAATCTCATTGGCACACGCAGGATCGGCCAGAGGGCACCGGGTTCTGAAGACGCACCCCGACGGCGGGTCGATCGGGCTGGGAAGTTCGCCCTCGAGAATTTGCCGCCTGGTTTGTGCTTGCGGATCTGGAACCGGCACGGCCGAAAGCAGCGCCTTGCTGTAGGGATGTCTTGCATCGGCGACGATTGCTTCTGACGGACCGACTTCCTGCATCCTTCCCAGATACATGACTCCAATGCGGTCGGAAATGTGTCGAACTACGGCCAGGTCGTGGGCAATGAACAACATTGTAAGACCCAACTCCTGCTGCAGATCCTGCAGCAGATTGACGATTTGAGCCTGAATTGAGACGTCAAGAGCAGCCACCGGCTCGTCGGCGACGATGAAGTCAGGCCGCACAGCCAGGGCTCTTGCAACGCAGATTCGCTGACGCTGTCCTCCGGAGAATTCGTGTGGGTAGCGTTTCCGTGATGTGACCGGCAATCCGACGAGATCCAGCAACTCGTCGACTCGTGTGGAAAGGTGACCATTGCTCTCTACGAGGCCGGCTGCTTCGCTGAGAATGGATTCAACCGACATTCTCGGATTCAGGCTTCCGAATGGATCTTGGAAAATCACCTGCATTCGTTTGCGGAGTGGTCGCAATTCAGCCGTATTCAAATGAGTGATGTCCTGCCCATCAAACTCAATCTGGCCTTGATGGGTGTCTACGAGTCGCAAGATGGCCTTTCCAAGGGTCGTTTTTCCTGATCCTGATTCACCGACCAGACCAAAAACCTCGCCCTTACGAATGTCCAGACTGACTTCAGTCAGAGCTTTGACACTCTTCCCGCCCTCGGCAGGAAAGCGGACACTCACATCTCGTAAGCTCAGTATGGTATCTGCGCTTCTCATCAGAGTGACAACTCGTCCGATCTGAGGCATCTCACATGACGCTCCCCGCTTGCCTTGAGCGGGACCGAATCCGCGGTGCAGGAATCGAGAGCGTACTCACAGCGCGGCCCGAATGCGCAACCGGAAACGACAGATCCGGGGAGGGGGCTCTGGCCAGGAATGGTGAGCAACCGATCGTCATAATCAGCGCCCATCAATGACGGCACGCTCTTGAGCAGCCCGGCGGTGTAGGGCATCAAAGGCCCGGAGAACACGTCTAGAACCGAACCGTATTCGACACCCTGTCCTGCATACATCACGCAGATTCTGTCGGCGATACCGGCAACGACCCCGAGATCATGCGTTACGAACAGGAGCGCCATACCCAGTTCGCTCTGGAGTTCGCCAAGCAGATCCAGAATCTGAGCCTGAACGGTCACGTCCAGCGCCGTTGTTGGTTCGTCGGCGATAAGCAATCTCGGAGAGGAAGCCAACGCCATTGCGATCATGACTCGTTGCCGCATTCCACCTGACAACTCGTGCGGATAATTACGGAGTCTGTCTTTTGCTTCCGGAATCCTGACCAGATCCAGCAGTTCCAGCGCCGTTCGTCGTGCGTCGTCCCTCGATCCCTCGGAGTGGACCTGGACCGCTTCGGCAATCTGAGAGCCCACACGAAAAACAGGATTCAGGCTGGTCATCGGCTCCTGAAAAATCATTGAGATGGACGATCCGCGAAGCGAACGGCGCTCGGCCCGGCTCAGCTGTTCGAGGTCGCGTCCCTGAAATCGAATGGTGCCACCGGTGACGCGTCCGGCTTCTGGCAATAGACCCATCACACTGAGGCAGGTGACAGATTTGCCCGACCCCGATTCGCCAACCAGCGCAACGGTTTCGGCCGCGTCAATGCTCAGCGAAAAGCCATTGACGACGTTTGTCGTCCCGTCAGAGTCGGCGAAGCCAACCGAGAGATCGTTGATTTCCAGTATGTGGGTTTCTGATTGCATGGGATAGCAAGGTAATTCAATATAACACGGGCGAGGAGGGAGGGGGTTAAGCAGACGCGGCGGGTTGCGACGGTCGTACCTGAAGTTGCGAACTTCGCGTTATAAGTGTATACTTATATAAGTAACCACTTATGCTAAAGCCAGTGATTGCACACGAAAAAAGCCTGACGGCGCTTGCCGACCCGATGAGACGGGCCATTTTTGAACGGATTGCAGTAAAACCGTCATCCGTGGGTGAACTGTCTGATCGTTTTCCGATCAGCCAACCCGCTGTTTCCCAACACCTCAAAGTTTTAAGAGATGCCAAGCTGGTCAAATCAAGACGTGCGCAGCGGCGCAGTGTGTATTCGACTCGACGGGAAGGCATGGAAGCATTGCGAAATTATGTCGACAGGTTCTGGAGTGACATTCTCGAAGCCTACGTGCGGGGAGTAAAACTGGACGACTGAAGCGAAAGACTGAAGCGAAAGACTGAAGCGAAAGACTGAACTGAAATGAGCACCGACCTACACACACCCGTCGTCAAGACGGCTCGACTTGCCCTTTCCCCTCAAGAAGCGTTTGATCGATTCACGGCTGGTATCCACCTGTGGTGGCCACTCGGAGATCGATTTTCCGTTGGAAAGGAAAATTCAGAAACTGTCGTTTTCGGCAAAGGCGTGGGCCAGCATATCGAAGAGCAGTTCAAAGACGGTGGATCGACCGTGTGGGGTACAGTCCTGATCTGGGATCCTCCGACCGTCTTGCGCTTCACCTGGCATCCGGGCAATCCTCCCAGCGACAACATGCAGGTTCAGGTAACATTCATGCCGGTCGAGGGAGGGACTGAAGTTGAATTGACCCATGTGGGATGGGAAAATCTGGGCGACAGGGGAGCAGAAGTCAAAGCAGGCTACGAAGGAGGATGGGTCGTGGTCTTCGGCCGATTCGCGTCTGTATAAAAATTGCCGTTATAGTTGGAATCCTCAACGATAGTTCGCCGTCCAATGTGGGATTAATGAACTAACGAGATCAGTATTCTAGATGAATGGTCACAAGGCGCTTTTATTTATGATCGCTCTCATGGTGGGAGCAACAACCATGGCCTCAGCGCAGAGGCGCTCGGTCCCGATTCAATCGCAGCGTTCTGCTTTTCAGAACTCATCATCTGTTCGCACCCCGACCAATCCCGATATCAGTCTGATCGGAGATTTTCGGGCTTGGTATGACTCCGAGGGAGATCGCAATCTGGATGCAGCACTGAGCGAAATCGAAACGTCTTATAAATCGGTGATCGACCCCTTTGCCCGCGCCGATATTTATGTAGGCATTGCCCAGGAAGACGGTGAATTCGAGTTTGAGTTGGAAGAAGCGTACATCACGACGCTTAGCTTGCCATATCAGCTACAAGCGCGCGTGGGAAAATTCAGGAGCAATGTGGGCAAGATCAATCGCACGCATACCCACGCCCTGCCGCACAGTGACATCCCGGCTGTGTACGCCAATTTTCTCGGCGACGAGGGGCTCAACGATGAGGGGATATCCCTCAGTTGGCTCGTTCCCAATGATCGATTCTATCAGGAAGCATCTTTCGAAGTGACGCGAGGCCCGGATGAGAACGTGAGCTTCGCGCGAAGCGAGGAAAACTCGTTCATGTACACAGCTCATTTGAAGAATTACTGGGATCTATCGGACAACGCCAGCCTTGAGCTCGGCGTGAGTGGACTGTCCGGAGACAATGCCGCCGGCTTCACGACGCAAATGGCCATGGTAGACGTGACATACAAGTGGAAACCCTTACAATTTAATACCTATCAATCGTTTACTCTTCAGGCGGAGTACCTGTTCAGTAGAATGGACACTGGTGATGGCGATATCGAAGCCAGCGGTTGGTATGCTTTGGCGAATTATCAGCTCGCCAGACGCTGGTTTTTAATCGGCCGATACGATAACTCAGACGTGCCAGATAACCCGGAATGGAACGAAAACGGTGTATCAGGCACACTTGGGTGGTATTTGAGCGAATTTCAGAAGCTGCAGTTCGGTTTGAAATCATCCTGGGGCGATGAGTTCGATCAGCACCTTCAAGCCACGGTCGGACTGATTTTTGTTATTGGGACACACGGTGCCCACGAGTACTAGACTCGTCACCAGTGAAAAACTGAACAAGGGAAAACTGAAAACGAGAACAATCGAATTGAAACGTAAGATGAAGATGCTTGAGAACAGATCACTTCCCGTTATCGTGCTGCTGGTTTTACTGGCCCTGCCGGCTTCTGCGCAGAGTAAACTGGATGTGGTAACGACTCTGCCCGATCTGCAGAATATCGTAGAGTCCATTGGTGGCGAGAGGGTCGAGGCCAGCTCCATCGCAACGGGATATCAGAATCCCCATTTTGTGGATCCCAAGCCGAGCCACATAAGAAAGCTTTCCCGAGCCGACATGTTCGTGACCGTGGGACTGGATCTCACTACGGGGTGGGTGCCGCCGCTTCTCACCAGCTCACGCAACTCAAGCATTCAGCCTGGAGGATCAGGGTATATCGATGCTTCAGTAAACGTGCCACTTCTGCAGGTGCCATCGAGTGTGAGTCGGGAGCAGGGAGACATCCATGTCTTCGGCAATCCTCATTACTGGCTGGATCCCGCCATCGGACACGTGATTGCCCACAATATTTTCGATGGACTCGTCCGTATTCAACCGGAGAGTGAGGACTACTTTCGAGCCAACCTTGAGGCATTTGACACAGCCCTGGATGCCAAAATCGTAGAGTGGCAAGAAATGATGGCGCCCTTCGCAGGAACGGACATTATCGCGTATCACAATCAGTGGCCATACTTCGAGACAGCGTTCGATCTGCGGATCGCAGAATTCCTCGAACCCAAACCTGGCATTCCGCCAACTCCATCTCAGCTAGCGAAAGTGATAGATATGATGGAAGGACAGAATATTGACGTCATCATCATTTCGCCCTATTTCAAGGCCGATTCAGCCGAACTGGTGGTTCGAAGTGCCGGGGGACAGGTTGTAACGCTGGCGACATCTGTGGCTGCGTTCGACGAAATTGTTACTTATTTCGATCTATTTGATTACAACGTGAACGCCTTGGTGAACGCTTTCAGCGCAAAGGCCGGCGATTAGACAAGATTCCAGAATTCCCCTGTTGTAATTGGCCGATATTGTGCTGAGTTTCAACATTCTTTGAACGAGACCGCCTCGATATGACCGAGCTTTTCACCCTCGAATTTGTCCGTAATGCGCTGCTGATAAGCATCGTGATGGGGCTTCTCCTTTCCTATCTCGGCGTTCATGTAGTCGGTCGGGGCATCGTTTTCGTAGACCTCGCTCTCGGACAGATATCGATGCTGGGGGTCGCCGTCGCAGCCTATTTTGAAATGGATGCGCTCGTCGTCTCGGTCGTTTTCACTCTCGTAGGCGCATTCCTCATGTCGTTCATCAAGGTGAGGGACAAACGACTGAAGCTTGAGTCGATCATCGGTATCATCTATGCGGTCTCATCAGCTGTAACCGTTCTGTTGATTTCCAAAGCCGCCCACGGAGATGCGGATATTCAGGAGGTGTTGTTTGGGAGCATTTTCACCGTCACGAATAATCAGATCGTCTCAATGGTTATCGTTTTCGGGATACTTGGAACAGTCCATTTCATTTTTCGAAAGCAATTTTTTGATATCACCAAAAAATATGAAACGAAAGACGTTGACGAACTGGGTGCCTTCAACCTCTGGAATTTTCTCTTTTACATCTCAATCGGTCTGGCAATTGTTTTGGCCGTTCGGGCTGGCGGCGTCATCCCTGTTTTCGCCTATCTGGTCGTGCCTCCCGTCTCTGCTCTATTGCTGACGAAGGGGAACGCAGGTGTCGTGGCTATTTCATTGATCACCGGTGTGATAGCCAGCGTCACGGGAATCTATTTCTCAGTTCAGTTCGATTTCCCGGCCGGAGCGTCCCTCGTGACTATGCTGGGGGTTCTTTTTGTCGTTGCGTCGATTGTACGTCTCGTGCGCGGTTCCGGCTGAACGCAGGTGTTACCTCGGTATCAATTCGTCGATTACGGAGCCCCAGTTCAGAATAACACGTACTTCTCCCGTCATGGAATCGTACGTGTCTCGATCAAAGAGCAGAATTCTTCCGTCAGGATGAATGTCATATTCTCCCATCGCTCCCGTGTTATAATGGAAGTAGTAGTGTCCATCCACGATCATTTCCGGTATGCCGGGTTCGGGTCGATCTGAATATTCTATGGGTACCCGGAAGAGTTT
>CAZEHJ010000040.1:8594-31098 GCA_964512485.1 uncultured Rhodothermales bacterium | reverse complement strand
GCGACAAAAGCAAAGACGTTCGCCAGTGTCCCCATGACCACCTCGCTTCGATACGTGGATTCAAATTCAGAATCCATAAACTCGTATTCGAAGGGGTACTCGGGATTGAATTCCTTGTACACTTGTTCAAACGATGCCAGTGCTTCCGCGATCTGGTCCCCAGCTACTCGCACAAACAACATACTGGTGTCTTCCGGTCGGAGACGAAAAATGACAGGAGTGATTGGGCGGTACATCGACCGCATGTGGAAGTCATCCATCACGCCGACAATGGTTCCTTCGCGGTCCCAGAAGGAAATGTGTTGTCCGACAGGATCATCCATTCCCATGGCTTCGGCAGCCTTCCAGTTTACCACGTAATTGGATGAATCGGTTCCAAAGTCTCTCGAGAAGTGCCGTCCGGCGTCCATTGTGATTCCCATCGCTTCGACGAAATCGTATCCAATGGCGCTGTTCCAGAACAACTGATTGTTGTCCGGATCTTTACCCTCCCAGTCAACACCCATGGTGTCGTTACCTATGGACAACGGATTATTACTGGCCCGTGTAACCTGTACGATGCCTGGGATCTGAAGCATTTCCTGCTTGAATGTGTCGTATTGATCCCTTATTCCTCCCTCTAAGCCTAGCATGACCACGTTTTCGCGATCGACTCCAAGGTCTTTGGACCGAATGAAGTCAAGTTGCCTGTAGACTGTAAATGTACCGACGATGAGAACGATGGACATCACGAACTGAAGAACGACGAGCCCTTTTCGTAAACCAGCACCTCGTCCTGACGGTCCTGCATTGCTTCTGAACACACCACTCACACTGAATGATGACAGGTAAAGTGCCGGATATGATCCTGCCAGTATCCCAGTCAGAAGTGCTATACCGGCGAATTGCAGCCACACGACGGCCCCGAGGGACGAGATCGCAATCGATTTCTGGGTGATCGTATTGAAGGAAGGCATCAGAAGGACGATCAGCAAAATGGCAAAAATGAACGCCAGACTGGCCTTGAAAACAGATTCTCCAAGAAACTGTCTGGCCAACAGGGATCTCGTGGCTCCCACCGACTTCCTGACTCCGATTTCGCGGGCTCTTTGTGCACTCCGTGCGGTGGCCAGATTCATGAAATTGATACTGGCGATGAGGATGATAAGAAGGCCCACCATTCCGAAAATTCTGATGTATTCAATACGGCCACCTACCAATACTCCGTTCTCAAATGTAGACCGTAGATACAGATCTTCAACTGGATACAGGAACAGTTCAGATTCGTAGGCATCGACGTTTTCGTTAATCAGACCTATGATCTTGGCATTTACGGCTTCCACACTCGTTCCTTCTGCCAGTCGTGCAAACATGCGCAATCCGTTATTGTCCCATGCTTCAACCCAATCGTTACGGCGAATGTATTCTTCGATGGGGACGACGAAGTCAAATTGGAGCGTTGAATTGGAGGGCACATCCTCAAAAACCCCCGTTAACGTCACGTCAAGTCTGTTTTCCAGCTTTAAAATCGTTCCTAGTACGTCATCACGCTTCTGCCAGTCAGAGCCGAAATACATCTCGGCCGTTGATGAGGAAATTACTACCGATTCCGGGCTTTGCAGAGCTTTTTCAGCATCTCCGATAATCAGTGGAAAAGTAAACACGTTAAAAAAATCGGGGCCTGCGTAGCGCGCTGTCGATCTGAACGACTCTCCGTCCAGAGCCAGAAGCAGATCCATGCCCCAACTGACGAGAATGGTTTCTGTGACCTCTGGATAGTTGTCGACAAGCGCCGCAGCAAGGGGCTTCGGCATTGATCTGGTCGTTCCCTTATTGCCGCCAAATGTGGAATGACGCATGACCGCGAATGTGCGGTCACCATCTTCATGAAATCGATCAACACTTATTTCATCCTGCATCCAGATAACAATGAAAAAGGAACAGGCCAATCCCGCTGCCAATCCGAAGATGTTGATGGCCGAATAGCCTTTATGCCGCAGAATATTCCTGAATGCGGTCGTTAGGTAATTTCGAATCATGGTACTGGGCCGGCAAATGTTGTGGTGAACACTTCTCAGACAATGCCGAGTACCAAAACGTTTACTCCGAAACCTGATTCGTCTCTGTTCTTCCTCACACGCGATCCGTGATCACGGATTCGATAACCTATTCAGCTTCGCTTTTTTGGGCCAAATAGAAACAGCCTGCACCTGCCAGAAGAACTAATAGCCCGACGGTAAGAAATACATAACTGAAGAAATCCAGCAGCTGACTCAAAACCAGGATCAGAATTCCGGTAGTCGCGCCACCCCAGCCCAGTCGTCTGTATTGTTTGACCTCGTATTCGGGGTCATCATTTGTGACCGACGGTATCGGGCACGGCCCCGGTTCGTGATCTCTTCCACAAACGGCACAGAAACTCATGATTTACCTCTCCTGGAAGTTGGGTGTTCTTCTGCTAATACGCGATCACTCTTCGACTGGCTATTCATATCGGAGGCTGTCGATCGGGTTGGCGCGTGCCGCCTTGATGGACTGATAGCTGATCGTAAGCAAGGAAATGATGATCGAAGCCATTGCAGATATCACAAATGTCGACATCTCCATTTCCAGGCGAAACGCAAAGCCCTCTAACCACGCTTGAAGAGAAAAGTAGGCCAACGGCAGCGCCAGCACGATCGCCAGGCCTACCAGCAGTAAAAATCCCTTTGAGAGCAGCCCACTGATTCCCCATACGGTAGCACCCATCACTTTCCTCACTCCAATCTCCTTTCTTCTGAGCTCCGCTGCAAAAACTGACAGGCCAAATAGCCCCAGACAAGCAATCAGGAGGGCGATCCCGGAAAAGAATCTGAAAATCTGTTCCAATCGATCTTCCGCCACATAGAGGTGGTTCAGCTTGTCATCCAAAAACTCATAATCGAAAACATAGCCGGGAGAAAGGTCCTGAAACCGGGTCTGCATGAAAGCAAGTACATCGGCCGTGTTAGCCCCTTCTGTTCTCACGAACATGAAGGGTGTCGGATCGGGTTTATAAATGAGAACGAGGGGTTCTATCGTGTCGTGAAGAGAGGCAAAATGAAAGTCTTTGAACACACCTACAATTTCTCCTTCTGGAGAATAGCCGCTGGCCTTTTGCCCGATCGGGTCGACTACCCCAAGGATCTCAACGGCCGTCTCACTGATCATGAACTGCTCTTCGTCGCTCGTCTCTTTTCTGAAGGACCGCCCCTCAACCAATTCGATATCCATCGTTTCAAGAAAATCTTCGGACACCCAGAACATAGCCAGGAGCGGAAGAGGAGCATCCGCGGGAATACTGTGTGGTCGAAATCGGTCAAGGCTTATCGATTCTCCAGGCACATCAGTAGCCAGCGTGACATGGGTGATTGCCGCATGACTCAATAATTCTCCTTTCAGCGCGTCAACATTGCCGATAATGTCGTCACCATACACATTGACAGCGATTAATTGCTCCTGGTCGAAACCGAGATCCTTTTCGTGAAGGAATACCAGCTGTTTGTAGATGGTGATGGTGCTCGTTATCAAAAACACGGAGATGGCGAATTGAAACACCACGAGGCTTTTCCGAAAGACGCTCGACGAAGTACCCGGAGTCATTTGTCCCTTCAGTGCTTCCATAGGACCGAAACGAGAAACGAAAAACGCCGGATACAACCCCGCGATGATGCCGGTAACCAACACTATGGCGACCACCAACAACATGTTATCCAGTGAGAGCAATTCCAGAAAGCTGAACTGCTTTCCCGACAACGAATTGTAGAACGGAAGGGCCAAACTGAACAGGAAGAAACCGAGCCCCGATGCAAGAAGCACCTGAAGGAAAGACTCACCCAGGAACTGGTAGACCAATTGCCGGCGGTGTGCACCGATGGCTTTCCGAACCCCGACTTCCTGCATACGGCGAAGGGTCTGGGCCGCTGTGAGGTTGACAAAGTTGACTATGGCAATGAGCAACAACAGGAGCCCGGACACGGCGAAGATGTACACATAGAGAATGTCGCTGTTGGGTGCGAGCTCTTCAGAAAGTTTGGAGTGAAGGTGGATGTCGGTGATAGGTTGCAGGAAAAACGACTCCACACGATCTGGATTGTCACGATGGAACGACAACTTCTGGAAGTCCGCTATTTTTGACTCTACGTCGCCCCTATCATGCTGATCATCGAGGATTACATAGGTAAAAAGGGCCTTCCAGGTACGGCTGTTCAGACTTCGCTCATCTCTGACTTCGAACCATGTATCCATGGATATCAAGAAGTCGTACTGCAGATGGGTACTCTGCGGCAGGTCTTCTATCACTCCGGTTACCTGGTAGAGTCGGCCTTCAGCGTCGGACAGGAGGGTCCTCCCGATCGGGTTGTCCTGCCCAAAGTATCGCTCGGCGGTACTCTCGGTGATGATGATCCTGTCCACCCCATTGAGGGCAGTCTCTCGATCTCCATCGGTGAAATTGAGATCGAACATCTCGATAGCTGAAGCATCTGCGTAAAAACCACCCGTCTCTCTGAATCGTTTCACGTCGCCGCGGTCTGGCGTGTGACTGAGAACAGTGGAATGGATGCGCCGGAAGCGAGCAACCTGCTCGATTTCTGGCACCTCAGCGGCCATCAGCGGCCCGAGAGGTACAGATCCGAGGGCCCAGTGGATGAAGGAGTCACCATATTTGGTATAGGAAGTAACCCTGTGAATTTGATCCGCTTTGGGAAAGCTCCGCTCGTAATTCAATTCGTCCTTCACGTGAAAGAGAATAAGCAGACTGCACGCCAGAGCCACTGCCAGCCCCACGATGTTGATGGAGGCAAACACTTTTTGCTTCCTGATCGTCCTTGCTGCGACTTTGAGATAGCTTTTAATCATCGCTCGAGGGCGTGGTTGCGATTTTCAGAATTGGACTAGAATGCTTCTTTTCGCTTTCTCAGAACGAACAGCCCTTCCTGAAGGCTGGTGACCAGAACAGTGCCGCTTTCGTAGAAAGGATACGTGCTCCAGGCTCCACTGAAACCAGGACCGTCCTGATAGGGTGAGGTATCGAAATATCCTGCTTCAACAGGATTCTCCGGGTCGGCGATATCCAAGACGTGCAGACCGTAGCGATAATTGGCCTGGTAGGCAAAACCATCTTTCAGATACAGGTTATGCGCACTGGCAGGCATTGAGCCCATGAACTCATTGATCAGCACCGGGTCTTCCAGATCGGAAAGATCCCAGACCAGCGTACGGGTCAGTTCAACATTCCCGCGGATCACGTCTGATTCGTCATCCTGATAGAAGTATTTGTGATCATCTGTCAACCAACCCTGGTGGATGTATGCCGCATTCGGTGACGATGCTGTTGACAGCACGCGCGGAGTTTCTTTTTCCGTTACATCGACGATTTCGAAATATGCTCCGTTCGAGTTGAGGCACAATTCATGGCCGCTGTAGCGTGTATCCGGACCTTCATACGTCACACATTGTGAATCATGAGTACCGCGGTCTCCGCCTTTCGAGCATCCCACAAATACCGGATTCAGCGGCTCTTCAATGTCCATCATATAGAGGCCACCTCCGCACGTGGGCCCATCGACCGTGTAGGCGAACCCGGTCTCTTCATTGATGATGATGTTGTGTGAACTGGCTATTTCGGTGTAATGAAGGTCAGGTGTAAAGAGCTCGGGCGCGTCGGTGACGTCCCGGAGTCGAGTCAGGTCGAAAACCTGCATTCCATGATCACCAGCGCCGTCAGCTACAATGAATGCGTGGTCCTTATAGGTCTTGATGTCGCGCCAGAGCTGTGACGGAGGCGTACCCCACGGTTTGGGGAGATCGCCGACGAGGATGGGGTTCGAGGGATCTGTGATGTCGATGAATGACGTACCGTCGTTGCGACCGACAAGCGCATATTCTTGTTTGGTTTCAGGGTCCGTCCATCCCCAATTGTCGTTTGTTCTGACTCCACGGGCATTTTCGGGGGCACGTAGAATGGAGGTTGGAATGAAGGATAGCAGTTCGACTTCGTCACAATCGAATGGGCCGATTTTTCCATCTACGCATTCCTTTTTTTCACCCAGGATGGCACCGAGTGCATCGGGCGGACCCACCAGCATTTCTGCGTCAGAATCTGCACCAGAGTAGACGAATACTGCTCCTGACTGGTGATGCATTCCGGGAGCGATGACAGCAACCTGACTTCCGCTGGACAGAATATGCTGTCCGAAAGCGTCACGTTCGACCGTGTTTTCAAGTTGAAGTCTCTTTGGAGCACTATTCAATGCACCGTTTTCGCCTGCTTCGTACACCCAGGTCGAGCCCGTCAGGTTTTCCCGCAACGTAGGCGAACCTACCCACACGTCATCTCCCGAAAACGCGATGCCACTTCCGAATCTGTCACCACTTTCTCCTTCGCCAAGTCTCGTGACGGTCATTGGTGTCCATCCGTGAGACCCATCACTCAATTGATACGAGAAGACGGCACCCTCACTGTTATTCGAACCTGGAGCACCGATGAGGGCGGTATTTCCATTTACTGCGATCGAGCTGCCAAAATTTGCGGTCGATTCAGAGAAGAATGCCAGAGATTCCCTTTCTGACCACTCGTCACCATGGAGCACAAACCGGGTTACCCGGCCGACTCCTTCGAGCCCGGCAGCATCATCATTCCACAGCGGAGATCCGATGAGAGCGCTGCCATTTTCGAAATGTATTGTCGCGCCGAACCGATCTCCTTCACTTCCCTCAGATGACTGGATAACCGCTCGCTCTGTCCATCGACCATCGTCTCCCCTGTGATAGGCATACACTGCGCCCGCAGGCCTGGGAGCTGCTTCCTGATTTCTACGCTGTCTCGAAGGCAGGGCGCCTGGTGAGCCTACGAGCAGCCAATTCCCTTCGGCCGCAAGAGTGATGGCGAAATCGGTACCACAGTAGCCGTATGAACTACATCCTGGGTCGACTCCCGACGTACCGTTTCCGGTAAGTGTACCGGCTGGACTCCACCCGTCATCGCCTTTTTCGTACATGTGCAATGGGCCATTTCGCTGACCAATGAAAAGCGTATTTCCAGTTTTAGCCAGAACGCTTCCGAACCCGTCTGCGCGTTCGGCATCGGGGGCCACCAAACGCTCTGCAAGTGTCCACTGTCCATCCATGCGGTGATAGACATAAACCGACCCTTCGCGGAAGGTGGTGTTGGGTTCGCCAATGATCATCTCATCGCCGTCCAGGACGACGGAGTTGCCAAAAGAGCCCGATTGTCCTGCTGCCTGAAACGGTATTGACAGGAATAAAATGAGGACTGAAAGGAGAAGACTGATATTGCGCATTGCGATCGCGGTTTGGTGAGGATCAGCAATGTCGAAAAAAGCCCCTGAGATTGTCAAATTAAGTATATCATGGTATTTAGCCCAACAAGCGCCACCCCGATACAGCTATTGAACAAGCGTCAGGAAAATGATGAAATACGTATTTGGAACCATGGCGGCTCTCATCCTCGCTGTGCTGGCCTACTTCGGCTATGCCACATACGTGTCAAATCAATGGAGTTCGGCAGACTACCAGATCGAAATGGTGAATCAAGGTAAGTGGCGTCCGATCCATGCTTACCAGACTTTGATCGGGGAAGCTAGATATGCAGAGGCCGATTCCTTTGCAGTTGTATTCATTGCCAAAAGAGACGGCCAGATTATGTCTCACGCTTCGCGTCTCACTCTTGAAACGGAAGAAGCATACAACGAGCGCGTATATCAAGGCCGGAAAATCATGGGCTTCACAGCACCAGCCAGGAGTAACAGGCGTTGAAAGCGGGCGGCCCTACGATTGCGTTTTATCCCGGCCGAATGCTCGCAATATTGATTCACGCTTTATCGTTCGTCCTTCGCCCGTTGCACCAAAAACTTGGCATGTAAGAGCTCCACGATATCAGGATGCTGACTGGCGACATTCTCTTGTTCTTGCGGATCATCTGCCAGATTAAAAAGCGCCCAGGCATCCTCGGTGCGCGGCTCATCTCTCCCATACTTGACGATCTTCCAATCGCCGAAGCGTAACGCCCAACGATTGGTATTCCAATGCCATATCCAGTACAGGTCACGTTCGGGAAGCGGCACATCTTCAAAAAGCGCTGACGAAATATCGATACCGTCAAGCTCTGCGGGGTCCTTGCCGGCAATGAGAATTGAAAGCGTTGGAAGCCAATCGATTATGTGAACCTGGTCGGGAATCGTCTTCTGCTCAATATGGCCTGGCCAATTCGCGAAGGCCGGAACGTGGATACCTCCTTCCCACACATCAGTTTTCTTCCCTCGTACGGGTAACGGCTGATTAAAATCGGTGAGCCACAAGTCATCCGGGTAAGCGCTTCCCGGCCAGGTGACCTGGGGACCATTATCGGATGAGTACACGATGAGCGTGTTTTCCCTCAGTCCTCTCTCATCCACTGCAGCGACGATCTGCCCGATCGCATCATCGAGGTGGTATGTTGCCGCCAGAAACAAACGCTTTTCAGGATCTGGCTCTGACTGAATCTTACCATCTGGATCATTGAACCAGGGAATCTCATCCTCATGATTCCAGCGCGTACTGTCTTCGGGATGGAGAGCCGTTGGTTCATCAACGAATCTCCCACGTTCATCGAGCGGCGTGTGAACTGCATTGAATGCCAAATAAAGAAAGAATGGTTGATTGCGGTCACGTTCAATAATGCTGATCGCTTCTTGTGCTAAGAGATCTGTAGTGTGAGCGCCGTTGTCACTGTCTTCGATGATCTCAAGATTGCGATGCCACGTGTTTTCAAACTCACCCTCGCGATAACGGTGGTCATACATTCCCACCGCGCCCGTGAGCGAGCCATAACTTTCATCGAAGCCGAAGTTGTTTGGACCGCTTTCACGGGTTGAGCCAAGATGCCACTTGCCCACCAGATATGTCGAATACCCACTGGCTTTAAACACAGAAGCCATTGTCACCGTCCCGGCCGGAAACGCAGGTTCATTGCTGGCAGATAGAGCCTGAGGGCCAAATCGACCCGGATATCTACCCGTCAGGAGTGCGACCCGTGTTGGAGTACACTGCGGCATGACGTAATGCTGAGTGAACTGTGCGCCTCCAGCTGCCAGCTTGTCCAGATTAGGTGTATAGACTTTGGGGTTGTTGTATCCGATGTCCGCCCATCCCTGATCGTCAATCAGGATGAAAATGACGTTGGGATTCTCCGGCTGGATCTCACATCCCTGGAATAGCAAGGAACTGAACACAACTACAAGAAGAAGTCTCGTCATCGTGCCTGAAACGAGTGTGTCAGGTGTGTATCTCATCTATTCAGAATCGCGATATCTGGGGCAGTTGGGATTAGCGCTCACGCATCCTGCAGAAAGTAATCGTTTCCGTCCATCTCGGCCAGTCATCGGAACCAACTGCATGTGGTGAACAAATTTGATTTCACGTGTCGAATTCTCTTGACACACATATTCCACATATATTATTGTTATAGCCCTTTCGTTTACATGTTTTGTCAGGATCAGGGTATATCCGGAGTTTTTCCAGTGGAATTCCAAAGTGTGTACCATGGTACGGGCATGAAAAGTTGGGCCGCTGTATCGGCCTGGATGAGCTGCTATGGCCGATTTAGAGCATATTTTCTCTGACGCGAAGTCAAATAACAACGGGTCAAATAACAACGGGTCAAATAACGATGGGTCAGATAATGGAGAGTTGGGCACCGGGCTTCCGGGCTGTCTGACAATCAAGCACTTCCCTGCCTGGGCGATATCGCTGATCAGACGTCACGACGCCGTGCGTCCACTCATCGTGCAGGAGGATGATCACATTATTGCCGTCAACAGGGCTGCGGCTATGGAGGGTCTGGAGCGGGGCATGACGGCGGCGCGTGCGACGTCGTTATGCCCCGAAGCCGTGCTTTATGTGCGCGACCCGGTAGCCGAGTTCAGCGCGTGGGAATATGTACTTGAACGGGTCAATCGGATTACACCGTTCATGGAGAGTGACATGCCACGACTCTGGTTTGCCGCCGATGCCGATGAAGTGCGTATGTGTGCGCGCTATCTGGGGGCATCGGTGGGCTTTGCCCGGCATCGCTCGACCGCGTGGCTGGCATCGATTCAGGCAGGAGCGGGGCAGATGATCTCTGTACGCGATGATGAGATCGACTCCTTTCAGGATGCTTTCCCGACGGCGTTTCTGGAGGAGGCAGGATTCAGTTTTGAATGCATCGACGGACTTGAAATGCTGGGGTGCCCATCGATCGGGTTGGCGCGCGCTATGAGCGCGCGCCACCTGAAACTGGCATACGGCAAAGAAGGACAGCAACTCTTTGACCTGCTGCACCCGGGCGATGTGGCGGAGAGCCGCAATGAGATTGCTCTCTTCCGCCCAGCGCCCAACATCCGCAAGCACTTCACCCTCTTCACTCCGTGCTATGATGCCCCCTACGTCATCCCCATCATCCACCGACTGGCGCAGAAAGCGCACGATAAGCTGAAGGCAAACATCGTGGGGCAGATCCGCATCGTGTTGCATCTGGAAGGACATCCGCCCGAGCAGGCAGCCCGGGTGCTCACCCACCCGACGGCCCGGCTCGATGCCATCATCCGTTTTGCAGAACGCATGGCCGAAGGCATGTTCTCCGAATTGAAGCAGTCGAAGGGCCGGGTGGGCATCGAACGCGTCGAACTGGTACTGGCCGGGCTTCTCACCGGCGACATGATCCAGATGTCGCTCTTCGACCGCAAACGCCGACAGGTCAAAGCAGCCGTCAGCAAGGTCCATCGCCGCTTTCCACGTGCACTCAAACGGGCCTTCGTGCGCGAGGGGGCACACTTTCACGAAGACCGCTACAGCTACGTGGTCTGGGAATAAGAGTAGAATCCAGAAAAAAGGTGGGCGGCGCCTGATGAAATTCATCAGCGCCGCCCACAATAGCGAACAAACCGTTTAAAACCCGTAGTCTATTTGACCAATGCTGTCAACATGGAGCGACCGTTGGCCAAGACGCGACCTCGGACGAGGAACGTATCACCTTCCTCGATCGAATCGACAATGCGTTCGAAGTCGCGCACACTTTCAACTTCTTCTCTATCGACCTCCATGATCAGAAACCCAGCGCGCAAATTCGCTTCTTTGAACGCATAGCTACCTTGATCCACACCGGTAACGAGAATGCCGTTCACGTCAGAATTCAGATCAAACTGTTGCCTGATCTCGGGAGAAAGATCGCGGTACTGAAGTCCCAAGGCTTCTGAAACGGATTCAGAAACGCCATTTTCTTCGACAACATCTTCGGTCGTTTCTTCCTGTGCACCCAGTTCCACCTCCAGTTGAATCTCGTCTCCTTCCCTGTTGACATCGATCAGGATTTCGTCACCTGGATGTAATGAGCGAATAGTAGTTGAAAGCGCGAGGGCATTCTTCAGTTCTTTACCGTCAATTGCAGTGATGACATCGTTTTCCTCGATACCAGCCTTGTCTGCAGCACTGCCTTCTATGACATTTGCAACGAAAGCTGCTCCGTTGGGAAGATCCAGTGCCTCGATGAGTGCGTCAGGTGCAGCTGCGAATTCCACACCCAGGCGGGCATGTCGAACACTTCCGACAGAAATAAGCTCATCCGTCACCGCCTGAACCGTTTGAACGGGAATGGCGAAGCCGATACCCTGATATCCTCCTGTGCGAGTCACGATGGCTGAGTTGATTCCAACGAGTTCACCACGAAGATTTACCAATGGTCCACCTGAATTTCCTGGATTGATGGCAGCATCAGTCTGGATGTAATTCTGCACAGTGGTTCCGGTGCTGGAATATCGTCCGACGGCACTGATAATTCCTGCGGTAACCGAATTCTGTAATTCCTCTGCCAACGGCGATCCAAATGCCATCACCCACTGACCAACGCGCAGATCAGACGCATCACTCATCAGAACGGTGGGAAGATCCGTTGCGTCAATTTTCAATACGGCAAGATCTGTGAAAGGATCAGCACCGACGACTTCCGCCTGGTATTCACTACCGTCGAAAAGTTGAACCGAGAGTTCATCCGCTCCGTCGATTACATGGTTGTTTGTGATCAGATAGCCGTTCTCTCTAACAAGTACGCCGGATCCAAGTCCCTGCGATCTGAATTCCTGCTCATTCTGCTCGCCCCGGCTTCTTCCATTCTGATTCCCGAAGGGTCGAAAGAAGTCTTCAAAGGGGCTTCCAGAGAATGGAGACTGATTCGAAAGTTGCTGTCGCATGACACGTTCTGATCTGATCTGTACCACAGCCGGATTCACCCGATCGGCAACCACCTCGAACTCGTTTTCGAACGTTGTCAGTGTCAGTGTTACCGGATTCTCATCTCCCTTGATTCCCGCTGCATGACTCGCCGTAACGACCTTTCCATCACTGTTTTCGCCCGTTTGCACTCCAAAAATATTTGAGCCCACCGTCGTAAAAAGAATGCCGCCGATAAACATGGTTACGGCAATTACAGTGGTGGATATACGTCTCGTAAACATAACTCACCTGCTAGTTTTTCATCATCTGTTTGTCACTTCAACGCCACACGCACCTGGCTTTGATGATGTCTCCGGACTTTTTCTGTATCCGGTATCTGGTTGGCCAGTTGCAAATAAGCTGCATGCCAAATCGGGTAACCTATGATTCTGTATGTCTGACAGCTGCTTCATGCGCCAAAACGTCATTTCTGTTTGCCATTCTGACAATAGTATCGCCAAAACGACCCCATTCAGGGATTCTGTCCGTATTAACGATGCTGCACCATATTTATTGTGTGAGGTATATTTTTATTTGACACACATATTTTATATATGTTATTATTACGTCCTGATGAGCCGGCCCCGTGTGAAATAGCGGGGCCTCGTGAAATAACCGACCCCGCGGGGTAAGACATCGTTCAAATGAGAAGACCTGTGCGAGAGAGATCATGCTGAAGAGAAGCAGAAGACAGACTGACATACGATTTGAAGGAGACCGCCCCACAATTCTGGTTCGAGGGGGGCGCCGCTACGAAGTGCGTGAGGTCATCGAGCAGTGGGATGTACGTGGCTCATGGTGGGCCGGCGAACGACATCGCCGCTACGTGACCCTGCAAACCGATGGGGGCACGTTCGATGTAACCCGTGACATGAAAACAGGGCGCTGGAGCCTTGTCGGGGTCTACGATTGAAGAGCGAAAGACCCGTGTGCTGAAGCCGGAATCAGTTCTTTCGCCGCAAGATAAAGTAGGCGACGCTTGAAATGGCCAGCATGAGGGCGAGTCCGCTCGCTTCAGGGCCCGTCATGTTGGACAGCAGCCAGATGACAACGAGCGAGCTGGCGATGGGAACGGTAGGGCCGAATGGGATGACGAATGCTTTCTTGTCGGGATTGGGATTCAGTTTGCGAAGTTTCAGAACGGCCAGGCTGCAGCCCAGATAGAGCAGCAACACAGATCCACTGGATACGATGGCCAGCGTCTTGAATGCGCCTGTGAGTGCGAACGCGCAGGCCAGTCCGGCACTGAATATCACCGCGATGTAAGGCGTGTGATAGCGAGAATGCACTTTGGCGAGAAAAGACGGCAAAAGCCCATCATTTGCAGCTGCAAATACAGCACGTGGATGATTCAGTACATGGCCACTCGTGACACCGAGTATGGAAATACCCGCACCTACGAGCATGAGCTTGCCTGCCCACGAGCCCCAGGCCCGCTCGGCTGTTGCGATGAGTGGCGCTTCCATATTGTCCAGTAGCTCGGCGCCCATGATTCCCTGAGCCACACCCTGGATAGAGAGGTAGAGTACAAAGACGAGCGCGATGCCGTAAAAAAGTGCCAGTGGAACGGTGCGTTCAGGATTCTTGACCTCACCTCCCGCATTCAGTGCCACTTCTCCTCCGCCGAAGGCAAAGACAAGCATAAGCGTCCCGGCTCCAAGCGCCGAAATAGATGGCAGCGTTTCAATCACGAGGTTGTCCCACTGCACATAGAATGCCCCGAAGATCGCGAGCAGTATCAGGGGAACGAGTTTGGCGTATGTGTTGAAGACGGAGAATCGTACGCCCCATTTGACGCCCCGGATATTGATTGCTGCGAGGAGGCTGAACACACCGATCAAGAGCAGAGATCGGGGAATGGTTTCGGCGAAAATCGGGAAAGCAAGTGTCATGACTTCCGCGAAGGCGATGGCGACGGCGGCGTTGGAGAGGATTCCCCAGCCAAACCACAGGAGAACGGACGAGAGGAATCCGACAAAGGGACCGAATGAGTCTTCGATGTAGGCGTACGTTCCACCGCTCCTCGTTACGCGGCTGCCTGCTTCGGCGAAGCACAGGAAGACCAGAGCCACGGCGATGGAGCAGATGAAATAGGCAATGATGGCCGAGGGTCCCAGAAGCTCGGCGATGAGGCCGGGCAGGACAAAGATGCCCGCTCCCACGATCATATTCACGATGCCCATGCTCAGGGCCCGCACTCCCATCACGCGAACGAGTCCTTCGCTGGTAGTTTGCGTGGTGGTCTGAGCGTCCTGATTCATGGTGCAGTCATTTGTTTGATGACGGAGAGTATCGAATTGACCATCCTCTTGCAACATCCCACTCTACATCAGCCAGACGATTTACCCGTTCGATGCACATATGTGGTGCAAAAAGAGTGGGTTTTTTCAACAATTACTGCTTGACACACATATTTTATATATGTTAATGTACCGACTCCCCCTTCCATGAATTATGGGGCGGGATATGGGAATGAGATGAGGAGCGAAACGGGGGCGGAAGCCCCGAATTGAGAGTCGGATTATTCATGTTTGTTCACCTGCACGCACGCAGCTGGTTTTCTTTCAGGGCCGCCGGATCGCCGCCCGAAGCACTCGTAGCCGAAGCCGCCCGACTGGGTATGTCATCGATGGCCGTGACCGATCGTCACGGTGTCTATGGAGTGGTACGCTTCCAGCAGGCGTGCAAGGAGCACGGCCTGAAGCATGTCTTTGGCGCGGAAGTGCCCGTGCAATGGACACCTCCCGGGCAGGGTGATCATTCCCTGGTTGGCGATCTTGTTCTGCTGGCCCAGAACCGTGAGGGATATGCCAACATCTGCCGTTTGCTGACAGCAGCTCACCTCACAGGGGCCGAACGTGACGAACGCGACCGTCCCTGGATTTCGTTCGAAGAAGTAGCCGCCCACAGCGATGATGTAATCTGCCTCTCGGGTTCAGACGATGGGTTACTCTACCCGGTCGTTGATCAGCAAATGAACACACTGTCCACCCACCTGATGGGGTCACTGCAGGACATCTTCCATGAACGCCTCTTTCTGGAGCTCACCCACCAGCGCCGCAAGGGAGACGATCGCCGGTTGGGGCGGCTGTTGAGACTGGCAAAGCAGACAGGCATTCAGACTGTCGCCACGGGCGATGTGCGCTTCGCCACTCCCTCGCATTACTGGCGATACGATCTGTTGACCTGTATCCGAAATGGAATCACGGTCTTCGACGATCATCCTGAGCGGCCCTCGAATGCCATGGCCTACGTACAACCCGAGGCGGAGCTTGCCCGCCGAGGGCTGCCCACGGATGCACTTGCGCTAAGCGGAGAAATTGCATCGGCCTGCGATGTGGACCTCATCCCCGGGCACATCATCCCGCCCGGCGCGCGGCTGCCCGAGGGTGTGACCTCGGATGAGTTGTTTCTGAAGAAGGTAGATGAGGGTTTCGAGCGCCGTTATCCACCCGGAGCAAAACATCGCGAAGCAGCGGCCGCCCGCATCAGGAAGGAAATCGACATCATCATGAATCTGGATATCCAGGATTTCTTCCTGGTTGTCAACGAAGTGATTGAAGAAGCCCAGCGGCGCGGAATCCGGTGCCTGGGGCGTGGATCGGCGGCGAATTCAATCGTGACCTACCTGCTCGACATCACGCGGGTCTGTCCCATCGATCACAACTTGCTCTTCGAACGCTTTCTGCACCGTGGACGCAAAGGCACACCCGACATTGATCTGGATTTTGACTCCAGCCGACGGGGCGAAATCATCGAATGGATGGAAGAGCGCTTCGGTGCCTCACATACGGGTATGGCGGCCACCATCGACCGGTATCTGACAAAATCTGCCGTACAGGACACGGCAAAAGCGCTTGGCTGGCCTGCGGAGATGGCCGTGCAGATGTCCAAGCGCTGCGGTCATGCACCTCCGTCGGACCCATCGAATGCCGAACACATCGAACGTGTGGCAGGCGGGACCTCTCCCCTGCTCAAAATCCTCCTTGCTGCATCGACTGCCCTTCAGGAATGCCCACGTCATCTGGGGCAGCATTCGGGCGGCATGGTGCTCACGCGCGAGGCGATGCCCTACTTCTCTCCTCTGCAGGAAAGTGCCAACGGGGTGCGAATCGTGCAGTTCGACAAGAATGATCTGGAGTGGCTGGGCCTCGTGAAGCTGGACGTGCTGGGCCTGCGCATGCTGGGCGCTGTCGCAGAAACGGCTGAACTCGTGGCCGACCGGCAGGGTGAGTTCATTGACCTCGATGGTATGTCATTCGAAGACGAGCGGGTCTACGACATGATCTGCGAAGGCGACGTGTTGGGTCTCTTCCAGATCGAATCCCCTGCCCAGATGAGTGCCGGAGCACGGATTCAGGCACGCTCCATGCAGGATCTTATAAAGCAGATCTCTCTCGTACGGCCCGGTCCCATACAGGGCGGGCTCATGCATCCGTTCATCCGGCGTCACAAAGGCCTGGAGCCGGTGCGCTACGAACACCCGTTGCTCGAGGAAATCCTGCACGACACGTACGGAGTAATCGTTTTTCAGGAGCAGGTACTCGAAGTGGCCCACCGTTTTGCAGGTTGGTCGCTCGATCAGGCTGATTCCTTCCGGCGCCTGATGTCGCGTTTCCGGGATGCTACCGAAATGGAAGGAATGCGGGACAGCTTCGTGGAATCGGCCATCACGAACGGCGTCAGTCGACGCATTGCCAACCGTGTATTCGATCAGGTCTCCAAGTTTGTGGGCTACGGCTTCTGCCGGTCACATGCCGCCTCATTCGCCCTTACGGTCTATCACAGTGCCTATCTGAAGGCCTATTACCCTGCGGCTTTCTTTGCGGCCATGATGCAGCACCGCCCGGGCATGTATGCCCAGATGACGCTTGAACAGGAGGCTCGCCGCCACGGTGTTCGTGTGCTCGTTCCCGATATCAATGCATCCGGCTTGCGCTTCGATCTGGAGAGCGTGCAGTACACCTGGGCAGTCCGTAAACCGCTTACCTCGGTAAAGGGTGTGTCAGATTCTCTGGCCCGGGACACCTTGCTGGAGCGACAGTTTGGCGAGTTCAAGAGCCTCGAAGATTTCTTCAATCGTGTTCCATCGGGCGAGGATGAACTCAAGGCGCTGGCCCGTTCCGGCGCCTTCGACCAGGTCGAAGGCGCCAACCGGACTGTACTCTACAAATTACAGGTGCTCCAGCGTCGTGCGCGCAGCAGCCAGTTGGAGTTTGAAGTACAGAAAGCGAGTCCTACCCTGCTCGACATCACGAGTCTGCACGAAAAGGATATTCCGGCCCTACCCGGAATTACACTGCGCACACGCCTGGAGTGGGATCTACGCACGCACAGCGGCCCGCGTGTGCACCCCATGATCGTGCTGAGGCGCCATCTCGAAGGTTGGGAAATCCGACCGATCGACATGGCAAGGCAGTTCGGTACGTCGCTCCCGTACGATGAGCGCCGCCCACCCGTGATGACTGCCGCAGGACTGGTCATGTTCAGACAGCGACCGCGCACGGCCAAAGGCACGATGTTCATTTTCCTTGAAGACGAGACAGGCTACATCCAGTGCATATGTAAACCGAAAGTGCGTGAACGGCTG
Organism: uncultured Rhodothermales bacterium; assembly: GCA_964512485.1. Lineage (GTDB taxonomy): Bacteria > Bacteroidota > Rhodothermia > Rhodothermales > UBA10348 > CAZEHJ01. The sequence continues at coordinate 13,262 of CAZEHJ010000040.1, read as the reverse complement.
GGTCAGATTCTTACCGAGAGTGCACTTATCGTAAAGGGCAAACTGCAGGCGGTAGGACCATGGCGCGGTATAATGGTGGAGGACGCATGGGCACTGGCAGGCGTGATCGGAGGCTACAAGGGGCGACATGGTGGGCGTTCCTTCGGGCGCGATGACCGCGAAGTGGCGTTTTCTACCGATACACCCGGGAGCAACGAACCCACACGAACCGTATGAAACCCAGATCAGCGTCCGGGAGGGCGAACAAATCATGTGTGGACGTATCGTAAATCGTATGCAACCCGGTTACCTCCGGGAGCAGTTCGACGAAGCAGCAACAGCCGATATACTTGAAGAACCCGGCCTGCTCCCCCGATACAATCTACCACCAAGCGGATTTCTGCCGGGCGTACGCGTAGGAGAAGACGGTGGTCAGGAGTGGGCCATCATGCGGTGGGGCCTGATACCTAGATGGGCCCGACCCGATCGTATTCCGGATCGCACATTCAACGCCAGAAGCGAAACGGTCTCTGAAAAGCCCACATTCAGGGACGCCTACAAAAAGCGACGATGCGTAATACCCGTCAGCGGATATTATGAATGGACCGGAGAGCGTGGGTCCAAGCAACCCTTTTATTTCCACAGGAGTGACGATACGCCGTTGGTTCTGGCCGGACTCTGGGAAACGTGGCGCTTCGAAGACAACATTGTTGACTCCTGCACAGTCTTGACGAAAGCCGCTGATGACTTTCTCGGAAGGTATCACCACCGGATGCCTGTCTTTTTGGAGAAAAGCCGATCTGAAGAATGGCTGATGGGGAATCCCGATGAGCTCGGGCAATTGATAAACACCGTCAAAACAGAGTCCATCGATATCTACGCGGTGTCCAAATCTGTCAATAACGCCAGAAATGACTTCCCAGAACTGATGGACCCTATCGAGTCCGCTGAACAGGATTCCTGAAAACCAATCGTGCTATCACTGTGGACAATTTTCCCAATGGATAATTGCGGTTTCATGGTGCAAATTCGTTATTTATGCAGCCACGGATGAATTTCGTCCCGGATCGGCCACGATTCACGGATCAGCCGTCCCAGTAACCTGAACAACATTGTCTGATGAAACCAACACTTGCCAACTCGCCCGGAGAGTCATCGGTGTTTCCATTTCAACTGATGACATTTGTTGGATACCCCTCCTCTCCGGCCCTCGAATTGTCTGATGACGAAGATGCTTGGGCCGATTTTGATGAAGAGGAAGAAGAGGATGAAGAAGAATTTGACGAAGATGAATACGTCTTCGATGATGACGACGATGAAGAAGACCCTGAGGATGAAGACTCTGAAGATGAAGATGAGAGCCACTCCGATGACGACTGGGATGAAGATGACGAGGACAGGTAGATTCAAGTGCACCGCGGAATGAGGGCGGCGGGTCGTTCGTCAATTCACCGACCCGCCTTTCTAAAAATTACCAATCCAATCTCAGCATGCTGAAGTCACTTCGATCGTACGCCCTGGTGGCCTCGATCTTTTTTCTGCTGCCCGGATGCGCGGGCTCATCGATGATATCTAGCCAGGCTCCCGCCCGTCAAGTATTCGCCGACGGCGATTTGATAGAATGGGTGGACCATCTCGAATTATATGATAATGATCGACTTCGTGTGGGCGTGATGCACGACGATGATTTCGTCTACATCGCCGTGAATACCGCAAATCGAACCGTTATTCAGTCCGTGATGGCCGGAGGCCTTCAACTCTGGTTTAATCATTCACAGGACAAGACCAAGGATAGTGGCCTGAGATATCCACTCGGGATACGCAACCTGGCGGGCGAACGGCAAGCTGGAGCCGGAAACGCGCGGGGGAACACGGGTGGCAATTCCGGAGGACAGAGAGACGATCTTCTCAATCGGACAACACTCGAAATGGACATGTTTTTCGAGGAAGACAAATCAGTACGAAGTCACGTAGATGGCCAAGGTCAATTTTCAGCCGGCGCATCCTACGATTTCGGCGTCCTCTCAGTCGAATTCATAATTCCACGAAACAGCGATGCCGGTTCTGATTTTTATCTGGATTCTGGCTCTGAATCCGGATTCGGTATCGGTATTGAAACGATTGATTCGGCGGGAGTTCGCGGCAGTGCCGGTGGTCCCGGCAGTGGAGGAAGGGGAAGTCGAGGCGGCGGCCGGGGCGGTCGTGGCGGCGGGGGTCAGGGCGCACGTGGCGGGACAGTTCTCTCCTCCCCCGTAAACCTCTGGTTGAAAGTAGACTTTGCCTCAGAGTAGAAATGCAGAACGGGCGGGCACTTTTTAGAAAGTGCCCGCCCGTTCAATTAAAACCGTGGTTGAATACGCGACTAGTAGATATCGTGAACCGTGTTGTAAACGTTGAAGTGTCCGGTTGGAGTGCGGACCCAGTCACCAGTAATGACATCCTTCAATTCAAGTGTTTTGTCGTCGTAAACGAGAATCGCCGTTGCCTGCTCCATCGTTCCCCATACCGATACCCAGACTTCGGATCCGTCTTTGCTGTACTCGAGATGGACGGCACGACCTGGGAATTCATCTGGTACGGTGAGTGTTTTGACTACTTCCAGGCTCGTGTTATCGATAACGAAAACAGAGCGCTGCAGGCCAACATCGTTGTTCAGCGGTCGGTCAGCCCAGAGGTGATCGGATTCTGGATGTGATTTTACAAACAGGTTTCCTCCACCTGCTCCCGGAAGAACAATCTCCCTGACCACAGACCAGCGATCTGCCCCCTCACTCGTCTTGATCGCAGAGATTTTGTTTTCTCCGAGATGACCGGTGACCCACAGGTTGCCCAAGGTTGGATGATCGATGTTTGCACCGCGGCCAGGATGAGGTTTGATTCCTGTTTCAACGATGGCTTCCAGCTTCTGGTTGTCCACGTCCACAACAACCACTTTGTTTTCAGCGTTTGCTGCGACGAGGAAATACTGACCGGTGAGGTCCCAACCACCGTCATGGAGGAAACGAGCCGTGGCAATCTTCGTGATTTCAGGATTGACCGGATCTTTGTAGTCTACCAGCCAGACCATACCGCTCTCTTTCACATTGACAACCCAGAGTGGATCCTTGTGAGAAGCGACAATAGAAGCAACACGCGCTTCTTCTACATATTCGTCACCATCGAGAGCGTATCCTTCTGTACTCGTGACTGAGATGGGCTCGAGTGTCTGAGCGTCGTAGATCACGAAGTGTGAAGGCGTATAACCGCCTACGATCAGGTACTTGTCTGTGAAGTCGCCTTCTGGACCGTTGTATTTTGAGACTTCAACTGATCGAGCATCAAACGAAGCTTTGCCTTCGGCAACCATGGTAGGTGTTTCCATCCAGAGGTCAATCATGGTGATCTTTCCGTCACGACCGATCGAATAGAAGTAGCGACCTGAAGAGGAAGTACGAAGGATGTGAACCGCGAAGCCAGTCTCGATGATGGCAAGCATTTCTTTTGTATCGCCATCAATAATGGCTACCTGGCCCATGTCACGCAGGATCACTCCGAAGAAGTTCTGCCAGTTTCGATCATGCTGAGGCTCCGTCGGGCGGTCTTCCGGTGCGATATGGAGTACCCATGCGGAATTCATGTCTTCCATCGTATAGAATGGAATTGGTGGTGGGGGCACCTGGAGGAATCGTGCTACGAGGTCAATTTCCTCTTCATCCAATACTCCTTGACGACCCCAGTCTGGCATACCACCTGGTGTTCCGTTTGTGATAAACGCCTTCAGACCGGCAGTACCGAGAAGTGAAGTACGTTCTTCAGGGAGCAGTGATGGCCCGGTGGCTCCAAGTCGAAGAGTCCCGTGGCAACCTGCGCACGTATCAAAGAATATGTCGGACGCGCGGTCCATCTCAGCTCCGGTCAACACGATAGAGCCATCCGCGCTTTGAGCGCCTTCACTTGCGGCTGATCCACTGTCGGATCCACCACAGCCGATCATACCGATGGCAAGAGTGAGGGCGAGAGCAATATTGGCAAACTTGTTCCACATGGCGAGGCACTTTTGATAGTTATAGAAACTGTTTTGTTTTTGAATAATCGCGGGCTCTGTTCTGACCCAGAACTAAAATAAGAAGACAAATAACTCCGAAATGTGAAGGGTCAAATAATTTAAGAGTAGTTTGTCTTCTTTTATGGTTTTTTGCGTTTTATTACCTGCGAACGGGCACCAATCCCGCTGCAGATTCTCAACACCGCAACATTAATCTCAAACGTCAACCTGAAAGGCAATGAAAACCAGAACACGCCTTCTCCTGACTTCCCTGATCATATTGTCAGGGATTCTATTACCGGCTTCGGCCCAGACTACCATAACAGGCCGCGTCGTTGATTCTGAGTCCGAAGTGGCCATTCCTTCGGTCCATGTATATGCAGAAGGCACCCTCAAAGGCATCGTCACAGACGCTCATGGAACCTTCACATTGAATTCGGACTCCCCTACACTTCTTGTCTCCTTCAGCGCTCTAGGATTTGCAACACAAACGCTCGAATTCAGCGGTCTGTCTACCGAAATAATTATTCGCCTCGTGCCAACGATTATCGACATGGATCCGTTGGTTGTCTCTGCGAGTCGAGAACTGCAGCCCCGAACCGATGTGCCAGTTGCAATTTCTGCTATCAGCGCGGTTCAACTGGAAAATACCCGACCCGAACTCC
>CAZEHJ010000040.1:5344-8494 GCA_964512485.1 uncultured Rhodothermales bacterium | reverse complement strand
CCATTTTCGAACAAGGCCTATTTCCTGTACATGGAAGACGGTGTCCCACTTCGGCCGGTTGGCATCTTCAATCCAAATGCTCTGATAGATGTCAATATGGCGGGTGTGGACCGAATAGAGATCGTCAAGGGTCCCTCGTCTGATATGTTCGGCGGAAATGCCGTAGCAGGAGCAGTAAATTTCATTACCTCCACCCCATCCCTGCGATCGGGGTCGTTCGGACTTCGTCGCAATAATTACGGCTACACCAGAGCCGATTTTGCGGGATCAGGAATTCAAGGCCGCACAGGATTATTCATTGGTGGATACGTCTCGCGCCAGCGAGACGGTTGGTACGAACACACCGACTACGACAAGGTCTCCCTGACTGCACGACTCGATCGCGAACTCAATGCTTCCACCACACTGGAAGCGACGATGACCTATTCCAATCTGGATACCGATACAAATGGAGCGCTCGACAGTCTCTCGTTCAGCTCCCGAGGATTCAACAGTCCTCACACCTTTTCGTATCGTCAAGTAGAGTCGCTCAGGGCAAGAACCACCCTCAAAAAAGCCTGGTCGAAAAGCCAAAAGAGCGATGTGACCCTTTTCATGAGGGCCAATTCACTTGATCAGATCCCCTACTGGAGAGTCCGCACCAATCGCAAGGACCGATCCAGAGCAACGGGAGAAACCAATCTCCAGGAATTTTGGAGCCTCGGAACGACGGCCCAACACGAGATTCGATTTGAACGAATGAATGCGAGGCTCAGTGGTGGCCTTATTCTGGATTACAGCCCTTCCACCTACTTGGCCGAATACATTGATGTCGCCCGTGTGGATGGTAAATATGCCTCGTTCTCCTCTCCTGACTCGCTTTTAAGCGACTATTCAGCAGACCTCTTCAACGGCGCGTTGTATTCACGCCTGGAACTGGAGCCGTCTGAAGACCTGCTTGTCTCCGGCTCCCTCCGATTTGACAGAATCAGGTATGACTTCGACAACCAGCTGGGTGGCGAGGCCTATTCAGGGGCAGATGACGAAATTCGAAGTTTTCAGGCAATCAGTCCCAAGCTCGGCCTGACGTACGACTTTGGTCAGGGACGCGGAGTGTACTCGAATGCCAGCATCAGTTTCGCTCCTCCCGAGATCAACGAATTGTATCACGGTGTCAGCGTTCCTTCGCTGAAGCCGGCTCGATTTACATCCTACGAAGTCGGTGGCTGGGCGGCGCTGCTTGAGGGTCGGTTATTCCTGGACCTGGCTGTCTACGCGATGGAAGGCCGAGATGAGATTATCCCCATCGTCTCCCCCTCCGGTGGATTCGTCAATGAAAATGCGGGGCACACCAGACATAGAGGAATCGAGTACACGGTATTTGCCAAGCCCTCGAACTCTGTCTCGCTCCGAGCCTCTGGCTCTCGCGCTGTCCACTCTTTCATCGATTTCGTCGATTTTGGCGTGGATCAATCGGGAAACGACATGGCTTTTGCCCCCAAATGGACCAGCAATGTCGAGCTCGCGTTCGAACCTGATTTCGTCGAAAACGGGCGCATGTCACTCGAATGGACCCATCTGGGCACTTACTACATGGACAACTCCAATCTGGCGGAATACGAAGGATATGATGTCTTCAACATTCGGGCCTCTTACGATCTGGGAGAGCTCCAATTCTGGGCCAACGTCGACAACGTATTTGACAAGCTGTACGCGACCAATGCGGCCGCCTACTCCTGGGGATCGATCTACAATGTCGGTCAGGTCCGGGCCTTCTCCCTCGGAGCCCGCTACCGTCTGAACTGATAATCTCTCCATATTGCCCGTCCGGGAGGCGGGGGCAGGCCTCGCCTGCCCCCGCCTCTTTCATGTAATGTATCTTGTACACTAGGCCGGATAAGTACCAGCCGAATAAACAGCTCCAGACAAGGCAAAACCGGACATGGAATCGATTCTTTCGTTTTTTGAAGAGATACCCAGCTCATACCGCACCATTGTGCTTGCCTCCGGTTTGCTTCTTTTCTGGGTTGTCGAAGGAGCCGTCCCTCTTTTCCGCTCTTCCTATCCACGATTTCGCCACGCTGCAGTCAACATTGTTTTTACCCTGACGACCATGCTCGTCAACTTCGGGTTGGCCTTTCTCATCGTGATGACCGCGGACTGGGTGGTAGCCACAGAACTCGGCGCGATGCAGTGGTTATCGCCGGCTCAGATTCCACTCTGGCTCTCCGTAATTGTTGGAATTATGATTCTGGACCTGGTAGGCGCCTGGCTTGTCCACTGGGTTCAGCACAATGTCAGATGGATGTGGCGCTTTCATCTGATTCACCACACGGACCAGCATATCGATGTGACATCAGCCCTGAGGCATCATCCCATCGAAAGCGTCTTCCGAGCTGCATTCACGATTATTGCCGTCGTGGCGGCGGGCGCACCAATTGCGGTCGTGTTCATCTACCAGACCGTGTCGGCACTCTGGTCGCAATTCATCCACGCGAATTTCCAACTGCCCAAATCCCTTGATCGTGTTCTTTCCTGGGTACTGGTCACGCCAGACATGCACAAAGTGCACCATCATTACCGTCAGCCCTACTCAGATACCAACTACGGCAACATATTTTCTCTCTGGGATCATGCATTCAGGACCTTTGCGGAGGTGGGAAATACGACAGAGCTGATCTACGGAATCGAAACGCACATGGACGAAGGTGGAAGTGACGACGTAGTAAACCTGATGCTCATTCCCTTTCAACCCTACAGGGAACGCCCGGAATCAGAGGACGATATACTCATGGATTCTCAGAGGACCTGAGACACTCTTTTTCGCTCAATACAGAGTGAATCGACCGTCTTCATCAAAGAGCAGTACCCGTCTTTCAGCGCCGTTCAGATTCAACGTAGATGCCCATCGATATTCCCAATTCTCAGGGTCAGCCGATGCATCGATCAGCACTTCTACACGATGCATTCCGGGGTCAATATCCAGAGTTGAGATTCCGATAGACAGACCATCACCAAACAACCCGCCTGGAGCGTACGACTCCTCCACGTTGACAGAATCATCCACGGTCACACGCAAGCGAACAGGCACACGCATCCTCTCAACAGGTCGTTTACGTTTCATGTGCGGCAAGACGCCCTCATCGTCTGCGTCCTGATCGTCTGCGTCCT
>CAZEHJ010000040.1:0-5244 GCA_964512485.1 uncultured Rhodothermales bacterium | reverse complement strand
ATCGTCTGCGTCCTGATCGTCTGCGTCCTCATCCGTTTGCGATGTCGTCACCACATCTCCAGGAAACTTGAACGAGACCAGAAACTCTCCCATTTCTGCGACAGGGGTCTTGTACGGTCCATCCGAAAGGAAAAGAGTGGAAGCCGTCAAGATCAAAACAAACGTCAGGGCGACAGCAGCCCGCTGGATTTTACCGGGCATCCTCTTGAATCGCTTGACCGGTTGACCTGTTCTGAAGGCCTCAGCGGCTTCTATCAAGCCGTGGGGGTCGGTCCTGTCGTAGCGGACATAGGTCACCTTGGACTCATCTACATGATCTGTCCGCAGCCATGGCTCTCGATCACCGTTGAGGCGGTCCTGTGTCCACTCAGTGCCCAGTCGGCACGCCGGGTCCACTCCGCAACCGGCAATCAGGACTCCCTGAGCTCCTCGACGCAGCGCTCTCTCTATCGTCAGCATGTGGACCCACCCAACGCAAGGAACCGGCACGACCCGATAGCCGGGCAAGTCATAGCAGCGACCATCAGCGTCTGTTTTGAAGCGTTCTCCGGCGGATTCAGAACATATGAACGCCACGTGGCGAGAATCTTCCTCCAGATTCGATACAAACTTGCGCACATCCAGAACTGGCAATGTCAGTTGCGATATCGAGGAAGAATCACAGGATCCAACACATACTCCACATCCAACACATTTGGAAACGTTGACAAAGGCCACCTCCCCGGTGTCTGTGCGGCCCTGCTCATCGGGCACCATCTCGATCGCATTGAACGGGCAATCCTGAAAACATTGGGTACATCCGTTGCAGCTGGCCTGATTTACCTTTGCAGCCTCTGGCTTTTTCTTCGTCAGCCACCACGGAATACCCCAGAGCCCGATCGTACAGAAGAACAGAAGCAGCCAGAGCATCCCACCACCCAACCGTTCGGTAAAGAGCAGCGGCATCATGAACAACCAGTCTATCTGCAGATCCTGCGGCACTACTGACATATCCGCTGGACCTGCAATGGTAGCGGGGTACAGGAGTGAAACGGCCAGGAGTACCCCTGTCAGCGCTGCACTCATCTTCAGGCTGGTGAAGAACCGCGCCGCGTTGAGTCGCATGATGTGAATCCAAAGAAACGCCGCCATGGCGACCGGGATCAGCATATGCAGAAAGAAGATGAGGAAGAAAAACAGTGAATTCAGGCTGTCATTTGTCAAAAATGACCGAAGCAGTGGATCAGGAAACACCGGCAGTACATCAAGAAAGACGGCCGTTCCATATGCGATCTGCCGCGCCCGCTCATCCCAGACCAGCCAGTACCCGGTCCAACCATCTACCCATACCATTCCGAGCAGCAACATTCCCGTTATCCAGGCTACCCATCTTGCTCCGCCAAATTTGCGCGAGCCCAACATCTGAAAAGCATGTAGGACAATGAACAGCAAACAAACGTCCGAGCTGTAGCGATGGAGTGAGCGCATCAACTCTGCCAGAAATGGTGACTCCTGCATCGCCAGAACGGAATCATAGGCGCTGTTGACACTCGGACTGTACCAGAACAGCAACATGATGCCCGAAACCAGAGCGATAATGAACATCGTGTTCGCAACGGCACCCAGTTGAGCAAACGGATTGAACTCACGAGGAAACGCCCGGGAGACCAACCCAGCCAGCCGAATCCAGATGCTCTCCAGAGGTCGAAGTATCACTTCTCCCCGCACCGGTGGCAGTGCCCGGGCCTCACCTATCCGATCCAGATTCAGCTGCGGTGACGAATCATTGCTGATATAGGGTTCAAGATTTTTCATCCGTCCGAAGTCTGATTCTCAGCTTCCGACTCTGATAGTTCAGCCGCGAGATACTTGATGGACTGCTCAAGCCATTGCTCCTGCAACTGCCCGAGCGAAAATCTGAACGCGAGGCGTCCCTGACTATCGATGACATTGATCAGATTTACGTGTTCGAGGACACCGGTCTCTTCATTTCGGGCCTTGGCGAATCCATAGGCATTCAGAACCGGCTCCACCGAATCCACTGGACCTGTGAGCCCCTTGAAGTACGATTGATCGACACCATGGGCCGTCAACATCGCTTTCATCATTGCCGGAGTATCGACATGCGGCTCAAGCGTGAGAGCCAGCACGCGGACTCTGGATCGCTCCTCTTCGTTGAGCCGATACATGACCCGGTAAATCTGTTGGACGATCAACGGACAGGTGTCGCCACAGGACGTGTAAACGCCCGTGACGATGGCGATATGGCCGTCATTGGGCATCAATGAGGTCGGCTGCCCTTCCTGATCCACGAAATCGAAGGGCGGCGCCATGAAAGATGTCCTGAGTCTATCCGGCTCGAAGACATTCTGTCCATAACTACCTGCCGTTGACGAGCCCACGTACGGAAGTGTCATGGCAAGAATCAGAACGATTCCAGCTCCGGTCAAGAAATACGGAATCGCCTGGCGAATGCCCTCCCGTTTGAGCTCCTTCAACGGCTGACTCCAGATTGCGTAAATCACCACAGAAATGATGAACGGCTGTACCAGATACATGTAAAGGTATCCCCATGCCATCTCGCCGGTCGCAGGATCATAGTCGAAACACCACACCTTGAAGTCTGTGGCGAACGCAGATGCTGCTGAATCACCGGAGGGTATCAACAGGATCACGATGAAAAACGAAATCATCGAGATCAGAATCGAGATTACCACGACCGGGAAAGGCCATGATGTCATAAAGTGCCCGAAACGGCTCGTTTCGGGATGATCGGTTCCGGGCATATCGTTTGACACTTGTGTCATGAGGGAGAACCAGGGTGAACGATTCGAATCCCCACTGCAATATATACCCCTCGTCAACAAATCTGGTTGAGTCTTGGGGGCGGTCTATCGGCCGGGTTTCGGTGCGGGAAAGGTCGTAATACGACCTTCTCCCGCACCGAAATCAGCCATTATGACTGGTTCGCGTTTTCTATCTCACGAACCAGACGTCCGTCAATGCCTTCCAGTTGGCGAAGTAGTAGACCACGAACGAAATCAAGAGGATGAACACGATTACAAGCGTGCCTTTCACATTGTGAGAAGCTTCTTCGTATTCCTCATCCCGTTTCATGTAGACCTCACGGTTCTTCGCCATCGCGGCTTCGCTCTGCCATGTCTCCCACTTGGAATCTTTCAGCGATTTGCCGAAGAAGACAGCTGCAACTGTGAGAAGAATGAAGATGATCAAGCCGAGGAAGGCCAGAACCGAACCGATTCCAAGCACTCCGAGCATCATGTGTGCGGCTGAATCAAATCCAGCTGGCAACACGGCTCCGGCAAAATCGACGTCCCAATGGCGGCGTGGTACGCCGTATGAACCGGCGAATGACATTCCCATGGACATAACCACGATTCCGACGGCAAAGATGTAGGGTTGGAGACGAAGAAGTCCTTTCATGTAGAACTCCCTCTGGAATATCAACGGTACGACGTAGTACGTCAGCCCCATGAACGCCAGCGTCGTTCCCCCTACCACGGTCGCATGAAAGTGACCGGGAATACGCAACGTGTTGTGGGCGATGATATTGATCTGCTCGGTTCCGATCGTGACACCCGTGATTCCGCCGATGAATCCGAAGATGATCATTGAAAGAGCAACGGATGAGAATCCAGGATCTTTCCAAGGAGCGTTGACCAACCAGTCGAACATGCCTTTTCCGAATCCTTTGAGTCGCTGAGCGACTTCCATCGACGCAGGAACGGTAAATCCGTGAACCAGCGATGCGAGTACGGCGAGGTACATGGCATAGGAAGTATTCCAGATTTTCCAGGATGCGCCCAGACCGGGATCAACCAGCAAGTGGTGAGCCGAAGCCAAGTTGATGAACAGGATGTAGAGAAGGAATGCCGCGCGACTGACGGTTTCGTTGAGCGGTTTGGCGCCTGTCGTGACAGAACCGAGGAAGTACCAGATGGCGACCATGGCACACAGGTTTACCTGCTGCGCAGGGTGCCCGAGTGCCCACCAGACCAGTCGATACCACCCGGCATCAGGCTGCGGCGTCCATCCCATACTCCACGTGAAGGTTGGAATGAGTGCGGTCGCACCGTGAAGCAGAGTAAAGACTGCGATGATAGCAGCGGCCAGCGCACCGAAGGTGACAAGCGGCATTGATCCTTCGTACGTCTTATCACGACCCGCGATATAGATCGTAGCAAAGAAGTTGAACAAAGCCACTATAACCCCCACGGCCACAAGGATTATTCCCAGATAGAACAATGGATGAGCCATCAGCGGCGGATACGATGTCATGAGGACATCGCCCTTCCCTTGCAGGATCATGACGTTTGTCATGGCTGCCCCGATGAACATCAGAATCACCGACACCCAAGCGACTTTTTTGGAAAACAGCCTTGAATTCAGCGGGCTTGTACACGCGAAGTACAGTACCGCGACTTCAAAGAATAGAATCCAGAAGATCAGCATGTCGATTCCATGCAGCGTCAGGACGCGATAGTACATCACATCGTTGAGCAGGTGCAGAGCCGGCCAGCGCGTCAGACCCAGCAGAATCGCACCAATGCCACCGATCAGCAGACAGACGACTGCAAGTACGGCATTGGCCTTGATGAAGAAGGACGCATCGAGGCATACAGGTAACCCTGTAGTGCCGCATTGTCGAGAGCGTCCGGGTAGAAAGTTTGTCATATCGGACCTCTTATTCGACGATGATGCGACCGGTCATCAGATGATGCCCGATACCGCAGAATTCGTTACAGATGATTTGAAACTCACCAACCGATGTCGGTGTGATGGTCAAAACGTGATCATATCCAGGCAAAACCTGGAAATTCATGTTCATCGGTAGAAGCCCGAATCCATGTTGTAAATCGGTAGAAGAGATGTGAAGACGATATTCCTGACCCTGCTTCAGTTTGAGGATCGGGTACCAGCTCCACATACGACCGACCAGATAAACGTCTCCGCCTGGAGACGGCTCAACGATCGGAATTCCATTCATTTCGCCGACCTGATTGGTCGCAACCTGCTGATCTACACGGGCCTGGAATTGGACCTTGTCAACAGCGTAGGATTCGCCGGTCGAATTTTGCTTGCCCTTGAAGTGGGCATAAGGCATCGCGATAAACATCACGAGGCACCAGATAAGTCCCACGCCGATCCATAGTCTTTCCGGACCTGCTGGCGGGACAAACCAGTCTTTAGGGGGGGGATGCATACTCATGATTGACCTCCTTATGGCAAGGTTGCGGGTGACAT
>CAZEHJ010000039.1:29949-31724 GCA_964512485.1 uncultured Rhodothermales bacterium | reverse complement strand
CCAAGTATCAACTCCGTTGTCTCGGCACCCAGGACAGGATTGAGGATGATTACACGGTTCGCTATCACGACAAAGCGCTGCTTCGCGCCGAGTATGCGAATTCTATCACCCCGCAAGACCTTCCCGGTCTGTGGCGATGGGCGGATTGGCTTCCGGTATCAAATCCAGGGTCGCTCAACGCGGGGTCGATCTGCTACAAGAGTGCGGAACTGGGCAGCGCCCTCATGCTGTCCAACTTGTGGATTTCATACCACGGATACTGGCCCGAGCGTGATGCAATTTGTCCTACGACTACGTTCAAGGACATGGAAGCCGTCACGACGCTTCAGAGGCTTCAGGATCATAACGTGCCAGGTCTGATCTGTTCGTCTGCCGGAAATACGGCAAGGGCGTTTGCTTACTTCGGAGGCCTCGCGAACTATCCGATACTGTTGATTGTCGCTGAAAAGCATCTCGAAAGACTATGGGTGCCGAAAGGACATCCGACCGATTCGGTAAAGATCATCGGCATCAAAGGGGGTGACTACGGCGACGCCAACTACGTGACATCCCAGATCATGGAAGTGGGCGGATGGCGGCGCGAGGGAGGGGTCCACAACGTGGCCCGGCGCGACGGAATCGGTTCGCTCATTCTGACGGCCATCGAAGCCATGGGTGGTATGCCCAAGCACTACTTCCAGGGAGTAGGCGGCGGGCCGGGCCCGATCGGTGTGCATGAAATGGCCCAGCGGGCGATAGAGGCAGGAATGGTGGATGGTCCTGTGCCTCGCCAACACCTCTCACAAAACGCAGAGTTCTGCCTGGTACACGATGCCTGGCAGAAGCGCACATTCGAATTGACTCCGGCATCGGAGGCTGTACACCCCGAGGTCTATTCCGATCTGTTGGTGAATCGCGCGCCGGCTTATTCGGTCCGCGGCGGCCTGTTTGACATGCTGGTCGAGTCGGATGGCGCTACGTATGCAGTGCCGTATGCGGAAGCGGAAGCCGCAGATCAGCTGTTCAGGGAAACGGAAGGCATCGATCCTCTTTCGCCGGGTGCCGTTGCCCTGGCTTCGTTGAAGCAAGCGATCTACCGCGGAGAAATCCACCGCGATGATTCGATCCTGCTGAATATCTCGGGGGGCGGGCAGGAGCGCTACAAGGCTGAGAATGAATTCGAAGTCATCGAACCGGCGGTTATTGTCGATAAAGACGAGGCAATCCGCATGGGGCGCTCGTTCACGTATTCGAACCAGTAGGCGTTGAATCGCCCTTGAGCAGGTAGAATGCATCAACGCCGAATGCACGGGCAATTCGATCAAGCGTGCCGAGTTTGGGAGAGTGTACCCCTCTTTCAAGCTTGGATATAACCGCTTGGTCGAGACCACTTCGGTGTGATAGTTGCGATTGGGTCCACCCTTTATCCCGGCGTATGGATCGCACCGTTTTCCCACATCCTTTCGCATAGGCTAATTCCATCGCTTTCAGTCTGTGCAAGATGTCCAGATCAGCGGAAGCACGGATCGTGAGATGGTCTATACTGTAGTCTGTGCCATCATCCACTGGAATACAGAGTACGTTTGAGGCATTGCATATGCGGGAACGTTGTGGTTGAATGTGTTCGTGTAGATCGCGTCGTACATATCTAGAAAAAGGGACGAACGCAGTGCGTTCGTCCCTGAAACGAACGAATACACCCGTGTCACCCTCAGCGTAGGCAACGCTGACCATTTCAAGCGCCGGATCGTTCATCCAGTGAATGTTTGCCGGTTCTTCCACTCGTCCCCTCGATA
>CAZEHJ010000039.1:21977-29849 GCA_964512485.1 uncultured Rhodothermales bacterium | reverse complement strand
CTTTGTCTGATCCACCGAGCCGTATGTGGCAATGGGGCGGATTATGATCCGTGTTATGGATAATCACCAGATGATTCGCAATTTTTTGTTTGAATGCGGCCATATTATGATAAGCATATCATAAATGTTTCATTGGATCGTTCTCACTGTCCGCTGGCGTTTCACAACCCGTTCTCAGGATTCAACATGGACCCATCTCAATGACCGGCGGGAGAGTATTTCATAACTATCGCGGCGTGCTGACAACCATTCAGACAAAAAAGCTGTCTGATGTATAGAGAGACGGAAGACGCAATCATCAGCCGAAGTGGATCCAGTGTGGTCCGCGGCCGGTCCGTCAATCAACGCACGCCCGGAATTCACCCTCCGGGAAATCAGAAAAGCACTTCCCATGCTAAGAAATTATCTGAAGACGGCGCTCCGAAGTATGCGCCGTCACTTCTCGTATTCATTGATCAACATTTTGGGCCTGGCCGTGGGTTTCGTGGCCAGTTTCTTCATCCTTCTCTGGGTTCAGGACGAGCTCCAGTACGATCAGCATTATGAAGGAGTTGAGGACGTTTACCGCGTGATGCGGACTTCGACATACGGTCCCGATCAGATCTTTACGTGGCCAGCAATCACGGCCAAACTCGATGACGTGCTCGACGAAGAGTATCCGGAAATCGAATACGTAGCCATGTTCACGTGGGAGCAGAGTATGTCATTTCTGCGCGGAGACATCACATTTCGCGAGGATGGCAGGCATGTCGGCAAGGACTTCTTCAAGATCCTGAATCATGACTTCTTGGCCGGAGACCCGATGACCGCGCTCGACGGTCCTGAGTCTGTCGCCTTTTCCAATACGATGGCGCGCAAGTACTTCCCGGAAATGTACCCTGACGGCACATCCGACGCCGTCGGAGCATCAAACGTGATCGGTAATACGCTCACACTCGACAACCGAATCGAAATCACCGTCACCGCCGTCTTTGAGGATCTGCCCCCGCAGTCATCATTTGCGATGAACTATGCGCTGGCCCTCGAAGAATATTCCCGCCGCAATGACTGGATCGATGACTGGGGAAACAACGGCTTGCGCATGTTGGCAAAGCTCACGCCCGGTGCGGATCACGAGGTTGTATCGAGCAAAATCCGGATGATTCTGAAAGAGAAAAATGATTCGGACAATGATATTCTCTTCCTTGAGCCCTACACAGATTGGTACCTCCGTTCAAACTACGAGGCCGGCGCACAGGTAGGCGGGCGCATCGACGTCATCAAAACATTTTCCATTGTTGGCATATTCATCCTGCTGATTGCCGCCATCAATTTCATGAATCTTGCGACGGCCCGTTCTGCGCAGCGCGCTCTTGAGGTCGGAATTCGTAAGACCTTCGGTAGTAACAGGAGTCACCTGGCGGGCCAGTTTCTTGGCGAATCCGTGATGACGGCCATGTTTGCGCTGGCAATCTCCGCCGTAACGGTGTTTTTGCTGCTTCCAGGATTCAACGCCCTGACGGCGAAGGAAATTGCGCTGTCCTCCGTTGATGCAACCATTTGGGCTCAGTTCCTGGGGATCGCCGTTCTCACCGGTCTGATTGCCGGGATTTATCCTTCTGTTTATTTGTCAGCATTCAGTGTGATTGGCGTGCTGCGAAAAGGAGATAAGGGCGCCGGTAAAGGAGGCAATCTGCGGCGCGGTCTCGTCATCGTGCAGTTTGCCCTTTCCATCATCCTGATTGTCGGATCGGTGACGGTCTACAATCAAATTTCGTACATCCGGACCAAAAACCTGGGCCTCGATCGACAGGACGTGTTTTACTCTCGCCTGGAAGGCCCGATGTTGGATCAGTATGATTCGTTCGTTGGTCGACTTGACGATGAGCCCTCGATAACAAATGTCTCTTCGGCCTCGAACAATCCGCTTTCGATCGGATCGTCTACGGCGTGGGGAGTTCGATGGGATGGTCGGGATCCAGATGACGACACATTGTACAACATCATCCAGGTCTCGCATGGCTTCATCGACGTCATGAAAATGGAGCTTGTTGACGGACGTGACTTCTCGAAAGAATTCGGAACTGATTCGCTCAACGTGATCGTGAATGAAGCCGCGGCCAGAGCCATGGGTTTTGAGGATCCCGTAGGGCAAGCCGTCAGGGTATGGGGACGCGACGGACAAATCGTGGGCATCGTAAAGGATTTTCATATTTCATCCCTGTACGAACCCATCGAGCCGATGGTGATGCGCCTTGCTCCTGAAAACGCCTGGCAGGTCTTTGTTCGGCCCGCTCAGGGGCAGACCGCCGAGGCTCTCGCTGCCTTCGAAACGGTCTTCAAGGAATTCAATCCGAACTACCCTTACGAGTACGACTTCGTCGATGCATTCTTCGAGCGACAGTACGCCAGCGAGATAGTCGTCGGTAAACTGAGCCGCTGGTTCACCATTTTGGCCATATTCATCGCTTGTCTCGGTCTTTTTGGACTTGCGTCCTTCACGGCGGAGCGCCGTACCAAAGAGATTGGCATCCGGAAAGTTCTTGGCGCCTCCGTGCCGGGCGTAGTCGGCCTCTTGAGCCGGGAGTTCATAGCCCTCGTCGTCGCGGCGTTTTTCATTGGTGCCCCTGTCGCTGCGTGGCTGATGGACAAATGGCTGAGCGAATTTGAATACCACACACAGTTGTCCTGGCAGATCTTCGCCACGGCCGTATTGGGCGTCATCATCATCACCTATGCCACGGTGGGATATCAATCTGTGCGGGCGGCTCTGGCCAATCCTGC
The DNA here is from genome assembly GCA_964512485.1 of uncultured Rhodothermales bacterium. GTDB lineage: Bacteria > Bacteroidota > Rhodothermia > Rhodothermales > UBA10348 > CAZEHJ01. The sequence goes on along the minus strand of CAZEHJ010000039.1, from coordinate 27,086 downwards.
CGATTCTCTCCGTTCAGAATGAACGGCGTGCGTAAACCTTCAGCCTCAACCCGCTGTCAATGTATTGACCGGTCCCACGTGTCAAACCTGGACGCAGATGACCGGACTTCCTCTTCACCCAGGACCGAGAGCCGACCATGATCAAGAACTTCCTTAAAACGACGTTTCGCGGTATGCGGCGTCATCCGGGTTTCGCCGTCATAAATATTGCCGGCCTCGCCCTGGGCCTCTTTGTCTCCTTCATGATTCTCATGTGGGTGAACGACGAAATGTCGTACAACAATTTCCATGAGGATGGAGACCGAATTTATCGCGTGATGCGAACTGCGACATTCGGCGATCAGATGTCGACCACAAATTCGATCACGGCCATGTTGGACGACGTGCTCGATGAAGAGTATCCGGAAATCGAGCTGACCTCGCTCATCGGATGGGAGTGGGATTTGTCGTTTGTGCGGGGTGACATCGCATTCAGGAATATTGCCCGGTACGCGGGCCCCGAGGTTTTTCGCCTGTTTTCATTTCCCTTTATCTCCGGTGATCCGAACACAGCCCTCGACAGTCCGGAGTCGATTGTTCTCACCGAGCGAATGGCCCAACAGTATTTCCCGGAGATTTATGGTCAGTTCGCCGATCCGGTTCTGGCAGCGCAGAACGTGGTAGGGGAGATCATGCGGCTCGAAAATCGTCTGGACGTGACGGTAACCGCTGTGATAGAGGACCTTCCTTCCAATTCTTCCATTCAGTTCGAAGCGATGCTGGCATTCGAGGAGTATCGACGCAACAACAGCTGGGTTGATGGATGGGGAAACAACGGCTTCCGCATGTATGCCAAGCTCGTTCCGGGAGCGGATCACGTCGCTGTGAGCGCAAAAATCCGTGACGTCGTCAAAAATAACAACGAAGATTCAACAGCCATCCTGTTTCTGCAGCCCATGAGCCAGATGCGCTTGTGGTCGCAGTGGGATAATGGCGTTCTCGTGGGTGGTCGCATTGATTATGTGCGGATTCTGAGTGTAGTTGGCATTCTGATTCTGCTCATCGCAGCCATCAATTTTACCAATCTAGCGACTGCCCGCAGCGCTCAGAAGGCGATGGAAATTGGTATCCGCAAGACGTTTGGTGGGTCCCGTAAGAGTCTTGCGCTGCATTTCATTGGCGAATCGATACTGACCGCGCTGGTTGCATTGGTTGTAGCTGTCGGGGCAGTTGCACTGCTTTTGCCGGGTTTTAACCAATTGACGGACAAGGCCATCACCCTGGCTTCGGCAGATCTTGAGCTATGGGCCTGGTTCATTTCCCTGACGTTGTTTACCGGCTTCGTCGCGGGCGCTTACCCGGCCGCCTACCTCTCCGGTATGGGGGTCATCAAAGTGCTGCGTAGCCAGGTCACGGCTGCAGGAAGTGGAGGAGCACTCAGGCGCGTTCTCGTCGTCTTCCAATTTTCAATTTCAGTACTCCTGATCGTAGGAACGATCACGGTGTACAATCAGCTGGATTATATCCAGAACAAGAATCTGGGGCTTGACCGTGAAAATGTATTCCTTACCGAGCTCGAGGGAGGGGCCCGGGAGCAATACGATGCGTTCAAGTCCCAACTTTTGCAGAGCCCAACCATTCTCAGTGTTACCACAGGTTGGGAAAATCCATTCGAGATCAACACGTCGACGACAGATCCTGAATTCGATGGAAAAGACCCCGACGACAATACGCTTTACTACGTGAGCGGAGTGGGGCTCGATTTCGTTGAAACGATGGGCATGGAAATCGTGATGGGACGGGACTGGAATCCTGATGTCGCACTCGATACGGCCAATGTTATCATCAATCAGCGTGCCGCCGAGCAAATGCCCACCGACGATCCCATCGGACAGCGCTGGGATATGTGGGGACGGGAGGGTGTTGTCGTCGCAGTCGTAAAGGACTTTCACATGCAAAGCATGTACGACGAGATTGAACCGATGGTGCTACGCCTCGATGAAGCCGACGGAGGAAGCGTATTTATTCGCATCGCTCCCGGCCAGACAAGGGCAGCTCTGGAGTTGTTCGAGAGTACGTATCGGGAGTTCAGTCCGGGGTATCCATACGCGGGTAAGTTTCTCGACGACGACTACGACGTGATGTATCGAAGCGAGGCAGTGATTGGTACGCTGGCCAACTGGTTTGCCATTTTTGCCATCGTGATCGCCTGTTTGGGCCTTTACGGACTGGCTTCATTTACTACTGCGCGTCGCACGAAGGAAATCGGTGTGCGCAAGGTGCTGGGAGCCAGCGTTCCGTCGGTCATGTTGCTGCTGACGCGTGAGTTTGCCCTGCTCGTAGGTGTCGCGTTTGTGATTGCCTCGCCAGTAGCCTGGATTGTGATGTCGGACTGGCTGTCAGATTTCGAATACCGGGTCGAACTGGGCGTCGGGATATTCGCCCTGGCGGCCGTGGGAATGATCGCCATCACGTATGCCACAGTCGGATGGCAGTCGTTCCGCGCAGCCATCGCCAATCCTGCAGACTCGCTCCGTACGGAATAAAACGCCTTAAATCGCGTGGAAAAGGGGCAATTCGAAGCGCATATCGCTTTCTGATTTGCCTGTGGTTCGATACATTGTTGGCTCGCGCGAAAGCCTGCTCGTTCGAATGAAACGAGTACGGTTCGCCACATACGCGCAGTCAAATCTATCCCACTTTTCCCATGCGAAAGTTTACAATGCTCGCCGCCCTGCTTTTTGTGGCCGGTTCGGCGATGGCTCAGGGTTTTGGAGCGGCGACAGCCGCAACAGATGGTGTTCTCTTTGTTGGAGAATCAGGTAATCGGGTCACACCCGGAATGGTTTTCATGTACTCGAAGGCGGATGATGGCTCCTGGGCGGATGCCGGGATGCTGACATCTCCATCGGGAGTAACCGAAGAGGACGGTTTCGGACGCGCATTGGCAGCTGACGGAGATCTACTGGTGGTAGGTGCTCCGGTTGAAAATGCGGCGTATGTCTTTGAACGTGGTGAGGATGGGTCCTGGTCACAGTCGGGTCGACTGACCGGTTTCGGTGTTGGTCTGGGCAGCGCGGTTGCAATCAGCGGAGAGACGATTGTCGTTAGCGCCGTTGGAGGAGAGGAAGATCCTCGTGGAATGGCACATGCCTGGGAGCGGGACGCGAGTGGTGAGTGGAGCATGACAGGTCATATCGGAGACGAATCGATCGCCGAAACCATGCAGGGCGTAAGCCTGTCGCTCGATGGAGATATGCTGTTGATGGGGCTGCCCATGGCAGATGATCGTTCCGGTCGTGCTCTTGTATTCAAACAGGCCGGCCCGAACGAACGCTGGGAAGTTGTCCAGACGCTTTCGATGCCCGTTGTCGCGCCCAATCACCTCTTCGGCACTTCAGTCTATCTGCATCACGGCCATGCCATGATCGGAGCGCCCGGATACGAATCCCGTATCGGAGGCGTTGGAGTCTACCACCTGAACGAAGACACGAACACCTTTGATTTCACTCTCAGACTCTCGCCGGCAACTGCCAGCGGAAATGAGATGTTCGGTTCCTCCCAGGTCCACGATCCGGACCACAATGTCTGGATTGGCGCTCCCGGAGCGGATGGTCGAAACGGAATGGTCTACAAGTTCGACCCCTCCAACATGATGCGTAATTTTGCTGCTGCGGGAGTTGTTGAAGTCGAGGGTCTCCAGATTCGAACCGGATTCGGCGGCTCTTTGGCTGCAGGCCCGGATTTTGTGGGAGTAGGCGCGTCGGGATACGATAATGGCGAAGGGGGTGTATTCGTGTACAATCACTCCGACGAGGGAATCAGCCAGTCTAACATCGTCTTTTACGACAAGGGTGCGATGGACTCCTTCGTCGGAGAAATGGTCGAATGCGAAGAAGGAGATGCCGCCGGATTCCGATGTGACAACGTGGACGTTCAGTCATTCCTGTCTCTTCGCGATATTGGTGGTGTTCGCGGAACGCGGATGAACGATATCTGGGGATGGACGCACGAATCTTCGGGCCGCGATTTCGCGCTCGTTGGTCGCACCGATGGTGCGGCATTCGTCGAAGTCACCGATCCCTATAATCCCGTGTATCTGGGCAATATGGCGAAAACGCCAGGTGCGACGAATTCAGTCTGGCGCGATATCAAGGTGTATCGTGATCACGCCTACATCGTCGCCGACGGAGCTGGTCAGCATGGTATGCAGGTATTCGATCTGGAGCGACTTCTGGATGTGCCTGATGCACCTGTCGAGTTCGAGCCGGACGTGATGTACGACCAGATCGCGAGCGCCCACAACATCGTAATCAACGAAGAAACAGGCTTTGCCTACTCGGTTGCATCACGCATGGGCGGCATCACCTGTGGTGGTGGTCTGCATATGATTGATATCCGGAATCCGAAAAATCCTGAATTCGCTGGTTGCTTCTCGCACGAGGGAACGGGTCGCAATGGTACCGGAAATACTCATGACGCCCAGTGCGTTGTCTATCGGGGCCCGGACACTGAGCATAGTGGCAAAGAAATCTGCCTCGGTTCGAATGAAACCGCGCTCTCAATTGCCGATGTGACCGATAAACAGAATCCATCCGCGATTTCCCGGGCTACCTATCCCGCGATCGCCTACACCCACCAGGGATGGCTCACCGAGGACCAGCGCTACTTCTACATCAATGACGAAGGCGATGAGCCTCAGGGATTGGTTGAAGGCACACGCACGCTGATTTTCGATCTGCAGGATCTCGACGATCCGATTCTGGTGGGAGAGCACATTTCCACAGAAACGAGCACGGACCACAATCTCTACATCAAGGGCAACTTGATGTATCAGTCGAATTATGTCGCTGGCCTGCGCATTCTGGACGTTTCAAATCCGGAAGCACCCACGGAAGTGGCGTTTTTTGATACGGTCAGCAATGACCGCACCGGTGGCGGATCGTGGAGCAACTACCCCTACTTCAAGAGTGGTACGATCGTCGTGACGTCAAGTCGCGAGGGTCTGTTCATGCTCAAGAAACGGGAAATTGACATCTAACCTGTATCCGAGCGCAATCGCTTGTCGGGGCGGCGGATGGTTTCCATCCGCCGCCCCCTTTTTGAATCGGCCTTGATCGATTACATTCT
>CAZEHJ010000039.1:0-21877 GCA_964512485.1 uncultured Rhodothermales bacterium | reverse complement strand
CTCGGAGCCACGAGCCTGGGTCGAATGAGGCCCGTCAACCCGACTTATTTCTCAAGATTGTTCAATCCATTCTGATACTATCATGCGTAGGATATCTGTAATCGCAGCACTGTTCTTTTTTGCTGCATCCGTACAAGCCCAGGGCTTTGGTGCAGCAGCCGCTGCATCAGGCGATACGTACTTCGCCGGTGAAGGCAACAACGTACTGACAGCCGGATCGGTATATATGTTTTCGAAAGGCGAAGATGGGTCCTGGATGGAAACGGGATCGCTGAGCCTGCCAAATTCTGATGGTGACGAAGATGGCTATGGTCGTGCCATCGCCGCGGACGGGGACGTGCTCGTCGTTGGGGCTCCCGTTTTTGGAGCGGCCTTTGTCTACAACCGTCAGGAGGATGGATCCTGGACGCAAACTGCACGGCTTGATGGCCCCGGCGAAGGGTTTGGTTCTGCCGTGGGAATCAGAGGAGATCAAATTGTGGTTGCGGCTGCCGGTGGTGGCACGACGGATTCTCCCGGTGGAGCACACGTTTTCACTCGTACCGAAGGAGGATCATGGCCCATGACGGGACATCTGGGCAACAGCGAAGTCGGAGCTTCCATGCAAGGGGTTCAGGTGGCGATAGACGAGGGCATTGCCATGGTTGCTGCGCCGACGCACAACGATGGAGCCGGGACGGTGATGGTCTTCAAAAAAGGCGACGACGGTTCATGGGAAGAGTCACAGCAAATCACGATGCCCGTTGTGAGTCCCAATCAGTTGTTTGGTTCATCGATTTATCTACACCACGGTCATGCGATGGTGGGCGCTCCTGGCCATGATTCTCGTACCGGTGCGGTAGCCGTGTTTCATCTGGACGAGGAAAGCGGTGCTTTCAACTACACACTTCGTCTTGCCCCGTCTTCGGCAACGGGAAACGAGTTTTTTGGTGTCAGTCAGACCCATGATGCCAACCACAAAGTCTGGATTGGTGCTCCGAGCGCTAACGGGCGGATGGGAGCCCTGTACGTGTACAGTCCGAGCAACATGATGCGTTCTTTCAGCGAGGACGGCGTCGTGGAAGTCGAAGGTCTGAAATTCCGAAGCTCAATCGGGGGATCGCTCGCATCCGGAGCAGATTTTGTAGCCGTTGGGGCCGTCGGATATGATGGAGGCGAAGGCGGAACGTTCATGTTCGACAAGGCAGAAGACGGATTTGCTCAGGCTGGAATCGTGTATCACGATCGTGGCGCCATGGAGTCGTTCACCGGTTCGATGATAGAATGTGAAGAAGGCGAAGCTGCAGGTTTTGGATGTGACGGCATGGATGTCCAGTCTTTTCTTTCCATTCGGGATATCGGTGGCGTACGCGGAACGCGCATGAACGATATATGGGGATGGACCGATGAAGCCAGCGGACGCGATTTTGCACTGGTCGGCCGTACCGATGGTTCGGCATTTGTAGAGGTCACAGATCCCTACAACCCGATATATCTGGGAAATCTGGCCATGACTGAAGGCGCGACGGCGTCATCATGGCGCGATATCAAAGTGTACAAAGACCACGCATTCATCGTTTCGGATCGCTCCGGACCACACGGGATGCAGGTTTTTGATCTCACGAGACTGCTGAACGTGGAAGATGCCCCCGTCGAATTCGATGCAGACGTGATGTACACCGAGATTGCGAGCGCGCACAACATCGTCATCAACGAGGAAACAGGGTTCGCCTATTCGGTCGCCTCAAAAATGGGCGGCACCACGTGCGGTGGGGGGCTACACATGATTGATATCAGCAACCCGAAGAACCCGACGTTTGCCGGCTGTTTTTCGCATGCCGGAACGGGCCGCAATGGTACTGGAAATACGCATGATGCACAATGTGTCGTATACCGCGGTCCCGATTCTGACCATGTTGGTAAAGAAATCTGCCTGGGATCAAACGAGGTGGCGCTTTCGATCGCCGACGTGACCGACAAACAGAATCCTGCCGTGATTTCTCGCGCAACGTATCCGAGCATCGCCTACACGCACCAGGGTTGGCTTACGGAAGATCATCGCTACTTCTACATCAACGATGAAGCGGACGAGCCGCAAGGACTCGTCGAAGGTACACGGACGCTCATTTTTGATGTTCAAGATCTGGATGATCCCATCCTGGTGAAGGAGCATATCGCTCAGGAAACAAGCACAGATCACAATCTCTATATCAAGGACAATTTGATGTATCAGTCCAACTACGTGTCCGGACTGCGCATTCTGGACGTAGCCGATCCTGAAAACCCGGTTGAAGTCGCATATTTCGATACGGTCTCGGACGATCGCGTCGGGGGCGGCTCATGGAGCAACTATCCGTGGTTCAAAAGCGGGACCATCGTGGTGACGTCTATCGGAGAGGGCCTGTTCATGGTCAAGAAAAAGGAAGTGGATATTTAGAATCGGATTTCCTGGTTTCATATACGCGTTTCCGGGCTCCGTCAGCTATTTCCACGCGATCATGTTCAAGAAAAAGAACGGTTCATTCCAGAATTGAAAACGCTAAGACTGACCGCATCAACTGGCGCTGCATTCGTGGCTTTCAGCCTTCTCGTGGGATGTGGAAGCCCTGCGCCAGAGTATGTTGGTTCTGCATCATGTGCGGGATGTCATACCGACCAGAATGAAGCATGGATGAGCTCGGATCACAAGCGAGCCATGCAGTTACCGGATTCCGCCAGTGTGTTGGCTGACTTTGATAACCAGGCGTTCACTCATTTTTCAGATGAGTATCGATTCATTCGGGATGGGAATCCGACGGTGCCCGGAGACCAGATATCCGTTATTGCAAGAGGGGATACACTGCCCGTGCAGTATGCTTTTGGTCATGACCCCCTTCAACAGGTTCTTCTTTCGGGTGAACGGGGCAGGATGCAGGCCCTGACGGTGGCCTGGGATACCGGCGGAAAGAACTGGTTCTCTTTGTATCCCGACGATCCCACACCGCCTGGAGATGTGCTGCACTGGCAAAGTGACAACCTGAATTGGAATTACATGTGCGCCTCCTGCCATTCGACCGGCTTGAAGCGAGGATATGATCTGGACTCAGACTCGTACTCGACGACCTGGGAGGAAATGACGGTGGCCTGCGAAGCGTGTCATGGCCCCGCGAGTAATCACGTTGAAAGTCCGACCGCGTCCTACGGTATGACTGGGGCTTCAGAAGACAAGACAGATATTGGGGGAAGGGAGGACCTCTCGATTCAGAATGCGGAGCTGAATATGTGCGCAGCTTGCCATTCGCGCCGTACGCCGCTCGTGGAGCCCGCAGTTCACGATGCCGAGTTTCTGGACCAGTATGCTCCAGCCCTCATCGGTGATGGTCTTTATTTCGCCGACGGACAGATTCAGGATGAAGTCTACGTCTACGGATCCTTTTTGCAGAGTCGAATGGCTCAGCAGGGAGTCACGTGCTCGGATTGTCACGATCCGCATACGGGCGAACGCCGTCTTCCGGGGGATGCCTTGTGTCAGTCCTGCCATGCCGGATCCATCGAAGATGTAGCCATTCACGCAGTTCACGAGAGCGAATCTGGAATTGACGCTTCGTGCGAAGATTGTCATATGCCGTCACGCGTTTATATGGGCGTCGATGCACGCCAGGATCATCGATTCGGGATTCCCGATCCGTTGGCTTCGCATGAGACGAATTCGCCGGATGTGTGCCAGAATTGCCATGTGAACGAAGATGCGGAATGGGCGGCCGAAGCGATCGGTAGGACACCAGGTCCCAACGCAGCACGAGCGGCTTCGACACTGGCAACGTCCTCAGAAGAGGGGATGCAGCGATTATTTGCCGTACTGATCGATTCGACCACGAGTCGCATCATGAAGGGGAGTTTGATTGCCCGCCTCGCGACCCGCCCCGATGCGGATGCCATCCGCATTGCCATGGTCGGGCTTTCTTCTGGAAACCCATTCGAGCGAGTCGGCTCTCTTCGTGCTTTCGCCGGTTGGGCAGGTGTTGCGCCGCTTCCCAATCTGGAGAATGTATTTGCCGATGAGATTCGATGGGTGAGGACAGAAGCAGTTTCAACCGCCTTGTCCTTCGGTTTCGATGAATTCGACGAAGAGCCTGCCCGGAGCGCGATGCGCGATTATCGAGCTGCTCAAATGGCAACGGCCGAGCGCCCCGAATCTCACATCAATCTGGCTCACATGCACGAGGTGTTGGGGGAGTGGTTTGAGGCCCAGGGTGAATTTGAGATCGCGTCGCGGATCGCGCCTGAAAACCCTGATGTGCTCGTCGCATGGGGTCTCTTTTCTGGTAGATGGGCCAACGCAGTTTCGACAGCCAACCCAGCACGCTACAGGGAGTTGAGGACTCATGGTGAGGATGCACTGCGGGGAGCCGTCCTGATGTTGGGCGAGGATGGCTCTGACGCGCTCTATATGCTGGGTCTTTTTCTGGGAGAAGAGCGACCGCGTCTTCCCGCCGCTGCCGCAGTTCTGAAAGAGTCGTTTCGATTGGATCCGGAAAACCCTCGCAAAGCCTACAACGCGGCGCTGGCACACCAACAGATGGAAGAATATCGCGATGCGGAAGGTCTGCTGCTGCAGGCGCTGCAACTGTCTCCCGATGATTACCAGTTTCGGGACGCCCTGACCATTCTGTTCATGCAGACTGAGCGTTGGCAGGAGGCAAATGAGTCGAATGATCTGCTTCGCCAGATGCAGCCGGAGCGTACTGATCTAGCCGAGCGTGGTGCGTACATCAGCGCCCAGATTCAGGAGTAGTTCGGTCGTTCAGTCACGCGATGGAAACACTTCAAAAACATCTAAAACGCCGATTTAGATCTCACTGTGAAGGTTCTGTCAACACCGTATGAATGGGGTGTCAATATTTAAGACAAAGTTATCTTCAATATCCGTTTCGGGCGTACCTTCGGTCAGCGAATAGATATCTATCTCGCTCAAATAATTAAATCTTGAACGGCTCGAAGGGGGCTATATATGAAACGTGTGCTACCAATCTGGACGATGATTTTCATGCTCGTTCTTTCATTCATTTCGATTGAAGCGGCTGAGGCACAGGATCGGCTTTCGATTACAGGGCAGATCCGTCAGAGAACCGAACATTCAGGCAAAGATTTCAACGCAGACGTTGACAACCCGACGTTTACATTCCTCAGAACTCGACTGAACGTGGGCGTTGCTGCCACCGAAGATGTGAAGGTGTTCGTTCAGTTTCAGGATTCTCGAGTCTGGGGCGGCGCCGGTGGTACTATCGCTGGTTCGGCACCCGCTCTTGATGCCCATCAGGCCTACTTCACAGTTTCGAACGTTTTCGATACTGATTTCAGCGCAAAGGTCGGTCGGCAAGAGATCAACATCGGCAATCAACGACTCGTTGGGGCCGTCGGCTGGCACAATATCGGCCGTACGTTTGACGCAGCCATTCTGAAGTATGCCGGTGAAAACGCGTCATTCCAGGTATTGGCTTCCCGTCTGGTTGGAGCGACTGGTGTCGCTACGGGCCAGAGCCTCTATGGAGTGACTGTAACCTATCCGTATGAAGGAGGTCGCGTCGAAGGACTGGGACTATTAGATACTGACAGTGGCATCATCACAGGCGGCGCTGACGCTGGCGAGCGACTTCGATCACGTATTACAGCTGGAGCTGCTGCGTATGGAGCCAAGTCTGACTTCGATTACGAGCTGGAAGGCTACTATCAGACCGGTGACGTGTTTGAAGCTGGTACGGGTGAACTCGGCTCACTCGGTGCATACCTGGCGTCCGCAAAAGTCGGATACACAGTCAATTCTGACAATAAACTCCGCATCGGAGGTCTCTTCACGCTGGTTTCCGGTGACGAAGACGGCGCTGATGGTGATGTAGGCAATTTCAACACCCTTTTTGCTACGAACCACAAGTTTTACGGCTTTATGGACTACTTCATTGGTCCAGGATCGTTTGCGAAAGGCCTGCAGGACATCGGACTTTCCTTGAGCGTCATGGCGAAAGAAGATCTGAAACTGTCGGTTGACCTTCATCAGTTCTCTGGAACGGAAGTCGCATCTGGACTTGATGATGTCTACGGACAGGAAATCGACGTCACGTTGAATTACAAATACAACTCAGCGATGACCATCGTTGCAGGAGTATCAGCATTCATGCCTGGTGATGACTTTGTCGGTGCAGACCCCGACAACGCGTACTGGGGATACATTTCAACGATCGTAAACTTCTAGATCGAGAGATTCTGGATCGGGAATTCCGGGTCATCCGATCTGGATCGCGAACTTCCGGCAGTCACCGATCTGACTGATCCGTTGCGGGCGGCGGGGCGTGCGCCCCGCCGCCCGCATTCGTTTCGTGTGTCGATTCTCTGAACAAACGCCGGTTCGCGGGGTATGTCAGCGCGAGAAAAAGCCTGAACCTGTCTGTCCGCCGCCTCATGCATCCTCGCACGGTATCCTTTCTTTTTTCGGTCCTGGTTCTGGGTCTGGGCCTGGCCATGGCGGGTTGTGCCGGTGAACCGGGCAAAGACGATAGCGGAGTCAGGTCATTTGGCCCCGACTACGCCGGATGGTTGCCTGAGGCAGAGTTCGTCGGAATCGAGGCCTGTCAGACGTGTCACGAGCCGCAGTACGATTCGTACATCCGCTCTCAGATGGGCCGCTCGTGGAAACATGCCGCACGTTCCTTGTCCGATGCCCAGTGGGATGATGTCGAGCCAATGTTTTCCGAGTTCGACGACATGTATTACCGACCATTCGCCGTCGGAGAAGATCTGTTTGTTCTCGAGTATCGGCTTTCAGGCGCTGACACGGTTTTCACGCGGACCGAGCAGATAGACTTTATCGTGGGATCGGGTCAGCATACCAACTCCCATATCTATTCTGAGAACGGATACCTGTACCAGATTCCGGTCACCTGGTACGCCCAGGATGCAAAGTGGGGACTGGCACCCAAATTCCAGAAAGCGGGCAACAACTATCGGTTCGGAAGGGTGATTACGGACGAATGCATGGCCTGTCACAACGCGCAACCGGTCTTTGTCCCCGGATCCGAAAACAGATTTGAACACGTGCCCGAAGGCATAAACTGCGAGAAGTGCCACGGCCCGGGTTCGATCCACATCGCAGAAAAAGAAGCCGGAATCATCGTCAACACGGTGAGTGAAATCGATTTTTCGATTGTAAACCCAGGTAAACTGAAGCCGGAACTGGAACTGGATGTCTGTAAAAGGTGCCATATGCAGGGCGCCTCAGTGTTTGAGAACGACGAGACACCGCTGGACTGGCGACCGGGCAAGCCATTGTCGGAACATGAAAACGTCTTTTGGCCGCGTCAGCCAGATTCGACGACTCATTTCATCATGGCCTCCCATCCCGATCGTCTGGCTCAGAGCGCCTGTTTCATGGAGTCATGGAAAGAGGAAAGTGCGTTCGAGCCCATTACGTGTCTAACCTGTCACGATCCTCACAAGCCAGTGGAAGAAACAGGTGGCTCGATCGATGCCTCGTGCCAGAATTGCCATGATGCCCGCCCTGAAACGGCCTCCGCGATCATGTGCACGGAGCCAACCGTGGTCGCCGGGACAAACTCGGCGACGTGCGCCTCCTGCCACATGCCCAAGTCTGGTTCGACGGATATTCCGAACATTCGAATCACGGACCACAAAATTCGCGTGCCTGGTCGACTTTCCCCTGATGAACTAGAGGATCAGACGCGGTTCATTCGGATGGCAGGTCTCGTGGACGCAACGCCCTCACTGAGACAGGAAGCTGACGGTTTTGTGACGTACTACGAACAGTTTACAGACCGCCCCGGAATGCTCGACTCTGCAGCGGTTTTGCTCCGCCGGGCCGAACAGGCCGGTGAAGATGGTCTGACCGAATCGTGGATCAGGTTGTGGCACCTTCAGGAAGATTATGCGGCCATCCGCCGCGCCAGTCAGGCTTCCAATGCTCAGTTGCCGGAAGACGCCTGGACGTATTACCGGATTGGGGAGGCGTATTCCGCAATCGGAGATGCCAATCGAGCTGTGACCTGGTATCAGCGCGCCGTCTCATTGGGACCGGATCATCTTCGTTTTCAGGACAAACTCGGTGTGGCCCTTACTCAGGCCCAGCGACTCGACGAAGCGCTCTCGACGTTTGATCGTTTGCTCGCCGGCAATCCTAAATTTGAGACCTCGCTGAACAACCGTGGCTTTCTTCTTCTGTTGATGGGGGATACTGAACGCGCTGAGGAAGACTTCGTATCGGCGCTGGCCCTTTCGCCGGACATGGAACTGGCGCTGGCCAATTATGCTTCCTTGCTTATCAATACGGACCGAGCCGATGAAGCGCGGGAGATAGTGAGGAATCTGATCCGCAGATTCCCCTCAAATCCGGACTATTTGCAGGTGTGGGACTATCTGAATACGCTCTGACAGGATGGGTCTTTCGTTAATTCTAGCCCAAATTGCCTCCAAAGGTTGCCTCCAACGTGTGATTGAGCGACCTTTACCGCCGATTGTAAAAATACCGCGGCTCATTCTGATCCGGTAAATCTACCCCGGACTGGCGCGCGCGGTCTCCTACCAACCAACAGAACCCATTGAGGCACAAGCGAATGCAGAAGGCCAACATTTTTGTTCTCCTTTTTACAGCTGCGGCCATCGGCCTGTCAGCATGTGGCGGCGGCGACGCGGCACCTGAAGCTGCAGCACCCGCTGCAGAAGAACCGGCAGCGGCAGAGCTTTCCGCGGAAGCTCAGATCGGCCCGGTCACGGAACTTGAACTGGGAGCCTACGATGCAGCTCTCGCCGCGACAGGCGAAGCGGCATTCGGTGCCAAGTGCACGGCTTGCCATCAGCTGGAAGCGAAAGTTATCGGACCCGCACTTGGCGGCGTTCTCGACCGTCGATCTCCCGTTTTTGTGATGAACATGATTCTCAATCCAACGCAGATGTTGGCGGAGCATCCGGACGCAATTGCATTGCTCGAAGAATATGCCATTCCGATGGTACCTCTGGGTGTCGAAGAGGCAGAAGCTCGCGCTATCGTGGAATTTCTGCGGGGCGAAGGCTGAGTGATTTCGAGAATGCGTTGAGCATTTTTGATCTGTAGCCACACATTGAAGGGTCGCGATCCAATCGGATCGCGACCCTTTTCTTGTTTGCTCCAATAGCGCTTTCGGTGCGGAGATTGCTATGCGTTCTCGATTGTCCCCCAAATCGATCCTGCTCGAAGACGGAAATCTCCGTTTCGCAATTCCTCTCCTATATCCTCGAGGGTCTTCGACCCCAGCATTTTTTCGACCTCTTCTCGGACGCCCGTCCATCTGTGATGCAGGGGACACGGCTGTCCCTCACCGCACTCGGGCAGACCGAGGACACACTCAGTAAACATCTTGTCTCCTTCGAGAGCCACAATGATATCTCGAACCGTAATGTTTTCCTCTTTGTCACCCAATCGGATTCCGCCGTTCGGACCACGATAGGATTCCACCAGTCCCGAGCGAGTCAGTTGTTGAAATATTTTGGTCAGGAAGTGGAATGAAATATCCAGTTCCTCACTGATCTTCCGTACGGCCGTGTATTTCTCGCTGCCAATTCCTGCCAGATGCAGCATGGCCCGAACGCCGTATTCAGATGTTTTCGAAAGAAGCATGTGATTTCTGATTGGTTGATCGCGCTTCGTCGTGTGTATTACATCAGAAGGGGCGAATCGCTGGAAAGGAGTCTATTCCAAGGGTTTGTCCACGAATATATCGTTTTCCGACCTTTATATCCGAAAACTTACGGTAATTGTGTGAAGATCAGCATATTTCTGTAAAAACGGCCAATAATCGAAGGGTTGGGCCGTTTGGATGTAACGATTCGATGGTTCTTCCGTAATGAAATCATCGGTCGATAATAACGACTTGATGTCTACTCAGTGAATTGATGTGTGGCTACAGCTTTTACAGAGAGGAAGGACATCTCCAGAACCCGCGCGGAAGTAGTGCACCGCGTGGGTTTTCTGTTTTCAGGCAAAATTATGTTCTTCCAGTCGAAAACCTGGCTGCTGCAATCTGGGATAAATGAAAAGAGGGCGACTCCCTGTGGGAGCCGCCCTCTTCAATCTGCATCCAATTTGGATCAGACCGCAGATTTCGATTCATAAACAACAGCTCGAATCGTCTTCTTGACTGTCTCGGACTTCTCAAACTGATAGGACCGTTCGAGATAGTCGACCGCCAGCTTGGAATCCAGCTCTCCGAGGGCCACCACAGCCATGCGGCGGATCTGATCGGTATCTCCCTCGCGATACAGATGCATCACGTCGACAATTGCTTCGGCACTGAGCTCAAGGTTCTCGCTGTATGCGATGACCAATCTCAGGGCTGAATTCTGAAGACCTTGATGATCCGAAGACAGAGCGTTCTCGAGTTGGGTACCGTAGGATTTCCAATCAGAGTCACTCATCTCTGGAGCGTGCCTCCTCAGTTGGGCGACGGATTCAACTACATCGGCATCGCCTACGGAGTTGAGAACATATTCTGTGGATTCAACTCCGTCATGGAATGCGAATTCCGCATCGGCCATTGAAAGTTGAGCGTTGGATGGAACTGCGACCAGGCACAGTATTGCTGCAAAGCCAGAGGCCGCAACCATATTTTTTATCGCTTTCATGTACTGACCCTCCCAAGTCTGAAAACGTGACTAAAACATGAGGCGAAATTCCGATGTGCGTTTCCTTCGGCCCTGTGTTAAACAGGAGCCTCGCTGAAGAGCCCAGCTCATCTCTTTCGAGTTCCTCATCACGAGCTGCCGGGTTTCGCGAGGACTCCAGTCTCTACGGTTTTTCGGTGGTGATTGATACAGTCGATGGCAAAAAAACAGCGGTCATCGTGCCCAATGGTCGCGCTGCAGAGGTGAACGGTCATCATTCATTGACAAATGGAATTCAGGCTACATAACCTGCATGTAAAAATGGTATTTTAGGGGCGTCCAAAGCACGCATCTGCATCAAATTCGCATGACCCCATGACCCGTCATACCAAAATCGTCTGTACCCTCGGGCCTGCCTCGTCTGAGGAAGCAGTTCTGAGGGAGCTGATTCGAGCCGGCATGGACGTGGCGAGACTGAATTTTTCCCACGGTTCGCACGAATACCATAGATCCCTTGTTGATACGGTCAGGCGGGCAGCGAAATTGGAAAACAAGGAGATCGCCATTCTCCTTGATCTCCAGGGTCCCAAACTTCGTGTTGGTAGCATGGAAGGTGGAAGCGTTCATCTCGAGACTGGATCTCAGCTAACTATTTCAAGCGATCCCGAAACGGAAAGCAGTTCCGAGAGGATATTCGTGAATTATCCGACGCTGGCGCGGGACATTGCCGTCGGCGGAGAAATCCTTCTCGACGACGGAAACCTTGAGCTCGAAGTGACCGGATTCGATGGAGCAGACGTCCTCACCAAGGTACGGGTTGGCGGACCGCTGGGATCGAGAAAAGGGGTCAACCTTCCCCATATCCAAACAACAACTCCAGCCCTCACCGAAAAAGATCTGGCTGATCTGGCATTTGGTCTCGAAAACGATGTTGACATAATTGCCCTCTCATTCGTGAGACGGGCTTCAGATGTCGAGCAACTTCTTGAGCGCATCGAAACGTTCGACTCGAAACCGATGATCATCGCCAAGGTCGAGAAACCGGAGGCTGTAGAGTGTATTGATGATATAATCTCCATGGCAGATGGAGTGATGGTCGCGCGCGGGGATCTCGGAATTGAAATGCGCCTCTCCCGCGTGCCGGGCACGCAGAAGATGATCATATCGAAGTGTCTCGAAGCAGCGAAGCCTGTGATCACAGCGACTCAGATGCTTGAGAGCATGATTGAAAATCCTCGACCGACCCGAGCCGAAGCCAGTGATGTAGCCAATGCGGTTCTGGACGGAAGCGACGCAGTAATGCTTTCCGGTGAAACCGCGATAGGCAAATATCCCGTTCGTACGGTGGAAGTGATGTCTGATATTATTCGGGAAGCCGAAAGAACTCTCCTCGATCAAAAAATCGATCCCCTTCCTTATCCCGAACATCCGTCTACGACAGAGGCAGTTTCCAGAACAGCATTCTTTCTGGCCCACAAGGTCGGAGCCGTCGCCATCGTTTGCCTGACGGCGTCGGGTGCCACCGCCAGATCGATCTCACGACACCGCCCGCACGTCCCTCTTTATGCATTTACGGATGATCGGCGGATAGTGGGGCAATTGGCTCTCTCCTGGGGAACAAAAGGATTTTATCTTCCTTTTCAGTTCGACACTGACAAGGGTATAGCAGAGGTTCACGCTGTATTACGTGACAGAGACCTTGCAAGTACCGGAGACAGCGTGGTCATGACGGCCGGAATGCCGTTACCGACGAAGGGGCGCACGAATATGGTACATGTAAGCGTTCTCTGATAGTGAACTTCAATTAAACGGGTATTTCGCTCAGCCGAACCGCTACCAATTTTTCGTTTTTCCAACGCGGACTCTTTCGCTGAATTGAATCATATGCGCCAATATCCGGATCGCATCTGGCCCGTTCGACATCGTCTCGGACTCATTATTACCCTTGCCGTCCTCGTGACAGCAGGGCTGGGGTGTAAATCGCCGGATTTTATCGGAAAGCGGTACAATAATTTTACCGCATATTACAATACGTTCTACAACGCTGAACGCCAGTTTGAAACTGGTGTAAATAACCTGGACCGGTTGAATGTGGACGTTGACAGGGAGCGCTATTTACCGCTATTCGTCAAGACGACAGGCGCTTCTGCGTCGGCGGAGTTCGAAGAGACCGTCCTCAAGAGTGCGGATCTACTGAGAGAACATCCCGAGTCCAAGTGGATCGATGACGCCTTGTTGCTCATAGGTAAATCGTATTTCTATCAGGAAAACTATGTCGGTGCCACCCAGAAATTCCGTGAAGTAATCGACCTTGAAAGTTCGCTGGAAGAAGAGGGCCGGTTTTGGCTGGCGCGTGCGCTGATTACAAGTGGCGCCCTGGACTTGGCCGAAGAGGAACTGGCTTTGGCTTCGAACCAGGAAAATGTAAATCGCAGATGGGCGAGCCAGTATGAACTCTTGCTGGCAGAAATGAGCATTAAACAGGACAACTGGGAGGCGGCGGCGGGTTATCTGAGATCTGCGATCCCGGATGTCAAAGACAAGGAGATTGCAGGTCGCGCACAATTCCTGCTTGGTCAGGTTACTGAAAAATTGGGGCGCTACGAAGAGGCGCACCAGGCCTATGAGGATGTTCGACGGTATCGGCCCTCTTATGAACTCGGATATGCGGCCCGTTATAGTGCCGTTCGAGTTGAAGGAACGCATCTCGACCCCGAGAGAGCGCTTGTCGAAGTCCGAAAAATGGAGCGAGACGACAAGAATTTTACCAGTCTCTCGGAATTGCGGTATTTGAGAGCCAGGATTCTACAGAGTGTCGGCCGCGATGACGAGTCCTACGACATCTACTACGAATTACTGTACGACCCGGTCACCTCTCTCACCGTCGGCAAAGTGAAAGGACGCATCCACTATGCTCTGGGTGAAATGTACCGGGATATCGATCACGACTACGTGATGGCCGCTGCCTACTTCGACACCGCTTCCGCCAGCCTCAACACGGCCGTTGCAGCGAGAAACAGTTCTCGTGTTGGATCCGCTCCGGGCACAGACTTGCGCTACGCGCCTGAAGCCATCGTGGACGCTCGCGATCTGAAGGACAGCTATTCGGCCTTCTCACGGGTATACCGAGACATCGCTCGCTATGATTCCTTGCTCTGGTTGGGAATGATGCCACAGGAGGAGTACGATGCGAAGATTATCGAGCTTCGTCAATTGCGGGCCGAGGAGCTTGCCGAACAGCGGCGAATCCTGGAAGAGCGTCAGCGAGAACAGGCTTTCCGCAATGCGAACTCAACGTCGAATGATCCTTTTTTGAATCGTGGGCTGCCAGAAGGCAAGATCATTCCGACGCCGGGCGATCCAACGGGCCAACAAGGAGGATACCTTTTCAACGAGGATCCTATCCGGGTTCAGGAGGGAAGGTTGGCCTTCCAGAATATCTGGGGTACGCGTCCGTTGGTGCCAAACTGGCGAAGAAGTGCGGCGCTGAACGCTTCGGATGCCGAAACGGATGAAGCTGCCATTGAAGAAGCCCAGGAGGTATTGCAACAACTAACGCAGAACGAGCTTCCGGATATCAATGATTCAGCCGTTCCGAGGGACTCCCTGGCTCAACTTGAAATGCGCTCCTCGAGGGCGAACTCGAGATACGAACTGGGAAATATCCTCTTTTTGGGGATGGCATCACCTGATTCTGCGGCCGTCTGGTACCGACAGGTGATTGACGAGGATCCTTCGGAAGCAGTCGCTCAGAGGGCGTTCTACGCGCTCGCGGAGGTCCATCGCGCATTGGGAGATTCTCTGGCTGCAAATCGCTTGTATCGCGACATTCTGGATCGTTTTCCAGATTCTGATTTTTCCAACGGTGTTCGGGAACGTCTCGGAATTGAGGATGACGACATCGTCTTGACTGACTCCTTATTGTTGGCGATCGAGGCATTCGAGAACATTATTCTTGACACGGAAGCAGATTCGGTGGCCAGGATGAATGACTTGTTGGGTGTGGCAGTGGATTGGACTGGATTTGACGAGAGCCCGAGGGCCTTGCTGGCGGCGGGAGATATTCACCTCAGAATGGCCGGTGCGGACTCAGCGGCAATATTTGCTGCGCTGCCGTTGACTATTGAGCGACACAGACTGTCCGGACTGTGGCCGAACAAATTTCAGCCGCTGCCTGATACGAGTGCTGTTGAGGCAGATTCGCTTTTCGCGCTACCGGACTCAACCGGTTCTATCGAGGAGGGTTTGAGCGTGTCACCCGATTCGATGGCCGCTGTGCCGGCGGATTCTACGCTTCTGTCATCGGAATTGGTAAATCTGCCTTCAGACTCAGGGATTGCGCCTCCTGATTCTGTTCTCGTGCCTGCCGGTGTCGACGGATCCTCAGAGCAGGGAGGTGAGCAAGAAAACGAAAGCGAAGCGGCCGCGGACTCGAGCCAGGTCTCTACCATACTCGAGACAGAAGATCTGGCTGCAGCTGCGTCTGACTCAACCGGCGGTCCTGTATCCGAGCCGGGAGCAGTGGCCGATACAACCTCAGCCTTGGACTCGGGAGTTCTTAAAGACTCAATCATAGCGTCGATGACGCCTCCCGTTGAGGCAGTGACCTCTGAGCCCGAGCCGGCTGACCTTTTCATTGAGGACATTTACTCCAAGATCGTCTCTCTGAGCCGAGGTGAGAAAGTTGCTCTTCAGGCACAGGCAATTCTCGATGCGCTCGTTGAGTACCGCACACCTCCACCAGATACTACGGCCACAGATTCTCTCGCTACCGACACGCTGGCGGTCACTTCGGCCCTCCCGGACAGCGTCGTTTTGGCTATGGTGGCCAGGTCCGCAGCCACTCAAGATTCCCTCGCGGCCAGAGCAGATTCATTGGCGCGTCAGGGCATTACGCGAGACGTACCCCGGGCCGGAGCCCCGGGAGCGATCGCAGAGGGCGGTGAGGAAGACGATTCCAGGGAAGAGGAGGGGGAAGAGGCCCGCTCGTCCTCAAATCTGAAACCGCTGCTACCGACAGGCCGTCCGGATCTGGACGCTGAAGGCTACTCGGTGATTCTGGCAACACATTTCGACCTGCAGTCTGCACAGCTCGGATTGCGAGAGTTGTCCGCACGGATCGACTCAACAGGTATACCTTTATATGTAATCACGCAATCTGTGGGCGACCAGCTGGAATTTCTGATAGGATGGGGAATGTTCTCCACCCGAGCGGAAGGAGATGACGCTCAGGTAAGATTTGATGCGTATTTACCAGAAAGGCGTAACTATCTGCACCTCTTGCCCACTACCGTCCGTAGAAGGTGACCTGACAGCAGTCGCGGGAGTGCAGAAAGGAACCAAAATGAACCCTCAGGGTACGGTCGATCCTCACTTCCAACACCGAAATCCAGGATTTCATTCCGGTGATCTTTCTATAAGATCACTCAACCAACTCAGAAGACAGCAGTGCGAATCAAATGGTCGCACGCTCTGGGAGACTACCTTCTAATGGCCGAGAACGAAAAAGAAAAATTCAAGCTGGATCGCAACCGCGAACCGGGCAAGGGCCCGAAGCTTCCGGAACGCAAGTCTCGCTTTATGCTGTGGATTTACCTGGGTGCCTTCATGGTGCTCGTTGTGCACATCTTCCTGCGCGTGGGAAATGTCGAGCCGCAGACCGTTGAGTATTCCAGTTTCCTCGAACATATCGAACAAGGATATGTGGAAGAGGTCGTTCTGGTAAATGATCTTCTCGTTGAAGGACTGTACACGGTTCAGGCGGTTCAGGAAGGCAGAGTCGAGGTCAAAGAGGTCGAGCCCAACATTCTTACCGGACCGAACCCGGATGGAGGGAGGAAATTCACTTCCACCAAACCGGCAGATCACGAATTGGTCCAGTTCCTGATTGACTACAACAAGGCTCAGGCTTCGGCGGGTGAAGGAGAGGTCTCTTTCGATGCTCGTCAGGATGACAACTGGATGGGTGGCCTTCTGACGTGGATTTTCCCGCTCGCCATAATCATAGCCTTGTGGGTGTTCCTGATCCGGAGAATGAATCCGGGATCTCAAGTTTTGAATATCGGCAAGAACAAAGCCGTTCTTTTTGACGCTATGGGGGACCAGAAGCTGACCTTCAAGGATGTCGCCGGTCTGGCTGAAGCAAAAGAAGAGGTCGTTGAAGTCGTTGACTTCCTCAAAAACCCCAAACGATTTACGCGCCTTGGCGGCAAGCTGCCCAAAGGAGTTTTACTCGTCGGGCCTCCGGGAACAGGAAAAACCCTGTTGGCCAAGGCGGTGGCCGGTGAAGCCGGTACACCATTCTTCTCGTTGTCCGGTTCAGACTTCGTTGAGATGTTTGTTGGTGTTGGTGCGGCTCGCGTGCGTGACCTGTTCAAACAAGCAAAGGAAAAAGCTCCCTGTATCATCTTTATTGACGAAATCGATGCCATCGGTCGCTCGCGCGGTAAAGGCATGATGATGGGTGCAAACGATGAGCGCGAAAACACGCTCAACCAGCTTCTCGTTGAGATGGACGGGTTCAATACGGACAGCGGAGTCATCATCATGGCCGCAACCAACCGCCCGGATGTTCTCGATTCAGCCCTCCTGCGACCTGGTCGTTTTGACCGGCAGATTCTGATCGACAAGCCCGACCGCATTGAAAGGGCGGAGATTTTCCGCGTACACACACGTGACCTGATTCTCGGAGACAAGGTCAACTCAGAAATTCTGGCGAGCCAGACTCCGGGATTTGCCGGAGCTGAAATTGCCAATGTGTGCAATGAAGCGGCACTTCTTGCAGCCAGAGAAGACAAAGACGCGATCGACATGGAGGATTTTGAAAAATCCATCGATCGGGTAATTGCCGGGCTTGAAAAGAAGAACAAACTCATATCTCCAGAAGAGAAGAAGATTGTAGCCTACCACGAGGCAGGCCATGCAATCACGGGCTGGTTCCTTGAATACACAGACCCCGTCGTTAAGGTATCCATCATTCCACGTGGACTTGCTGCACTGGGATATGCCCAATATCTACCTGAAGAGCGATATCTGTATACCCGTGAAGCCCTGATCGATCGCATGATCATGGCTATGGGGGGCAGAGTAGCTGAAGAAATAATCTTCGGACGCATTTCGACGGGGGCCCAGAACGATCTCGAACGCATCACGGCGATGGCCTACGCTATGGTCGTTGATTACGGAATGAGCGAAAAAATCGGATACGTATCGTTTAACCTCTCCGGTAAGGGCAAGGACGGTCCGGTATTTGACAAGCCGTATTCGGACGAAACGGCCAGGATCATTGATGAAGAGGTCAAAAACATCATCGATGAGGTAAGAAAGGAAGCCAGGAAGTTGCTCGAAGACCACGCAGACCTACTGGAGGCCATGGCACAGGCTCTTCTGGAAAAAGAAGTGCTGGGTCCCAAGGAGCTCGTAGCACTGTTGGGTGAGCGCCCACACGGCGCCTACATTGATTTCCACCTTACTGAGAATGGATCGGCAGAAAAAGAGGACGCCAAGGAGGCCTCCGTCGATGGAGCCGAGACTTTGACTGAAGCCTCGGAATCAGCTCAAGCTTCAACTGAAGCCTCGGGGGCAGAAAGCTCACAGCTCGCGGAAGCCGGCGGCGATTCCGATGATTCCTCCAACGGTACATCCGAAGAGAAGGCGCCAGCAAAATCAGGAGCTGCGGTAGAGGGAGATTCTTCCCAGCCGACGGAATCTGTATAGAAATCCTGGAGCTGCTTCAGCCGGAAAACCACCCATTGAATCATGCGTTTCGAACGGCATATTCATGCCAATTGTGAATTTCCATGTGTTATAGTGGTATAGAACACTGGTAATTATTGTATCGGTTTTTCTGATGTTTCAGGGCAGTTTTTCTGAAAATCGAACCCCATCTCAACCTTTCTTCACAATACGCCTATAGCGGGCTTTGAAGAAGTCCGTATATTGTGAGGCTGATACTAAACGGGAATGGGGAATATTTCTCCTGCGCCTGTTGTCACTGTCAATGATTGAATTAACACGGTAATAAACGTGCCAACGATCCAGCAATTGGTTCGAAAAGGGCGTAAGCCTCAGGTCAAGCAGACGAAGTCTCGTGCGCTTGCCTCCTGTCCGCAGCGCCGCGGTGTATGCACCCGTGTGTATACAACAACACCGAAAAAACCGAACTCAGCACTTCGTAAAGTCGCCAAGGTCAGATTGACCAATGGTGTTGAAGTGATTGCGTACATCCCGGGTGAAGGCCACAATCTTCAGGAACACTCCATCGTGCTGGTGCGCGGCGGTCGTGTAAAAGACCTTCCAGGCGTGAAGTACCACATCGTTCGTGGCGCTCTTGATACTTCCGGAGTAGAGGATCGTCGCCAGAGCCGTTCTAAGTACGGAGCTAAACGCCCCCGTAAGTAGGCCGACCGCCTGATTGATTGAATCATCAGTTGCTGACTTGATCAACACAGGCTAACACATAATCTCGGGCAGACCGAGTTCATACGAACGACATCTGTCCGTCTTGTTTCAGACAAGACCCTGCCTCAGGCAGGACAGCGCGTAGAAAAACATGCGTAGAAAAACAGCAGAAAAACGCCAAACACTGGCCGATCCGGTATACAAAGATGTACTGGTATCGAAGTTTGTCAACGCCGTCATGAAAAGCGGCAAGAAAAACGTAGCCCGTAGCCTCGTATATCAGGCATTCAGCGTTATTTCCGACCGCACCGAGGAAGAAGGTGTAGAAATTTTCCGTCAGGCAGTCAACAATGTGGCTCCTCTGGTAGAGGTTCGCAGTCGCCGTGTTGGTGGTGCTACCTACCAGGTGCCCATTGAAGTCCGCCCTGACCGTCGTACGGCTCTGGCATTTCGCTGGTTGATCCAGTATGCCCGCGCTCGTAACGACAAGAGTATGGCCAATCGTCTTGCCAGCGAACTCATCAGCGCGGCAAAAGGCGAGGGCGGAGCGATCAAGAAAAAAGACGATACGCACCGCATGGCTGAAGCGAATAAGGCATTCGCCCACTTCCGCTTCTAGTTCACCCAATTGAACACAAGCTCACCCAACTGAACACAGGGGAAACCCACAAACTGAATTTTTTCAGCAATGTCCACAACCTTCTCACTTGAACGCACGCGCAACATCGGCATCATGGCGCACATTGATGCCGGGAAGACGACGACGACTGAGCGTGTCCTGTATTACACCGGTAAGCTTCACCGCATGGGTGAAGTTCACGAAGGTGGTGCTACCATGGACTGGATGGAGCAGGAAAAAGAGCGCGGTATCACGATTACCAGTGCTGCGACTACCTGTGAATGGAGCGAGCATCGTATCAATATCATTGATACACCCGGTCACGTTGACTTTACAGTAGAAGTAGAGCGGTCACTCCGTGTTCTTGACGGCGCCGTCGCTCTTTTCTGTGCTGTAGGTGGTGTTGAGCCTCAGTCAGAGACTGTCTGGCGTCAGGCAAACAAATATTCGGTTCCTCGCATTGCGTTCGTCAATAAGATGGACAGAACCGGCGCTGACTTCGAAGGCGCAGTCAATGCGATGAAAGAACGTCTCAAAGCAAACGCTGTCCCAGTTCAGATTCCGATCGGCGAAGGGGAGATGTTCAAGGGTGTTGTGGATCTGATCACCAACAAGGCGATCATCTGGCACGACGAAACTCAGGGGCAGACCTGGGACGAAATCGACATCCCTCACGATCTGGAGATGACGACTCGTCATTGGAGAATCAATCTGCTGGAGCAGGTTGCTGAGCACAATGACGAGCTTCTGATGAAGTACCTCGAAGGAGATGAGATCACGGAAGATGAGTTGAAGGCAGTTGTTCGGCAAGCCACACTGAGTCTGGATATTACTCCAGTATTCTGTGGTACGGCGTTCAAGAACAAAGGTGTTCAGCGTCTTCTCGACGGTGTTATCGATTATCTGCCCAGCCCACTTGATGTGCCAGCTATTGAAGGAATTCATCCTCGCACTGATGAATCATTGAGTCGCCCGGCAGATCCTGACGGACCATTCAGCGCCATAGCTTTTAAAGTCATGACCGACCCTTATGTCGGCAAGCTGACATTTTTCCGTGTTTACTCGGGTACGCTTAAAAAAGGAACGCAGATTCTGAATGCGACGAGTGGCAAAAAGGAACGCATCGGCCGAATTCTGTTCATGCACGCTGATTCACGCGAAGACGTTGAAGAAGTAAGGGCAGGAGACATTGCAGCTGGTGTGGGTGTCAAACAGGTTCACACCGGTGATACGTTTTGTGACACTGACCATCCGGTCATTCTTGAGAAAATGGAATTCCCGGAGCCAGTTATCCGAATTGCTATCGAGCCCAAAACCAAGGCTGACAGCGACAAACTCGGAAACGGTCTCCAGAAGCTGGCTGAAGAAGATCCGACATTCAAAGTGCGCGTCGACCACGAGACAGGTCAGACGATTATCGCTGGAATGGGCGAATTGCACCTCGAGATTATCGTTGATCGTCTCTTCCGCGAGTTCAAGGTCGAAGCCAACGTTGGTAAACCTCAGGTTTCGTATCGCGAAGCCATCAGCAAAACAGTCGACCTGCGCTACACCCACAAGAAACAGTCGGGTGGTCGTGGGCAGTTCGCTGAAGTCTGGATGGAAATCGGACCCGCCGAAGAAGGCGTCGTTGGCCTGGAGTTCATTGACGGCATCAAGGGTGGTTCGATCCCGCGTGAGTTCATTCCTTCGGTAGAGAAGGGGATCAAGGACTCGATGGCGCAGGGACCGCTTGCCGGATATCCGATTGAAGGAATCAAGGCTCGTCTCTACGACGGCAAGTTCCATAATGTCGACTCCGACCAACTCTCATTTGAAATTGCAGGCCGCATGGGATTCCGTGAGGCCTCACGCAAAGCTAGCCCAGCTCTGATGGAGCCAATCATGTCTGTTGAAGTCGTGACTCCAGAAGAATACATGGGTGATGTCATTGGAGACCTGAACAGCCGCCGCGGTCGCATCGACAATATGTCGCAGCGACAGGATGCTCAGGTTATCAAAGCTTTCGTTCCACTGTCGAACATGTTCGGTTACTCAACCGACATGCGCTCGATCACACAGGGACGTGCGCTTTTCTCCATGCAGTTTGATCATTATTCCGAAGTGCCTAAGAGCGTAGCAGAAGATATTATCTCTGCTGCATCAGGCGCTGTGGAAGCTTAATAATATTAAAGACTTAAACGCACTACCATACAGGTAACCAAACATGGCAAAGGAAACTTTCCAGCGTAACAAGCCTCACGTGAACGTCGGTAC
>CAZEHJ010000038.1:27810-33054 GCA_964512485.1 uncultured Rhodothermales bacterium | reverse complement strand
AAGCGCAACTTTGCAATCGCTATGTCGTCTTTTGTTATAGCCTATATCAAAATTCATTATAGCTGTATTTCACATGGTCTCGAAGTCACTGGCCAGCGCCACAATGAAGCCGCTGGTCCTTTCGATGCTTAAGGATGGTCCCAAATACGGATTTCAGCTCGTCTACCGGGCGCGGCAACTGTACGAGGGGCAGATTCCCTGGTCCAACAGCAAATTGTACCCACTTCTTCATAAGATGGAGCACGATGGCTGGGTAGAGAGCTACTGGAAGAGTTCAGATTCGGGACCGGATCGAAAATATTATCGCATCACAGCCGAAGGAGAGAAGGCTCTGGCGAAAGTGCAGAGCGAATGGCAGATGGTAAACGCCATATGGAGAGATCTCTGGGGACCGGAAGTCGCAATCGGGTAACCACCACCACTGACCAATAGTAGACGAACACGATGTTCAATCTGGAAACTGCGCTTTCTACCTGGCGCCACCAATACAAATACAGCCGATCCTTCAAAGGCAGAGATCTCGATGAACTGGAACAGCACCTGAGGGATCAGGTGTCCTTTCTGGTATCCGGCGGGGCAGAGGAAGAAGAAGCGTTTCGAACAGCGGTGGAAGAACTGGGTGCCTACCATGAGACGGAAACCGACTATCGATCAGTTGCCTGGATGAAGACTCGGGATCGAAAGGAGGTGATGCGTGAAATCAGCTTTTTCCTGACCATGATGGCGAATTATCTCCGTGTAGCGTTCAGGAATCTGAAAAAGAACAAGGTCAGCTCCGCTATTAACATCCTCGGCCTGTCGGTTTCCATTGCAGTGGCGCTTGTGACCTACCTGTTTGTCTCTACCGTGATGAATCAGGACGCGTTCCACGAAAACTCCGATGAAATCTTTCTCGTTCATCAGGTTACGCAGGAAGAGGATGGTGTGATGTGGTGGGGGAATACACCCATGCCTCTCGGAAAAGAGATTGTTCAGTCAATTCCCGCGGCGGAACGAGTGGTCCGCCTGGCTCAGTCCACAGGAAACGTCTCGTACGGAGATGCTGATATCCGGGCATCCTTTCGTTTCGTGGATCCCGAGTTCATGGACATGTTCACGTTTCCTCTCGAAGCGGGGACATACAGCGCGTTGACCAATCCTGATCAGGTCATTCTAAGCTATTCCAACGCAGAACGTTTTTTTGGAATGGAAGACCCGTTGGGAAAAGTCCTTCGGGTCAGGATAGGTGATGGAGACCCCGCAGAGCTGACTGTAACGGGTGTTACAAAGGAGTTTCCCGCGGCAGCGGATATTCAGTTTTCGATATTGATGGGTTATGATGCTCTTCGTCTGGCGGGCGAGATCGATTCTGAAAACTGGGCTACGTTTACTGCAGCCACCTTCGTGCAATTGAGAAACGCAGCGGATGAGGCCCTGGTTGAATCGCAGTTGAATGAAGCCTATATCGATCGCGTCAATGCCCCGGATCAGGATTGGCAAGTCACCGGATTTGAGCTGGATAATCTTCAGAATCTGACACACAACTCGCAAAATGTCAGCCGTACCATTTCCGGAAGTATTTCGATGGCCCCGGTATTTGTTCTTTCCCTGATTTCAGGACTGCTGTTGCTTCTTTCATGTTTCAACTACATGAATATCACGATTGCCACAGCCAGTAGACGACTGAAAGAAATCGGAGTGAGAAAAGCGGTTGGCGGAAGCAGGAAGCAGCTTGTGTTTCAGTTTTTGGCGGAAAACGTCGAATTGTGTGCCATTTCGTTGGTGCTTGGATTGTGGATGGCGTGGCAATTCATTCTTCCGGGATTCAATGCTATTGCAGACGTCAATTTTGAAATCGGCTTGCTGGAAAGTTGGGAGATCTGGGTGTTTTTGATTGCGCTGGTTTTCGTGACCGGTCTCGCTTCTGGCGCTTATCCCGCACTTTATGTTTCAGGATTCAGGCCGACTATCATCTTCCAGGGCCGTGAACGACTGGGCAGGCGTCGACCACTCACACATGGATTCCTCACATTTCAGTTTATGCTTGCTTTCATGACGCTTGCGTCAGGAATCGTGCTGACGCTGAATGGTCGCTACCATACCAATCGTGATTGGGGGTACGAAGGCGAACACATTCTGTTTTTTGAAGCATTCAACCCTGCAGAACTGAACGTCATTCACACTTCGGCGCTTCAAGCACCGGGTGTGTTGGACATAAGTCTCTCTCGCGATGCGGTTGGCTACAATGACCAGGATGTAGATCTCATCATTGATGGGAAAGAAATTGAAGCGATTGAATTCGGAGTGTCGAAAGGATATGCCAGCGTTCTTGGCATTGAATTGTCGGCAGGCACTTTGCTGGATGATGAGACGGTAAGGTCGGGCACAGAGAGCATTCTGGTTAACGAAACGTTTGTCGCCGAGGCCGGGTGGGAAGATCCGGTTGGTCAATTCGTCAACCTGGATTCAACATCCTATGCTGTTGCCGGGGTGATGAAAGACTTCCACTACAACGACTTTTTCTCGATCATCCAGCCTGTATTGTTCAAGCTCACTCCCGAGACAGACAATCGATTCGTGACCCTGCGATTACAGGAAGGTGCAGGAGTAGCAACTTCAGGTTTCATCGACGAGCAATTGACTGCGGTTTTTCCAGACAAACAGGCTCGGTTCTTTTTTCAGGATGCTGGCTTCCAGGCATTTTACGAGGAAAGCATGGGAATCTCATCGATTTTTATATTCGTAGCGACGATTGCTCTCATGATTTCTTGCCTCAGTATCTACGCACTTTCCTCGCAAAACGTGGTCAATCGACTCAAGGAAATTGGTGTCCGCAAGGTGCTCGGTGGATCGTCATCAAGTATAGCCCGACTTGTGAATCGAAAATTGCTGATCATCCTGACCCTTGCGGCTGTTCTGAGTTCACCACTCGCGTTCATCGGTCTTGATGCGTTGCTGGATGACATTTATGCGTACAGAATGCCTCTGAATGCCTTGCCATTCATTATCACGTATCTGGTTATTCTCGGAACGACTCTTTTGACCATTTCCACTCAGGTCCGGAGCATCAATCGGGCTCGTCCCGCCGATATCATGCGGTCGGAATAACCCTGTTGGTTTGAGAGTCTCCACTTGAAGGGGGCCGTTCCAAGGAGCTCATTCGCGTTTTCTGCTTGAAATTCCTACGTTGCAAGACGTTACGAAGCACAGAAATATGCGGAAGAAACGGAAGAGAAACTGAGAGGATAAGCAGATTCAGGGGTTATCGTTATGGCAACGGTACGACAACTATTAGACGCAAAAGGGCACGACGTCTGGTCGATCACGCCACGTTCAAGTGTTTTCGAGGCACTGGAGCTGATGTCCGATAAGGACGTCGGAGCTCTATTGGTCGTGGACAAGGAGGGCATGCTCGAGGGCATATTTTCGGAGCGGGACTATGCCAGAAAGCTCGTGTTGAAAGGCAAGATTTCGAAGAGCACAGCTGTCGCAGATCTGATGACAGTGGATGTTATCCATGTGAGTCCGTCGGCGAGCTTCGAGGAATGCATGAAGGTGATGACCGAAAAGCGAATCCGACACCTGCCAGTTCTGGAGGAAGGACGGGTTGCCGGTATCGTTACCATCGGGGATGTCGTCAAGCAGATTATTTCTGATCAGGAAATGACGATTAAGCATCTCGGAGACTATATTTCGGGCGGCTATTGATTTGGTCGACCATGGACCGGTCGTCTATTCATCCGCCAGCTGGTAATGTGGCCGTTCTTCGCCGGGTGCTATTTCGCTCTCCCGGCGAACAGCAATTCGAGAAATTGAGGGAAGAATGATTTCAGCGGACGATGCACTCCTGCGCCTGAAAGAAGGCAATCGCCGATACCTTTCAGGCGCAAAATCCAAAAGCGCTCTCGACAATCAGAAAGACAGGAATGAACTCGCCAGGGAGCAGTCCCCGTTTGCCGTCATTCTGGGATGCTCTGATTCTCGGGTTCCTCCGGAATTGGTATTCGATCAGGGTCTCGGGAGCATTTTTGTCATTCGCGTTGGCGGAAATATTGCGGGGGCGACTCAAGTGGCGAGCGTGGAATTTGCCGTCGAACAGCTTGGGACAAGACTGGTGATGGTAATGGGTCACAATCGGTGTGGCGCCGTCGAGGCCACGATCAATGCGCTCGAAAACCCAAGCGCTCCTGTATCGACGAGTATGCGTTCAATTGCCGATCCTGTGGCGACGGCCATTCTTCCCGTGCTCGAAAAAGAGGGTGATACGTCTTCTGATGCAGTAAAATTCGAATGCGTAAAGGCCAACGTTCGCGCAGCGTCCCGTTCTCTGGTTGAACGATCTGATCTTCTCCAACGAAAGACTCTCGAGGACGGCTTTCAAGTCGTCAAAGCCGTGTATTCGATGGAGACGGGCGTCGTGACAATTCTGGATTGAGGAGCGTCAGAGAACGCAGGAGTTCTTTAACGCAGGAGTTCTTGAACCCATTATCTTCGTACACCGTAGACCTACGCTGACGCCAATCCAATCAGAGCCATGACATCATCGGGACACTCCGATCGCCAGTACAATGACCGGGAGATCGGTAAGCTCATTCAGCGCGCAACAGAATTGCACGAAGCAGAGGAGGGGAGCACGGAACACAGTCTGTCGCTGAAGGATGTCGAACAGATCGCGCGGGACCTCGGCGTATCATCCGAACACGTTCAGGCTGCCGCCCAGGAGATGGATCTGAATGCCATCATGTCGGATAAATTCACCCTTTTCGGTGGTCCGTTCCGCGAACAATACAGCCACGTCGTTGAGGGCGAACTGAACGACGCGCAGTGGGAGGACATCGTTCTGGAACTGCGCAGGATCACTGGCGGAAGCGGAAAAACGACTCAAATAGGCAGAATCCGCGAATGGAGCCGCATCATCAAAGACATGGACATGACGCTTCATGGTCTTCAGGTCACGCTGCGCCCGAATAGAGGGGAAACCACTATTGACCTGGAGAAGCACTTCGGGATACTCGCCTTTTTTACGTTTTTGATGTCCGGAGTGGGCGGATTTGTCCTGTTTGGAGCCTTCGTGAGTGCATTGGGCGTCTCGGGTCCCTTGGCATTCACTCTCGCCATAATGGGAGGCTTGATCACGATGTCGACGGCGCGAGCGATTTTCAGTCTTTGGAGAAAGAAGCACCGAAAACGGCTTCAGGCCTACGCCCAGGTAATTGCCTCGAAAATCCAAACCGGTCCTGACACTTCCCGGCTCGAAGAGACGGA
>CAZEHJ010000038.1:5091-27710 GCA_964512485.1 uncultured Rhodothermales bacterium | reverse complement strand
GCTCGAAGAGACGGACCCGGTCGCGCTCGAAGAGACGGACCCGGTCGCGCTCGAAGGGCCTCAAACAACGACTTCAGATCTTCTGAAAGATCTGGATGAAGAGAACCTCTCCTCAGAGTCTGAGGCCAGCCGCACCGGCGAGAGAAGCCGGTAGGCGCGACTCGATCATGGTAGATCAGCAACGCGCACTTCCCGGTACTCACGGAATCCACGTACAAAAAACACCGATGAGCCGTCGGGGCTGAAGACAACGAAGTTCTCGTGGTCCGCATCTGTATTAACGTCGGGTCCCAGTTTGGAGGGAGCACTCCATCCCTGTTCGGAATTTCTCGAAATCCACAGGTCACTCGGGAGTCGTCGGCCATTCTCGTCAATTTCGGAGACACCCAGAATCATGAGGCTTCCATCCGGACTCGGATCACCTGCCCAGATGTATGCTTCTCCTTCGCGCCACCCTTTCCATGGCTCAAGGATGGTGTCCTCGAACGTCTGTTGAAGGGCATCATCCGACACTTTCGGATATCGTGTACGCCAGTCGGCTGATGTCGAAACGAAGTGGATGCGTCCGGCCCGATCATACCAGGGACCGGCATCGTAGTTGGGAGGTGTTGAAAGGCCTTCCAGGTACTCCGGTACTCCAAATCCATCCTCACGCACGGCGACCCGCCAGAGGTTGGCGTTTCGTTCATCGACTCCGTCGAGCTCTCTATACGATGAAAAAACGAGCCACTTTCCGTCCGGAGAATAGGAAGGATAGAGTTCTGAATCATCCAGCCCAGCCAGGCTCAGCTGTTGAGGTTCGGACCATGAACCGTCGCTTTTTTCGGATCTGAAAATGCGATAATCCTCACCGGAAGGAGCCACTTTCCGGAAAAACATGAATGTGTTTCCATCGGGCGAAAAGGAACCACGATACACGCTGTTCCCCTCCTGAGTGATGCTTCCAGGGCCGAATATGGTCGAGTTTTGCGACCAGACAGGCATACAAACAAATATCAGGCTCAGCAGCGCGAAAGTCTTCCGAACTCTCAACATGGGCTTACCTATTCGTACTGGATGCTTTTGACAGGATTGGCGGTCGCCGATTTGAGCGACTGAAGCCCCACGGTTGTCAGTGCGACAAACATGACGGCGACTCCGGCAATGGCGAATGAAATCAATCCGATCTCAGTGCTGAACGTGAACGTCTGAAGCCATCGGTCGATTGCGAAATAGGCGATGGGTGTTGTGATCACGAATGCTGCGAGGACCAGTTTCGCGGATTCCTTTGACAGGAGTCCGATGATGCCCAGTACCGAAGCTCCCATAACTTTGCGAACGCCGATTTCTTTGGTCCGTCGTTCTGCCGTGAACGAGGCCATTCCAAAGAGACCGAGGCAGGCGACGAATATGGCCATGAATGAGAACGCGGTTGCCACCTGTCCAAGGGTTTGCTCGGCGGTGTAGAGTTGTTCGAGTTCCGTGTCCAGAAACTTGTATTCAAACGGACGATCGGGGGCAAATGCGCTCCACGTTTCCTGCAAGAATGCCAGGGTTCCGGCGATATTGGCCGGAAGCACGCGAACGGCTGCATATCGACCGAATCCCCGGAAGATGCCGGGAGCGTAAAAGCGTTCGACTACGAACGGACCGATTGGGTTGTGCAGAGACGCATAATGGAAATCTTCGACCACTCCAATTATCTCTTTCTGCTGTCCCCTTAGAGTAATAGGGTGCCCAATCGCTTCTTCCGCAGAAGCTATGCCCAGCGTATTCAGCATTTGCTCATTGATCATTATTGACCGAGCAGAATCCGCGGCGAATTCAGTTGAGTATCCTCGACCCGCTACGACGTTCAACCCGAGCGTCTCCACCACTTCGTCGTGAACCAGGAGTCGAGGGTACTGTGTCGGATCTGACTGTCCTTCAAACTGATAGCTGTCTGTTTGATACTTGCTGCCTGGAATATCTTCCAGAGCTGTTACGTAGAGAACCCGGTCATCCTGCAGAATTTGGTTTTTGAACGCATTGTACTGGGGGGAAACTGGCGTTCCGGAGATAGGAATCAGAATGACTTCTTCCTGATCAAATCCCAGGTTCTTGGTCTGCATGAACTCAAGCTGATCATAGGCCACAAACGTTCCGATGATGAGCAGAATTGAAATGCTGAACTGTGTGACGACCAATCCCTTTCTCAGTATCCCAGACACGTCAGTTTTGCCAACCGTCAGCATGTTTTTAAGCACCAGTACAGGCTGGAAAGATGAAAGGAAGAACGCAGGGTAAAGCCCTGAAATGCTTCCCACCAGCAACACGATTCCGCCCAAGCCCATGAACAGGAGTGGGTTCGTCGTCGGACTGAACGACAGACTTTTGCCGGCGAACCCATTGAGAACAGGCAGCGCTGCGTATATCATGGGAAGAGCTACAACGAGAGCCAGGAAAACAAGAAGGATCGATTCACTGAGGAATTGACGCACGAGCTGAGGTCTCACTGCTCCGAGCACTTTACGCAATCCTACTTCCCGAGCTCGTTGACCGGAACGGGCAGTCGTGAGGTTCATGAAGTTGATACAGGCAATCAACAGAATGAACAACGCTATCGCCGAGAAAATGTACACATAGGCGATATCGCTGTTGGGACGAATCTCGAAATCGAGTCGTGAGGTCAGGTGAATGTCCGTGAGTGCCTGCAAGTACATTTCGGACTGATCTTTCACCTGCTGGGGCCAATATTTCTCGACAAAATCCGGAAAAAACGACTTGAACGTGTCCATATTGGCGCTTTCGGCCATTAAAACGTAGGTCCACACCGGATTCCAATACCACTGGTTTTGCAGGAATGGCTGCCCTCCGGTAAACGCATTGAGCGTGTTTATTGAGGCCAGAAAGTCATATTCGAAGTGTGAATTGGTCTTGGCATTTGCCAGGATCCCAACGACTGTAAAGTTGATAGTCCCCTGGTTGTCCAACTGGAGGGTCTTTCCGATGGGATCTTCGTCGCGGAAGTACTTCTCGACCATTCGTTCGGTCAAGAGGATCGAATTCGGTTGCGTCAGCGCTGTCCCAGGATCTCCAACGAGTAGCTCAAAATCGAACACATCGAAGAGCATCGAATCGGCAAAAAAGAAGTTGGGCTCGTTAAATCGAATCTGTTCTCCGCCATCTGGCTGGTACGTCATCGCCAGGGTAGGAGCCTGGAAATTGAAAAATCGGACCTGGTTTTCGACAAAGTTTGGATAGTCCACCAGGAGAGTCGGGCCTACCGGAAATGCCATGCTGGCAGAATACTCGGCCCCCTTGACATCGGAATTTACCCGGTAGATTCGGTCCGCCTTTTCATGGTACGCGTCATAGGACAATTCATCCTGCACGTATAGAAAGATCAATACGAAAGACGCGAGGCCAATGGCCAGGCCAATAACGTTGATGGAAGAATGGACCTTGTGTTTGAAGACGTTGCGAAATGCAACGCGCAGATAATTACGAAACATGCGTAAACTGATTCAGGGCAACCGAATAGACCAGGGAGGAGGGCTGGGTCGCGGTTGGTTGGGGAGATGTTGGACTTGGTGCGCAGCCAATGAACACTGCCTTCTTCCGAATTCACCCCTACGGCCGTTTCCAGGCCATTGTTACGCGTATGGGTGGGGCAGTACCGGATACCCTACTCAGCAATTCCGGGGGAGCTTGATTCCCTCTATCGATACCATACGATCGAGGCGGACCGTGAATCCAGTTCTCTCGACGTCTTCAATCGGTATCACGAAGGCATAATCGGCTCCTTGCCAGGCGAAGACATCTTTGATCTGTGCCTGATGGGTGAGAGTCCGTCCTTTCC
This sequence comes from uncultured Rhodothermales bacterium, assembly GCA_964512485.1. Lineage (GTDB taxonomy): Bacteria > Bacteroidota > Rhodothermia > Rhodothermales > UBA10348 > CAZEHJ01. Next base: position 23,890 of record CAZEHJ010000038.1, on the reverse strand, counting down.
ATTCAAACACGACTTCTACCACATCCTGCCGTACGGAATGATGTTCGAGTCGATCATGAAATGAACAATTGATCGGCTGGTAAGGCTCTGGATTTTCGTCCTTCACGACGATGGGTGGATCTGTATAGTCGCGTATCGTTGATCAAATCCAAGATGTTCTTCGATCATTCCGGAATACTCCAACGGAGTTTCATAGCTCCAGGCAGCCTTTTCGATCGCATTCGTTCCACCAATGAAATTCCAGTACGAGGCGTCGCCTTTTATAGGACAAAAGGTTGAATAGCCTGTCACCGCTTCTAGCAGGTTGAGATTTACATCCGCCTTCGGAAAGTAGAAGACAGGGTTGTAGACTGATTTGCCTACTTCTTTCAGGATTACAGTCGAGCACGAAGATGCGACTTCGATACCCTGGATAGATACGGAGACGCGGTTTTTGTACAGGTCGCTGATGTGATAGTGTCCTGCACCATTGGGACTTTCTCTTCGTCGCCTGGTGAGTGCCCGGATACCTTGATCTGAACGTTCGGACATGGTCTTCTCTCGAGTGTTGGATATTTACAGTTTCGGACCGTAAGTGTCATTTTCGAGTGCCATGTTACAAGGCAAAGTATGCTCAGAGGACCACGAACAGAACGGAATCGAGCCTTCTTCCCTGCGTGAGCCGCAGCTGGTAGACTCCGGGTACCAAATCGGATGTGTTGAATCGAACCTTTTGACGACCAGCGATTTTTCTGCCTTCGTCTATGCGAGCTACTCTTCTCTGCATAACATCATACAGCTCCAGCGCAACGTGTCCATCGAGAGAAAGGCTGTATTCGAATGTCACCAATCCGGAGGTTGGATTTGGATAGGGAGTGGCCAGCCAGAAGGGATACTGGGGTCGTGTTGGCGGATTTCCGTCAATGAAGCGTGTGCCTGAAGGTGTACGTGGTCCGATAAGGGCATCTTTGCGATCGTGAATGAACGCAGTCAGATTCTTCAATCTAACCACCGAATCGAGGTGATCCGTTCCGCGTGCCCAGACAAATGCATAGGTGAATGTGGCACTGTCTCCGGGTTCCAGGATGAATGGACCGAACCCTACAATGGCTCTCTTGTCATTTTGGCCAAATTGTGAACCCTGTTCATCGTAGTTCATCTGGGTCCAGAAACTCCGGGTGACCGGATCACCTGTGTATATGTATTTGGTTGTCGGGCTTTCCCAATCCCATCCAAAACCGCCATATGTCATGGACCGGCCGTTATTCCAGATTCCCTGCAGGTAGTTGTAGTATTCCTTTGCGTCTCTGGCAAAGCCGAACGGGCCGCTTTTATTGGGAGCGATAATGCTAGTCAAGAATGCTTCGGGGCCGGCTTTCATGTCGGATGGGAGTCCGCCCCGAGAATGGGACGCCTCGAGCATCGTCAGACCAAAAGCCGGGGCGGGTGCACCGTATCCAAATCCATTCGCGCCACCATCTTCGTCGACGGCATTGTAGAAATACATCAGGCTTAGCGTTGAATCGGAGCCCACATAATCGTCCCACGGATCGCCCATGTCGACATCTGAAAAACGACCGATATAGGTGTCCCGAATCGTGTCACTGGATCGATTGGTGATCCTGTATCGATAAAAGGTCACGTTATCGACGCTTTCAAAATTAAAGGCGTAGGCGGACGCGCGGACTTCTATCCCGAGAGGATTGGCTTTTGAACGATCATGGACATTGCCCAGGTCGTTCATGATCCACCAGTGCATCTGATCTCCTCGCATGAGGGGACGGTCCCCGGTCAGCGGAGTGTATCCCGGTATGCCGTCCAATTCATGATATTCTGCTCCAAGTGAATCTGGCCACTCCAGAATTTGAGGTCCCGGCGCATGGTTGATCGATCCAATATCAAAAGCGCCTGAGTCGAGGCTCCATATTTTGTCATATCGGGCGCAGTCTGCGGGAGGCGAGCCATCTGCCGGAATGGGTCCGGGCCACATTTCGTACGGCCCGTAAGATGAAGCCGACATTCTCAGTTCCCCATCTACCATGCCTCCGATCAGCAGATTATCGGCGAATGTAGCATTGAATCCGGATCCCTTGGGCACTTCATAAAGGGCGCCAAACCCGCGACCATAAAATAGATTTCCGCCATTGAAAACGCGGGCCTGTACGTTGCCGACGTCCAGCACAGCAGTGGCCGATCCCGGCTCACACGTTCCGACCCGGGTGGAGTCGACCTGTGCTTGCGCAGTGGTGGCTGCGAATACGGCAAATATGAGGTATGTACGTTTGAGCATTGTGACCATGAGCGTTAGTCACATGAATGATAAATTCCATTTCGCCCACGACAGTGTGCCTAAAGTCACGAAAAAGGGCGGCCCGACTGCGTCGGGCCGCCCTTTAAAGACTGCTTCGTGATAGGTGTGAGGCTTCATTCGCGATCGATATCAAAGATCTTGTTCACGATCTGCCACTGTCCGTCAATTTTGAGAAGCTGCATGTAGTCGACGATGTATACACCCGGGTAGTCGAGTACGATTTTGCCCATGGCCGCCGTGCCCGTGACGTCAACCCATTCGATGTAGCGCACACGTTCGCTTTCATTGTCCGGGGCCGATCCTGAGGCGCGTGAAATGTATTCTTCGCTGGTGCGCGTGGTCAGTCCGTCTTCCGTGATCCAGTACAGATTGGCGATGGGGTTGAATGCCTGTTCGTGCTCTGAAGCCAGACCAGTCGCATGTCCGCGCAGGTAGTGACGAAGTGCGGTTCGCACCATGGCTTCTTCCTTCTTGTCCTGATCGAACATGCAGCGGCCCATTACGCGCGTATCTGCCAGGGCGACGATTTTCCACGCGCCGTCAGCGCTTCTTGCCAGCTGCATGGTGTTGGCTCCGCAATGGGAAAATGTCTCACCGGCGTAGAACACATAGTCCATCCATGCCGTGGCAAGATTGTCCTTTATTTCTATTTCCAGATCCCAGATGCGCTCGTCCCAGCTTGGACCACCAGCTCCGTTTCGAACTGCCCCAACGAATGCGGACGATGGCATACTCCGGACAAACGGCACTCCGTCGTTTGAGCCCGAAGAATTCAGGACGGCGCCGTCGGCGAAGACAGAGGCCACCATATCGCCATCGTTGGCGCGCATGCCATCAAACATGGTTTCGACTACTTCGGTGACTTCATACTTGGCGGTTTTCTGAGCCAGGGCGGCCAGGGGCAGAATGGTGAGAAAGAGGACTACGAGTAGACGCTTCATGATGATTGGAAAGGGTTTGTGTTTTCTGATCGATGCGTTGACGGCGAACAGGACTGTAAGTTGCTTTCCGAGCAGGGCGAAAGGGGTGCCCAACTATCGGTTGCTTGAAAGCCGGTTTTGAAGTAGTGTACGGGAGTCCGGCGCAGGTCCGGCCCCACCGTATTCGTGAAATCAATTCTGGTCGCAGTCATGCAGCGCTTCGTATCAACTATTGTATTGGCTCTTTTCCTTGTTCCGGTAGCACTCGGACAGTCCTTTTATTCAGAACAAGCCATCAAGCCCCTCGGATTTGGTGGCGCCATAGCCATGTATGAAGGCGACATTTATATCGGGGCCGCGCCGGTGACCTGGCCGGCCGGTGAAGATCCATCCGGTGAAGTAATTCGATTTTCGAAGAGTGATTCAGGCGAATGGGTCGAAGTCGGACGCATTTCTGCCGACGACGGCGAACACGGGGACGAGTTTGGTCGCTCGATCAATATCACTGACGGTCAAATGGTGGTGGGAGCACCCGGCGCTGAAGCGATATATGTATTCAATCTCAAAGACGGCTCGTGGTCACAGACAGCCAAGGTGAGTCCACATACTGCGCTCCCGGAGGGTCGTGAGTTCGCGGGCTCTTACAATCGAGGCGGCCTTCGCAATCAGAATATTGCTGTAGTCGAAAATAATGTGATGGTCTCCTCCTACGACCAGACCAGCCATGAAGGCGGAGTCCATATGATTCACCAGATGGGCATGATGTGGATGGACATGGGTGAGCTGGAGGAAGTCGGAGCCTGGTCGCTCGCCGCCAACGGGGGTCGACTTCTCATCGGTATGGCCGAAGCAGACTCGGCCAGAGGAGGCGTCATCGCCTATGACTACCCTGACGGCCGGAACTGGGTCAAGATGGGTGACATGACGGTTGAGGGACTGCCTTCAGGAGCCCGTTTGGGGCGTTCTATCGCTGTGTGGGATGACTGGGCCTACGTGGGTGCGTCCGGATATGAGCAGTTCGGCGCAGTGATGGGGTTCAAGGCCTCTGATGAAGGAACGTGGCGACATGCATTTACCTGGCAACAGGAAGAAGACGGTCGCCGGCCAGGTTTTGGAAGCGGTCTGGCGACGGACGGGTCGAGCCTGCTGGTCGGTGCGAGCGGCGCGGCCTACATCTACGATATCTACGGGTCTGAATCAGAGCCTGTGCGTCTCGAATCCTCAGAAGATCGCAACCGCCTTGGTTTCGGCTCTGGTCTTGCCATCGAAGACGGCGTGGCTGTAATAGGATCTCCTTCGGGCGACTATGGATTCGGCCTCGCGACTGTGTTTGAACGCGACGAAGAAGGATCCTGGAATCAGAACGGATACCTGATGGGTGACGTGGACCGAATGGAATCAGTGACAGGAACAGACAAAATTGAATGCGAAGACGGCATGGTAAACGACCTGTGGCCGTGTGATGAAGTTGATCTGGTGTCCTTTCTTTCTGTATCTGAAATGGCGCATGACCGCGGTGCCCAGCTCAATGATATCTGGGGATGGGAAGACCCTGAAACCGGTAAAGAGTACGTCCTGCAAGGTCGTACCGATGGTCTGTCGGTCGTCGATATCAGCAATCCCTCAATACCCGTGGTTGTGGGCAATATGATGCGTACCGATGGTTCTCCCGGAGCCTGGTGGCGGGATGTGAAAGTCTACAAGGATCACGCCTACGTTGTGGCTGATGGCTCGCGCCAGCACGGCATGCAGATTCTCGATCTCACCACCCTGCGAGACATCGATCCCGCAGATATGCCAATCGAATTGGAGCCGAGTGGCCACTACACGGGGGTGGCGAGTTCACACAACATCATAATCAATGAGGACACTGGATTTGCATATGCAGTCGGCAATGATTCAGGTGGTGAATCGTGTGGCGGACAACTGCACATGATCAGCCTCGAAGATCCGAAAAATCCACAGTTTCTTGGGTGTTACACGCATCCTGAATTCGGTGGTACACATGACGCTCAATGTGTCGTCTATCACGGCGCAGATCCTGACTACAATGGAAAGGAGGTATGCCTCAATTCGAATGGCTCCGCTTTCATCGTGGCAGATGTATCCGACAAATCGAATCCTACCACCGTGTCTGTCGCTTATTACCCCAATACCAACTACACGCATCAGGGCTGGCTCTCGGAGGATCATAATTACTTCTTCATGAACGACGAGCTCGACGAAATGAACGACGTCGTGGATCACACGCGTACCCTTATCTGGGACATGAGCGATCTGGATGAACCCATCCTGGTGAACGAATTTTATCTGGACAGCAGTGCTTCTGATCACAATCTGTATGTGAAAGGCAAGTACATGTACCAGTCAAACTACCAGGCGGGGCTGCGCATTCTGGATATATCCGATCCTGAAAACCCCGTCGAAGTCGGTCACTTTGATACGGCACCTGCCGCGCCTGACGTGAAAGGTTTCGCTGGCTCCTGGTCGAACTATCCGTACTTCAAAAGCGGCATCATCGCCGTTTCGAGTCAGGGAGAAGGACTGTATCTGGTGCGCAAACGAGAGGTGGATCTGTAAGCCGACGAGTCTACTTCAGTTCTGCGAATGCGAATGTGACGTTGTACGGCACACAGTGAATCAAGACATGAGTAAACGTGTCGAGGGACACGCCGTCGGGCACGGAGTAGTTCTGTGCACCCATCGGGGTCAGAAATGAGCCCAGATTGATGGCATCACTCGTTGGAAACTCCGCGTTGGACAAGTACACGAACAGACCGGGTCCGTCGGTGACTGAAAAGTCTTGGGAAAACTCGACGCGTAACATCGCCGACGAGAGGGTATTCAGCGTAGCTGAACCCATGGCTTCTTTTCCGATGTCCGGTGTGGGGGCGAATGTACCTCGTCGAAACAAGGCTGTGTTTTCCTCCTCCATTTCGTCCGTGTTCACAGCAGTCATGGGGGTGTCGGATCCGCAACCGAGCGCGAATACTGTGAGGGTCAGAAGAAGTATGTTCAGCAGCTTCATGATCATTCCGTCCGCATGTTTTTTATTAGATAACCATAGAATTGTCTAGAAACATCACGCCAATCTAACGTCTCACCGCAGCATTTTCTCGACGAGTCCGCGTTCCACGTCCGGCCACTCATCTCTGAGGGCGGAGTAATAAACGGTATCGCGCAACCTGCCATCCTCGGCCTGCATGTGCGCCCGAAGTGTGCCCTCGAAACGTGCTCCGAGGCGCAAAATGGCCTTTCGAGATCGCTCGTTCAGGGCGTCGGTCTTCCATTCGACGCGATTGCACCCGACGTCGTTGAAGGCGTATCGCAACATGAGCAACTTCGCTTCGGTGTTTATGAATGTTCGTTGCCAATCAGGCGCGATCCAGGTCCAGCCGATTTCCATGCGTTTATGAGGCAGATTGATGGACCCGAATCGAGTACAACCAACGACCCGGTCTGACGAACGCTCGACGGTCGCGAACGGCATCATCTCACCGCGCTCCCTACCGTCAATGGCTGATTGTACGTAGCGCTGCATGTCCTCACGAGTTCGCACCGGATGGGTGATCCAGGTCCACAATTCGGGGACCAATCCTACCTCACAAAGTCCTTCGAGATGATCCATGGACAGCGGTTCGAGCCGGACGTATTCGCCTTCGAGTGTTACAGGTTCAAGCATAGTAGCTGCGTGGCTGCCGTTTTTAACGGTTGGAGTTCAGGGCCGAAGCCGAGCTTCCATTTTACAAATTTCTGGCCGCTGTAACATTTGTTTATATTTTGCATATAAACTCCGCATCGGAACGCATTCACAGAACCAAAAAGAATGAAGCGCGGAAATCACATTGGAGAATTCGAGGAACTGGTCCTCATGGCCGTCGCCATACTTGGTGATGCCGCTTACGGGCTGGGCGTTCGGGATTTCCTGATCGAAAATACGGGTCGTAAATCGGCTCTCGGTGCCATTCACGCTACCCTGTATCGTTTGCAAGATAAAGGGTTGCTCGATTCGCACATGGAAGGGTCCACGAACGCAAGGGGCGGTAGGCGAAAGCGAATATTCCTCGTGACCGGAGCTGGAAAGCAGGCCGTGAGAGGTGCTCGCGAGACACGCGAACGAATCTGGCACCTCGTTCCAGGAGGCTCGATGTCTGGCAGCGCTATGTCTGTCAGCAAGATGTCCACCAGCATCGCGTGAGTGATTCCAAGCACACATCGCCCCGTCTGGCGAATCGTTTCCTTGGATGGTACTGCAGACAGGAACTCGCCGAGGAGATTCGGGGAGATCTGGAGCAGGCCTGGTTGGAAGACGTGAATCAAAAAGGGCGCCTTCGGGCAGCACTCATTTACTGGTTTGAAGTTGTTTTATTCATTCGATCCCACACGATAAGGCGAAAGGATCCCTACCGTGCCGCGAGCACCATCATGATTTCCAATTACTCCAAGGTCGCATTCAGATCCATGAGGCGTGACAAGGTTCAATCCGTGATCACCCTCGCCAGCCTCTCGGTCGGTATAGCGGCCAGCATTCTGATTTTGCTGTATGCCCGTCACGAAATGACGGCAGATTCCTTCCACGAGGCATCCGAAGATGTATATCGGGTCCATAGAATCGAAAATCGAACGAGAGGAGGCGAACGACTGTCCGCCGGCGTTTCCATGCCGCTTGGGCCGACCATGTTGGAAGAAATGCCTGAGGTTTATTCAACAACACGCATGCGACCGGGTGTGGTTCAGATCGAAACCGACGGCATCCTGGCCGATGAGTCGGTTGTTTTCGTGGATCCAGGATTTTTTGAGGTCTTTTCTTTCAAACCCGTTCCTGGTTCGGAGCCAGCGCCGCTTAACCGTCACGACGGGGTGGCACTGTCCCAAACGACTGCGTTGCGCTTGTTCGGCCCCCGGGAAGGACTGGGTGAAACTCTACAGCTGAGGATTGCCGGAGAGGCGCGTCCCTTCATTGTGGAAGCGATACTCGAAGATGCTCCGTCCAATTCATCGATTTCTTTTGAGATTCTGTTGCCCATCCAGAACTGGCCGTCATATGAGGCACAGCGAGATCAGTGGGTCAACTTCAATGTGGCATCTTTTGTGCGATTTCATCCCGGTGTAGCCCGGGAGCGCGTGCAGGGGCAATTGGACCGGCTTGTGGATATGCGATTTGCCGAAGCCATCGAGATGTTTCAATCATCGGGCTGGTGGCAGCAAGGCGACAATGCCTTTCAGCTACTCCTGATGCCCATCGAAGAGGTGCACTTCGCCTCGGATGTCAGATCGATGGTTGCCTCGACGGGCAATCTTTCGGGCCTCCGGATTCTCATGGCGATTGGTTTCGTGATTCTCCTGCTGGCGTGTATCAACTTTATGACCCTGTCAACGGGTCGATCTACTCGCAGAGCCGCCGAAGTAGGAATCCGAAAGACGTTTGGCGCCAACAGGGGACAGCTCGCCCGTCAATTCTGGGGGGAAGCCATTATGATGAGCGGTTTGTCGCTTTTGGCAGGGCTTGCGCTCGTGTTAATTCTGTTACCGCGGTTCAACCAAATGGCGGAAACAGGTATCGCCCTGGCGATGATCGATTCTACCGTGATTCTTCAGGTACTCATTCTTACACTCGCGGCCGGTTTAATCGCCGGTGGTTATCCAGCGATGGTCCTTTCCCGTTTTACGCCATCGGGAGTTCTCAAAGGACAAAAAGTTAAACGTGTGGGTCGATGGTTCTCTCGTTCCATGGTCGTCGTTCAGTTTTCTGTTTCGATTGGAATGATCCTCGTCACGCTGGTTATGCTTCAGCAGATCGATTGGATGAAAACAGCCAATCTCGGCTTCGCCGGTGAAGAAATCATTGTGGTATCTCTGCAGGCCAACCAGCAGGATGCCGGCCTGACACTGCAGAGATTAAAAGGTTCTTTGGACAACGAATCATCCATCATGGATGTATCGGCCTCTTCATTCGGCATGGCGAATGGTGGTATGCGCCAGGTAATTACGCAGGGCGACAATCAGTTGATCGTCCAGACATCCAGAGTGGACCCATCCTATCTCGATGTGATGGATATGAGTCTGGTAGCGGGCCGGAATCTGTCTGAAGATCTGGTTACAGACATTGAACAGGCCGTTCTTGTCAACGAAACGTTTGCCGCTCAACTCGATTTTGAAGACCCCATCGGGCAGCTGTTGCCCGGATATGAGGAGGATGGTGTGCGGATCGTTGGGGTAGTCGAGGACTTTCATTTTCTCTCCATGCGAGAAGCGATTTCTCCCATGATGTTGCACATGAGCCCGTCATTCGGCGACTTCAACTTTGCGTTGATCCGCCTACGAACAGATCGGCTCAGTCAATCCATGGGCATGATTCAGAATGCTTGGCAAGCTTCCGCGCCCGATCAACCATTTGTAGCTGAGTTCATGGATTCTCGCTTCGATCAGTTGTATCGAAATGAGGAGCGCTGGGGCCGGATGATGCAGTTTGCAGCGATGATGGCCGTCGTTCTCGCATGCCTGGGATTGTTCGGCCTGGCCATGCTCACCGTCCGAGGGCGCATGAAAGAAATCGGTATCCGAAAAGTGCTCGGAGCATCGTCCCCCGGAATCCTTGCCCTGCTTTCGAAGGAGTTCATGGTTCTGATTGCGGTGTCATTTTTTCTTGCCGCGCCCGTCACATGGTGGATTCTTCAGCGATGGCTCGACGGATTCGCTTACCACATGCAGATGGGGCCGGGCGTATTCCTGACAACGGCCTCGCTCGTTGCTGCAGTCGCGTTTTTGACGGTCGCCGGGCAAAGCTGGAAGGCCGCCACGATCAACCCGGCTCGCATTCTGAAGATCGAAGGATAACTGCCTCGTGCCCAATCGCCCACCCAAACCGCCTATTGCTGCCAATGCCTTTCTCGAATGGTATTGCAGACCAGAACTCGCCGAAGAGATTCAGGGAGATCTGGACCAGGCCTGGCAGGAAGATTTTGATTCAAAAGGAAGACTGCGCGCCGGCCTGATTTATTGGCTGGAAGTATTGTTGTTCATCCGTGCCCACACGATCCGTCGGCGCGATCCATATACCGCTAGAGGGAGCATCATGTGGAAAAATTACGCGAAGGTGGCCGTCCGCTCCATGCGCCGGCAGATAAGTTATTCAGCCATCAACCTGCTGGGACTGGCGGTTGGACTGGCCTGTACGTTTTTGATTCTCGTCTACGTGGCCGATGAGCGCTCCTTTGATCAGTATCACGCAGATGCTGATCGGATCTATCGCATGACGGCGGGAGCATCGGGAGAGTATGATGGCATCGCGAAAGTAAATGGGGCCTGGGGGGTGACGGCTGCTCGCGAGATTCCGGGAATTGAAAGTCTGACCCGCGTGATGTTTTTCGGGCAGACCCGTTTCCGGCTGGAAGACAGGCAGGAATACGTGTATGGGGGATTTTACGCGGACTCGACCACGTTCGATGTGTTCAGCTGGGAGATGTTGTTGGGGGATCCCGATACCGCTTTGATCGAACCCAATTCGATGGTCATGACCCAGTCTTTGGCAGAAACATGGTTTCCCGGGCAGGATCCCCGGGGTCAGACAGTGCTTCTGGATGAGACGGTTGAGTACACCATAACCGGCGTCATTCAAGACGTGCCCGATAATTCGCATTTCACGTTCCCTTTTCTGGCTTCGATGTCTTCGTACACGGGCGAAAGACACGACGACTGGGTGACCTGGAATCAGTACTACACCTACCTGAAACTGAATGCAGGGGTTGATCCTGCCGATGTGTCGGCCGCTGCGACAGACATGGTCGCGGCCAATGTAGATGCCGAAGCGGCATCTACGTTTGGGATGGTCGGGATGCAGCCGCTGACGGACATTTATTTGCGGTCGAATATGTTCAGGGAGATCTCTGTGACCGGCAATGAGCGCAGCGTGACGGTGTTCGGATTGTTGGCCGTGTTCATTTTGTTGATCGCTGCGGTGAATTTCATCAACCTGTCCACGGCCCGTTCATCCCTGCGTTCTCGAGAGGTGGGTGTTCGTAAAAGCCTCGGGGCCAAAAGGGGTGTGCTGATCAGACAATTTTTGTCTGAGTCGGTCCTGACGGTCTTTATTGCAGCGATTATAGCGATCGGACTTATTGCGCTTTATCTGCCGACATTCAACACGATGTCGGGAAAAGCGTTTGAGTTCGGCGGGTTTTTGACCGGAGGCGTCCTGCTGGCATCTCTCGCCGTTCTGCTGACCGTCGGAATTGCAGCCGGAGTGTATCCCTCGTTTGTGCTGTCTTCTTTTAATCCGGTTCGTGTGATGAAAGGAGTCACAACGAGCCCCGGTGGAGCGGGACTTCGAAAAAGTCTTGTTACGCTTCAATTTGTGATCTCTGGAGCCCTGATCATGGGCACGGGCATCGTGTCGGACCAACTCCAGTACATCCAGGATCGGCCCCTTGGTTTTGAAAGTGATCACATCGTTGGTGTACCGATTCAGGACAATACTCTGCGATCCCAATACGATGCCATTCGAGATGAAATGGCAGGTTTACCTGGTGTCGAAGAGATCGCTATATCTGCAAATCGGCCTGGAGGAGGAGACTACGGGATTCCGATTCAGATTCCCGGCCTGACAAGTGTAGAGGTTCCCTCCTCGCGAATGCTCGTCGCCGATTTCGGGTATCTGGATGTCTATAAAATGGAGCTTGCTCAGGGAAGGGATTTTGACAGAGACAGACCGGCTGATGAGGAAAATGGATTGCTCGTCAACGAGGCTTTCGTTCGTCAGCTGGGCTGGGACGATCCCATCGGGCAGGAGGTCACCATGACCGCGGTGGGCAGGGAGTTTGAGATCATTGGTGTGATGAAGGACTTTCACTACCGCTCGCTTCACGAGGCTATCGGGCCACTCATCTTGTTTGCCGCTCCTGAGGAATGGTATTCGATGCTGAACGTTAGAATCAATCCTGCTCTGACCACCGAAACGCTCGATGAGATGGCAGAAATCTATGAGCGATACGATGTCAACAACGTGTTCAGCTATTCATTCATGGATCAACGCCTGAACTCTTTGTATGCCGCTGATCAGCGTGTGGAGGCATTGCTCCAGCGGTTTACATTTCTCGCAATCATTATTGCCTGCCTGGGCCTGTTTGGCCTCGCAGCGTTTACGGCTGAGCGTCGAAAGGCGGAGATCGGCGTGCGGAAGGTCATCGGCGCCTCGGAATTCGGCATAATCATGCTCCTGACGAAAGAAACGGCCATACTGGTCGGAATTTCTCTGTTGATTGCAGCTCCGGGGGTCATCTATCTGGGGAGATCTTGGCTGGAGTCGTTCGCCTATTCCGGAGGCATCAGTTCTTCCGGTATTCTGATCGGGAGCCTGATTGCGCTGACTCTCGGCGTGGTTACGACAGGATTTCAGGCCTGGCGAGCCGCCAGACTCGATCCGGTGAAGGCGATTCGTACGGACTGAAGGGCGAAGATCGGGCGTGTATAAGGCATCTGTTTGTGCTATGTTGCGGGTCCTGAATAAAGTCTCAGCCGACTACGGAAATGGCCAAACCAATTATTCTCTCTGTGGATGATGATCCACAGGTATTGAGATCAATCGTACGTGACCTGCGAAGCAGGTATGGGCGCGATTATCGTGTTCTCTCGGCAGAAAGTGGCGCCCAGGCGCTCGAAGCACTCGAAGAGATCAAGAGTCGCGGCGATCACGTCGCTCTGGTTCTGTCGGATCAGCGCATGCCGTCCATGGACGGCACGACGCTGCTGAGGGAAAGTATCCCGCATTTCCCAAGAGCTAAACGAGCGCTTCTAACCGCGTATAGCGATATCGACGCAGCGGTGACGGCCATCAATGAGTCAGATGTCGACTACTATCTGATGAAGCCGTGGGATCCGCCGGAGGAGAAGCTGTATCCCATTCTGGATGACATGCTCCAGGATTGGAGAGCCGGATTCCGGCCCGGATTCGAAGGTCTCAAGATCGTCGGTGACAGGTGGTCGGCTCTCGGGCACAGACTGCGGGATTTTCTGGCGAGCAATCATATTCCTTACTCGTTCCTGGATGTGGAATCGTCTGAGGAAGCTCGCAGCATGGTGAGTTCGGAAGAATCTGGGTCATTGCCGGTTGTCGTCTTTTCGGATGGAAGCCGGGCATCTCGGCCTTCGGTGGCGGAGGTTGCCGACAAAATCGGGCTGCAGACCAAGGCAGATCGACCATTTTATGATCTGGTCATAGTCGGCGCAGGACCGGCCGGACTCGCAACTGCCGTCTACGCTGGATCTGAAGGCCTCGAGGCGATTCTGGTTGAAGAAAAGGCCCCGGGCGGACAGGCCGGCACGTCGAGCAAGATTGAAAACTACCTTGGCTTTCCATCGGGACTGTCGGGCTCTGATCTCGCACGTCGCGCACTGACTCAGACCAAGAGATTTGGTGTAGAGGTATTGTCTCCCCAGTCGGTCAAGACGCTGCGGATCGAGGGTCCTTATCGGCATCTCGACCTGATAGATGGCACTACCATATCATGCCATTCGCTCATGTTGGCAACGGGGGTCTCGTGGCGCATGCTCGCTGCAGATGGTGCAGATCGATTGCAGGATCAAGGCGTGTATTACGGAGCTGCACTGACCGAGGCAAAGGCTGCCCAGGGCCGCGTGGTGTACACCGTTGGTGCGGGAAATTCGGCAGGTCAGGCCGCCATGTATTTCTCCGAGTACGCCTCAAAAGTTGTGATGCTGGTCAGGGGCGAATCTCTTGATGCGAAAATGTCTCAGTATCTCGTCGATCGCATTGCGGCGACAGAGAACATAGAAGTGCGTTTGCGTACCCAGATCAAATCTTTCCAGGGCGAAGAGCGCCTCGAAGCACTGGAATTGGAAGACCTGGAAAAGGGAGAAACAAGGATCGAAGAAGCAGAACGGGTTTTCATATTCATCGGTGCCAGGCCTCGGACCGACTGGCTCGAAGGGCAAGTGGCCTGTGATGATCATGGTTTCGTTCTGACGGGGACCGACCTGAAGGAGGCACACCTCAATGACTGGCCGCTTGAGCGGCAGCCGTTCCTGCTGGAAACAAGCATTCCGGGCATTTTTGCGGCAGGGGACGTCAGGCACGAGTCGGTGAAACGTGTTGCTTCCGCAGTTGGGGAGGGATCAGTTTCTGTCCATTTCGTACATCGCCATCTGGCTTCATTGTAGGTAGTGCCCGTGATCACTGAAGCAGACATTCGCACGATTCCAACCTTCGCCGACTTGCAGGAGCACGAACTGAAGTGGCTTGCAGATAACACGCGCGAGCAGGTTATGGAGCCGGGAGACGACTTCTGGAAAGAAGACGATGTTATCGAAGACATGTGGATTGTCTTCTCGGGCGCCGTACAGTTTTATCTCCGTCAGGGAGGCGAACTCCGCCTTTTCGACACGTGGAGAGCTGGCCGAATTCTTGGCGTATTACCGTTTTCAAGAATGACCCATATCCCGGGCCGGTTCGAGGTGATCGAAACGGCGAAAGTTGGCTTTATTCACAAGTCTCTGTTCCGGGACATGATCTATGAGATCCCGGTGCTGGGGCAGCGGCTGGTCGCGATGATGTCGGACCGTGTCCGGGATGCAGCCAAAAATGATCAGCAACGGGAAAAGATGCTGGCCCTCGGAAAACTGTCCGCCGGGCTCGCTCACGAGCTGAACAATCCGGCAGCCGCCATCAAACGGGCAGCGGATCTTATGCGTCAGCGATTGGAGCAATTGCCACGCGTCATATCGCGACTCTCCCATCACGACTTGACTGAAGATCAGGTATGCATTGCTGTAACGCCTCCATCTGCTGACTCCAAGCAGATGTCGACGGTCGAACGCTCTGAGGTAGAGGATGCCGTCATCGATTGGCTGGAAGAACACGAGGTCGACGAATCCTGGCTCAAGGGCCCGGCTCTGGTGGAAGCTGGATTCGGGGTAGAAGACCTGAAATCACTTACTGAGGGGCTTGCCCCCGGCGCGATATCGGATATCGTCGCCTGGGCGGAAAACAAGGCGGTTACCACCCAGATAGTGGAAGAAATATTCGAGTCGGCACAACGGATATCTGAATTGATCGGATCTGTCAAATCCTACTCCCACATGGATCGCGCCACCACGAAGCAGAAGGTGGACATAGTCGATGGACTCGAATCCACGCTGACCATGCTCGGGCACAAGGTCAGAGGCAAAGGCATTTCGGTTGAGCGAAACTTCGGAGAGGATCTTCCGCAGGTTTCCGTCCTTCCCGGTGAACTGAATCAGGTCTGGACCAACCTGATTGACAACGCGATCGACGCTGCTCCCGAGGGTGGCGAGGTCAGGGTCGAGACGGACGTCAAGGGATCGAACTATTTCGTCAGAATACACGACAACGGATCCGGTATTCCGGATGATGTGTTGCCCCGCATCTTCGAACCCTTCTTCACTACGAAAGATGTTGGAGAAGGAACCGGGTTGGGCCTTGAAATAGCGCATCGCATCATCACGCAACAGCACGCCGGCGCCATCAATATCACCTCGGAGCCGGGCGACACCACGTTTGAGGTGTGTTTGCCGCTGGATAGATAGAGGCTTGCGTCGTTGGGCAAATTATAAAGGGCCGGATCGCGCAAGCGATCCGGCCCTTTCGTATGGCGGCCACATATTCTGTGGCGCCAAAGAGACAGATGGTTCGATCAGTCTTTTTTCTCTGAAGCTTTCTGTGATCCAGGAACGAGGACGTTGTCGATGAGCCCGTAATCTTTGGCTTCTTCTGCGCTCATCCAGTAATCACGGTCTCCGTCAGATTCAATTTTTTCCTGAGTCTGACCCGTGTGATGAGCAAGAATGCCGTAGAGGCTCTTTTTCATTTTCATGATCTCACGTGCCTGGATTTCGATATCGGAAGCCTGGCCCTGAGCACCACCCAGTGGCTGATGCACCATGATGCGTGAGTTGGGAAGGGCCGCGCGTTTCTCGGCCGTGCCTGCTGCCAGCAAAACGGCACCCATTGATGCTGCCAGGCCAACACAGATGGTCGATACATCGCAGGAGATGTACTGCATTGTGTCGTAGATGGCCAGGCCACTGTCAATCGACCCACCGGGCGAGTTGACGTAGATGTTGATGCTGCGCTCCGGATCTTCAGAGGTCAGAAACAGCAGCTGAGCCACCATCAGATTCGCAACAGCGTCATTGATGGGCGTGCCCAGCATGATGATGCGGTCTTTGAGAAGGCGACTGAAAATATCGTATGCGCGCTCACCACGACTGGACTGCTCTACCACCATTGGAACGAGCTGAGCCATGGGCGTCTCCTGAAACGGAGCACTGTGGATTCCGCTTGGAAGGGAAGTGCTGTGGAGGCTTTTCGAGAATTTTAGAAAGTCTTCGACCATCGATACGCTGGATTGAAATCAAAAGTGATGAACGGTGCGACAGAGGATAACTCAGACCCGATTCAGGACAAAGTCATCAAGGCAGATTCAGCCTGTCGAACCAGTCCTGTTATCGGCTGGTTCCGAAGAATGCTAAGGAAACATTTTGAAGGGGAGACGGCCGTTTATGAGCGCTTTCCGGCTCTTTTCAACTCAAACGGACCTGTCTCACTGCTCAAGGCGCAGCTTCATGCCTTCGTGTGACGCCGTGAAGCCAAGCGCTTCGTAAAATCCGATCGCTTCCAGGCGTGCCTTGTCGCTCGTCAATTGGACAAGGCTGCACCCGAAGTCGCGCGCCTGTTCGATGGCGTACCGGATCATGAGCGTGCCGACTCCCGTGCCTCTATGGTCCGCTGAAATCCTCACTCCTTCGATCTGCGCCCGCCAGCTCCCTTTGTAGGTCAGGTTGGGAATGAAGGTCAGCTGGAAGCATCCGATGATGCGGCTATCGCGCTCTGCCACCCAGACCCGGTTGTGCGGATCATCTTCGATGGCGGCGAACGCGTTGGCGTATCCGGGATCGATGTCAGATGAAGCAGCTTCGCGTTGCTGCCCGAGCGGATCGTCCATAAGCATGGCCACTACGCTCGGCAGGTCGTGCAATGTCGCCGGCCGGATCAGTGGTTCTGTAGAGGGATCCCGCATGACGGATCAGCTCTTTTTCGCTTCCTTCTCGTAGGCCTTTTTGTCTTTTTCTGTCACCTTCATGTTCTCCTCGAGCCAGGAAAACACTTTTTTCGAGAGCAGTGCCTGATTGAGTTGATCCATCAACTGTGGCATCGACTCGTAATAGGACTTCATCATGTCTGCTCCGAATCCACCCTGCTTGGCCATCTCTTCGAAGTGGGCATCTTTGTCTTCATCCGAGACCTCGAATGACTGAGCTTCAATCAATGCATCACGGATAAACATCCAGCGTGACTGATTTTCAGCTTCTTCGCGACGGGATTCCTTGAAAGCCTCGACATCGAATCCTGCCGGCAGTTCCTTGTCTTCGCTCTTCGATTTGACATCGTTGACGAAAGCATCAAGGTACATTTCGACCACCGATGCAGGAATATCGAAACTGTGTATTTCGATCATCTTGGCGATGGCGTCCGTCTGGAAATACTCACCGCTTCTCTGCTCCCATCCACTGATCAACTGCTCAGAGAGCTGTTTGCGAAGATCTTCGACGGACTCGACCTGATCGTTGGTCACCTTTTTGACCATCTCTTCGTCCAGTTCGGGAAGCTCGCGGACCTTGACCTCTCTGAGGGTTACTTCGTAGACGCGTTTCTCATCAGCGTCGGGGCCCGGAAATTTCACTTTTTTGGTCGCATCGACCTTCATGCCCGTGAGTGCTTTTTTCAGCTCCGGCATCAGGTTTTCGTCACTCAGAAGGAACGGCACTCCTTCCTGGGATTCACCTTCCATGGCTTCGCCCGTCTTGGCGTCGAGGCGCTGCATGTCCACGATGACGTAGGAATCCTTCTTGGCCGGCCCTTCAGCCGGAGTCAGTTCAGCGTGATGCGAAAGAAGGTGATCGATTTCCTTGTCGATATCCTCTTCGCCTACTTCGTGAACCAACTTCGAGACCTTCGCTTTCGAAACGTCTTTCAGCTTGAAAGAAGGACGCACACCAAAGCGAACGACGGCTTTCAGGTCGCCTTCGTATTCGTATTCCAGGTCGGTGATCGTTGGCTGACCGAGGACTTCGTATTCCTTGCCCTCTACCACTTCAGTCTGAAACGTCCGCTGTACAGTTTCTTCTGCAACGCCATAAGCGAGCGCTTTGCCGTACACTTTTTTGACGACCGTAGAGGGCACCTTTCCGGGACGAAATCCCTTCATGTTGGTGCGCGCACGCTGGGTGCGAACAGCTGTTTCGAATTCTTCGGCCAGGTCGGCGGCGAGGGCGTTGATTTCGAGTTCAAACTCGACATCGCTGATTTTCTTGATCTCAGTCTGCATCGCAGATAGTCTCCAGTACTAGTCGCTGTGGGTGGTGCAATCGCCAAAACAGCATCTAACAGGCATATTTTGGCAGAGCAGATACTAAACGGCACATTCAGGTCGTGGTTCGGCCCGAAATGGGAGATGAGGTCTGTTTCAGCCGCTTTTCACAATTGGAAACGGCCAGGGAACAGGAAAAATGCCGAACATCACGTCTGATAAGATTGCGTCTCTAACGCTGCGCC
>CAZEHJ010000038.1:0-4991 GCA_964512485.1 uncultured Rhodothermales bacterium | reverse complement strand
ATTGCGTCTCTAACGCTGCGCCGGCGCGTTACTTCTGGCAACATTGCGTCTCTAACACTGCGCCTGCAACACCGCGTCCGCCCCGCTGCGACTAAAAGTCGAGGCCGACACTCAGATAGGTATGACGTTTGCCAAACTCCTTGCCGTCGAAAGGCCAGGCGAAGTCGACGCGGACCGGATACCCAAGGAACAGTGTTCGCAGTCCAAAACCGGTTCCGACAAGGATGTCTTCTATGCTGCGGCGGTCTTCGGGAGAGCCCAACAGATTATCGCTCGAACGTTTGCCTGCGGAGCGTCCACCCCAGACGTTTCCGACGTCGGCGAAGACCTGCCCCTGAATGTTGTAGAATGGAATGAATGGCAGCGGGCCCGGGAGCAGAGCCGCAACAAGCGGAAATCTGAACTCGGCATTGATGAGTCCGAAGTTTGAGCCGTTCGCCGCGTTGATGTCGAATCCTCGAAGAGGCATGACCGGTGTGGCAAAAACAAAGTCGGCGACGTCTTCAATCGGGAATCCGTTGAGGTCGTCAAAATTCCGGTTCAACCAGTTCTGAACACCCGATGCGTAGAATACCTGCTTGTGGCGTCCAAACGACGTCCCGAGTGAAATACGAGAAGCAAACGTGTAGCGGCTTCGAGAAAAGGAATTGTACGAGCGAGCATCGAAGAGCACCGTTCCGAATCGAATCGACGAATCTGTGAAATTGGTCGGGGAGCCGGACAGGGATACCGCCATACGAGAGCCTTCGATGGGTGACATGTACCCGGGCGTGGTGCTGTCCTTGGTGTAGGTTATCCGCGGGACCAGGAGCGTGCGTGTGACCGATGGTCGAGTAACGTCGGTTACGTCCGCCTGATTGACCCCGATGATGCCGAGATCGGCTTCAAGTCGATGGAATTTGTCCAGAGGATAGCTGAGGCGCACGTTTGCGCCATACTGACGATACCGGTAGTAGGTCGGATTGAGCTCCGTAAAATCCGCCAAAAGGCGGGAGAGATGGAAAGTTGAGACTGCCCAGTCTGTTCTGCGTGGCAGATAGTGATAAGAAAGCGTGTAGTCCGAGTTTCGCAGATCCAGAAGCAGGTTCGTCGCCACTATGATGCGATGATTGCCCAGCATATCGCTGAACATCATCTGTGTTACTCCCTGGACGCCATACAATGCGTCATATCCGGCCGCGCCATAAACGATATCGGGTGAAAACCGAAGTTTGTAACGCTGCGGAATGAAATCGCCTTCTTCATTGACGAGCGGGCCCGAAGCGGGTGAGTGAAACGCATTGAATTCGGAAAACTCCTGTGTGTCGCTTGCCCCGACAAAGGAATCAAAGTCCACGGACATGCCGAGCGCGAAGGAATCAACGGGCAGATCCACCGGATCCCGATTGCTCAGCGCGATCAATTCTTCGACCAGCTCGTCCGAAACCCGCAGATCAATCGAATCCCTGATCGCAGAGATGTCGGGAATCTCGGGAGCAGCCAGCCTCTCTCGGCCCCGCTGATAGGCCAGTCCATCGGCTGCGTCCCGAAGGAATGGATTCTCTTCGACACGGCTTCGCCCCGCTACCGTCATTGCCGGAGATTCCCGGAATTCACTCTGATCAATTCGCTGTGCCCAGACATTTGGAGTGAGAGGATCGCGGGGCATTATTCGATCAAACGGCAGACGAAGCATGTAGATGGAAGGCGTTCCCTTTTTCAAGCTGACGATCGCGGCCATGTCACTTCCGGTGGCCACGGAGACCTGCATGACGCCCACGTCAAGATCGGTGAGTGGTCGGACCCGCCCCGTGACAAGATGCTTCTCGTACAGGTTCTGGATGCCGTTGCGATCCGAGACGAATACCACCTTTTCCGGATCTGCGCCGAATCGTGCGCTTCGGTCGTCCCACGTCTCGTTTGAAGTAAGGCGCCTGGCAAAAAGGGCATCTGGTCCCATCAAATAGAGGTCCAACTGATCGAACGACTCTTCGAAAATGCGCGTGCGCTCCCTCGTGAATCGTCTCAGTTCAGTATTGGTGCCGCGGTCAGAGTGAAATACAATATTCGATCCGTCCGTATTCCAGGCAGGCTCATAGTCGCTGAAAACGTCATTGGTAAGATTTTCAAATGTTTCGTCAGCGATGTTCAGCATCCATATATCACTCTGGACTCCGTCACTTGCGCCAAGAGCAATCCGCTCGCCATCCGGGCTCCAGGAAAGAGACAGAATCTGATCGATCTGCGGCGCGTCGATGCGAACAGATTGCTCGGTGAGCACGTCCACCAGAACAATTGAGTCTCCGCTTCCGCTGCTTACCGCGATGGCCAGCTTCTGGCCGTCGGGGCTCCACGAGAGACCCGGGGACAAAACCTTCAGCGACTCAAACTCGCGAGAGACCTGACCCTTGATCAACCGCTTCTCGATCTCGCCGTCATCTGCGTCAGCCACGAACACATCGAACAGACCACTGGTCGTTGATACGTATGCGATCCGATCTCCCAGGGGCGAAAGCGCGGGGCTGGTGTTGTAGAATCCGTGATCTACCGTGACGATGGGCCGCGCGATCTGGTCAAGCGATTCGCGGGCGGTCACCTCAGGAAAATGGACTTCCCTGAGCGCACGTTGCCAGCGCTCGGAGAGGGCTTCCAGGTTCAACCCGATGGAACGCACGATGGCCTGTTCAACCGATCTGGAATTGCGAAGGCGCTGAAGGATTTCGCCGATCTTTTCCTGGCCGTACTGCTCGGCGATGTAATCCCACACACTCTGGCCGCCGCGATAGGCGTAGTAACCGTTGAGGTGTTTGATGGGGGCGAGGTGATCTTCGATGATCGCCTCGCGCATGTACATGTCGGACTGCGTGTCCCATCCGAGGGCCAGGTATTCGGCGAGGCCTTCATTGAACCACAGTGGAATGCGCATTTTCTGCCCCGTCTGGATCAGGGACTGGATGGATCCGCCGTAATAGACCTCGTTCACGACAGCGTGGACCAACTCGTGGTGAATGACGCGCCGGAAGTCACGGTAGTCACCCAGGTAGGGCACGGCCATACGGTTCTTGAACAGTTCCGTGACGCCCCCGATTCCATCCGCATAGGTCGGAAGGTCTATTGCGTTCGTGACCGAGAACTCGCCGTGATTCTGGTAGATGAGAAGGGAGAATCGTTTTTCCGGCTCGAAGTCGAACAGCCTGGCCAGTGGAAGGAACGCTTCTTCGGCTGCACGCGCAGCAAAGTCTGCGAGATAGCCGCCCTCATCATAATAGTAGACGGTAAAATGTCGACTCTGAATGAATGACCATTCCTGGTCTTCGTAGTGGACCTTGTTCTTTCCGTACTGGAAATACTGCGCGCTGGCACCCTGCGGACCTGCGAAAGCCAGCGTAACGAGCGTCAGTATCAGTATGTGGGGAGAAAAACGCGCCATACATTACCGGAAACGGGTAAAAAACCGGTATTCGAGTGTTAAGGCGCGTGCGCCGTGCCTGTTCCGAAAACGGGCAGGCAATTCCATCCCCCTTTCCGGCGTCACTCCAGCCGGAAAGAGGGAAATGGTGCGTTTCAAACGGCTTCGTTCGGCTTGTAGGTCAGCTTCTTTTTCTCAGTACCCAGGGCACGCGATCCGTTGATGCAGGTTCAGCGGGACGGTCGGCAATAGCCTTCAGTGACATGCGCGTGAGCCAGGAATCCTTCGACACACGGCGTTTAACGGGCACGGTCGTGGATCCGTATCCCGAGATCAGAAAGACAGCTGCGAGCAGGACAAGAATAGCGACGCCAACGCGAAGCCCGATCTGCTCGCCGCCCAGCCACGCGCCCAGTATGACGGCCACGACCGGATTGACATAGGCGTAAGTCGATATGCGCCCCGGCGAGGCCCGCCCGATCAGATACACATAGGCGGAAAACGCCACGATGGATCCGAAGACGACCAGGTATGCCCAGGCGCTCCACGAGCCAAAGGTGAAAGCCGCAAGATTCACCTGGGAAGCCTCACCCGAGATCAGACCCATGATGAGCAGAGCCACCGCTCCCATGATCATCTGGGCGGCCGTCGACATGAACACATTGTCAGGCAGCTTCAGGTCGCGCCCCAATATGGATGCCCAAGACCAGCTCAATGAAGACACCAGAATTACGAGCGCGGCAAAACCACCCGCCGACACCGATGCGACGAGTTCGATCGGATTCAGAAGAATCACCATACCCACGAGGCCCAGGACCAGACCGGATATTACGCGGTGATCGGGTCGGGGTCCCTTTTTCCAGAGCCATTCGAGCAGAATCATGTAGAGCGGAACCGAAGTCACCAGCAGGGCGGCGAGTCCGGAGTCGATCCACTGCTCGGCCCACGCTACGACTCCTACTCCGGCGGCGAGTGTCATCGCACCCATGATGGCCGAGTTTTTCCACTGGAGGAGGCTGGGGCTCTTGTACCCTTTGATCAGTAAAAACAGATACAGCACAACACCGGCCACAGCAAATCGAGCACTGATCATCAAAAACGGCGGCATCGATTCGAGCGCGATCTTAATGGCCAGATACGTGGAACCCCAAATCAGATAAACAGCTGCAAAAGCAACGATCAGGGCAAGATTCGACGAGTTGACACGGCGGTGTTTCATAGGAGGTACCGGGTTGAAGGTGATTGGCCAGCCACTATGGAGGCGCTTTTCCCGTCCTATGACCTCCCTGTCAATAAGATTCATTAATAATATTCATGTATATTATCAGTAAAACTTATAGATAGACCGAAAAGGCCCAGCAGGGACTAAAAAGGACATTCCCATGATGGATACTCTCTCAACCGAACAGCTTCGAACACTGATAACAGTGGCTGAAACGGGCAGTTATACCAAGGCAGCAGAGAAACTGTATCGATCACAGCCGGCGCTGAGCCTTCAGATCAAGAAGCTGGAGGAGCAGGTTGGGGCAGAGCTGTTTGAGCGCCAGGGACGTGACAATGTGCTTACTGAAGCAGGGCAAATGCTCCACGGCTACGCACGACG
>CAZEHJ010000037.1:3369-33408 GCA_964512485.1 uncultured Rhodothermales bacterium | reverse complement strand
ACAAGGTTCTCACCTGAGTAAACCGGGCGATTTCGTTATCCACACCTTTTCCACGAGGCCCAAATCGATACGATTTGACGCATTTTTTGGAGTCAGATCAATATCTATAAAATAACATTGCTCTAAGTAGTTGTTTTTTAGAGTCTTAGACTCTCTCTTTGAAATCTACGCAAAAGATCAACTCTGATTTCAACTTGATTTCCACGTTTTCCACACGGAATTAACAACGCAGACCAAGGGTCAATTCCCTACTTCAGAGTATCTGAAACAGTCCGTAACGTGGTCGTTTACCATTCCCACCGCCTGCATGAAGGCGTAGATGATGGTTGGCCCGACAAATCGGAAGCCCTTCTTTTTCAGATCTTTGCTGATCGTCTCGGCAAGCTCAGTTTTTGCCGGAATCTGGCGCATAGATGAAAAGGAGTTGACGAGCGGAACGTGGTGTGTGTAGGACCAGATGAAATCCGAAAAGGACCCGTGCTCTTTCTGAACTTCCAGGACTGCGGTGGCATTTGATACGGTGGAAAATATCTTCAGACGGTTTCGGACGATGGCCGGATCTTGCATCAGTTGCAAACACTCCGCTTCGGTCATGCGTGACACACGTTCGATATCAAAATTATGAAACGCGTTCAGGTATCCATCACGCTTGCGGAGGATGGTAATCCATGAGAGTCCGGCCTGTGCTCCTTCAAGCGTGAGGAATTCAAACAGAGTTCGGTCGTCTTTCACCGGCACACCCCAGACCTCATCATGGTAGGCGACGTAGACCGGATCGGTACCGCACCAGGAACAGCGGGGAATCTGATTAGAATCTGAAGGATGAGGCATGGATACTCGGATTGTATTGAGGAGAAAAGGTGTTTCGGGTCGGCGCCGCGAGCCCATGGTATTTTACGGAGTCGCGGTGACAGAGGAACGTCACCCTCACAAAGTCGACTGAGATTCAGCTCGATTCACGAATCGATTTTCAGAACGCGAAAAGCACCACTGCAATTCGCTGTTCAACTCCACTCCTCCGATCCAGCGATCACAGGCTGGGTCCCATGTCCACGAGTCCGCGGAAAGACGAGACTCTCCGGCTTGCGTCAGAGTGATCGAGGTCAGTCGAGCATCCGAATTTGTAACGAGCTTGATGAGCGGCTCAGCCATACTGGCAAGCCGCTCTAGTATGATCATCAAAGAGGCATCACCCATGAATTGCGCTTCTTCCTGTTTCAGTAGCGCCGAAAACAGCTCCGGAAACGCTGCGTTCTTGCTTTGACGTTCTGACAAAAAACGAAGTGTGAAACACTCGCTTCTGTTCAACCCGGTTTTAAGGTCGGGATACGTCTGCGCCCATCGATGAATTGCCGAAGATGCAAATGAGAAGCTGGACTCTCGCCAATTCCACAGATGCTCTGGATTATCCTCTCTGAAAGCACACCACAAACGGGCTGCGCTCGCGAAGTCTTCCGCCCTGACTTCCACGATGCTCTGCCTCTCCTTCAGCAGGTTTTCTGAGGATTGATAGCCGATGTAGCGGTCCCGGCAGATCAATCCAACGCTCGTCTCCACATGCCGTAACGCATCGAGCACCTGCCAGAGCTGAAGCTGATCGTAGAGGTCGTGCTCGAACCAGCAGATTACTTCTATTCTGTCACCTACAGTCTCCAGCGCTGCATCGCGCAGGGCAAAGTCTCTGCTGACCTCTTCCATGTCACCCCACCCCAGCGCTGAAATGAAGCGAGATCGCACACCTGAGAGGTCCCTTAGATTCAACCCGCGAGGTACCGGCCCATCGTGCAGCAGATCGTTCCACGCCAACATATCCCCTTCCACCCCGGACGCGGAAATCGCGTCCACAGCAGATCGTCCGTTCGTAATGATTAGCCGGTTATGCATGGCTTGTTGGGAGTCACACAAATTGAGTCATGATCACGAAGACGATCACGCGAATGAGTGCAGTAGCAATGATGGTGACGAACAGTTTACGTCCGGCAACAAGACCGATTGAGGACCCCAGGAGAGCCGAGATGAATGTCCAGAGGATGAAACCAACCAGCTGAAAAACCCCGAGTATCAGCCAAAACATGACGGACAAAAACAGAGAAGTGCCGATTGCTGCGAGGTAATGCTTCTTGGCTGCTGATGACGCTTGATTGCTTGCTGACTCCATATTTTTGTATCGATTTAACGGCGTCGATTGCCCGGTGGTGGTACCACGACGCGGCGCTAACAAAATCACTCACGGTGGGCTCAAAAAGCAAGACTGAATCCTGTTCCGAAATAGATCAGTACGAAATCTTGCAACGGTCTGTTCATGCACCTAGCTTTGCCGACCTAACATCCGAGATTGTTCATGAATAAGCGAGTCACTGCCGTCCTCATCGCCCTGATTGTGATGATAGCGGTTGTTTTTCAAGTCACAACAACCAAAAAACGTGTTCTGGTGTTCTCCTTCACGGCCGCCTTCGTACATGGCAGTATCGGAGAAGCCAACGATGCAATTTTGCGTCTGGGTGAAGAACACGGATTCGCTGTCGACACGACCAAGAATCCAGCGATGTTCAACGACGCAAATCTTGAGTCGTATGACGCGGTCGTCTTCTTGAGCACGACCGGGGATGTGTTGGATGAAACACAGCAGATTGCCTTCCAACGATACATCCAGAGTGGCGGAGGATACGTGGGCATCCATTCAGCAAGCGATACCGAGTACGATTGGCCGTGGTATGGTCAACTCGTCGGCGGATACTTTGCAAATCACCCGGCTGTTCAGGAAGCGACTCTCACTGTTCACGATCAATCGCATCCGGCAACCGCGCATTTACCCGCCGTATGGACCAGAACGGATGAATGGTACAATTTCAGGATGGTCAATGAGGACATCATTCCGTTGGTATCGATCGATGAAACGAGTTATGACCTTGGAAAACCCACAAGTGCCGGGGATTCTCACCCGCTGGTGTGGTACCACGAATTTGACGGTGGCCGTTCCATCTATCTGGAGCCGGGTCATACCAATGAAGCGTGGAGCGAAGAGGCGTTCGTTCAAATGATTCTGGGTGGCATTCTGTGGGCTGCCGAAGGCACCGACAATACCGTTCGATCTGCTGAACTCACTCCCAATGAGAGAGACTTTGAGCAGGAAGTATTGATGACGAACCTGCGTGAACCCATGGAGGTCGCGTCTCTTCCCGACGGCAACGTGCTGTTCATTGAACGACACGGAACCATGCATATGGTCAATCCTTCAGACGGCTCCTCCTCGATCGTGGCTGAAATGGAGGTGTTCTCGGAGATGGAAGATGGCCTGATCGGGCTGGCTGTGGATCCCGGCTTCTCCCAGAATGGATGGATCTACGTCTATTATTCGGCCACAGGCGACGTCCCTAAACAAAATCTTTCCCGGTTCGACTTCGATGGTACGGCTGTAGATCTGGACTCCGAAATCTTGATGCTCGAAGTCGCGACGCAACGGGATGAATGCTGTCATGCCGGAGGTGCTCTCGAATTTGGCCCGGACGGCCTGTTGTATATCTCCACGGGCGACAACTCGAACCCATTCGCATCTGATGGCTACTCCCCGTCCGATGAACGGCCAGGCCGCAGCCCCTGGGACGCCCAGCGTACCAGTGCCAACTCGAATGACCTGAGAGGCAAGATCTTGCGAGTTAGGCCCGAAGATGACGGTTCGATCAGCATTCCCCGCGGAAATCTGTTCGACGATCCCGCCGAAGGAAGACCGGAGATCTATGTGATGGGAAATCGCAATCCGTTCCGCATCTCCATCGACTCAGAAACGGGGTGGCTTTACTGGGGTGAAGTTGGCCCGGATGCTGGCGAGCCGAATCCTGATCGAGGTCCGGCCGGACACGACGAAGTAAATCAGGCGCGCTCGGCCGGATTTTTTGGCTGGCCCTATTTCGTGGGCAACAACAAGGCGTACCGCGATTGGAATTTTGCGGCCGAGCGCGCCGGAGACCCCCATGATCCCGCTGCACCGATCAACGATTCTCCCAATAACACCGGGACTCAAAACCTGCCGCCTGCCCAACCCGCGTTTATCTGGTACCCGTATGGCCCGTCTCCCGAATTTTCCATTCTCAAGGAGGGGGGTAGAACAGCGATGGCTGGGCCGGTATTCCACGCTGCGGATCTGGAATCGGAATCATTCCCTTCATATTTCGAGGGAAAGCTGTTCTTCTACGAGTGGGTGCGGCACAAAATCTACCTTGTCACGATGCGCGAAGATGGCTCGTACTGGTACATGGAGAGCTTCATGCCTTCAACCAAGTTCACCAGGCCCATGGATATGGCTTTCGGGCAAGATGGTGCCCTGTATCTTCTGGAGTACGGCGAGGCCTGGAACACGAGAAATCCTGACGCCCAACTTTCGCGCATTACTTACAACGACTGACCCGGATCCACCAGAATTATGGCTCGCTATAGCTTAGTCTTTGTTCTTCTTTTATCTGCATGTGCATCTCGGACGGATGACTCAACCGTCAGGGGAATGCTCCCCGTCCCCGGTGGAGACATTTTTTACGAAATTTCGAATCCGGAGGCTTCCGGAATACCCCTGCTTCTGATCCACGGTGGTCCGGGCGGGACAAGCTGCAGTTATGGAATGCTCGATGACCGTATCACGGATCGGCCTGTTATTCGCTACGATCAACTTGAAACCGGCCTTTCGGAGCGGCCCAACCTTCGTGAACAGTGGGAAATCGGGCATTTTGTGGAAGAAATTGAAGCCATTCGCGCAAATCTGGAACTAGACACATTGCATATTCTAGGGGGAAGTTGGGGTGGAGCGGTCGCAGCGGAATACGCACTTGAAGGAAATATCGAAGGCGTGCAGTCCATCATCTTTGCCGGTCCTCTTTTGAGCACTCCCATCTGGATGGAGGACGCCAATATTCTCGTCGGGCAGATGCCGGAATCCCTGCGGGATGTGATTCGCGATAATGAAGCTGCCGGCACGTTCGATCACCCCGACTATGTGGCTGCGACGGACTCATTCTACGCCCGCTACCTGTTTCATCAACCTCGTCCAGAAATACCAGAATGTGACGGGGTGAACGGAAATAGCGAGGTCTATAACACGATGTGGGGGCCCACCGAGTTTACTTCGACGGGGACACTTCTCGACTATGACCGTACGGATCGTCTTGGTGAGATCGACCTCCCTGTTCTCTTCGTTGCGGGCGAATACGATGAAGCCCGTCCGGAAACCATGCACAAGTTCGCAGCCCTCATGTCGGATGCACGTGTGGAAGTGGTGGCGGACGCGGGGCATGTTGCGATGGTGGACAAGCCTGACGAATATGCGGCCCTCGTGGTCTCCTATCTGAATGATGTTGAATCGCGCGAGTAGGACATTGAGTAAGTAGATTCACCCGGCGTCGGAACGACATTGACGCTCGGACAAGACTGCAATGTTGCGACCGCATAAAAGTTGGTAGCGCGGCGGTTGTCTAACAGACGAACCTACCGACTGCGCAGAATGTTCAAGACTTACCTTTCCATCGCGCTTCTCGTCGGAGATCGGGCCTGCGATCCACGTCATAAGTTCTGCCTTGGCTGCACGGTCTTTTTGAGTGCTCTCGTTTATCTTGGAATCCCACAATTCCCGAGGATCGCTCATGCACCGTGTTTCGTCTATTGTCAGCCTGTTCGTCTTCAGCGCCGCACTTTCGTTCACCGCCGCCTCTCAGTCTACGGATTTCAGTTCCGACTTTCATGACTTCAGAGCGGTTACGGTGGTTGGTGGTCTGGAGAATGTGTGGGGTATGACCTTTCTCCCCAATGGAGATATTCTGGTGACCGAGCGTCCGGGGAGGCTTCGCCGGGTTTCCAATGGAGAATTGCAGGAAGCGGCCATAACGGGTGTGCCTGAAGTTCACGCCCAGGGACAGGGTGGTCTTCTCGATGTAGCTCTACACCCCGATTTCGAATCCAATTCGCTGGTCTACCTGTCCTATTCAAAGCCTGTAGATGGCAACTCCACCACGGCCGTTGCGCGAGGTCGATTGGAAGGAAGCACGTTGCTTGATGTAGAAGACATCTTTGTTGCTAATTCGAGCGGACGTGGTCATTATGGATCACGCCTTGTATTCGACAACGATGGGTACCTGTACGTGACGGTCGGAGACCGGCAAGCCTCACCGACGGGCGAGCTGGAAGCACATCCTGCTCAGGACTATTCGAATCATCACGGAACTGTGAGTCGTCTTCACGATGACGGTCGAATCCCGGACGACAATCCGTTTCTTGACGTTGAGGGTGCAGAACCATCGATTTACAGCTTTGGTCATCGCAATCAACAGGGCATGACGAAGCATCCTGAGACCGGACAGATCTGGGCGGTCGAGCATGGTCCAAGAGGCGGAGACGAACTGAATTTGATTCGGCCCGGATTGAACTACGGATGGCCTGTCATTGGATATGGTATCAACTACAACGGCGACGAAATTCATTCTGCCACGCATGCAGAGGGAATGGAGCAGCCAGCACATTATTGGGTACCCTCAATCGCTACCTCCGGCCTGCTCATTTATGACGGAGACGTATTTCCGCAGTGGAAAGGCAACGCTTTCGTTGGCGGATTGAACGGCCAGCAGGTAGCCCGTCTGACGATGAGCGGCAATGACATCGTAGGAGAAGAAACACTTTTCGAGGGTCAAGGACGTGTGCGTGACATCCGTCAAGGTCCTGACGGCTACATTTATCTGGGCATCGATGCCGGTATCAGCGAAGGCCGATCCATCGTTCGTCTCGAGCCAATCGACTCTGATCAGGATCCCAACTGACCATACTACACGCGAATTATTGCAAAGACTTTAATCCCGGATCCGCTCAACCATTTTCTAACTCTATAAGTCTGACTACCATGAATTCCAGATTGCCGAAATGTTTGATCGTGTCGCTTTTTGTCACCGGTATGCTCGCTTCTGATGCTTTTTCACAGGCAGGCCCCGTATTTGAAGACGGACAGGCTCAGATCGTAGAAGCCTTTTCCGATTCCGAAACGTGGATCAGAGAAGAACTATGGGTTGAAACCGAGTTTGATTCGGATGGAGACGGAAAACTGGACCGCGTGCATGTCGCAGTTGTCCGGCAGGCCCAAACGGATTCTGAAGGTCTGAAAGTCCCGGTCGTCTATGGATCCAGCCCCTACTACTCGGGCACAGCCGGACTGGGTGATCTGTTTTGGGACGTCAATCACGAACTTGGCGAAGAGCCCCCGGCCAAAGAAGACCCGCCACCATTCAAGCCCAGAACCAGGGATGGCATTTCGAATGCATTCGTAGCTGACTGGCTGCCACGTGGGTTCGCGGTTGTTCATTCCGAATCTCCGGGAACGGGTCTGTCGCAGGGCTGCCCTACCGTCGGAGGAATCAACGAGTCTCTCGCTCCAAAAGCAGTAATCGACTGGCTCAATGGCCGGGCCCGTGGCTTCACCGCTGCCGTGGGCGGCGAAGAAATCACGGCAGACTGGTCCACGGGCAACGTCGGCATGACAGGAACGTCATACAATGGCACGCTTCCTCTGGCCGCAGCCACCACAGGCGTTGACGGCCTGAAAGCAATTATACCGGTTGCTCCAAACACGTCCTACTGGCACTATTACCGTTCTAACGGACTCGTTCGGCACCCGGCAGGTTTCCTCGGTGAAGACATTGACGTTCTCTACAATTTCATCCACAGTCAGGAAAGTGATCGCAGGGACTACTGCAACACGACGGTCCGGGACGAGGAAATGGAAGTGAACCAGGACCGGGTCACAGGAGACTACAATGACTTCTGGGCCGGCCGGGACTACCTCCATGTCACAAACAAAATCAAAGCCGCTGTATTCATGTCTCACGCGTTCAACGACTGGAACGTGATGCCTGAGCACAGCTACCGAATCGTGGAAGCACTGAAGGGACAAGTGCCGGTTCAGGTATACTACCATCAGGGGGGACATGGTGGCCCCCCACCTCTCGCCCTGATGAACAAGTGGTTCACCCGCTATCTGTATGATGTCCAGAACGGCGTCGAAAATGACCCGAAAGCCTGGATCGTGAGGATGGGTGATGACCGCCTCGAGCCTACTGCATACGCCGATTATCCAAATCCAGAATCTGAAGGGGTCAGACTCTATCCGACGAAGGGCGGACAGAGAACTGCTGAACTATCGCTGGATTTTCAGGCCGGTCAGGGCACGGAAGGAATTGTCGACAATGTGTCTTTTCCCGGAAAAGTGTTGGCTCAGGCCGAGATCACGGATCATCGCCTGCTTTACACGACGCCCGAGCTCACTCAGGACGTGCATATTTCCGGGACTCCGGAAATCACCGTTCGGATAGCATCTGACAAACCGGCCGCGAACCTCTCCGTCTGGCTGGTGTCGCTTCCTTGGGTTGAAGGTCGCAGACCCCGAGGAGGCCTGATCAACCGTGGCTGGGCCGATCCGCAGAATCACAGTTCACTGACCGACGGCGAACCGCTGGTACCGGGTGAGTTTGTCGAAATGACTTTCAGTTTGAATCCAGATGATCAGGTGATCAAAGCCGGTCAGAAAATTGGACTGATGATCATGTCCAGTGACAAGGAGTTCACACTTCACCCCGAACCAGGAACGATGCTGTCGATTGACCTGGATGGCACTTCAATCGAATTGCCGATCGTGGGTGGACGCGCCGCACTGGAAGCACGCCAGGGAACCCACTGATATTCGATTGAGCGCTGTCTGATGCGAAGCCCCAAAATCATACATGTTGTCAGTTGCCACGCCGAAGGCGAGGTGGGTGATGTGATTGTCGGGGGAGTTTCCCCTCCTCCCGGTGATACAATCTGGGAGCAGCGAACATTCATTGAACAGGATGAGGTGCTGCGCAATTTTGTATTGAATGAACCACGCGGTGGTGTCTTCCGGCATGTAAACCTGCTGGTACCTCCGAAAAATCCTGAGGCCCAGGCCGCATGGATCATCATGGAGCCGGCCGATACGCCGCCCATGTCCGGGTCCAATTCGATCTGCGTGGCAACGGTTCTCCTGGATACGGGCATTCTCCCAATGACTGAACCTGAGACAGATCTTGTCCTCGAGGCGCCCGGCGGGCTCGTTCGGGTTAAAGCGTTCTGTCGCAACGGAAAAGCTGAACGAATCCGGATCACCAATGTAGCTTCTTTCGTGGACCGACGGGACGCCGCTTTGGAGGTTGAGGGGCTGGGGACGCTGCGAGTCGACACCGCATACGGAGGGGACAGCTTCGTGATCGTCGACGCGGCCGAACTTGGGTTCTTCATTCAACCGGACGAAGCGCTGGATCTCGCACAAACGGGTATGCGAATAGTGGCAGCAGCCAATGAACAGCTCGGCTTCACGCACCCGGCTAATTCGGAATGGGATCACATTTCGTTCTGCCAGTTTGCCGGACCGCTGACCCGAAATGGAAACGAACTGACGGGGCCCAATGCTGTGGCTATTCGACCGGGCAAGATCGACCGCTGCCCAACCGGAACTGGCTGTTCTGCAAGGATGGCCCTTCTGCATGCAAGAGGTGAGATGCATCCGGGAGATACTTACCGGGCCCGCTCGATCATCGGATCCGAATTTATCTGCGGCATCGAAGAAATTATATCGATCGGAGAGAAACCGGCCATTCACCCATCGGTGATGGGTCGGGCCTGGATTACCGGCACGCATCAGCATATGCTTGACCCGGATGATCCATGGCCAGAGGGATACCGGCTCTCTGATACGTGGCCGAATCTCATTGGAAGAAAAAAGGAGAACCCATCATGAAAACCGTCAATTTGACTCGTTCAGTATTGCTCTTGGCCTTCCTTCTGGGCTCCTCGCATCCGCTCGTCGCCCAATCACAGTCACCACTGGAGGCACTTGAGCAGTGGGTCGAGATGTGGGCGACACATGACCTGAACGCCGTTGACGACCTTTTTCGCAGAGACGAGACGATTACCTATTTCTCATCATCATTTGAAGGCGTCATTGTAGGATACGACGCCGTAGTTGAACATCATCGCCGACTCGGATTCGTGGCTGGTGGTGCAGATTCACCTGCCCAACTTTGGGTAGAGAACGAAACCGTCACCCTTTCAGCGAGGTCTGCCAATGTTGCTGCCATCTGGTATTTTGGCGATCCCGATGACGACGAACCCGACCAGCACGGTCCGATGTCTATGATGGTCAGCAAGGAGAAGAGTGGCTGGAAAATCGTTCACATGCATTTCGGCAACTACCCTCGCGAGTGAGCGATAACGAAGGGAGGAAGCATTGAAAGCCACTACATACGTTTTTCTGTTGGCCAATATTCTGGTGACCACCTGGGGACTCCTCCTCCTGGGTCAGCATGTGGGTTCCGCGTTCTGGTCGGCAGGATTCTTCTATTTCGCCTGGTGCCTCATCCCGTGCGTGGTCGTTCATTTTGGCGTGAGAAAATTTTCTGCGACCGGAAGTGCTCGAACGACACTCCTTTCGGCAGCCGCAATGCTGCTTCTAGTGTCTGGCCTGATCGTCTGGCGATTAGTAATTGTCGGCCCAATCACCGCCTTTTCCATGTTGGTCTATTTGCCTTTTCCGCTGACGGAATCACTTTTCGTGGCGGTATTGGTCTGGTTTGCCCGAAAACAGAGCCTCAAGGCCAATCCTGATTTCTGATTAACCGACACTATCTGTTGTAGTGAATCTCCCCACACGACGGGGGTCAGATAAACCACACGTGTGAACGTTTCGACCGGACAGAAGCTGGTAAAAAGAACCGCTATAGTTCCTTGAACCAGACCAACCGGGCATGAGCCAGAATACACAGGTTGTAGATGCCAAATCAGGCATCGAAACACCACAAAATCGAGTCGTTTCCCTTTCAGACACCGTCGTTGAAATCGTCAGCGATGCGGGAGAGGGAGCCCAGAAGGCAGGACAGTCATTTGCGACTGTTTCTGCGAAAATGGGAAACGGAATCTGGACGGTCGAAATCATACCGGCCGATATTCAACCACCTTCCCGTGATCCCGCTGGAGCGAGCGGAATCCGTATCCGAGTCGGAACGAAGCCCGTTACGAACATGGGCGACAAGGTGGACTTAATCGTCGCCTTCAACGAGCAATCCCTTTTGGGTCGCATGGAAAACGCCACTTTCGATCCGCAGTGCAGAATACTGCTCGAAAACAAATGGCGAACCCATCCAGATCCGTCCGTTGTTGAGGCCTACACGACCGTGTACGATGACCTGGTCGAAAAGGGGTATAACGTATATGAGATCCCGCTGGAGGAGCTGTGCGCTCAGCACATCAGCAATCCAAAGCTGGGAAAGAACATGTACGTTCTTGGCATATTGTGCCAGTTGTATTCCCGCAGGATTGACCTGGCCCGCGCACAGATCGCCGAAATCTTCCGTCACAAGTCACAGAAGATCATCGACAACAACATCATTCTTCTGGATGCGGGATATGAATGGGCCGAAACCAACCTGGATTTCAAGTTTGATGTACCCGCTGTAGCTGCCGAAGAGCACCGCGTGGTGATGAATGGAAATCAGGCGCTGGCCCTTGGCATCATGGCCTCTGGAATGGAAATGTGTGCCATGTATCCCATCACTCCGGCTACATCGGCTTCACACTACCTGGCCGAGATTTTTGAAAATGTTGGTGGCATGGTGCATCAAGCGGAAGATGAAATAGCTGCGTGCGCCGTTGCCATTGGAGCATCCTACGCCGGAAAATGCGCGGTCACGATCACCAGCGGTCCCGGCATGTCCCTCAAGACAGAATTACTGGGTCTGGCCGTGATGGCAGAAATCCCGCTGGTCCTGGTCAATGTGCAGCGTGGCGGCCCGAGCACCGGCTTACCCACAAAAGTTGAGCAAGGCGATCTGCTGGCTACCATCTTTTCGACGCACGGGGATGCGCCGAAAGTTGTAATGGCTGTGGCCACGATTGAAGATTGCTTCTATTCGATACTGACCGCACGAAAAATAGCGGAGGCGTTCAGAATCCCTGTGATGGTCTTGTCGGACGCCAATCTGGCAACAGGTCAGCAACCGTTCATGCGACCAACTTTTTCAAGCGACTGGCTTGCGCCTCCTATCGATCAGCGTCCGGTCCCGGAAGGATCCATGCCCTACGATTGGGATGACAAAACAGGATTGTCCAAACGCCTGGTCCCCGGCCAGCAGGGCGGCACATTTACTGTTACCGGTCTGGCCCATACACGAGATGGCAAGGTCGCATACGCGCCCGAAGTGAATCAGAAGAGCACTGAACTTCGAAGCAAAAAACTGGCGGCACTGCAGAAGACACTCAAAACTCCTGAAGTCAACGGAGATGAGGAAGGAGACGTGCTGATTCTTGGTTGGGGGAGTACGAAGGGTGCTATCGACGAGGCAGTCGAAAGAATGCGGGCGGATGGCTTCTCTGTGTCTTCTCTCCACTTGAGATTCCTTCAGCCGATGGCTTCCGGAATTGGAGAAATCCTGAGACGATTCCGTACGGTTATCACGGTTGAGATCAACTATGCCGACGAAGTCGACGATGATCTGGTCACGGAAGAAAACCAGAGATTTTCGAATCTGTCATGGCTGTTGAGGGCTCGATATCTGGTCGATGTCAAATCGTTCGCCACGGTGTACGGGCAACCTCTCAGACCAGCGTTGATCGAGGAACGCATCAGGAAGGAGTTGGAAAAAATGG
Source organism: uncultured Rhodothermales bacterium (assembly GCA_964512485.1). Classification (GTDB taxonomy): domain Bacteria; phylum Bacteroidota; class Rhodothermia; order Rhodothermales; family UBA10348; genus CAZEHJ01. The sequence continues at coordinate 20,727 of CAZEHJ010000037.1, read as the reverse complement.
AAGTAAACGCATAACACCACCATGTTCGGTCTGAAAGAAACGGCATCTGTCGATTACAGCCGAGACTACTACAGTCTCGAAGATTACCAGAGCGCAACACCGCGTTGGTGTTCGGGTTGTGGAGACAACGCGATTCTGACTGCAGTTCAAAGGTTGTGCCGGGATGAGCAGATTCCGCCCGAAAAGGCCGTATTTGTTTCCGGAATCGGATGCTCGAGTCGATTTCCACACTACATGGGCACCTATGGATTCCACAGCCTTCATGGCCGTGCCCTCCCGATTGCACAGGGCGTAAAGCTTCGACGGCCGGACCTGAAGGTCTTCGTGAACATGGGCGATGGTGATTGCTGCAGTATTGGTACCGCACACTGGATCCATGCCATCCGCTACAACATGAACATGGTCGCCATTGTCCACGACAATGAGATCTACGGGATGACCAAAAAACAGGCATCTCCGACCACTCCAAAAGGCATCAAGACCAACACAACTCCTAAAGGGACGTACATGGAGCCGCTCAACATTTTGAGCGCAACGCTAGGAATCAGCAACGTCTCTTTTGTCGCGAACGCCGTGGAGTGGATTCCTGAACTCCTCTACAGCGTTCTGCATCAGGCTTACAACCATCGCGGTTTCTCATTTATCCGTGTTATTCAACGCTGCCCACACTTTTTGCCCAACATTTTCGATCCGCTACTTCAGAATCCGGAGAACATTCAGATTCTGAACCACGACAACGGCGTTCGCGCCAGCGAAGGCATCTCCAACGTCTACAAGAACCAGATGGAGCACGATCCATCGGACATCAATAGAGCTCGCGAACTGGCAGCACAGACCGACGTGGCCCCGATTGGTGTTCTCTACAAGAACGAAAGCATCGCCTGCTACGATGAGTTGAGGCGACCTCCAAGGGTCATAACGATGGAAATGCGCAGAAAAGCTATGGAAGATCAGTTCGACAGATTCGCGGTCAAGGAGGATTAACCCCATGACCAATATTGCTGATTCGATCGCCAGGATTGAAGAGGAATCTCCTCCGCCGGAAGAGGAGCAGCAATTTATTGAAGAATCGACTTCCGACGATCCTTCACTACGCATGCCTGCGGCAGAGGAGTTGATTGAGGGCACCTGGAGTGCGTCCGAAAGTGATCTGGAGGTGTTCTCACGAACGGGTTTGATTCTGGATGAGGCTGACGCATCTGGACAACGGGATGATCTCATGCCTGCCATTCTGAAGCGATATATCGACATTGGGTCGTTTCGTCGTCCGTGGCCATTGATCATGTCATCCGAAGCTTCGGGATATGCTGCAAAGCCACTGACCCGTCTGATTGATGAACAAATAGCGGAAATCGAAGCTCAAGGAGACGAAGCTGAAGTCCTCAAGAGAGCATTTTTCAGACTGGAAGAACTCATCACCAAAGCATCTCACCTCACACCGGTACTGCCACTCAAAGAAATTCTTGCGGAAGCGGACATTACCTCGACCCTCAAAGATGATACGGCGGAGGCCTGGACGCAGGCACTTGCTACTCTTTCCGCGCTCGCAGGAGACGACACGCTGGTGCTTGGACTCAGCGCAGAAGGATTGCGCAAATTGCACGTGGAATCCAGCCTTCAGACGAGCAGCGCGAGACAACGGGTCTTCAGGGAAGAAATAGCATGGCTGGTTTCGAGACTCGAAGACCTTCTGAGGATGGAAGAAGAAGATTCCGAAGCAGCGCATTCGCCCGAAAAACTGAAGCACTCCGTGGGGGGTGCCTATTCGTCAGCCATCGATTTCAGCTCGTTGTCGCACCTTCTCGACGAAGCCTTTCAAGGAGCCTCCATCGGTGAAGAGCGAGAAGTGAGAATCCGGAATATTCTGAAGGATCTCACAGACCTGTCTCAGCTACTGTACGAATCTGGGCAGACCGAGTGCTTTAAGAAGACGAAAAAGATTCAGTCCGAATTACGGAAGCGGGTAGCGAACTTTATTCGCCTGTGCAGGGCCAAACAGATCGCCCAGCTGGAGGTTGAGAACCAGTACCGGCCTCAAATACACGACGCAGTTTTCGAAACGTATGGATATGCTGCCCTCTCCGATTCCGAGAAAAAAGCATTCCCTCCCGTCCTGGCCCACATCAATCTCGATGACGCTGATGATATATCGGCACTTTCTCACATCTTCGCAGATGAAGGCCGAGTTCGGATTCTTGTCACCTTTTCGAGCCTGTACGACTCCACTGCCAAACCTGTAGCCGGCGCTCTGGATTCTCTGGGTCTGCTCCATGGCTCGAATCTGTTCGTTCAGCAGAGTGCGGCCGCGAAAGCGGAGTTCGTTGCTGGCGGAATGCTCGTGGCCGCCCGAAGCCAACGAAGCTCTGCTGTATATGTGCATACGGGAACGGGTTCTGAGACCAGGGGGATCGATGTACTCCTTGATTCAGGCCTGTCCGCAGATTCAAGAACCTTTCCTTCGTTCCGATTCGACCCTGAAAACGGAAGTGAATGGGCAGATTGGCTATCGGCCAACGAAAATGAGCAAGCCCGGCAAGTCTGGGCTGCGGACCCAACGATGGTTATGTCCGGAGAAGAAAAACAGGAATTTGTGCTCTCCCCTTGCACGGCGGATCTCCTGATGCTTGATGCGAAATTGAAATCACACTTCAAACCCCTTTCTCCATCAGTCTCTTCAGAAAAACTGATGGAATTGACTCGTGTCCTGGACCTGCCCTCTTCTGATCGAGATGACCAGCTTCCATTCATCTGGACCTGCACCGAAGATGGCACTCTTCTCCGGACCGTGGTATCCCCCGCTGTAATCCGCACTACTGAATTTGCTGTGTCACGGTGGGAGACGATTCAAGAGTGGTCTGGCCTCAGGAGTTCGATCCTGAACCGGGGAATGGCTGAAGCCCGGAGCCAGTACGACAAAGATTTGAGTATTGCTGTTGAGGAGTCCCGCGCAGAATTCGACCTTCAGATGAACGAGACGGTCTCCACTCTTGCCAGTCGTATCGTTGGAAACATTGCTGCGTCCATGCTGGGGGTGGATTCGTCCGAACTTTCGGCAACTCCGGGGCCCGACACCGCTCCTCGACCAGCACAGGACCCGATCGAGCCTGCTCAGGCCACAGTGGCCGAGTCAGAAGAAAGCCCCACTCCCGTCGAAGAAGCAGAGGAAGTACTTTCCATATCACTGGATGAAGCGTACATCGATACACCGTTGTGCACATCCTGCAATGAGTGCACGGACCTGAACGCCCAGATATTTGGCTATGATGAGAATAAGCAGGCATTCTTTAAAGATGCCTCGGCGGGACCCTTCCGAGATATAGTTCTGGCAGCTGAGAAGTGTCCGGTAAGGATCATACATCCCGGAAAACCTCTGGACGACGGCGAAAAAGATCTGGATGAATGGATTGAAAGAGCCAAACCGTTCGGATAATCCATGGGTACGGTTTCGGCCATAGTATTTCTGGCAGTTCTCTCGACAGCCCTTGCCGCAGTCCTGGCTGTGGCCCAACGAAAACTGTATGTGTGGGAAGATCCACGCATCGATGAGGTCGAGGATATGCTTCCCGGGGCCAATTGCGGTGCGTGTGGATTGCCTGGTTGCCATGCATTTGCGGAAAGTGTTGTCGGCGGTGATATGCAACCTGGTAAGTGTCCGGTCGGAGGCGTCTCGATGGCTGAAGAAGTGGCATCCTTTCTGGGTGTAGATGCGGGGAGCGAAGAGCGGCAGGTCGCGCGCTTGCTGTGCGCCGGCGGATCGGATGTGGCAGAACAGTACGCCCGGTATGAAGGATTTGAGTCGTGCCGCGCGGCGACCACAATCGCCGGAGGAGCGAAGGGATGTACATACGGCTGCCTGGGGCTGGCAGACTGTGAGGTATCCTGCACATTTGACGCCATCAGAATGGCCGACAATGGATTACCCGTCGTGGACTTCGATCTCTGCACGGGGTGTGGAGACTGTGTGGATGCATGTCCGAAGCACCTTTTCGAGATGTATCCGGTCCGAAGAAAACTCATCGTCCAGTGCAAGTCATTGCTCGAAGGTGATCCCGCGCTGGATGTTTGTCAGGTGGCCTGTACCGGGTGCACCATCTGCGTGGCCGACGCTCCCGAAGAGCTGATGCACATGGAGTTGACGCTTCCGGTCATCGACACCAAAAAAACCCATCTTGAAACTTCGATCGCGACTCTTCGATGCCCGACCAAGGCGATTCAATGGGTTGAGACTCAGCAATTTCCGGATCTGCATGAAAGTGTATTCGAAAGCATCGCCAAACACCAGAAAGCCAAACACCAGAACGCCACGGCGTGAAGAAGTCGAACACACATAGCAGCGATTTTCGAGGTGTTCAAACAAACGGAAAAGCTTCGTTCATGTCAGGTGCGGACGGATTTCTGAGAACGCTGAAATCACAGGACAGGGCGCCCATTGTCGTTTCCGATTTCATCCGCCAGGGACTACACCGCGTCAATTCTGGAGATGGTCCCAAACCAATGCATTTCCCCGGGGCCGCTCAAGCGGTGTCATTTGCGATGGGACTCTCGATGACAGGAAAAACAAGTGGTGTTCTACTGGATACGAGCCAGATAGGCGGCGTCAATCATCTTCTGGCTTCCGCCTGCCAAAGACAGCTTCCTGTTACGATTGTCATTGCCTCCGGAGAAGCATCTGATCTTGATCCTCTTTCAGAATTTTCCGGCCTGGAATGCCCGATACTGGTCGCCTCACATGCTCAGTCACTTCTGGACCTGAGCGTCATAGCGGATCATGTAGCTCGAACAGCCCTCATTCCAGTCATAATCCTCACCCGCTCAAGAGAAGCACTCTGGAGTCACGAGCTGCTGGAGACCGGACCATTTAACGCGGATTTTGAGACCTCGGGTCGTCACGATTTTTACAGTGCCGAGCTTTTTGGTGAGTCTGCAGGCAATAATCCGGCCTGGATGGACACTGCCAATCCCATGGCGTCCGGATCGGAGATGAAAGACACGCTGAAGATCAAGCGACAAATCGGCAGGCAGCTGTTCATCAGGGAAAAACTGGTCGATCTGATCGATGACGCCATGGAGCGCTTCGCTCAGGCGAGTGGTCGGTTATGCTCGGCCGTTCACGCTTCAATCGAATTCGAAAGTAAGGCTTCACTCCTGTTCATTGGAACCCCTGAGAACCCGGAACGGCACATTGAGAACGGGAATCGAAAAAATAGTCTTTCTGTCGTTCATCTGACGCGGTTGAATCCGTTTCCCAGAGAGGATCTGGCAGCCGCTCTCTCATCAACGGAACGGGTTGGAGTGGTGGCGGCATTTTTCCACAATGACTCGTTCCTTTTGAGTGAAGTGAGATCAGTTTTGGCGGAGTCCGTACGCTCGAAGAAGCGTGGTATCTGGTCGCTCAAATCAGATGAATCAGTTGATCCTAACAGGGTCGTATCCATATCCGCGCCACCGTTCTGGAACCCTACCGAGACGGAATTCCGGACCCTGGCAGAGTATATGCTCCAGGAGGAGTTACCCCTTCATCCGATAGCGGTAGGCTTTCCCTCAAGCCCGGAGGCTGCAAGACTTCCTGAAATCGAGGCCCGTACCCAGAAAATGGTTCACAACGGTCTGGTGACATCGAAATACTTTCTCTCTGGACTGCCGGAAAAAGCCTCACCCCATGGCACTGCGTCTGATACCGAAGTTGTGGTTGTCTCATCCTCAGCTCGCAGCGCCTGGACCCAGATGGAACGTGTGTGCCGCGTCATGAAGCTATCTGGCGCGGCCAGGATCAGAGGCTCCATTCATCCCGCTTCATCTGCTTCGTCACATCCTGTCATCTGCCGGATCTCGTCTGAAACTCAAAGAGGTCACCCCTCGATCGTCCTTGTTGATGAGCCACACTTGCTATACGACAAAACGATCCGAGAGACCGTTCCACCTGGATCTTTGGTCCTCGCACCCGAAGCGTCGGGAAGTCAGTATCCGTATTGGATGGTTGATGCCGACCTGAACGTGCAGTCAATCGAATCGAACGAGAGTGGACTGAGCGGCTCCGAATCCCTGCTCGGTGCCCTTGTTCGATCACATTCACTTTTTGCGGGCCTGGATGGTCACGTGCTGTTTGAAGAGGATGTTTTTTCGGTCGACTCTGCTGAGACCCTGTCGGCAGCACTTGATACCCTTGTTGGCGGGATGACTGAGCTGGATTCAGGAGCATTCGCAAGCCCATCCGATGCCCCGCCCGAGTTGGTTCTTGCCGAGAGTACGCTCGATGCAGCCGGCGGGAATACTCCCATTGCAGACCGGTCTCGGCACTGGAAATCTGCGGGCCACCTGCATCGTTTTGCAGGCACGGATGACATTCCGGTTGATGCGTTTCTGACAAGTGGATACTTGCCAGCTTCCACAGCGTCGTTTCCGTCAACGCCTGTCCCAAACCAGATCTTACCCCGCGTAATCACCGAAAACTGTACCGGTTGCGGATCCTGCTTTGCCTCATGTCCCGAGTCGGCGCTGGTGGCGAGGGCTTATACGGTTGAATCACTCCTGTCCGGGCAACTTGAGAGGTCTTCCAGGCCCATGGTTCACTTGCCACGGGTACTGCCAGCGGTAATCAAGACCACGCATAAGCTGCTTTCACAGGACGAATTGCATCAGTATTCCACAATCGGAGACCTGTTCGAAGAGTCGCTGACCCGCGTGATGGATGCTGCCGGACTGGAAGGGAAAAAGCGGGATGAGCTGATGGGCGAATCGGATTTGTTTATCGCAGATGTAGCCTCGATCAGACCGATTCGATCTGACATCTGGTTCGACGAAGCTGAGGAAATCAAAAGGGGAACAGGGAGCATACTGTCGATTGATGTCGACCCGAATGCCTGTACCTCTTGTGGTATCTGCGTTTCAAGCTGCGGCGACAATGCACTCGAGATGCTGACCGGCGGTGATCGAACTATCGAATCACGGCAGGTACGTGCACTTCCCTCCTCTAGAGTGGAAATGGAAGCCTCAACCCGCCTGGATCATCCAGCGAGCATTCTCCTGGGAGGCTCGTCGGACCGAGTTTTCCGGTCTGGAAGTTCGGATGTGGGTAATCTTAACAGAACCACACTGCGGCTGTTTCTGGAAGCCCAAAATGAACAAGCTGCTGCAGTTCGAGCTCGAATACTGGACGCGCTGGATGCCATCATCACACGTATCGACGAGCGTCTTCAGCTAACCGTACACGAATCGGTCCAGATAAACGATTTTGAACGCTTCGCTCAAGAATTGCATGACGCCAGCAGAGAGGTTGATGAAAGTCTGGCCCTTGCACTTGGTCCCAAGCCCTCCTCATTGGCCGAACGATTGTCAACGTTGTCGGAGTACCACAAATCTTTGACCGCGGAGAGACTCAAATTTGGAGCAATCGAGTCTGCGAGTCACCAACCACACATGATCCTGATCGACTCGACCATGAATCGGGACCTTGGTCTGGCCAGATATCCTTCGAATCCATTCTCGATGCCGTATTACAAGGCCTCTTCAGAAGACGTGTCCGGGCTTTTGTCCGGGATCGCCGAGGGCTTTCTTCACCAGTACATGGGCCTTGCAGCGCGTATCAGAACAGCCGCCCATGTTCTGGAAGATGTAGTCGAGAGTGATCCTTCAAATGGATCAGGCGAAGAAGATCGCTCATGGGCGTACTCGGCGCTTCCCCGCATGATGCTCGTCACAGATACCGTGAGCGAGTCATTGATAGATCTTTTGAATTCCGGGCTCAGGGTTGATGTGCTTCTTTTGTCGGGAGGGATATCGCCTCGCAATCAGCTTCCGAGAATCGACCTGTTGTCGGGGGCATTGAGCAGTTCGAACATAGTCCAGCAAACCGTTTCGAACCCGGTCGGCTTTCTGGCTTCCTGTCGAGAAGTACTTTCGGGTGATGCGTCAACACTCTTTCACGTTTATGCGCCAGACTCCATACGGGATGGAATCGCTCCGGAAAGAGCATTGAAACTCGCTGCGTTGGCGGAACAGTGTGGACTTTTCTCTTCGTGGAAGAAGACGCCGGGCGAAGATATCACTCCTTCCGGCATGGCGAAGAGTTCAGACAGCACCATCGCTTTGTGGCTGCTGGAGCAGGATCGCTTTTCCTTCATGTTTGAAGCGATATCAGGCAAGAACTGGTCTTCGGACCAGATTCCCATCTCTGACTGGCTGAATCTCTCGAGTGATGAACGATCTCGAGTTGAACCCGTCGTTGAACGAGTGGATGACAGCGGACAAAGCATTCGATACAGGCTCGTTTCAGAAGCCATTGATCTCGCCACACAAGGGCTGAATCTGCCACTGTTCGAAGAAAAAGCATCCAACCTGCAGGCTTCCCCAAGTGCGGAATCATCTGCTGAACAGAAAACCAGATCGATTCCTCCGTCATCTACCTCCGATGCGCTCTCCACTTTAACGCGGAGACTGCTGGCAATGAGCGGATTATCAAGCGGGAATGTTTCCGTCGCCGAGTGGCTGAAGAATCAATCGGAAGAGGCTACCTCTTGAGTGCCGGTGGCATTCATACCGGCAAATCGTTTGCAAACGGTGTTCATCCGGAAGACTTCAAACATCTTACGCGGGATATCGCCATCGAGCGGCTCCCCTTTCCCGACAAAGTCGTTCTGCCACTGAGTCAACATCTTGGAGGTCCTTCAAAGTCCCTCGTTGCGGTGGATGACTATGTCTATCGGGGTCAACCCATTGCTGAATCGACCGGCTTCGTCTCCTCCCCACTGCACTCCAGTCTGACCGGAACGGTAACCGCTATAGAGCTTCATCACCACGCTTCAGGCAATATGACTGAGGCGATCGTGATCGAAAAAGACGCATCATCTCCCCAGGCGCTCTTCGCTCAGCACTCCATCGATTGGCATTCGATGGAGCCATCTGACGTCGTCGCGATGATCGGCAGCGCTGGTTTCGTCGGCCTTGGAGGTGCGGCCTTTCCGACTCACGTCAAGCTTACCATTCCCGAAGGCAAGAACGCTCGCTTTTTCATTGTCAATGCCGCCGAGTGCGAACCCTATCTGAACAGCGACTACCGCATCCTTTTGGAGAAAAAGGAAGCCATTTTTGAAGGCATACGGATATATCTAAAAGCGCTCGGTGCCGAGAAAGCCTACATCGGCATCGAATCGAACAAGCAGGACGCAGCCCTTCAGCTTCAAACGTCAATGCCGGCGGACCTGCCCTGTGAAATCGTCCTGCTCGAGACGAAATATCCTCAAGGAGCCGAAAAAATGCTCATTGAGGCCGTTTTTCAAAGGGAAGTACCATCAGGCAAACTTCCCATTGACGTAGAGACGGTTGTCAATAATGTCGGGACGGTGGCTGGTGTCGGAGAACTATTCCTTTTTGGGCAGCCGCTGATTGAAAGGGTCGTAACGGTCACGGGACCAGGCATTCAGCGACCAACCAACCTCATGGTGCCTATCGGAACGCTTCTTCAGGACGTGGTCGAACACTGCGGAGGAATTCATCCGGACACCAGACAGATACTGTTCGGCGGACCCATGATGGGATCGGCGCAGCGCTTTCTGGATGTACCGATAATGAAAGGAACTTCGGGCGTATTGTTTTTGACCGACGACAAGGTGGTTCACCGGGAAGAATATCCGTGCATTCGGTGCCAGCGCTGCATCGATGCGTGTCCTGTATTCCTGAATCCGAGCAGACTGGGCTCGCTCGCCAAGGCGCGACTGTATGAGGAAATGGTCGACTATCACATTATGGATTGCATGGAGTGCGCCGCCTGCTCGTTCGTGTGTCCTTCCAACATTCCTCTCGTGCAGCGATTCCGTGTTGCAAAAGGCCTTCTGAGAGAACAACAAAAGCGGGAGGCTGCAAAGGCATGAGTTCCGCGCCACATCCCGACCTGTTGGTCACTACGTCTCCTTTCGTGAAGGATCCCACCGATACGCGGTGGATCATGTGGCAGGTCAATCTGGCACTCTTCCCGGTCGCCGCCGCGGCGATCTGGTTTTACGGCCTGGCTGGGCTCCTGATCATGGTTGCTTCCTGTGCGGGAGCCATGGCGATGGAATGGCTTGCGCTGAACAGGTCGGCGAATATGCCCGGTGGTCTTGGTGACGGTTCGGCGTTTCTGACGGGCCTCCTCCTGGCGCTCACTCTACCCCCGGGAATTCCTCTCTGGATGGCTTTCGCGGGTGGAGCTATATCCATCGGACTCGGAAAGGCGGTATTCGGAGGCATCGGTGGAAACATGTTCAATCCCGCTCTGGTCGGGCGGGCCTTTCTTCAGGCTGCATTTCCGGTCGCCATGACAACTTGGGGCCCCGTTTCCGGTGCAAACCGGTTTTTTTCGGCTCCAGAGGCATTGTTCGCCCTGCCTATGATGTCTCCAGAGGTGGATGGCATGTCGATGGCCACACCTCTTTCCAATTGGTACTTCGATGGGCTGGCTGCTGATTTTTCCAGTCTGATTTTCGGAAGCACTACCGGGAGTTTAGGTGAAGCCGCAGGACTGATCATTCTTGTGTGCGGTCTGTATCTGGCCGTGCGGAATGTCATCAACTGGAGGATTCCCGCCGCGATGATTTTCTCGATTGCGGCCTTGGGATTCCTGTTGAATCAAATCGATCCTGCCGTCTATCCCCGGCCTGAATTTCACCTTTTTGCGGGTGGGTTCATGCTGGGTGCCTTCTTCATGGCTACCGATCCCGTCACCTCCCCCCTGACTCAAAAAGGATGTTGGATTTTCGGCGTGGGAGCAGGGATCATGATTCTCGTCATCCGTCAGTTTGGCGGACTGCCCGAAGGGGTGATGTACGCCATCCTTTTGATGAATGCGGCCACGCCCCTGATTGATCGAATGACACAAGCACGAACTTTTGGAAGTGAACGGGCGGAGCGCTTTACCAGATGAAAGACCAGCACCACGATATCGGGAAAGTAGAACGCCAGGTGGGCAGCGAAGCGGACGTCATGGAGTCATCTCAATCTGAGCAGCGGGCTCCCGCACAAACTCCGAACAGCTTCAAGATGATCGCCACGATGGGGGCGGTTGGACTGGTCGCCAGCATCCTCCTCGTTCTGACGTATACCTGGACGCTGCCGACCATCGTGGCAAATCTTGAAGCGTATCTGGAGGAATCCATCCGAGAAGTCCTTCCGGAAACGACACTCAGAACCGATTGGAGATTGACCGAAGAGGGGGTTGCAGTCGATGATGGCACGTTTACCATCGAGCCAAGGCTCTTCGCCGGATTCCGGGAAGATGGAAGTCTGGAAGGGCTGGCGATCGAGGCGCAGGGACAAGGCTACGCCGACATTATCCGGATTATATACGGATACTCACCCGATTGCGGTTGCATTATCGGGATGAAGGTCCTAGAAAGCAGAGAAACGCCGGGGCTGGGCGATAAAATAGCGAAGGATCCCACTTTCCTGTCCAATTTCGATGCTCTCGACGTGCGTTTTTCAATATCTGACTCGACTGTTGAGGGACCTCTCGAACTCATCAAACGAGGAACGAACTTATCTGCCTGGCAAATTGATGCAATCTCCGGGGCAACGATTTCCTCCCAGGCAATCACGGATATCCTGAATGCCAGCAATCAGGTTGTATTACCCGTCATTCATGAAAACCTGGACCTGTTGAAAGGAGGATCAGATGAGTAAAACAGGACCTGTCACACTGGACCAATCCAAAGGAATGGATGAATTCCTGAAGGGACTCTGGAACGAAAATCCCGTTTTCGTCCAGGTTCTGGGAATGTGTCCTGTCCTCGCGGTAACCAATACGGTGACCAACTCCCTTGTAATGGGCGTGGCCACGTCATTTGTTTTGGTGATGTCGGCGATCATCGTCTCGGCTACCCGCAATTTCATCCCAAAGCAGGTCCGGATCGCCACCTACATCCTGTTCATTGCCACCTTTGTTACGATGGCCGACTACATCATCAAAGCCGTCAGCTTGAGCGCGCATCGCAGTCTTGGTGCCTTCATTTCCCTCATCGTGGTCAACTGCATCATCCTGGGACGAGCTGAAGCCTTCTCGTCACGCAACAAGATCTCGGACTCGATCATGGATGCTCTCGGAATGGGCATCGGCTTCACGCTGGCGATTCTCATGCTCGGAATCGTTCGGGAAACCCTCGGGAGTGGCACATTTGCCGGCTTCCCGATTTTTGGCAGCAGTTTCGAACCCTGGGTAATCATGGTGCTTCCGGGAGGAGCATTTTTCGTTCTGGGCTTCCTGCTTCTGGCGATAAACGCCTTCAACAAACGAAACATGAGCGGAGGCACCTGACATGCATACAGAATCGCTGGGGGCCATTTTCGTCAACGCGCTGCTGATCAACAACTTCGTGCTCAGCGCATTCCTCGGAATCTGTCCGTTCCTGGGTGTCTCGAACAAGCTCGACACAGCATCACGAATGGGTATGGCGGTGACATTCGTCATGTTCGTGAGTTCGGTGTGCGCGTTTGCCGTAAACGAACTGCTGGTCTGGATCAATGCACCCTACCTGCAATTGATATCCTACATCGTCATCATCGCTTCCGCTGTTCAACTGGTCGAGATGTTCATCAAGAAATTCAGCCCGGCCCTCTTCCGTGCATTGGGTATTTTCTTACCTCTCATCACGACGAATTGCGCGATTCTGGGTCTGGCCTTGTTCCAGACCGCCAAGGGGTACAGCTTCGTGGAATCTCTTGTGTACGCCATTGGCGCGGGTGCAGGATTTACCCTGGCAATCGTCTTGATGGCCGGAATCCGGGAAGAACTGGAGCTGACGACGGTTCCTGACGTGATCAAAGGCACTGCCATCGTCCTGATCATCGCCGGCATTCTATCGATGACGTTCATGGGATTCGCAGGGCTCGCCTGATCACATGTTAACCCAAATCCTCATAACGTCACTCGCACTCGGCGCCCTGGCCCTCTTCTGGCTGTTCGTTCAGCGGCTCACGTACGTGCACACCGATTCAGCTACAGGTGACTATCTGCAAGGTCGCTGGGGATGTGGTGATTGTTCGATCACCGAAGACTGCGTGCTCAAAAACTTACCTCACACGCAGGCTGATTGAACGTCAGTCGCCTACTCCGAAGTCCTGGTAGTATGCTTCCTGGATGACGTCGTTTTCTTCCGATTCGTGTCTGCGAATGAAAGAGACGAGACCCTCGACGCGACACTTGACGCGCTCCAGCTTCGCGGAATCAACGTGCTGGATCAATTTTAACACATCCAGTATGTGATTCAGATCAGAAGTGATCTTGAGATGGTCTTCTTCCAGGTGCTCAATCCTCGAGGAAAGTTGGGGTGCCATCCGGCGGAGTTCTTCATTGTAGCCACCACTTTCTTCGAGATCGAAGTGCTTTTGCAGTTGATTCTGGAAGTCACGAAGCTGCCAGAGTCGTTGCAGTTTCCAGTTCGTAAAGTCATCTCTCTCGGGAATCTCCTCAAACGCGGAATCCAACTGCTTCAGTGTGTCGAGCAGTGCGTGGTGGTCATTTTCGACCTGTTCGTTCATTTGGTCATTCGTGTCAGACATGACTCCTTCCTCCATTTGCCAGATGATGCGCTGGGGACGCCCACGCGATGTCGACGCACTTCCCCACCTGAACATATTCGATCACGGGTGGAGGCCGTGTAGTGAAATGGAGGATAGACGTGTACGAAGATGCCGAAGGGAAGCGGGATGCCGTTCAATTCATTCGCTTCTGAGATTGCAATAGGCTGGAGTGTTCAGGCACGGTCAAGCTCAGTCTTCAGCGGATCCCATCCTTTCGTCGATCCTCGTTCCTCGCATCCAGAGTTCGTCGTCTCCCATCCGGACCTCAAAAGATGCGGCCGTGCCGCTCTCGTCCATCAGGAATTCTACCATGATGTCAGTAGTGGCAGTGATTTCTCCGTCCTGTGAAAACGCGAAATAGAAAATCTGTTCGACGCGCGGCAGCAGGTCCCACTGTTGGGTTCTGCCTTCTTCTGTGAATTGAACGTCGGCCTTGAATCCACCATCGACATATTCCATTTTCATCTCGTACGAGAAGGGATCCTTGATCCACTCACTCACGAACACCTCGGTCTCATACGATCCGAGATACGCGGCGACTTCTACTTCCGTGACGCTCATCTGGAGTCTGGAAGGGACCTCTATGGGGAGCAGAACAACCGTATTGTCCCAGTGTAACTGAAGAACGGTTGATAGTCTTCCTACCGTCGGGAAATCGAATGTGAGTGTTTCCAATTCAGCGGCAGTCGTGTCAGGAGTTACCCAGAAAGTAATCTGCTCTTCTGTCCGATCCGGCTCGGGCAGGTGAAACTGGTCCCAATCCGGGTCAAGGATTACTTCCCAATCTCCATCAGCAACCACCATCCAAATGGAATATTTGCCAGCTGGCAGTTCAGTGCCAGAAATCGTGATGTCGTTGTTGACTTCAATCGTTGTGGCAGCATCGGCACCCGGAGTCCATATATGTCCCCACCAGACTTGATCACCAAAAACAATCTCACGCCCTTTCAATGCAGGACGAGAGTATTGAATGTCGATTGTCGTGCCATCAATCGTCTGAGAGACGCCTCCACGTGGACTGGCAACGATTTGAGCACTCGCATCATTTACGGCGAAGAGCCCTGTCAAAAAGACGAGGCTCACGATGAGAAGTTTATTGAGCATGTCTGAAATTGCTAGGGAGATTCGAATCATCCGTACCGCGCATCAATCGCCCTGCGGATCTGATCCAGTGTTTGCCCTTCCTTGGTGCGTCGATATACCAACTTGGCTTCACCCTGGCATATGGGACATCCCATTGCTCTGCCCTTGGGATAATAACACGTCAGAAGTGAACGATATCCTTCGCGTGTATGGCACCCACAGTAACACCCGATTCCGTCGGCAACATGTGGGATTTCACGAACCATGTTGTAGATCCCTTGAACCTCTTCGCCCATGTGAGCGATATCCTCGTCCGAAATCATTAGTGAAGCGTCTATATCCTCACGCGGTTCAGGATGAATTGAGTCGGCGAACACCTCATTTGGTATCAAGCTGATACCCAGACCGCCTGCCATGAGGGCCAGGAAATTCCTTCTGGTATGGGCTGTCAGAACGGTATCGTTGTCTTTGTGCTTCATTTTGACGCTCTCAGTATCGGGTCCAGCGTAAATCTACCACATTCTGGACGGTAAATGCGGCCAATAGTTGCTTTTCACGGACCGACGGCCTCTCTAGATGTCGATTTCTCGCTTCCGAACAAGGAACAGTCCTTCACCCCTGCTGCTGACAGCGATAACACCGCTTTTGAAATACGGGTAGTTCGACCAGGAACCGCCGAACCCGGCTTCATCTTCGCCAAACGGGACGGTATCAAAATGCCCGACTTCGACAGGATTTTCGGGATCTGAAACGTCCAAAATCCTCAGACCTGCCTGATAATTGGACTGATACATGAAATTGCCTTTCACGTACAAATTGTGGTCACTGGCTGGATTATCCAGGAAGAACTCCTTCGCCAGCGTTGGATCTTCCAGATCACGGACGTCCCAGATCAGCGTTCTGGTTTTGTCCGTCAGGCCACCCATCTCGTCGAGCTCATCATTCATGAAAAAGTAATTGTGGTCCTCTGACAGCCAGCCCTGGTGAGTGTACGCTTGATTGGGATAGGACGAACTGGCAAGCGTGACGGGATTCTCTTTGTCCGTCACATCAGCAATCACAAACAGGTTGCCACTCGAGTTAAGGCAGACTTCGCGACCGCGGTAGTCATCATCGTCTCCCCGATAGATGACGCACTGGGAGTCATGCGTCCCTCCTGCTTCATCGAGCGAGAAACAGCCAGCAAACTCGGGGTTCGCCGGATCCTGGATGTTGATCATGTGCAATTGACCGCCACAGGTTTCCCCTCCAGATCGATTGCCCACGGCAAATGCAAATCCCGTCTCTTCATTGATGACAACGTTGTGCGTGCTGTTCGTTCCGGCGTAATGCGCTGTTTCCTCGAACGTGACGGGCATATCAGCAGCATCGACATCTCGAAGTTGTGTCAGGTCGAAAATCTGCATGCCATGAGCATCCGCGCCATCAGACACAACAAAAGCGTGATCCTTATAGACTTTAACATCCCGCCAGCTGCTTCCCGGACTACCCTTCGTCTTCAGCAATTCGCCCACCCAGACCGGATGGGACGGATCGCTGATGTCCACAAATGAGACACCCTCGGTACGGCCGAGAAGAACCCACTCGACACCCGTTTCAGGATCTTCCCATCCCCAGATGTCGGTCATTCCTACTCCGCGTTCGGATGAAACGTCACCGATGTTCATGAAGGAGACCAGATCCACGTTGTCACACGCATAGCCGTTGGCTTCGCCATCTTCGCAATCAACTTTGTCCCCGGAATACGATTCCAGATGAGCAACGTCACTGGCCAGAATGCCAGCGAATGCCCATCCATTTTCTCCTTTCTCGAAGACAGAAGCAACGCCTGCTTCGTAGTCGGCGCTCGGTGATCCGACAACAGCTTCAGTGCCAGTAAATGCCAATCCCGTACCGAAGCCCGGTACGAATCGCCTGTCTGAAGCATCAAGCCGAGTCATGCTTCCATCTTGCGACACAACAAACGCCGCACCGCCTGCCCCAACCAGAACCTCATCGCCTGAGGCTGCGACACCCCGACCAAATCCAAACACACCTGGGCCGTCTTGGGCTGCTTCCGGTTGAATGGTTCGCACGAGTTTGAATGAGTGCATGGATTCCGGTTCGTACACAAGTACCGCACCGCTGCGCTCGTAAGATGCTGCACCCACGTACAGATTTCGGCCGGAGATGGAAAGTGATGCTCCCAATCCTGCAGATCCTTCGGATTCGATATCAATGGTGCCGACCTGCGCCCAGGACCCGTGATCCATGAACATGTAGACGCGGCCTTCACTTTCGTTTGCCAGTGGCGCACCGGCGAACAGCGTGCCATTCGTTCCGACGATGCTCCTCGCAAAACCATCCCCATCCTCACCTGATCCGAGAACGGCGACCTCCGACCAGGCGCCATCTGAGGAAGCAAATACGTGAATGCGTCCAGAGTTTGAATCGCCATTGAAAGATGTAACCGCTATCTGATTGCCGGCCATTGCGATATTTCCAGTTCTGCCTCCGGCGCGGGCGTACGCTCCGCCGAATTCAAATCCTTCATCCAGTTCGGATGGCATGAGTTTGGCAGATTCAGTCCAATCGCCGTCGGCATCTTTGTTGAAAACGTAGGCTGCATTGTTGCCAGGTGAACCCACGATGAGTGTCGAGCCCTTTGCAAAAACCGTTCTCCCGAAGTCATCTCCGACACCTCCGTCAGAAGCTTCCAGACCTGCAACTTCCGTCCACTGGGCATCG
>CAZEHJ010000037.1:0-3269 GCA_964512485.1 uncultured Rhodothermales bacterium | reverse complement strand
TCAGGGCTTCAACCCATTTTGTGGCGATAATTCCAAACTGCTATACTTATGGCCAACCATCCACTGATGTCATGCGCAATCGAATTCCTCTCCTGCTATCAATAATTAGTTTGATTCCTGGACTGGCCAATGCCCAGGAGATCGGCCCGGCCAACGGCCATCTGGTTATCGTGGGCGGGGCGGCCCAGGATTCAGAAATATTCGAACAGTTCGTAGATCTGGCCGGCGGTGTCAATGCCCGGATTGTTGTGATTCCTACGGCTGGAGGCGGGGAGGAATACGACAAGTACTGGCCGGGACTTCGCCCTTTCAGAAATGTTGGCGCAAATCATCTGACGGTTCTCCATACCAACGACAGAGACGTTGCCAATTCTGATGACTTCGTCAACGTGATTCAAAACGCTGACGGCGTTTGGTTCGGCGGCGGGAGGCAATGGAGGCTGGCAGATTCATATCTAGACACGGCCACTCACGAAGCGCTCTGGGACTTGCTCGATCGCGGTGGTGTGATCGGGGGTTCATCGGCAGGAGCCACCATCCAGGGCTCATATCTGGCCCGAGGAGACACGAGAACGAACACTGTAATGATGGGTGATCATGAGGTGGGGATGGGATTTCTGAAGAACTCAGCCATCGATCAACATCTGCTGGCCCGAAATCGCCAGTTCGATCTAATAGAAATCATCGAAGCCAAGCCGGAGTTGCTGGGCATCGGAATTGATGAAAATACGGCGATCGTAGTAACTGGGGATCGATTTGAGGTGATTGGCAGTGGTTACGTTGCCATCTACGACTCCAATAGAATGATCGACTCGGGCGGACAGTTCTACCTCTTGGCTCCGGGCGACATGTATGACCTCAAGGAACGCCAGGGCATGAGACGCGGCACCGAATGGAATCCCATCGGACGCGTTGTGGAAAAAAGCTGGAAAGACAATTGACCTCACGCTGTACATTCCGACGGCAATCAGACTAACTCCAAGACATTCACATGGAAGCAACGCACCCCTCCCCCAACGACCAGACCTTCGTCAACAAGATGCTGAATCGCATCGAGGTGGTCGGCAATAAACTGCCTGACCCTTCGATGCTGTTCTTGATCTCAATGCTCGTTGTTTGGGTCTTGTCTGCACTCCTGTCAGGAGTGTCTTTCACTGACATCGATCCTCGTTCCGGCGAAGCAATCGTCATCAACAACCTGTTGGGCGGTGCCGCTATGGCGACTTTCCTGTCGCAAATGGTGACCATTTTCACGTCGTTTGCACCTCTCGGTGTGGTGCTTGTCGCGATGCTCGGAGTGGGCGTCGCGGATGAAGCGGGATATTTCAACACCAGCATCAAGATCATGCTGGGTTGGACGCCGAAAGCGCTCATGACACCGATGGTGGTGCTGGTCGGACTGCTGAGCCACAGCGCCATTGATGCCGGGTATGTCCTGGTTATTCCGCTTGGCGGCATCATCTTTTACGCCGTTGGGAGACATCCTCTTGCGGGTATCGCCGCCGCTTTTGCGGGTGTTTCCGGCGGATTCAGTGCCAATCCCCTGCCGGGAGCACTCGATCCCCTGCTTCAGGGATTCACCCAGCCCGCTGCCCAGATCATTGATCCGAGCGTTATGGTCAACCCGCTGGGTAACTACTTCTTCACCGGTATATCGTCAATCCTGATTGTCGCTCTGGGGTGGGTGATAACAGATTTGATTATTGAACCGCGTCTGAACAAAACGAACCCGATCGACACGGATGCTGAAGATGCCCCGGAAATGGACACGATCGAGCCGAAGGAAAAAAGGGCCTTCTGGGCAGCCACGGCCACGATGGTACTCGGCGTGTTGATTCTCGTCTTCGTCATCGCGCCTGCTGACTCTCCGATGCGCGACGCCTCCGGTTCTCTGAATTCGTTCTCAGCACCGATCATGCAATCCATCGTGCCACTCATCTTCCTGCTGTTCCTGTTGCCTGGTGTCGTCTATGGGTATGTGGTAGGTAAATTCCGCAAGTCGAAAGACATGGTCGACGCCATGACCAAAGCGATGAATGGTATGTCTTACTACATCGTGATGGCATTTTTCTGTTCGCTGTTTGTGTATGCTTTCGGACAGTCAAACATCGGGGCATTGCTCGCTCTTAAAGGTGCTGCGGCCCTTCAGGCCCTTGCATTTCCGGGTGGCGTGACAATCGTGGGAATCATCTTTCTGACGGCTTTCGTGAACCTCTTCGTGGGTTCCGCTTCGGCCAAATGGGCGCTTCTGGCTCCCATTTTTGTACCGATGCTCATGCAGGTCGGCATTTCTCCTGAACTGACGCAGGCTGCCTACCGTGTTGGTGACTCCTCGTCGAATATCATCACGCCGCTGATGCCGTATTTCCCTCTGGTTGTCGTCTATTGCCAACGCTATGTAAAGAAAACCGGGATCGGAACGCTGACCTCGATCATGCTGCCATACACAGCAGTGTTCATCGTAGTCTGGGCACTCTTCCTGCTTCTGTACTGGGCCATCGGACTTCCCCTCGGCCTGCAGGCTTCCTACGTTTATCCGCCGATGTAGTCAATGGCGGTCTGCGGTGAGCACAACGCGCAGACCAACCTGAAATCATGATTTCATCCGACATTTCCTTGCGGCCGGCCGTCCTTTCGGACGTGCCGGCCCTTGTCGTTTTGATAGACGCCTCAATCCGGGTTCTTGGTGGGCGCTATTACACTGAAAGCGAAGTCGATCGCAGCCTGAAATACGTTTTCGGAGCAGACACTACGATGATTGAAGACGGCACCTATGTCGTGGTGGAGGCTAAAGGCCTCATGATCGGTGCAGGTGGATGGAGCCATCGGTGGACGCCGTTCGGCGGAGATCAGGCAACACCCGTTCGAGACGCCCAATTTCGTGAGCCGGGAAAAGACCCCGCAGTCATCCGCGCCATGTACGTTCATCCGGAATGGGCGCGTCAGGGCATCGGAGGCCTCATTATTCGGGCATGCGAATCAGCTGCTCACGATGCGGGCTTCGAAGACCTCGAACTGGTGGCGACCCTCAGCGGCGTAGAGTTTTACGAACGTCACGGATACGACCAAAACGAGACCTTCGACTACGTCATGGGCGACGGGTCGACGATAGCGTTTATTCGAATGGAAAAACGCGCCTAGTTCACGGTTGCCGGATCGACTCGTGTGGGTGTGGTTTCGCCCGAGACAATCGAAGCCGCTCCCGCCGCAATCGCATCGATCGTATTGGCCAGATGATCCAGATCAAGTGTGCTGACTTCATCGCTGGC
>CAZEHJ010000036.1:23728-35635 GCA_964512485.1 uncultured Rhodothermales bacterium | reverse complement strand
CCCGGGTCGCAGCCGAATCCGACATCGTCGGCATTCAATTCAATGATCCAATTGGTCGAATTGGCTGGAGTCGATTCGATTCGCTCTGTAGAATTGTCGTCGAGTACGCCTCTGAAGACGTAAGACGTCGATGGAAGCAGGCTCAGAGTGCCCTGCACCAAAATACTGCTTGCTGTAGCCGTCTTGGTTGTAAGCGCAGCATCGGGAATAGAGCGCCAGAGCGAGCCATCCTGATTTCGTCGATAGAATACGCCTACCGCATCCAAGCTCTCACTCGTTACCTGAACCTCAAACTCCTGGTCTGCCGGGCATTCCATGGAGGCCGTAAAGCTGAAGGCCGTCAATCCGGTCGAGGCTGGAAGGCTGATCGTGCTTGACCCCGCGCTCGGATCTGTTGTTGTAGTAGAATGAACACTTCCGTCGCCAAGCTCAACGGACACCGTGTATGTCGCTCCATTGAGGATGAAAAACGATCCAGAAAGCCCCAACCAGCTTGCCAACGATTTGGTAGAAGACCCGGTTGGAACAGTGATGCTTCGGAAGCCAAACAGGCCCGCTCCATCGAGCTGAATAGCGGCAGGTGTTGAAGCTCCCGCGTTTGAGAGCGTCAACATCTGATTCAAAGATCCGTTACTGCCCAAAGAAGGTGGGAAGACAAGCGTAAAGAAGATACCATCATCCACATTTCCGAGCGCTGTCAGATCGACGTTGCTTTCGGATCCTCCGACACAAATCAAACCCGTCACATTTCCACTTGAGCTTGTCAGTATCGTTGAGCCCAGGACATTGTTCTGGCCGTCCGTCGGGGTAAAGCCGTAAATGGACGCTGCAGGTGTGCCTCCCGCTGCCACGATCACGGCGTGCGCTGCAAGAATGGTCGGATCTGTGATAGCAAGTTCAATTTCGAAAAAGCCTCCGGCTGCCGAGCATGTCCCGCTTTTGTTGGCCGAATGAGCTTTGCCCACCGGCACGACAAAGTTGGCAACCACACTGCCTCCACTGCTCATCTGAAAAAATGCACCTGCTGCAACGGCGAGGTGACTTCCGTCGGATGCCATCGTTGCCCCGGCCGGAAGATTTGTCTGACCTTGTGACGGATCATAAACCCTTAGTTGCGTATCGAGCGAGCCTGTGATCGCTGCTCCACTGGATGTGAGCGGAACGACACCCGGAGCGATCGTGACCGTTGCGTGCGCCTGGGATCCACCACCCTGGGTCGAGACCGAGAATTGATTTTGAAGCCCCCCCTGATCGACCTGAACCGAGCTCTGAACGGCCGACGAACCCTGAATATCTGAAAATGTATCGGCCACTCTGACCATGGCGACTTCAAATTCAGCGGCGCCCGTTTCTGTGACCTGCACTGTTCGGGACTGATCGTAAAATCCCTCGGCGGTGGCTGTGACAACAAATGTGAGCGGGTTACCCGCAGTGGGAACTACTGAATTCTGAATTCCAAACGTTATCGTTCCGCCTTCCACATTATTACTCGATCCGATGGGATCACTGTAGGCGTCGATAAGCGAGGAGGCGCCGTTTCCCGAGAAGCTCAACTGCACGTTGTCCATCAAATCACCTGACGCATTGTCATAAATGATTCCATTCACAACGGTATTTATCGGGTCCAGACCGATGATGATATCAAAATCATCAAATGAGTCCCGTGCCGCGTCGAAGTCACATCCACTGAGTGGAATCAAAACCGCAACCAGAATGAAAGCGCGGAAGGTGATACTCTTGAATTTGTTCATTTCGAACACCGAAAAAAATGTTTGGCTCGAGGCCGAATGTTGATTGAGTGCGGACCGAACGAACTATCAGATACGGATGCCGATGCCAATGGACAGGACTGGATACCACGCGAACGACTCTATTCCATCATTGATGCTCTGGAGATTTTCCGGCGCAGTTGTCGGCTTGAATAGCCCGTCTGTATCGAGCGTAATTTCCGGAGCCCCCGTATAAAAGAATCCCAGGTCGAACATGAACGTGACGCGTGAATTTCCACGGGCCAAGTTGCCGAATCCGATGCCACCATACGGGTGAATTCCACTGGGATATTCGATCGTTCCACTGAGCGTACCAAGGCGCTCAGGAGAGAAGATTTTCCCGTCACAGACATCATCTATTTCATCCCCGAAACAGACGCCATCCAGAGGTATTGCTTTTCCTGAGACGTCCAATTGATTCTTGCCCACACCCAAGGTCAGGCGAAAGCTGTTGGCAAAAGGATGATAGTCGGCGAAGGCTACGATGGCGCCAACGTTTGCCTCACCTTTGGTCTGCATATTCGGGTCGCTGTTTTCGGTCGTTTCGTCGACCGTCAGCGAAAATGCCGAAAAGTGGCCTCGCACATTCAGCTTCCGTGTAAGATTGAAAGCGATTTCGCCTCCAGCACCGGTCGACCCAGCTCGCGCCGCCACTCCCAGTGACTGGCCACTGGCTGGAAGCGTGAGTATCGCTGCCAGAGCGATTAAAAACAGTCTCGAAGTGGTTTTCATCTCTATTACCGTGCCGTTGCAGACTTCAGAAACGATGGAAAATCAAAGGTACCCTACCTGTGTGGGGGAAACAATAAATCCCGGCCGTGAATCAGATTATCGGCCAAGGCCCGAATCATATTAAAACGGCTGAAAAATCCGCTTTTTCGACCCGCTGGCACATCAAGAATGATGAAAGATTGGTGAGACTGGTGACGTGAAGGGCCATTTAAACGCCAATTGACGCTCTAATCGGCCTCTGTGGGGCTCGGGAGGCATATCCGAACCCATATTTCGTTGACCAGAGTGGGGCAAATTCGTATTTTATTGGTCTGCGTTTTTTTCTGGCGACCCACCGACAGGTAAAACTGTCTCGTCAGAAACCGAATATTGGATTGTTCACCGCCACGACGGCGGGATCAGTCACCACTAAGAAATATTGAGTCCCGATGGACGTAAACAGTTTTAAAACAGCGAGCGCTAAGCCGGCCGAAGTAGAACGTGCCTGGTTTATCATCGATGCTGAGAATGCCGTCGTTGGGCGTCTTTCGACCAAGGTCGCAAGCATTCTGCGCGGTAAGCACAAGCCGTCATTCACTCCCCATGTGGATACGGGTGACTTCGTCATCGTTATCAACGCCGACAAGGTCCGCTTCACCGGTCAGAAAGAAACCGATAAGGAATACTGGCGCCACACCGGATACCCTGGTGGCGGTCACACCCGCTCACCGGAAGAAGTCCGTGTCAAAAAGCCGACTTTCATGGTACAGAATGCCGTGAAAGGAATGCTTCCCAAAGGCCCTCTGGGTCGCGACATGTTCCGCAAGCTGAAGGTGTACGCCGGAAGCGAACATCCTCACGGAGCCCAGCAGCCGCAGGCGCTCGAACTTTAATCTCTCTCACCGAGACACACTGAACAAGTACTGATCATGGCTACAGCCCTTACTCAGTTCAACGCCGTAGGTCGCCGCAAGAATGCGGTTGCCCGCGTATACCTTCGCCCGGGCGGATCCGGCAAGGTGATCATCAACAAGCGCGAGCTAAACGAGTACTTCCCGAGTGCTCCCCGTCAGATCGCTGTCAACTCTCCGTTCGAAGTAACGGAAACGACAGGCCAGTTTGACGTGGTCGTCAATGCCACCGGTGGTGGTATGACGGGACAGGCCGAAGCAATCCGCCTCGGCATCTCTCGCTGCCTCGTTGAGTTCAACGAAGAACTGAAAAAGCCTCTGCGCGATGCCGGTTTCATGACGCGTGACCCACGTATGGTCGAGCGTAAGAAATACGGACAGCCCAAGGCTCGTAAACGCTTCCAGTTCTCGAAGCGTTAGACTTTTTTGCACGGACACTGCCACCTGGCAGTTTTCGACTAATCACACATACACCTGGATACAAGCCGGGGTGACCCCCAGAATGAAATCACTGATTTCGGACTGAGAGTTTCGGCAAGTAGGCGAAAGGTGTAGCGGAATAAAACCCGATACATACCAATGAGTGAACAGAAACAGACGGCGCATCGCGCGTCGATTGAAGACCTGCTGAAAGCAGGCACCCACTTCGGCCACCTTACGAGCCGCTGGAATCCCAAAATGCGCACCCACATCTTCATGGAGCGCAATGGAATCCACATCATCAACCTCAATCACACGCAGTCCTATCTGGACGAAGCAGCAGAGGCAGTAGCCCGTTTCACGCGTCGTGGCAAGAAGGTGCTCTTTACCGGTACGAAGAAGCAGGCACGCGACATCATTCGCCAACACGCAAATGATTGCGGTTCTCCGTATGTCGTTGAGCGTTGGTTGGGTGGAACGCTGACCAACTTCCAGACCATTCGCCGCTCAATCCGCCGCATGGAAGAGCTCGTGAAAATGGAAGAAGATGGCACCATGGAGCAGCTCAAAAAGAAAGAGCGTCTCATGAAGGGCCGTGAGCGTGACAAGCTCCAGAAAGTACTTTCTGGTATCCAGAACATGGCACGCGTTCCAGGCGCGCTGTTCATTGTGGACATCAATCGCGAACACATCGCCGTCAAAGAAGCCCAGAAGCTCGGAATTCCCATCATCGCTATCGTGGACACGAACTGTGATCCTGATGTTGTTGATTTCCCAATCCCGGCCAACGATGACGCGCTGAAATCGATCGATCTCATTACCGGAGTGATTGCGAGTGCAGTTGCAGAAGGCGAGAAAGAACGCGAAATCGCGGAAGCGGCATCCAAAGCTGAAAAAGAGAAGCGCGCTCAGGACACAGCAGAAATGAAGGCTGAGAACGAGAAGAAAGCTGCTCCAGCTAGAAAGACCCGGAAGCCTAAAGCTGCTGCGAAAGCCGAAACGGCTGAAGCAACCGCAGCTCCTGCCGAAGCAGCTCCTGCCGAAGAAGCCTCGGCTGAAAAGGCTGCGCCAGCTGCAAAAGCCGACAAAGCCAAAAAGGAAGCTCCTGCTGAAGAAGCCGCTGCACCCGCCGAAAAAGACGCCTAATCCAGGCTTATTTCGTCATTCGTAACAAATTGCTCTAGAAGGACTCCCAGTCTCTCGAATCAACGGACCCTTCTTATTAAACTGAAAACGCACAGGTAGAACATGTCAATTTCTGCTGCAGATGTAAAAAAATTGCGCGAAGCCACGGGCGTCGGCATGATGGATTGCAAGAAAGCTCTGGTTGAGTCCAACGGAGATTTCGAAGCAGCAATCGACCTTCTCAGAACGAAAGGTCAGAAAGTAGCCGCAAAGCGCGCGGATCGTGAAGCCAAAGAAGGAATCGTATCCTCCGGCACGACAGATGATGGCGCAACTGCCATTCTTGTTGAAGTCAACTGCGAAACAGACTTCGTTGCCCGCAACGAAGACTTCCAGAACTACACGGCAGAGATCGCCGCACTGGTTCTGTCGAATCTTCCAGCTGACCGGGATGCGTTTCTTGCTGCAACGCTTTCAAACGGACAAAGCGTTGCCGAGTCGCTGACAGAACAGACCGGCAAGATTGGAGAAAAGATCGATGTTCGTCGCACAGCCGTGATGACGAGCGATGGCGGGAACGTTGTTTCCTACATCCACCCCGGCTCACGCCTCGGTGTGTTGGTCGACATTTCTGGATCAGGTGACCTCGAAGCCACTGGTCGCGACGTTGCCATGCAGGTTGCGGCACTCAATCCGGTTGCAACCAACCGCGACGAAGTACCTGCTCAGGTTCAAGAGAAAGAAATGGCGATCGCGGCCGAACAGGCGCGCGAAGAAGGCAAGCCTGAGCAGATCATCGATCGCATTGCCACGGGCAAGCTGGAGCGCTATTTCAAGGATAACGTGCTTCTCGAGCAGCCTTTCGTCAAGGACTCATCCATGACCGTGGGCCAGATGCTGAAAGCTGCGGACGCAGAAGTTCGTACGTTCATTCGCTTCGCGCTCGGAGAGTAATTCTCCTCGTCAAAGCTTTTGTTAAAGGGGGGCTCGCATTCGCGAGCCCCCCTTTTTTTATTCCACATCGGCTATTTCGAGACGTATACCACCAATCTTGCGGGCGAGTACGTTGTAGAGTGAGGAACCGATAAATCCTGCAAGCCAGCCAATAACTCCGTACATGAATGGCAGGATAAATATGGAGCCTACGCCAAACATGAACCTGAACATCGGCATCTCATCGAAGATTTCCGCTGGCATGGCCATTCCCAGAAACGCGTAGAAGACGCCGAGGATGAGCCCCAGAAATATGTAGGACACGCCTGCAATATTGGCTACCGAAATAGGTTCGAAACGACGTATTTCCCTGTTCATAGCTTCTACTGTTGTTTGATTGAAATAAATCTATAAATGACATTCCTCCACTCACCGAGAGAATCAGAGGAAAAGGCAGGCAAGGTGGTCCGCACCGAGTTTACTCCGAAGGAGACACCGGAATGATAATCTCTCCTGCTTCCCCTACATCCCCCTGGATCAAATGCTCCAAGCGATCACGGGCCTGAGAGACCATCCCCTGATACCTGGGGTCCGCATCCTTCCAGTGATCAACGAACTTGGCATAGTACTGGGTGGCCATTTCTGGATCGTCTCTTTCCTCATAAATGGCAGCTGTTCTGAGATATGTCGTGCCTAGATGGTCAGACCCCCAGTTCAGATAGCCATCCCACAGCGAATTATACCAGCCGAGTGCAGAATCATATTCTTCCCTCGCAAAGAGTATTTCGGCACGCATGAATCGATTAATTGTCTGCGCGTGAACCCGCGAGCAAACCGCACACACGTCGTTGGTGAACATTTGAGCATTCTCCAGTTCGGCAAGCACGAGGTCATCGTCTTTGTCGTACCACGCCTTGATGGCCCTCAGCGTTTTTGCAAAAACGAAAGATGCGTCGCCAGGCGATTCGGCGTCCGGGCGGCCGGAAAGGAATTCGATCTGCTCTGCCAGGCCAGTATCGTCACCCATTTTAGCTGCGAGAGAGCCAAGCAGGAGCGCCCGGATTTCACCATAATGTCCTTCGTTCACTGAAGTGGGCGAAATGCCATGCTTAGTGGTGTCCCATCTGGCCACCTGGCTCCGCAATTCGCGAAGTTCATCCATGGAGGCGTCAAACATTGGAATCGTTGAGCGCATAACTCGATCTACAAGCCCTTCTGCCCAATCCTCTCCTATCAAGAATCCCAGAGAATCAGCTTTGGTAACCTGGCCACGCGACGTGGCGATTGTTTGCCGCCACAGGCGGGCTCGGTCCCTGTTAGCGACGGAGGTGCCATCTACATCGATGGTCTGAAGAATATTGTCCGCTGCTTTAAGCTCCCGCCCGAAGAAGCCCAAACTGAAAGCAAGGCTGAATCGAGCACCCACCGATTCAATCGAATCCAGCTCTGTGCCTATATCGAGATCACCGTCGAAGTAGACTTTCTGAAACGCCGTTGGCCAGGCTCGGAATTCATCTGGATCATCGTCTTCATCCAGTTCAAAAAAGCCTCGCACAGACGCTGAATCCCGGTTCTGAATGGCAAGAGCCCACTTCAGGTCATCAGCCTCGTGGTTGTCAGACTCCAATTCCAGTACGCGATCTATGTACGGAAGCGCATCGGATGCCGGTCGACCGTACAATGGGTTGTAGCTGACAAGCAAATCTGCAAGTTCCAGCAATGTCTCTATCTGATTCGGATAGCGCTCCAGCTGGCTTCTGTAGAGGTCCTGGGCACGATTCACATCGCCTTGCTCGAATGCATCAGCCGCTTGAATCAGAGTCCGGTATTGATATGGGAGCTTATCTTGGTACTCCAGCGCCTTGTCCAGCGCGTCGCGTCTGGCTGCCATTCGTTCTCCCAACGTGAATTCACCACCACCCCAGCGAACGGCTTTTGCCAGACGATACCATGCCAGGCTAAATGTTGAATCTGCTCCCACCGCTCGCAGATATGCCTCTCTTGCCTCGTCCATCTCGTGATCAGCGGCAAATTTCTCCGCTTCGAGGTAGGCTTTGAGTGCTTCAAATTTTTCCGTCGTCATCGTTGCGACGGAACGCAATTGGTCGGATCCGCCTTCGCTCAATCGGCTGGTTACCAGTCCAATGGCCAACTCGTCCAGCGATGACGGCATTTCTTCTTCTGAACCTGCAGTTACCTGTACACGAACCGTGTCCGCGCTGCTGTAGAGCGTGGCATCAAGTTGGATCTGGTTGGCCAGTTTTGTCACACTGCCGAGCACAAAACTTCCGGCCAAAAGCCGTGATGAAATACCTGAGGCAATATCCGGAGTGACAACTTCGCTTCCATCCTCCTTTACCAACCCCAGAAGCGCCGTTTTGTCAACCGTTTTCAGGTTGTCGGTGCCATCGAGCTTCGTGCCCAGCAAACTGATCATTCCATCGTCGAGATACTGAAGCGACTCGTCCCCATTGACGGTAAACGGGAAAATGGCAATTGTGTCATCCGAGATGTTTGAGGCTGCTGAATCTGCATCAGCGAAGAAGAAAAATATGCCCGATACGACCAACGCCAGAACAGCCGCTACGGGAACCATCCATTTCGTCAAGCCCATCTTTGGTTGGGTAGCCGGTTTTGAGGATCTCGAAGTCACGCTTGTTCGAGTACCCGTCCCAGCGTGGTCAGACAGCGCATCTGAAATATCGATAGCCGCCTGAGCCCGATGGGCAGGATCTTTTTCGAGAAGAGACATCACCAGGTTAGCAACATCTTCAGGTACGTCAGTCGCCTTGTCCGCAATCTGTGGCGGCGGCTCGTTGAGTATCGAATAGAGCAACGCCTGATCATAACCCGCGTCGAACGGCTTTCCGCCAGCAAGCATTTCGTACATCACGATGCCGAGCGACCAAAGGTCTGAGCGAACATCGACATCCCGACCTGTAGCCTGTTCGGGGCTCATGTAAGCAGCCGTTCCGACGGTCGATCCCATCTTGGTCAGCTCTGCCCCTTCTTCAAGTTTGGCGACTCCAAAGTCCAGAATCTTGACGCGACCCGAAGACGTCACCATGATATTGGCGGGCTTGATGTCTCGATGAACAATTCCCGCGGTGTGAGCTGCGTGCAGGCCCTGTGCGATCTGCCTTGAAATGGATAGCGCTTCATCCTGCTCGATGTCGCCATCGGCCATTCTGTATTTGAGCGTGGTCCCGTCGTAATACGCCATCGCGATGAAGAGCCGACCATCTTCTGACTCCCCAATATCATAAATCGTACAGATATTCGGGTGATCCAAGCCTGACGCCGCTTTAGCTTCCTGCTGGAATCTTTTCTTGGCCTCTTCGTCCGATGAAAGCGAAGGTGGCAAAAACTTCAGAGCGACATCTCGATCGAGCTTTGAATCCCGCGCGCGATACACAACTCCCATGCCGCCGCTGCCGAGCTGCTCATGGATTTCGAACTGGCCTATGGTCTTGCCTGTCATAATTCTGTCCGGGTGAGTCCAGAATCTAACGGATTGATGTTTCTATGTCTATCAACTACCAAAATTAGATAGTGTCCTGTGATTTCAGGATATGCGTCTTTCGAATGTGGGTGGTCGCCCCTTGGAATTCTGACCACATGAGCACCGGCCCCGTGAGTTCAATTCAGTATCAGTCGCGGCCCATCCACCAGGCCATGATGCCTCCGACGATCGCAAACCGAACAGTCTCTACAGCGATCGCAACCACGGTACCAGTGACTGAAGTGAAAATTTCCTGAGTGCCCAGCAGGTCGAACATGACTGCCACGTTATACATGAGCCCCAGATAAAAGCCGGCTTTTGCTCCGAGAACAGCATCTCTGGCAGAACCCGAGCCAATAAACCAGGTGACGAGCGCCCCGAGGCCGAGCTGAGCGACACCGATGGCCCACATCACCGGCTCTCCCGACATGCTCATGTAGCCAGACATGAAGTCACCCAGGAGGACTTCATAGAACAAAAACCCCAGGATGAAAAAAGAGACGGCGCCGATGAGGGTGTTGACGATAAACTTGGAATTCATTTCCGTATGCGTGTGAGTGATACAAACGAGCTTCTGCGCTCCTGCACGGATCCTCCTTCACAAGACCATCCACAGTACAAATTTGCAGAATCAAAAGCGAGGCAACAGGCCCAAAACCGCAATTCTGGATTGATACTGAGCATACTGAGGGTTAGCTTGCCGCGATGCCTCGCATCTCCCCACTCGGGCATTTTTGCCCTGCTCTTGCACCATCAAATAGCGTTCCTCGTGAGTCAACCCAACGAAAACGGGCGTCCCTACCAACGTATCCTGCTCAAACTCAGCGGTGAATCCCTGCTTGGTGACAAGTCATACGGTATTGACGAAACGGTGCTGAGCGTGTATGCCAATGAGGTACGCACCGTTGTCGAACACGGGATCGAGCTGTGCATCGTCATCGGTGGCGGAAATATCTTTCGCGGTGTCAACAATGCGACCAAAGGCATGACTCGCTCGCATGCCGATTACATGGGGATGCTCGCAACGATGATCAATGCCATGGCGCTTCAGGATGCGCTCGAGCAAGCCGGTGTTCATACGAGATTGCAGTCGGCTCTGAACATGGACGAAATAGCGGAGCCATTCATCCGGCGCCGCGCCATCAGACATCTTGAAAAGGGCCGCGTCGTCATTTTCGGCGCCGGGACTGGAAACCCCTATTTCACAACCGATACGGCAGCCGCGCTGCGCGCCCTCGAAATTGACGCGGACGTGCTGCTCAAAGGAACACGAGTAGACGGCGTCTACTCTGCCGATCCCGAAACGAATCCCGAAGCAGAACGATACGCGAACATTCACGGAAGCGAGGTCATATCCAAAAACCTGAAAGTCATGGATATGACAGCGTTTACCCTGTGCAAGGAGTCAACAATGCCCATCGTTGTATTCAACATGGACACGGGTGGTAATCTGAACAGAATCGTTCGGGGAGACTCCGTCGGAACACTCGTGCACTGGAACGCAGAACAAACAGAAGCCACACCCGCCTGAGGAAAGGCAGGTCTTACCCCCTATCAGCCATGATACACGAAGAATTACAGCTCATACTTGACGACGCCTCTGAGCATATGGACAAGACGATCGAGCATCTGCGTCACGAGCTCATGTCCATCCGCGCGGGTCGCGCAACTCCGAGCATGTTGGAAAATGTGCGTGTTGACTACTACGGTTCAACAACCCCCCTTAATCAGATGGCGAGCATCAACGCACCCCAGCCTGACATGTTGATCGTGCAGCCCTGGGACGCGACGGCTCTGGCCGACATCGAAAAAGCCATTCTGTCTGCGAATCTCGGGTTGAATCCCTCGAACGACGGCGCCATGATTCGCCTTCCCGTACCTCCTCTTTCGGAAGAACGCCGACGCGACCTTGTCAAGGCAGCCCGGACCCGCGGTGAGGAAGGCAAAGTCTCCATTCGAAACATCCGCCGCCACGCCAAGGATCATATCAAGTCCACTCAGGCTGACGAGAATCTCCAGGAAGACATGCGCTACGAAGCTGAAGATCAGCTCCAGAAAATGACCGACAAACACATCGAAAAGGTTGATTCACTTCTGAACCACAAGGAAGCTGAAATCATGGAGGTCTGACCTCCGAGATCCATGACAGGATTCACCGAGCCTGCACCAATTAGCTGAAACAACACGCTCTCAGGTGCATTTAGGGCAGACATTTTGATTTTCGGAACGGAGAGGTGTCCGAGTGGCTTAAGGAGCACGCTTGGAAAGCGTGTGTGCGGTTACCCGTACCGAGGGTTCGAATCCCTCTCTCTCCGCACCCTGAAAGCCCCGCTCACGAACGAAGTGAGTGGGGTTTTTTCGTTTGAGACTTTGGTGCTTGTACCAAAAGAATCAAACGGAAAAAGCCCGAGACCGCGAAGCGGTGAGCGGTGTATGCTCTGGTAAGGAGTACCCGGGCTAACGGAGCGCGCAGCGCGACGTAATCCCTCTCTCTCCGCACCCTGAAAGCCCCGCTCACGAACGAAGTGAGTGGGGT
>CAZEHJ010000036.1:14443-23628 GCA_964512485.1 uncultured Rhodothermales bacterium | reverse complement strand
AATCCCTCTCTCTCCGCACCCTGAAAGCCCCGCTCACGAACGAAGTGAGTGGGGTTTTTTCGTTTGAGACTTTGGTGCTTGTACCAAAAGAATCAAACGGAAAAAGCCCGAGACCGCGAAGCGGTGAGCGGTGTATGCTCTGGTAAGGAGTACCCGGGCTAACGGAGCGCGCAGCGCGACGTAATCCCTCTCTCTCCGCACCCTGAAAGCCCCGCTCACGAACGAAGTGAGTGGGGGTTTTTCATTTTAGGCCAGAGACCCTGCACTCAAGGGTTAGAATACTCAGTCTCCGCAAAGCAAATTCGCATTTTGGTGCGGCAATATTCTCTTCACGTCGCGAATCCACATGAGATTTTGAAACGGAATTCAGACCACTAAATTGTGCAAGAAATCAATTATCCTCAGGCCGTCGAGCGGCTGGAACCGATCAAGAATGGAATCAACAAAAAAGCATTGCATCGTAAGCATATCAGGGACGAGCCGCCCCAATAATTTCACATCTCACGCCTTGGCTGTCGTCAATTCGGAGCTGATTTCGCTGGGCCATTCGGTGGAGTTGTTCGACGCCCGTGAACTGAATCTGGGATTTCCCGGTTCGGCACCGACGACGGATGCTCAGCGACTGCAGTCGGCTGTGAACTCGGCATCTGGCATCGTGCTTGCCACACCTGAATATCATGGATCGTTTGCCGCCATGACAAAGCTGATTATTGAAAATATGGGATTCCCTTCCGCCCTTTCCGGCAAACCGATCGCACTTGTTGGGGTTGCCGCTGGGAGAATTGGTGCGATCAAATCACTTGAACAGCTTCGCGGTATCTGTGCACATGTCGGCGCGATCGTTCTGCCGGGCGCCACATCAATTGCGGGAGTTCAGTCGGCATTCGATGCGGAGGGTAATTGTGCAGACAATGCAGTAGAATCTGCGCTTGGAGCCGTCGCGACTTCACTCACCTCGTTCATCGACAATTTCATCTGTCCCAAATATGCACTTGAAGCATTGGTCCGGGATGGAGGAGATGCCTGGGTAACTTCGGTGTGAATCATCGGGATTTCTTCGAGGGCCTGCTTCCCGGTGATCGGGAATTGAACATTGGGGAGATTTGGTCGATTACGTTGGCAGTTGGTCCAGTTGAAACGATATTGTGCCCTCCTCGTCCAATCCAGCCGACAGACACCCAGCGTTCATCGACGAATGAAATTCAACGAAAAGGAAGTAGGCGGCCTGATTCAGCGCGCGTCAGAGCTACACGAGAGCTCACTCGCTGATGAAGAGCACAACCTGACTCTGTCCGAAACCGAAGCAATTGCCAAGGAGCTTGGCATTCCTTCCCGCTTTCTCATCGAAGCGGCATTGGAGCATAGATCCGGACACGGCGACTCTTCTTTCAGTATTTGGGGAGCACCTTTTCGAGTCAATCACCACTCGATTTTCGAAGGTCATTTTACGGACGAACAATGGGAAGAGGCGCTGTCAGAATTCCAGGAGTTCAGTGGAAAGAGTGGCTCGACAGAGACCCTGGGCACCACAAGACGTTGGTCACACGTCGTGGGTGAAGGAGACTCAGGATTCAACTTCGAGGAACTCAGTGTATCCGTCAGACCCATGGGGGAACGGACTTCGATACGTCTCAAGAAAGAATACAAAGGTGCGGTAGCCATGTATTTCATGGCCTTTGCTGTGACCTCTTTCATGACGCTGATCATCGCACACTCCCTTCCGGGTATCACAAAGATATCCGAGTTGGTCTACGCAGGATTGGGAGGTCTTTTATCTCTGGGCGGAGTTCGGGCAATGATCTCGGCATCTGCCAAGCGCTACAAGGAAGATCTCAATAATCTGGCCTCAAGAATTGGAGGCGTTGTCGAAAAGCCTGCAAAGGAAACGATGAAAGAGACGCTTGAATCCGAACTCGAATTACTACGCATGGAGTCGTCAGAGGAAAGCAAACAGGAATCCATACTCGACGAAACAGGAATCGACGAAGAAGTAGGAGAAGTTGCTGCAGAGACACAGGCAGCCAAGAAGGCGGTGAGATAATCTTCGGACCGGGCCTCCTTGGCCTCGTCGCTTCTTCAAACCCCAAGCAAGCCCTCCAGCCCTACCGTCACACCTGAATCGAGCTTCCCGATCTGGCGTAGTGCCAGCAGGACGCCGGGCATAAAACACTGATAATCGGTCGTGTCGTGCCGGACTGTCAGATATTGGCCAAGGGAACCGAAAACAACCTCCTGATGTGCCAACGACCCATGCACACGCATCGAGTGGATTGGAATGCCTTCCACCTCACTACCCAGTGCTCCTGAAACAATCTCGTTTCCGCGCGAATGAGTTGCGCGTTCGCGTGCGGCCCCCATTCGGGCTGCCGTATGAAGCGCCGTGCCCGATGGTGCATCCGGTTTGTCATGATGATGCATCTCCACGATTTCAGCGGACTCGAAATGCGGAGCGGCCAGCTCAGCGAACCGCATCATCAAGACCGCACCTATCGCAAAGTTCGGAACCACGAGACATCGCGATTTTCGGCCCGACCACCCCTCACGCAGCCTCTTCAGGCGCTCAGTAGTATAGCCGGACGTGCCCACCACCACGTCTGCGCCGAAGTCTCTCCATCGGGGGACGTTTTCATCCGCGGCAGAAGGGTTCGTCAGTTCGATAATAATGTCACATCCGGAAAGCGAAGCCGGGTCATCACTTGCGCGATGCCCCTCAATGTCGTGCCCGTTCCGTCCGGGGGCGTAGAGACCGCCTACCGCAAGATCATCGACTGCGTCCAGGGCGCTAATCGACAATCGGCCCATTTTCCCATTGGCTCCTGATATCCCGATTTTAATCATGAACTGGCACCTGTTTCGGCGACTCCTTCAGTGTCTGCCCATACTCCAACATTCTTCCTCCAATAACAAGCCGCCTCGGGCAATGATCAGCTGCCGACACAGACCATAACTTTTAGCCGCCAAAAAGTGAATCCCTTGTGACTCAGGGACGTCTAGAGTCTGTGGGGCCCAAAAAACACATGTTTCACTAACTGTGTTTGCCCTACTTTCCTGCCCGTCATGCACGCCACTCTTATCAGACCGAAATCCATGCTCAAGCGGAGCTCCTTCTTTCTGGGCCTGATTCTGCTCGTTCCCGTGAGCGCAAGCGCTCAGACGTTTACCAACGAGTTCAACAGACTTCGCGTTCTTCCTGAAACGAGTACCTACATCGCGAACGTAGCGCTGGCTGACTACAATGGTGACGGTCGTCTCGACATTTATCACGCTGGTCGGCTCTATCGTCAGGAGGACGATGGGTCATTTTCCAATGTTTTGTCGCAGGCGGACATCAATCTCGAAGGCAACAATGTTCAAGGCGGCATTTTCGCCGACGCCAACCGGGACGGGAGACTCGACCTCCTCATAATGGACTCAGCACCGGGCAGTCGATTCTACATGAATCGGACGGGTGAAAAATTCGATCTCGCCAACAGCACGACCAACCTCACTTTTCAGACGGGTATTCGAGGCGCCTTCTGGTGGGATGTGAACCTGGACGGAAGGCTGGACATGGTGGCCGCCGCCGCCAACGGAGATCACCCGGTATATCTGGCCAATGAATCTGGTACATATACCAATGTCGGGGATCCGTGGAGAGCTGCAACCAACCTGCCGACCGCCGGCCTGGCCGTTGCAGACTACGACCGAGATGGAGATCCTGACTTTTATTCTGCCCATTTTGCGGGACAGAACTTCTTGATGGAGAACAACGCTGCCAGGGATCGCTTCGGTAATGCTTCTTCTTTCCGCGGAGTAAACAGTGGTCGCGTAGCCGCGGGCGCCGTTTGGCTGGACTACGACAACGACGGATGGCAGGATCTGTTGGTCCACAACCTGCCCCAGGAGTTCAATACGTCTGAAAACCACCTATTCCACAACGATCAGGGCGTTTTTTCGGACCGTGCGGCAGAGGCCGGCATTCTGGGAGTCAATCCCACACCTAACACTCCTGCCGCCGTTGCCGATTTCGACAACGATGGCTGGGAAGATATTTATCTGCCAATCAATAATCGTGGACGCCTGTTTCACAACAACGGAGACGGCACCTTTGATCAGCGTTGGGCGACGACAGTAGCTTTGGATTCGGTATCTGCATCAGTCGCGGTTGGCGACGTCAATAACGACGGATGGCTGGACATCGTGATCCCACATCAGTTGGGAACTGCCATTATGATCAATGATGGAGGCGGCAATAATTGGGCAACGTTTGCCCTTCGCGGCGACGAAAACAATCGGTTTGGCGTCGGTGCGACGGTGCGCGTTACATCGGGCGGCATTCAACAAATGCGCTCCGTTACTGCAGGCACCGGTATGGGAAACCAGAGCGACGGCCTGAGAGCTCACTTCGGAATAGGGCAGAACACTCAGATTGACGAACTCAGAATCGAGTGGACTGACGGGGTGGTCGAAGTCTATACCGATGTGGATCCCAACCGGCACTACACCATGGTTAAAAATGTAGGCCCCAACGATCCGCCGGGTGGATTTGCACAGACCTTTCCACTCAATGCGGGCTTTGTCGATCCGGCCGACCCGATGCTTCGATTCGAATGGGAGGAAAGTTCTGACGAAGATGCTGTTTTGTATACGGTCCACATCGTCGGACCCGGTGTGAAACTCACGTTTCCCAACCTCACGGATCCATTTCTGGATCTGGAAACAGTCTTCCTACCGGCCAATCAGATCTACACCTGGTCCGTCTCCTCAACGGACGGCTATTCCGTTCGGGGAACCGGAGGGGAGTACAGTTTCAGCTTTGGACAACCGGATGTGGCCAATTCAACGCTGCAGGATCCCGCGCTGTTTGATTTCGGCATTCCGAATATGTCTTCGGGTATGGCCGCATTCGCCGATTACGATGTCGATGGCGACCTGGACCTGTTGGTCGCAGGCGATGCCGACGGAACAGCGATTGTGAGGCTCTTTCGGGCCAATGACGCGTCCGTCGTTCTCTCAAACAACGGTGGAGAGTTCATCTTCAAGTCCCTCGAAGAAACCGGGGTGACTCTCGAGCTGGTCCGGGAACCGGACGCCGCCTGGGGAGACTTCGACAACGACGGCGATCCGGACCTGGTCATCACCGGTCTTCTTGTCGAAACCGGAGAGCCGTCCACGACGATCTATATCAATAATGTGGGTACATTCATCCCGGTCGTTGCGGAAGGTATTCTCGATGTCTGGGGAGGCAGCGCAGAGTGGGGAGATGTGAACGGAGACGGGCTCATGGATCTGCTGCTCAGCGGTGCGACGAACAAGGTTCAGCCTTATGAGCCAATCACTGATGTGTTCATCAACAACAACAACCAGAGCTACGTACGCGCCGACGCCGGTCTCCCTGGAGTCGCGTTTGGAGAAGCTGCCTGGGCTGATATTGATGGTGATGGCGATCTGGACGTCGCACTGACCGGTGATCGAGGCAACGGAGATTTCCATTCCGGGATCTACATCAACAACGGCATTGCCACGGGCGGCACGTTTTCGCTCGACGGCACTCAGCTGCCCGAACTGGTCGGTGGGTCGGTGACATGGGGCGATGTGGATGCAGACAATGAACCGGACCTTCTCATTACAGGTGGTAAGCTCGGACCCCGAATGCTCGCCGGCATAACCGAGATGTACGTCAATGACTCAGGAATATTCAGCAAACATCCGTTCCCGTTTGATGGCGTCGTCACAGGCCGAGCGATCTGGGGAGACTATGAGAACGATGGCGATGAAGACATTTTCGTTGTCGGCGCTAGATCACCGCTGGGAGAAACCGTAGGAAGATTGTATCGAAATGTGGATGGGCAGTTTGCAGCCGAACTGGACGTAAAAGGATTCGTCCACGCCACCGCTGCATTCGGCGATTACAATCAGGATGGCGACATGGATCTGATCGCCTTTGGAATTGACTCCCAAGGCAATAACTCCGTGACATTCTATATCAATCAGCAGGTCCCTGAGCCCGTACCGGTCACTCGCTGACCCTCCGGCTATAATTCTGCTGTCTGAGTCCGCGTACCGTATATTCGGCCCGGCGTCCTGGTGCTTTTGCAGTGCCAAACCTGTTTTTATTTCCTCACCGGACTACCAGACTATGATTGCAAGTATGACCGGCTATGGCCGGGGCGAATCCGAACTGCATGGCTACGTATCTGTCGTAGAACTTCGCTCGGTCAACAGTCGCTATTGCGAAGTGAGCCTTCGCACCCCGCGCTCTCTCAACGAACGCGAAGCTGAAATTCAGAAAACCATTAAGGCTGCCTTTTCCAGAGGTCGCATCAATGTGTTCGTGCAGATTACTGATCCGGCGCCGGACACCATCGGTTATAAGGTGAATCGGCCCGCAGTGGAGTCTTTCACCGCTTTATTGAACGAGGTGCGTGAATCGGCCGGCATTGAAGAACCCCTTCGCCTGGAGCATCTTCTGAAGTATTCTGAGATCTTCGATACCGAAGAGCCAGAAGAAGATGAAGAAGACTACGCCTGGGAAGCCACCAAGCTTGCCCTTGCTGAAGCATGCGAAGGCATGCGTGTCATGCGCCTTCAGGAAGGAGTGGCGCTCCAGAATGAGTTGGAAGAGCGCCTCGAAGGAATCGAAACCCGCGTTCGCGAAACCGAACGCCTGGCCCCATTACGGGTCACTTCCTCCGGAGAGAGGCTGCGTGAGCGTCTGGGTGAAATTGTGGACGAAGGAAAGATTGATCCGGACAGGATCGAGTATGAGATGGCCATGCTGGCCGACAAGCTGGATGTGCGCGAGGAGTGCGTGCGTCTGGATTCTCATCTCAAACTGTTTCGTGAGGCCATCGGATCGGGCGAGCCTGTGGGTAGAAAGCTTAATTTTCTGGCTCAGGAGATGAACCGGGAGATCAATACGATCGGCTCAAAGTCCAACGATGCTGAAATGTCTCATCTTGTTGTGGGTATGAAGGAAGAGCTCGAGAAAATTCGCGAGCAAGTGGAGAACGTCGAGTGATGGCCGAAACTGAACCGTGCATCATTATTCTTGCCGCTCCGAGCGGCTCGGGCAAGACCTCCATGGCCAAGAGGCTGCTGGAGTACTTCCCAGGCGCTTTTTTTTCCGTCTCTGCGACCACGAGACCTCCGCGAGATCATGAAAAAGATGGTGTGCACTACCATTTTATTTCGGCCGAGGCGTTTCGTGATGCCATATCTGCCGATGAACTGCTGGAATACGAGGAAGTCTATCCGGATTGCTATTACGGCACACTTCGTTCAGAAGTCGCTCGCTCCTCCCCGGAGACACCCATACTTCTTGACATCGATGTGGTCGGCGCCACGAAGGTCAAGGAAGAATTTGGCGATCGTTGCCTCGCGCTTTTTGTGCAGACCCCCTCGCTGGCTGAACTCGAGAAGCGACTCATAGAAAGGGGCACTGAGACGGACCAGTCGCTTCAGACACGAATTGAAAAAGCATCTCTCGAATTGACGTTCGCCGATGAGTTCGACTATGTGATCGTGAACGATCGACTCAATAGAGCGGCAGAAGAGATGATCCAGATCGTGACGGCATACCTGGATTCACTCTGATCTTACATTGGCGTAATGCGTTGCATAGGGGTGTAATTCATCCGTTTTGCCGCAATAATCTTCCAAACGGGCCTAAAACCAGCCTCTCAATGTCTTCTGACGCTTCCATATTCAACGGCCGACGCATTCTTCTGGGCGTATCAGGAGGAATCGCAGCATACAAAACGGCCGAGTTGATCAGGCTTTTCAAGAAGGCCGGAGCTGAAGTGCGGGTTGTCATGACGCCCGATGCGACCCGGTTTGTGACGCCTCTCACGCTGGGAACGCTGTCAGAGAATGAAGTACACATCGAGATTTTTCCCGAGAACGAAGCCGGTTCGTGGACCAAACACGTTTCGCTGGGCTTGTGGGCAGATCTGTTCGTCGTCGCTCCAGCCACTGCTCAGACGACCTCGAAACTCGTGGCCGGCGCCTGCGATTCGATGTTGACAGCTGTTGCGCTGACGGCACGATGCCCGATGATGGTCTGCCCTGCGATGGACCACGACATGTACATCCATCCCTCGACGGTGGACAACCACAAGGTGCTGCGCGAACGCGGGGTCGAAGTGATGGAAGCAGAGCATGGAGAGCTCGCCAGCGGCCTTGTTGGTCAGGGCCGCTTGCCCGAACCGAGCGCTATTTTCGAGCATGCCGCAGAGATCATCAGGGCGAAGATTGCACTCAGAGATGGGCCGCTTGCGGGTAAAAAAGTGCTTGTAACGGCGGGACCCACTCGCGAGGCCATCGATCCGGTCCGCTACATCTCGAACCACTCGACCGGTACCATGGGATATGAGGTCGCTCGCGCCGCGGCGCGCCGCGGCGCAGATGTCGTGCTGGTCAGCGGACCTACGTCTCTGGAGTCGCCCGAATATGTCCGAAGAGTGGACGTCGTCAGCACACAGGAAATGGACGATGCCGTCCAGACACACGCCGACGCAGATTTCATCGTGATGGTCGCGGCGGTGGCGGACTTCACACCGGCCGACACCTCGGATTCCAAGCTCAAGAAAGACGGATCGGCACGCGAATTGAGTCTGCAACCGACCATAGACATCCTTGCCGGACTTGGAAAAGAAAAACGAGATGGACAGACCCTTGTCGGATTTGCTCTGGAAACGGATGACGGCCTTAAAAACGCCCAATCCAAGCTGAAAAGGAAGAA
Source organism: uncultured Rhodothermales bacterium (assembly GCA_964512485.1). Taxonomy (GTDB): domain Bacteria; phylum Bacteroidota; class Rhodothermia; order Rhodothermales; family UBA10348; genus CAZEHJ01. The sequence goes on along the minus strand of CAZEHJ010000036.1, from coordinate 14,906 downwards.
TTTGGACTGGATCGTTCTCAACAATCCGAAGGAAGAAGGGGCCGGATTTGGCACGACGACCAACAAGGTCACACTGCTCTCTAATGAGGGTCAACAAATAGAGCTGCCCGTACTGCCGAAAGGCGAAGTCGCCGAAGCCATTCTGGAGTTCACTACCAACCGGGGATAAGCTGGTAAAAGTTGTGTGCAACAGGAGCGCTCAGTCCTCGCGAGCGTTGGTCTGACAAAGTACATTTGTACGTCATCATTTTCTGACCAGAAATTTCCCGGTATGCCCACCGAACTGGACGACATTCGCGCCGCTTTCGAGCATCAGATTTCTCTGTTCGGGCCACGTGTGTTTGAAGAGAGGGGCACGGCCGAACAAAAAGAACACGTCGAAGTCATCGACGCAACGATTGAAACGACTGACCCTGTGGAAGAGGAATTAGCTGTGGATGATAAGATTGAAGAAGTGGAGTCA
>CAZEHJ010000036.1:0-14343 GCA_964512485.1 uncultured Rhodothermales bacterium | reverse complement strand
GAAGCCGCACCGGAAGCAGCCCTCGAGGCCGCAACAGACACATCAGAGGCCGATGTGTACGCGCGGATTGCTCAGCTCATTCCCGGCGACTCACCCATGGTCGGGATGAGGACGCTCGACGAGGTTTCGGCCTGGGTAGCTTCGACTGAACTGATCGAGCTCGACGCAACACGCCTCAATCCTGTTTTCGGAGTCGGTAATCCCGAAGCAGACCTGATGGTCATCGGAGAAGCTCCGGGAGCAGATGAAGACAAAAAGGGCGAGCCGTTCGTTGGCCGCGCCGGCCAGCTGTTGACCAAAATCCTCGAAGCCATCGGCTTTCCTCGGGAAACAGTGTATATCGCCAACATTCTCAAAAGCCGCCCACCGGGAAATCGTGACCCGCTTCCCGAAGAGATACGTGCGCACATTCCGATCCTGCATAAACAGATATCACTCATCCGGCCGAAGGTGATTCTTTGTGTTGGAAGGACCTCGGGAACGAGCCTGCTTGGCATTCAATCCTCCCTCAAAGACATGCGCGGCACGTTTCACGATTATCACGGCATTCCGGTAATGGTGACCTACCACCCTGCTGCACTTCTTCGCAACCCGAACTGGAAACGTCCGACGTGGGAAGATGTACAGATCCTTCGCGCCAAGTACGACGAACTAACCGCCTGACGACCCACCGACACCCATGTCTGAATTGATTCACGATCCTTCGACGCGAGCCCCCATGGGCGGTCATTCACCCAACGTACCTGCTACCACAACAGGCTCAGCCCTGTCGGGCGCCCGCATTCCTCCGCAGGCAGTTCAGGTGGAACAGAGTGTGCTGGGAGCGATGCTCCTCGAACGCGAAGCGATTCCGCGAGCCATTGAAATCCTTCCGCCGGGCTCTTTTTATACGGATCGGCACAACGCGATCTACGAATCGATCCTGAGTCTCTTCGAGCGCGCCAATCCGGTCGACATAATCACTGTCGGAGACGAACTCAAGCGTCGTGACAAGCTTGACGCAATCGGTGGCTCCTACTATCTCTCAGAGCTCACCTCGTCGGTCGCCACCGCGGCCAACGTTGAGTACCACGCCCGCATCATCGCTGAGAAGTCGCTGCTTCGAAATCTCATCGAGACGATGACGCAAGTTGTCGGTAAGGCCTATGAGCCAAGCGCGGACGCATTCGAGCTGCTGGATGAAGCTGAAAGCGACATCTTCAAGATTTCAGATTCGCAGCTGCGCCGGGCAGCCACTTCGATGCACGATGTGCTCAAGGAGACGCTTACCCGTCTCGAGTCCATTCACGGACGAGAAGGTGGAATTACGGGTGTGCCGAGTGGATTCAAGCGCGTTGATCAGATGACCGGTGGATGGCAGCCCTCTGACCTCATCATTATTGCTGCTCGCCCTTCCATGGGGAAAACGGCCTTCGCGCTCGCCATGGCAAGAAATGCCGCCCTTCATCAGGAAGGGCAGACCGGTGTAGCCATATTCTCTCTTGAGATGAGTTCCGGGCAGCTCGCCCAGCGTCTGCTGACCTCCGAGGCTCGTGTCGACGCGCAATCCGCCCGTACGGGTCGCCTGAACGATGACGACTGGCCCCGCCTGGCCAGAGCAGCCGGAAAGCTGAGTGAAGCACCGATTTTTATTGATGACACGCCGGGATTGACGGTACTCGAACTCCGCGCCAAATGTCGTCGGCTTAAAGCCGAGCACGATATCGGACTGGTAATCGTCGACTATCTGCAGCTGATGCACGGCACGGGAATGGGCAAGAACTCCAATCGTGAGCAGGAAATCGCCCATATCTCGCGATCTCTCAAGGGCTTGGCCAAAGAAATCAACGTTCCGGTCATCGCGCTTTCCCAGCTCAGTCGCGCGGTGGAAACCCGTGGCGGGGACAAGCGACCTCAGCTTTCTGACCTGAGAGAATCGGGTTCAATAGAGCAGGATGCCGACGTTGTCGCCTTCATCTATCGGGCAGAGCGCTACGGCATCACGGTAGATGAAAACGGAAACTCGACCGAGGGCCTCGCCGAATTGATTATCGGAAAACAGCGAAACGGGCCCATTGGAGATGTGACGCTTGCGTTCGTACATCAGCACGCTCGCTTTGAAAACCTCACGACCTATTTCGGTGCGGGGGATTACATTCCAGAAGGCGACGCAGCACCTGACGCACTTCCTCCTCCCGCAGACAATGCCCCGTTCTAGCGCATGATTGATCCCAAGCAGTTTTATCGGAAGATGGATCGCATGCTGGCCCAGATTGCCAGCGACGGTCAGGATCACGACTTCCTTCAAACCATTCTCGACGAGTTGGTCTCTTCTTTCGGAGGAGAGCTCAAATTCGGCAACGGTCATCTGTATCGTGAGCTTTTCGGGGAGTTCGAGCTGCTTCACGTCACGGGTGGCACGGACATTTTCCCCGCCCGGATCAGTGCCGATGATCGGGCCGCACAATTCGTATTGAAACACGGCTCGTTTCTCTTCGAATCGGAGTTCGAAATCCCGGACTGGTACAACAGGAATCCTCAGGACGCTGCCGAATTTGTCGGTTTTATCGTCAATGGACCACCTGGGCATCGGTTCATGTTTCTTTTCACGCTCCAGGAAGGTTGGATTCGAGACGAAATAGCGTTTTGCCTCAACGGAGTGCGCTTTTCGCTGAACTATCGCATCAAATCAGATGCGGCGCAAAACGAACTGGCGACAGCGGCCAATATTCAGCGAAGCCTTCTTCCGGAAAAAGCACCTGAATTCAAGGGTTGGGATATCGCAGCCCGATACCAACCTGCTGAGGAGGTTGGAGGGGACCTTTACGACTTCATTCACCTCTCCGATGATCTACTGGGCATCGCGGTGGGGGATGCAAGTGGCCATGGACTGCCCGCAGCCCTACTGGTCAGAGATGTCCTCATGGGAATCCGGATGGGAGTTGGGACAAACCTGAAAATGCTCTATGCGATGCGTAAGCTGAACAGGGTTCTTCACAAGACGACCTTCTCCACGCGTTTTATATCCGTTTTCTACGGCGAACTGCAACAAGGCGGAGGGCTTTTATATGCCAACGCCGGGCACACCTCGGGACTCATTCTGACCGAGGACGAAACGATATCTCTCGACCCGACGGGACCCATCATGGGGCCGCTGCCGGACATACCCATCGAACGAGCCTACGCACACATTCCGGAAGGTGCCATCATGGTTCTCTACACCGACGGAATCACCGAAAGAGTGTTGCCTGACGGTTCTCCCTGGGACACAGAAGGGTTGATCGCAAGCATCAAGCAAAATGCGCACCTGTGTGCCGCCGAGATCGTCGACAACGTATTTGAATACGCACTCTCACTCGAGCACGAGTCCGACGTGTTCGAAGACGACTCGACGTTGCTCATTATCAAGCACAACGCCCCACCTCCTTCGGGACCCTAAAATCCGGTCGGGGGACTTTTTCTGAGCTGAACCGGTTTTCTCGCTCGTTTGCGCAGTTTCAGATTCAGCATCTCGACAAAAATGGAGAAGGCCATCGCGAAGTAGATGTAGCCCCGGGGAATGTGGAACTCGATGCCTTCTGCAATCAGAGCGACGCCGACCATCAAAAGAAATGAGAGCGCGAGCATCTTGAGCGTGGGATGAGCCTCGATGAAGCGTGAAATCGCGGCGGCACTGACCATCATGAACAGAATGGCGATCACAACGGCCGTGATCATCACTGGAATCTGATCTACCATTCCAACAGCCGTGATCACCGAATCGAGAGAAAAGACCAGATCCAGAATCAGTATCTGGAAAAGAACGCTACCGAAACTGGCCTTCACCCGTCCCGTATGGGATTCTTCCTCACCTTCAAGCTTGTCATGGATTTCCCGGGTGCTTTTGGCCAGTAGAAACAGCCCTCCGGCAATCAAGATCAGGTCCCGTCCTGACAGCGCGACTCCCAGCGCGGAGAAGATTGGGGCCGTCAGTTGCATGATCCAGGCCAGGGACAGAAGCAGGGCTACCCGTCCGAAAAGTGCGAGGCCCAATCCGACTGTCCGGGCGCGCGCCTGCTGCTCTTCAGGCAACTTTCCGGCCAGAATGGAGATAAAAATGACGTTGTCGACGCCGAGAACGATTTCGAGTGCAGTTAGCGTCCCGAGTGCGATCCAAGCATTGGGATCGGCGAGCCAGTCAAACATGGTCAAGGATGTACTTGGTCAGAGCGGCGGATGAATTGCAACGAATATAGGGTTCTGTCGAGCCCTTATCTGAATGGGTTGCGGCGCCAGAAGAATAGACGTGTGGTGATGGCTCTCGCGAATCGCTTGAACAGTCTCATGGTACTAGGTCCGTAGTTCAACTCTTTTCTGTGGACCGGTGTACGGGAGGCAAAGTGCAGACGTTGCACTCGCCTCGTTTGCCTAGTACGGGTGGCCCAACAGTGGCGAAAGATCTCTGATGTTCCATTCCTCGATGTAGAGACCAATGCTGCCAAAGAATCCGTTTCCGTTCTCAACATTGGACAGGGTGCCCGGTTGAGCGAGGATTTCAGGATCGAATACGCCGTTCGGCGGGTCCCAATTGTCATCAAGGATGCGGATCTGAACGCCCATGGCGCTCACACCGAACGGATCCGTCGCGGCGATCTGATCGCGATCGACGGACCAGGCTACATTCTCGCGAACGGCGTCCTGGTCATCTGAGATATTAATCCTCATCTGCCATCCTCCGTCTTCGGTCCGGGTACCGGGGCGACCGTAGGGGACAAAAATTCTGCGATTAATTGGCCCGGAGTCCCAGAGATAGATCGCCTGGATATCCCACGGCGAAGATATATTCGGGATCTTGATGTCTCGGTAGACAAGTGTCGAGTCGTTATCAAAAACGACCGGGCCCCTTTCAAATAGAGTGGACGTGTGGATGACCGGAACGTGGGTTTCTGCGGAGGTCATTTTGCCATCAGATCGCACGACTTCCAGGAGATAGGTCCTGTTGGCCCGGACGCTGAATCGGGCAACAAACGTGTGGCCGAGCCGTCCGTCTTCGAGTTCTGAAAGTTTGTGTGTCCACTTCGTCCGCACCCCTGACACCATGTCGGTGGTAAAAACTTCAGCATCAATGCTTCCCTGACCCTCGGAATCCGCAAGAATATTCTCTGCGAAGCGGGTAATGGGCACAACTCGAAGCGTATGCTCTGTCTCGAGCATATCGAGATAGCCGTATACCGTGAAATACTCCTCGTCATTCTGGAAAGGATCCAGATGGGTGTCGTCGCACGCAGAAAGCGGCAGCAACAGGATGGCCAGAAGAAAAACAAAGACTCCAGACTGACGGGTCATGGGGCGGGTACCGAATATGGTGGGATTTCGCGGTAATCTCCATTAATGTCCGTCTCGTCGATGAAAAAAGCTGATTATGAAGTGCATATCGTCCTTCTGAGACTCCGGATGGTTCAGAACGCGTGGTGAATAGCTGTCAGAAATCCTTGTTTCGGGGTTGATCTCCGCCATACAGACCGCTTTCTTTGGCCCATACCAGTATATCGTTGATCTCCAACCGACACATACCGTCCTTTCGGATAAATTCAGGCGCATTGTTGAGCCTGATAATCCTTCTTTCTCTCGTCTGGGCGGCTCCGGCTTTTGGACAGAACAAGACGAATACGGAAGCCCTTCTCGGGATTTCCAGGGATGAGCGCGCCGCCTTTCGCGCGTCTGCCCTGAAACTGGATTCACTGATTGCCGCGAATGGCGGCGCGCGCATCTTCATCGACTCTACTGGTCTGCATCGTGAATGGGTGGGCATCCGAAACGGCCGGCCGATCATGTATCAAACCCACAACCGGAAAGCTGCCGCATCATCGGGCATCTCAACGCTGCACAGTGGGGATATCGGGGGACTTGCTCTGACCGGGGAAGGACAACGAATTGGACTCTGGGATTCTGGGCATCCCCGACTGGACCATATCGAATTCGGTGGAAGGGTTTTCCAATCGGACGAATTCAGCCTGGACACGAACCACTCGACGCATGTAGGCGGGACGCTGATTGCATTCGGGGACTGGTTCGAGGCCCGAGGCATGGCGCCCTCGGCTACCATCGAAGCCCACGACTGGACGAACGATGCCGCTGAGATGGCTGATGCCGCCGCCGCCGGTCTGATCGTTTCAAATCACTCGTACGGTCAGCCGCTGGGATGGACACCCAACATCCGCGGCGATGGCCTGTGGGGCTGGATGGGCATTCCCTCTATTTCGTCATCGGAGGATCCCAAATTCGGCTATTATTCGGAGGACGCCGCTCTCTGGGATCAGGTGGCTGTCAGCGCTCCTCACTACGTCATTGTAAAATCAGCGGGCAACGAGCGCGAAATCCAGGGGCCACCCGGGGCCGAACCCCACTATATTTTTAATGAGGGTTGGACGCTCTCTACCTCCTTGCGCGATCGCGATGGAGGATCGGATGGATTCGACACGATTGGCGACACGGGAGTTGCCAAAAACGTCTTGACCGTCGGCGCGGTTGAAGACGCTCCATGGAGGGTTCAACACCCGGACGACGTCGTGATGACCGATTTTTCAGGTTGGGGCCCGGTCGATGATGGCCGAATCAAGCCTGATCTGGTTGCCAACGGGACAGACCTCATGTCTGCCAAAAGTGCATCTTCGACTGACTACGGGCCTTCCAGTGGGACATCCATGGCCGCCCCGGTCGTAGCGGGAGCGGTCACACTCCTTCAGGAATTGTACGCCCGTGAGTTCGGTGGCAGGAGGCCCCTCTCCTCTACCATCCGCGGCCTTCTCGTTCACGCGGCAGACGAAGCAGGAACGACGCCGGGCCCCGACTACCGGTTTGGATGGGGACACCTGAATGCCGATCGAGCCGCCCGTCATGTCCGGCAAACAGCAGTTGCCGACCTTTCCGCGGCCCCGGTCCGACCTTACGATGCGTGGATTGTTGAATCCACTCTGACTGCAGCTTCAACATTTGAGTTTGAGGTCACATTGACCGAATCCAAAGCTCTTCGAGCGACGCTCGCGTGGACCGACCCGGCTTCTGAAATCCGAGAGTTGGCTCTCAACGATCGAACACTTCGCTTGACGCATGATCTGGATCTGGAAATCGTCGGGACTGATGGCGTGCACCTGCCCTGGGTTCTGGACCCATCACGACCAAATGACGCGGCGGGTCGGGGCATCAATATCCGTGACAACATTGAGCAGGTCGTCTTCGATGCCCAACCGGGGACGTACACTGTCCGCGTTCGCGCGCCCGCAACTCTTCAAACTCCCGAACAGACATTCTCCGTGATTCTCGGAGACTCGGTCTCTGATGAAGCCGCTACGACTTACGCTTTGTCCGGCTCCGTATCGCTTCGGGGAATCGGTATCCGAAATATGGAAATCCGGATGAATGGGCCGGTCCTCCGCGGGGCCACCACACTCAATGACGGCGTTTTTCTCTTTGATGATCTTCCGGCCGGCACCTACGAAGTGACCATTGAGCCGACGTGGTTCGAGATTTCGCCGGAGAGAATGACCATCACACTTCCTGGTGCTCCCGCCAGGATCGACTTCGAATTGACCTCTCCCATTGAGCACGAACGGACTAGATTTTTTACTTCCCACCTCCTGCTTCAAAGCGGAGAGCAGGGTGTCGCTTCGGACGTTTCGGTCGCGGAGGCCGGAGGCGTCTACGGAGTGGAGATTTTCTTCAATACCGACATTGCATCAGATATCGCGGGGTCGACCCTCCTGATCGACACCCGTTTTGATCCGTTCGTCGCGCCATTCTCAGGAAATGAAGCCAGCAACCTCCTGGATTTATCTGCTCTGTGGAAAGTGGAGCAGATATCACCCACCGAAATGATGAAGCGGATTCCGGTTCTCTGGTTTTCCGGCGATACACCGCCGGGGCACGTTGCCACAATACCCTATCAGGTTCGGGACGAAGCCCACGATCAACTCATATTCGCAGATACACTGAAGATCGAAATCAACGGACTTGATCGATCCGCACCTTTGCCACTTCCGTCGTTCCGGACGGCCGGTGCGTCGTTCGCCGCGCCGGGTGAATCGATGGAAATCCGTGCCGGGTTTTTGGATGGCAGCGCGATCACATCTGCCAGAGCACTCCTCTACGACCGATTCGACAGCACCTCCGTTCTGGCCGAAATCGAGCTGGAGGATACAGGGGACCTTACCTCAAACCTGGATTTCGTCAGAGGGGATGGGATTTATACAGGTCGATTCTTCCCGACCATCGAAGCGGACTACCGCCTGACACTGATTGCAGAGGACGAGCACGGAAACCGTGTCCAACAGCGAATGAACGCCTATTATTCGTCAGTCGTATTTGACGCGAGTGGCGAGGTACTCTTTCTCGCCGATAATGAAAGCGGCTCTCGATCCGAAGCGCACGTCCAAGCATTGAGAGAACTGGGGGTCTCATTTTCCTGGTGGGAAACCTTGACTCGCGGGAGAATATCGGGGGACGACCTTCAGAAATTTGACGACATCATTGTCGGCCGGCACGGTGTTCCTCTGCAGAGTGATCTCGACATTCAGGTCCTTGACCAGCACCTCCTACATGGTGGACGGATGGCCATCCTTGGGCAGACTCCCGTAGCAGGTGCACTGGCGAGGGACTGGCTTGAACATAATTCGGGGTTCAGGCTGCAGGAATCTGTTCGTGCCAGTCGGGTTCGAGGAGCGGGTCCACTTTTCGGCTTGCGGACTTCTCTTTCGGAAGAAGCCCATCCTCAGGAACTCGATATCCCCACGGACGCCGAACCGCTTCTGACTTCCAACGGGCGCGTTTTGGCCGCGCAACGAAATCAGATCATTCTTTCTTCCATTTCGGCTGCGTCCACAGAAATCCTGGATGAGCGGAAGGCGCTACTCGGGGGGCTTCTCTTTGCACAAACAGGTGATGCTTCGTTTATCGATCCACCGGCCCCGCTCGTCATCCACACGTCGGACACTACGCTGGCCTACTCAGATTTCATGGGCGTCTCGTGGGACGAACAGACCTTCGCGTATCTCGAATTCCAGATCTCAAACGACAGCACGTTCGCTGCAAATGTAAACACGCTCATTACAGATGTAAGTCCCCTCGAAATCGGTCCTCTTGAACGACAACAGACTTTTTTCTGGCGCGCCAGGGCCGTTAATCCCGCGGCCACCGGAGTGTGGTCACGTGCCCGGACGCTCACATCGAGACCGTTGAATCGACCTCCTGTGGCCGTGGCAAACACCATTGTACTGGACACGGGTACGGGAAAGCAGCCTTCGATCTTTGATTTGAGTGCCATTTTCTCCGACCCGGACGCCGATGAAATGCGATTTGACCTGACCGTATCGCCGGTCGGAATCGTGGAGACAATCATTACGGGGGACAAGCTCGAAATCCTTCCGCTCGCCGCCGGAAACGCGGTGGTTACCCTCTCAGCTACAGATCCATTCAACCTCACCGAGCGTGTGGATATAAACGTGAGTGTAGGAGAAAACACGGCGCCCTTCGCCATCGACTGGCCCCGCGATCCCTTTCACATGATTCCCGAAGACTCACAATCCTGGGCACTCGAGGAATTGTTCGGCGACGTGGATGGAGACTCCCTTCACTACTGGGTATTCAATGCCGACTCTACTGTGGCTGTAGTGACAATCACCGAAACCGAGATGATCATTTCCAGCTTTTCAAACGGAGATGGATTCATCGCTGTGAACGCGAACGATGCGCGGGGAAGCGATTTCACGCAATCACTCACCGTTCGGGTCAAAGAGAACGCGCCTCCCGAGTCGGACGCCCCCGATATCGATCCCGAACTACTGGTCGGTGAACGCGGCAGCTTCAGAATCTCAGACTTCTTCTCAGATCCTGATGAGGACTTGCTGCTCTACGACTTGATCTCCGTGCCGGAAAACGCAGAAGACGTAATGATTGCGGGCGACACATTGTCGGCCACGTTCAACCGTGATGGCACCGCTGTTTTTTCGATTGAAGCCTCCGATCCGTTCGGAGAATCCGTCATCTCAACGGTGAGCGTGGCGGTCCGCTCGCACGCAGTTGTCCGAAATCTGGATGACGCTCTCCCTCTGCGATTCACCGTGAACAAATCATATCCACAGCCATTCTCCTCTCGCGTGACGATTCCCTTCGCGATCCCGTCGAGCGTCCAGGTCACCTTGGAGATATTCGATTCGCTCGGACGCAGGCAGGCAACGATTCTGAATCGGATCATTCCCGCGGGATTCCACCAGATAGACTGGGTGCCTCAGTCTCTGCCAGCGGGCAACTACTATTTCCGTCTACACGCCGGAGCAAACACGGGGCACGGCATCCTGATTTATACGCGGTAAGAGCATTCTCGAGCGACTAATGTAACAATATTAGTTACATTACAAGTAGCCACAGAGCCTTCCAGGGACACTTTTGGCCCTTTCTGCGCCCGTTTATCGTGTTGAACGGAACCGAAGGACTCTCAATACGGCACTCCGCGCCCGACGATTTCCAGGACGCTGGTGAGTCGCCTAAAGGAGGAGCCGAAAATGGGCGGGAATATCCCTCATCCGCGCGAGGGTTACTCCCACAGGGTATCAGCTGGTGATGTCGCATTCTAGGAACGAAGGAGCGTTTTAACGTAAGTCGGGACTGGACTGCTGTTGGCAGCGATCCAAATCCCGGGAGAGTCTGCAATGCGGATTATATTCAAGCCCTCGTCATTATTCCTCGTCCTTTCTCTCGTCTGGATTGGAGCATGTTCGTCGCCCGATTCGTCGCCCGAGCAAGAGGTGGCCACTCCCACAAACGAGGCGACCGTAGAAAACCTGGCTGCCAAAGGCCAGGCCTTCGTGGTCTTTGGACATGAGGTTTCTGATTACGCTTTGTGGCGTAGTGTTCATGATGAGCTCTCGGTCGTGCGAGATGAATACGGGATCACGGACTCCTACATCATGCAAGGCGCTGACGAAGACAGTGTGGTGTGGATGATCAGCTCTGCCCCTTCCGCCGCCGCGGCCCATGACTTCATGGTCGATCCGAATCTGGCGAGGCTGATGGATACGGAGGGAGTCGAAGGAGAGATCTATCGCTCCATCCTCGCTCCCGGGTTTGTGAGCTCACTGAACGCAGAAGACTTCCCCAACAGGATCATCGTGCAACACAGCGTGCGCGACTTCGATATGTGGAAGCGCACGTTCGACGGACACGTTGCTTCGAGGGAACGTGCCGGACTGGTAGACCTTTTCGTGTCTCACCCCATAGACAATGAGGGTGACGTCCACATGATGTTCGGCGTATGGGATCCGGAAAAAGTGGTTGAATACATGGGCACTCCGTCGCTTCGTGCAGCCATGCGACTTGCCGGAGTCACAGGTGAACCACGGGCGTATTTTGTGCGCAAAGCCAACTGATCACCCGGCGCATCTGCAGACCTGATCAACGCATTCCGCGCAGATTTCTGAGCTGCCCGCCTTGTCGCACATGGCTCCCGTTTGCTATGTTGAGTTTTCAGCATAACCCGGAAGATTCGTGTCCAAGTCCTTCTTCTCGCGCATTAACGTCCCGCACGTCTTTACCCTCCTGACGGGGGTTATCCTGTTTTCCTCACTTCTTACCTGGGTCATTCCGTCCGGCTCGTACGAGCGACAGGAGATGGAAGTGGGCGTCGGGACCCGAAACGTTATCATTCCGGACAGCTACGAAGAAGTCCCGAAGCACTACTCTGTGGGAGCTGTATTTGCCGCTGAAGCACCCGAAGGAGCGGCAACTCCGGTGGGTATTCAGGGCTTTCTGAGCGCTATTCCCCGCGGAATGGAAGCCGCGGCAGATATCATTTTTTTCATTTTTGTGGTCGGCGGAGTCTTTGGAATCCTTAATCGAAGCGGCGCTATCGTTGCTGGAATTCACAACCTGCTGGCACGTTTCCGAAATTCAGGAGCCGTTCTGACGATCATTCTGATGACAGCGATCGCCATCGGGGGTTCGACCCTGGGGATGGCCGAGGAATTCATTCCGCTTGTCCCCCTCTTTCTGATTGTTTCCAAGGAAATGGGATACGATCGGGTATTCGGACTGACTCTGGTTTTCGTTGCTGCCGAAACCGGGTTTGCCGCCGCTACGACGAACCCCTTCACCGTAAACGTTGCCCAGAGAATCGCAGAACTTCCGTTGAACTCACTCATGGGCTTCCGGGCCATATTTCTGGTATGTGCCCTGGCCGTCGTGCTCTGGTACCTGCTTCGATATGGAGCGCGTGTAAAAGCAGATCGAGCAAACTCCGTCATGCCGGACGACCCATTTGATGTCGTCGACGCGTCCGTTGAAATCGAAACCTTCAACAACCGGCACCGCCTGACACTACTCGTTTGCACCGGCATATTTGCCTTCATCCTGTATGCGGTTCAGGCCTACGGATGGTGGATGGCAGAAATGGGCGGCGGCTTTCTGGCGATGGGAATCGCTGCCGTCGTGATATGCCGTATTCCCATGGCTGACGCCGCGAAAGCCATGGCCAAAGGCATGGAAGAGATGGTTATAGCCGCGCTGGTCGTCGGATTCGCGCGCGGAGTCCAGGTGGTCCTCGACGATGCTCAGGTTCTTGATTCAATCGTGTTTTATGCAGCCCTCCTGCTCGAGAATTTCTCGACCTATGTAGCCGCAGCGGGCATGTTCTTTTTCCAGACCTTCCTCAACTTCTTCATCCCTTCGGGATCGGGTCAGGCTGCTGTGACGATGCCGATCATGGCGCCCCTCGCCGATGTACTGGGACTTTCGCGCCAGGTCGCGGTCTTTGCCTTCACGTGCGGCGATGGCCTTTCAAACACCATCATCCCGACCTCGGGAGTCCTGATGGGGATGCTTGGACTGGCAGGTATCCCATACGAGAAATGGCTGAAATTCATGTTTCCGCTGTTCCTGAGACTCTCCGCGCTGGCCATTGTGTTTTTGATCCTGGCTGTGGCGCTGGGGCTTGAATAGCCGACTCTCGGTGGCCATACGCGGGATTGGTTCTGAGATTCGATATTGTACGTCGTAGACCGGGATGGCCAACGGAAAGCCGCCCGTGTCATCTGCAAATGTGGGTGATAAGAACGACATTGCTCAACCTGATCTGAATAAAACTCATCAAGACCATGCGCGCCCTCGCTTTCATTCTCTTTCTGCTCTTTTTCGTCGCTCCTACCTCTGCCCAGGACGGCCTGAAGATCTACATATCGGCCGACATGGAAGGGCTCACTGGAGTCGCAACCGATCAACAGCTCGGCCCTTCGGGATTCGAATACGCCCGATTCCGACAGATCATGACAGACGAGGTCAATGCGACCATCGAGGCCGCACGTGAGGCAGGCGCCACAGAATTCCTGGTGAGCGATTCGCACGGGAATGGCCAGAACCTGCTCATCGAACAACTACCTGAAGACGTGATGGTCGTGCGTGCCTGGCCTCGTGCGCTGGGCATGATGCACGGAATCGATGAGACCTTCGACGGAGCCATTTTCATTGGCTACCATGCCAGCACTTCGAATATGGAGGGAGTGCGTGCGCATACCAATTCGAGCGCCAACGTGACCGAACTCAAGCTTAACGGGGTACAGATGACAGAAGGTGCGTGGAATGCGGCCGTCGCTGCTCACTTTGGCGTACCGATCATCATGATATCCGGAGGCGATGCGGCCGTTGCTGAAGTTCAGTCTGTCGTGGGAGATATTGAAGGCGCCGTCGTGAAATTCAACAACGGATTTCATTCAGCTACCACGCTGACGCCGGCCGCGGGCTTGAAAGTGATCCGGGAAGCAACCAGGCGAGCGATTGAACGCATAGATGACTTTGAAACGTATGATATCGATGGACCACCCGTCATCGAGCTGAGCCTGAAGAACTACTTGCCCATCGAATTTCTTGGCTACCTCAGAGATGTTGACCGAATCGCGTCGCACACCGTTCGTTACGAAGCCACGGACATGATCGACGCCGCCAAATGGCTGCGATTCGTTCTCGGATACAACGCTTCGATCACGCCGTGACGAGGCCCGGATCGATGTACTTCTTGAAGCGAATGTAGGCCAGAATCGTCACCACCTCATTGATGATGAACAGCAACCCGATGCCGATAACGGTCTGGTCCAGTACGCCCTGATTTACCATCAGGAATTCCAGGCCGCCAAATATCGGCCCCCAGATGAGGTAGGGAAACAGCAGGAAGTACCATGAAAACCACAACACGCGACGCTTGTTATCGATGGCCCTGAAAGCGGCAATGAGAGGCGGAATACATATGGCCCAAATCAGAATAATTACGGCCCAATACACAAAATCCGTGCTGCCAAACAACTGGGCAGAGGCATAAAACTCGTCATTCATCCGAAAAAACGGCGA
>CAZEHJ010000035.1:0-35666 GCA_964512485.1 uncultured Rhodothermales bacterium | reverse complement strand
CCGACGTGGGTGCCAGCGTGCCGGACCAGGGCGCGGACGATTTCGTGATTGCCGTCGACCGGTTGGTCCGCACCATCGATGCCGGCTGCTAGGCGCGCCGGCCTGGCGCTGGTGACCGTGCTGGCCGCCAGCGGTGCCTGGGCGCAGGAACCGGCGGCGCCCTGCGGCCCCCGGGCCCTGGTCGCCGCCACCCTGACCGCACGCTATGGCGAAGCGCTGCGCTTTGTCGGCCTGATCGATGCCACCTCGGTGGTCGAGGTCTGGGCCTCGGAGGTCACCGGCAGCTGGACGCTGCTGGTCACCCGTGCCAGCGGTGGCAGCTGCGCGGTCTTTGTCGGCGCGGCCGCTGCCTTCGGCCCGCCACCACCGGACGGACCCGCCGGCCGTGGCGGCTGAGCCCGACCCGCCCGTCACCTACAGCGTCAGTCCGGAGCGCGGCGCCATGATCTGGCGCGGGCCTGATCTGGTGTTGCAGACGGCCGAGGCCGACCAGATGGTCGACCTGGCCCGCCAGGCCCTCGCCGGCGCGCTGAGGCTGCCGGGCTGCGCCCCGATCTATGACCAGCGCTGGCTGCTGCGCTTCGCGGCGCGCACGCTGGACGTGGCGGCGGGGGAGTGGGTCTAGAATTACCGCTCGCAGTATCCCGGCAATGGATACGCGCGGCTCAGGTCCAACCCATGGGCAATCGCGTCCTGCTCTGCCGCCAGGTAGCGCCCGCCCGAAAAATGCGGGCAATCGCGCGCGTGGCCGCTGCGCACCTGCATTTCGCCAACGTCGCGACCGTCGACAAAGCACACGCCGACCGGGCGGCGGTTGGCGGTGGAGCCATCCAGTGCACACCAGATTTTGTCGTGGCCTGCGATGATCCGGGCCAGATTGTCGGTGCTGTCAGGGCCGACCGGGAATTGCGATTGTTCGGGTGCCGCGATGCCCTGCAGGCGAATCTCGACATTGCCGAACAGGATGCCATCGCCGTCCTTGACGGTTGCGTGGCCGGCAATCGTCGCCACCGTTTCCAGCCCGGCAGCCGGGCCAGCCAGCATCACCAAGAGGATCGCGAATCGGAGGGCCATGGCAAATATTAACAAATCGTTAACGGTTGTGCTTGTTCCGTCTTTCGCGCTCACCACCTAAGCAAGAGACGTGAAGAATTCGTTGGGACCGCAGGCGCCGTTTCGACAGTTTACACCCGCCCGAAATTTCCGTTGAAAATCAAAGGGGGTGGGGTGGGTCGGTTTATCGCGCAACCCTTTGAATACAGGGAATAAACGTGGTCCTCCAGGGATCGCCAGTTGCCTTGTAACCCTTTGAAAACGCCGACTAGTTACGCCTGCGGCGGTCCGGGTTTACAGGGTTCTGTTTCTGTTCCGTTCCCAAAACGGCCTTGGCGCGTTGTGCCCGGCGCGTGTAGCGCTCGACTTCGGAGAGCGTTGTGTGACCGACCCAGGCCTGCATCATGAGCACCCCTGCGCCGAACTCGGCCAGCTGGTTCATCCGATACTTTCGCAGGCCGTGAGCCGCCAGGTCACCCAGCCCGGCGGCACTGGCGGCGCCGGAGAACCACGAGCTGAAGGCCTTGATCGATCGCGGCTTGCCGGACGCTGTGCGAATGAACACCAGCCCTTTGGTGGTCTGGGCCAGGCTGGTGACCAAATGCTGGCGCTGCCATTCCAGGTCGGCCGGGGCGTGGGTCCAGGGCACCATTGCTTCGACGCCGGTCTTGGACTGGCGAAACACCATGAGGCCGTTCGCGCGGACCATCCCGGGACCCAGCCGGACGGCATCGCTGGCCCGGGCCCCTGTCCACTGCAGCAGCTCGAACGCCAGCCTTTGCGGCGACCCCGCCGGCCAGTGGGCGCGAAACCGTTCGACATCTTCCGGCTGCCATTCCGGGTGGCCCGGCGTCGCCGGAAGCCGCTGGCTGCGCACCGACCCGGCCGGATCGGCCGTCACCCAGCCCTGGACGCGCCAGAAGGCCCCCAGCTTGCGCCAGGCCTTCATGCGCGCCTGGGCTACTGACGGCAGGAGGGTTTCGATGTTGGCCTCGATGTGGCGCGGGCGCAGGTCGGCCATGCGCCCCTGGCCGCCGGCCAGGCGGATCGCTTCGACGTGGCGGCGGATCACGGCGCGATAACTGGTTCCAAGGCCGGCGAAGGAAGCCGAGGCGAGGTAGGCCACGCAGCCGGCCCCGATCGTGCCTTCGGCGTGCGGCGACTTCGGCACCGGCTTGCGGGCTTCTTCGGCCGTCCAGGCGGCGATGAAGTCGGGGTGGTCTTCGGGGATGTCTGAGGGCAGTGGCGCACGGGTGCGGCGGTGATACTTGTGCACCGCACCGCCGGGCTTGGTGACACGATGCACGCGTGGCAGTTTCACGCGCTCGCCCCGAACAATCCGTCGCATGAGTTTTCGCCCTCGCTGCCTTCGACCGGTAGGCCGTCAGCATAGGCGATCAGATCGTTGATGTGATAGAGCCGTTTGCTGCCCAGCAGCCGGCGCGGCAGGTCGAGGGTCAGCAGCTTGGATTGCGACACGCCAAGGAAATGCGCGGCCTGCGGGGCCGGCATCAGGCGTGGCGGGAATTCCAGGGTTACGGGCATCGGTGGGACGGGGGAAATTCCCGCACCATCAGATCGGCGGGAATAGGCTGCTTGCCGGTCATCTGCTTCATAAAAAACGGCACGCCGGCGACAGCGCATTGGTCGCGCAGCCATCGCGCCCAGTCAGGGTCCATCATCCGGGACGCCTTGCCGGATTCGCCTCCGCAGATGACCCAGTCGAGGCCCGCACTGAGATGGCCCAATGAGACCTTCCCGATCAGCGGTTCGGCACTGACAAACCGCACGGCAGCGGGCGTCCGCAAAAGGTCGGGTATGCGTTCGTCTGCGCGGCGTTGATCTTCGGTGGAGACGCCAAGCCAGACGTTGGGAAGGGGCCACACGCCGAGCGAGACATGCGTGCCATCGGGGGCAATGTCGGCGTGGGCGGCGGGATCGGCGTGGGCGGGATCGGCGAGAAGGATCACGCTGGCCGGCCCGTTGAGGGCGATATCGCTAAAACGACGTTGGCAATACTCGCGCATCCGGGCGGCACGCTTGGTGAGAACCTGAAAGCGGTGCTGTGGGCAAAGCGCCATGACGGCAAACACCCTGTCAATCCACGCATCCGGCACGTCTTCATGGAAAAGATCGCCCATGGAATTGACGAAGTAGGTGGTGGGCTTCTTCCGGCGCGTCGGGGCCATCAGAGTGGCGGCCGGGGCCTCTGCAACCTTGCCGGTCCACACCGGGCCACCGTTGCTGTCCGTGACTGTGCCGGCGTAGTGCGGCGTATGCTGGTTGGCCGCCAGTCGGTTGGCCATCTTCATGGCGTAGCAGTTTGTGCACCCCGGCGAGACCACGGTGCACCCGACAATCGGGTTCCACGTTTTTTCGGTCCATTCGATCTTGGTCAAAAACACATCTCCAATTGCTGTAAAGGCTTAGCCCGGTCCGGCGGCTTCCAAATCCACTGCCCCGAGGCCGTGGGCAGATGCGAGAGTGCGCCACGCATATCCCGCTGCCAATGGGCAAACGCCATTTCCGAGCAATCGCAAAGAGCGTGCCCGGGCGGAAAGCACATCAACCAGCTTACGAAAATCGGGTTCAGGCGCCGCTTGTCCCGTGACCGCCACAGTCGCCGCGTGATGGTTCTCCCATGCCGCCGCATCGCGTAGCGCAATAGCCGGCAATAGGTCGCGCGGGGTTCGACGCCAGACTTCAATGTCGTCGGGTCTGGGGGCGTGAATGCTTGTTCGGCGGCAAAGTCCAACATGTCCAACCGGCTCTTTCCGTCCCGCCGCGTTACTGAACCCGGGCTGCTGCCCTTCTGGTCGCGCGCCGCTGGCGTCGGCCAGTTCGCCGCTTGCGCTGGCAGCGGTGTCCCGCCCGTGCCGAACGCTTGGTTCGGCCCGCCTTTTTCCGCGTCCGATGCTCGCGGCGTTCCCCAGAGCGCCGTCACGTCGTGGGCTTGTGGCGTCGTCCATGCCGGTGTTGTATGCAACGCAGAACCAGCGCAATCGCTCGTGCGGCGCGCCCGTTTCTTGCGCTGAGAATAGGCCAGTCGCAGGCGTGAAGCCCATTCCCCATAACTCTCGCAATACGGCCTCTGCACCGAGGCTGGTGTGGCCCGCGACGTTTTCAAGGAAAACCCAGCGCGGGGAACATTCGCGGATGATGCGGGCGACGTGGGGCCATAGGTGCCGGGGGTCGTCTGCGCCGCGCCGCTGTCCCGCTTGGGAAAACGGCTGGCATGGATAGCCGGCGGTGACGGTGTCAACGATGCCGCGCCACGGGTAGCCGCTGAATGTTTTGACGTCGTCCCAGATCGGGGCAGCGGCAAGGTATCCGGCGCGCTGGGCGGCGATGATGGTTTGCCGAGGGTAGTCTTCCCATTCAACATAGGCGGCGGCGGCAAAGCCCGGCTCGGCAAGTTCAAGGCCCATGTCAAGTCCGCCGCCGCCTGCACAGAGGCTGAGGCCGCGTCGGGGAGGTAATGCCATATCATTTCGGCCCCACGAAGACCGCCGGCGGGCGCGGGATTTCGGCGTTTTGCGGCCGCCACAGGTGCAGCGTGTGCGGGTGGCAATTCACGTAATCCGTCAGCGGCGGGTGGATCTGGATGACCGTCTCATCATCATCAAAGAACGCGCGCCGCGTTGCCTCCATCTCGACCCAATTCGGGCAACGGTTTGGCAAGCTGACGCTGACGTGATCCCAGCCGCCGCCGTCCGAGGCTATGACGCGCAGGTCAACGCCGGTTCTCGGGTGTGCCAACAAAAACGCGCCACCATCGGCTCCCAAGTCGACAACCTTCACGCGGTCGTCGGCGCGGACATCTGCCAGCCGCTTCACGCGACCGCCAGGTCGAGAGCGGCGCGCAACATGCAGTCCCTGGCCTCGAGCAGCTTGCGCAGGCCGGCGGATTTCTCGGGGCCGTCGGGCAGCATGGCCTCGAGGTCCTCGGCGAGGTCGCCGAACGGGGCGCTGACAACCTGCAGGTGGGCCGGCAGGTGTGTGTAGGCGAAGTGCCTCAGGATCGGGGTTTTCATCGCGGGTCCTTTCAAGCTTTGGGCATCGGGCGGCGGTTCGCCCCGCACTGATCGGCCAGCGCAGGCGGGGCGGTTCCCGGAAACAAGGTGCCTTTCGAGGTTTGTGCCCGGGTGTGCGCGCCGCTCGTCGCGCCCCGGGGGCCGGATGGGTTGCTGAGCGGGGTTCGGGTCACGTAGCCGGGGTGTCCGGCTTGCCGCGGCGCGGGCCGACCGTCGAAAGCACGGCGTTGTAGATCGCCTCGCGATAGGCTGGGGTGGGGGCGACGGTGTCATCCCACGTGAAATGCACGCGGTGTCCGCGCGCCGCGTCCTCGATGGTCAGGCAGCGCGTGATATCGTCGTCGATTTCGCCGGCGCGCGTGATGGCGTGGCGCAGCTGGTCGAGAAAGTGCGGCAACCAGGTGCCGTCATCTTCGCCGAGCATATCCGCATGCGCGGCGATAGCGTCGGCGGCCGCGGTGGGGCCCATGCGGCGGACGGCATCGGCGAAGGCCGTCAGGCTTCCGATCAGGCGGGTTTCGGATGTGGTGGTCATGCGGTGCGTCCTTGTTTCGGTGCGGCGTCAGAACAGGCCGGCGGCCCAGGCGGCGAGGGCGCCGAGGGCGACCAGGCCAAGGTGGATCGCGTAGGCCCGCCACAGGCGGCGCCGCGCGGCCCAGGCCTGGCGGCGGTGATAGCCGGCCAGGGCGCCGGCCCAGTCGCGGCGTTCGACGGGGGGAAGGGCTGGAACGCCTGAGTGGTCCCTTCCCCCCGGAGCCCGCGCGCGACGGGAGGCGAAGCGCGGGGCGGTGGTGTCGTTGGCGGCCGGCGGGGTCATGCGCGGCACACCGTGTGGCCCAGCTTGGCGGCCATGTGCAGGGTGTAGTCGCAGGCCGCGGCGTGGGCGCGCCCCTCGGCCGCGGCCAGGCGGTCCGGGATGTGGCGGGCTTCGACCTGGTCGGCCAGCGCACGCAGCAGCGCGGCGGTGGCGCCGGGGGCGTCGGCGGCCATGCTGCGGGCCATGACCACGGCGATCACCGGGGCCAGCGTGGCCGGGTGGGCGCGGGTTTCGGCGGCGGCTATGGCCAGCGCGCCGTCCAGCGCGTCGGCGACGAGGGCGTAGATGCTGGCGGTCTGGGCGCCCGAGGCCTGGAGAACGGTCATGCGGCCTGCCCCTTCGCGGCGGCGCCGATCCGGCGGTGCGCGTCGGCAACCTGGGCGCCGAGGCTGGCAACCTCGTCGACGTGGTCGGCGGCAAGGTGGTCGATGTTGCCCTCGAGCAGTGCCATGCGCCCGGCCAGGCGTTCGACGGCCAGCTCCAGCGTGTGGAGGCGGGCCTCGAGCATCAAGTGGCGGCTTTTCATGGGCGTGCGCTCCGGTCGGGGCGGCGGGTGCCGCGCAGGGGCGCGACCGACAGGCCGCGCTCGGAATGCAGCGCCCGCCAGGCGATTTCGCGGGCCGAGGCGGGGGCGCCGAACAGCGCCGGATCGGCAACCAGCGTCAGCGCCATCTGTCCGGCCGGGGTCGACCCCAGCGGGTGCGACGGTTTCATCGGGGCAAGGGGCATGGGCGGTCTCCGGCTTGTTGGATCGCAATCAATGCCATAATGCATGGCTTGTCAACCATAAAATATGGCAAACAGAAGCTTCAAGACTTGGCACGGGCTCTCCGCGGGCCCTCTAGCTCCCGAGTTAGGTGGGGCGGTGTTGACGTGATGCCGGATGCACTGAAACGTTTACTCTCAACCAGAGAGAGATTCTTGATATGGAAAGTGACCGGATCGACATATTAGTCGCCGGGGCAAATCGTTCCGGTTTTACGATAGATTATTTGGAAGCGTTGACGTCTGGTCTGTCAATCCAGGACGCGCGCAAGGTCATCGGCAACGCATCGGCAATGCCCTCGTATATGAAGTCGAGCGATAATCCGAATGTGCGCCGCAGAGCTAGCGCGCCGTCGACGGAAACGCGTTGAAGGCCGGTTTCCCAATTGGATAGCTGCGACCGCTTGATCCCGGCCGCTTTGGCATAATCGGCTTGGTTCAGCCCTTCAAGGTGTCGGTGCCACCTGATTCGAGCCGCAATGTCCGCAAAGGGCACGTCATTCTGCATGCCTGATTTTATGGCACGCCATGAATTCTGGCGCACTTCGTGAAGATATGGCTTGTCAATTGCCATGTTGTATGGCAATGCCGTCGCATGAGCAAATCTCACGTCCACCGGATCACCGACGAAATCCCTGTCGAGGCGATTTGTGAACGGTTGCAGGTTAAGCCGCGGTCGGTCCGTCTGGCTCGGGAGCGGAGGGTTTTTCCCTCGAGCTGGTTTTGGGGGTTGTCCGCCCTTTGCAAGGAGCGGGCAATCGACTGCCCGCCGGAGGCTTTCAACTGGAGGGCGCGGACGAATGACTGAGGCTGCTTTCGAACTCTATGGACACCCACGCAGCACCACCCGCCCCCGAGGGCGGGGAAACGGGGCGGGCGGCGTGAGGCGGGGGTGGCCATCCAGCACTTGTCGTTGGGTATTGGGGTTGCCTCAAGGAAACGGCGTTTCAGTTGCCGTCGTAGGGCGATCGCGGTGCCTCGCCTCCAAGGTCACGGATGCGATCGCGGATGCACCACCAATTCGGAGACGGACGTGGGTCGTAATCCGGGGGGCGTTGACAATAGTCGTAGATACGCTCGGCCATTGTGTGTCCGAACTGCGCCGCGGCAAGCGCCCGATAAGTCTCGACATGGCGAATTTTCGCGGTGACCTCGAGGGCACAAAAGTAGACGAAGTCCCAGTATGGCCAGTGATCGGTTTCACACTTGTCAATCTGAGGGCGAAAGATTTCAGGCGCGTCGTATCGCATCGTTCGAAACCCACGCCAGCCGTCGGTCGCATCCTCAACGCATTGGCTTCGAGCCTCCAGTTCATCGGAGTTCGAGAACTCGGCAAGACACATCCGGCGAATGGTGTCAGTTACCTCGTCATGCTGTTGGGCCGCTGCGCCCTGCGGGATGAAAAGAACGGCGGCCAGGGCGGCCAGGGCCAATCGGGTCACAATAAACTCCTCCAAATGTGCGCCGTCAGTCTGGGCGTCTCAGTCGGGCAAATCAAGGAGGCCGCCCATGGGGCCCGGCGTCGTCCGGGTTCGGGTGAGGCCTCGGATGGTTGAGCGCGCGACCCTCAATGCGCTGGTGCGGTCGCTGATCGACGGCACCTTCCGCTGCCTCGACGCGGCGGCCGAGACCATCAATGCCCGCTATGGGCGCGGGGCCTCGAAAGGCACGCTGTCGAAGAAGCTGTCGGGTCAGCTGGACTGGTCGGTGGCCGAGGTGGTGGCGCTGGAGGATGCCTGCGGGCGCTTTCCTGTCACCCGCTGGATGGCGCGGCGGCTGGACCGGTGGGGCTGTTTGCCGGCGCCGATGCTGGCGCAGGCGGGGGCGATTTCGCGCGAGGCCGGCGAGGCGGTGGCGGCGATCCTGGCGGCCGAGCAGTCGGCCGGCGCCGATGACCGGGCCCAGGCCGTGGCCGAGATCGACGAAGCCATCGAGGCGCTGCGCGCCGCACGCAACCAACTGGAGGTGAAGGAATGAGGATCGGTCAAAAGTATCTTGTGTCGGTGGACAATTGGTTTCATGCGCCCGATGGCAACACCTACCGGGCCGTGTTCGGCACCGTGCATGCGGTGGTCGACAGTGTGGCGGTGCTGGGCCTCCGCCCCAACCGCCACTCGACCAACTGGTATGTCGTCATCGGCGATACGGTCGTGGCAGGGTGCCAGGTGCATTATGCCGTCCGGGCCGAGACGTTTTCGCCCGAGCCGGGGTTTGCAGAGGTGGACCACAACGGCGTTCGTCATTCTGTCAAGAATGGGATGACACGCATCTATGATGCCGACGCCAGTGGCCTGGTGGCCACGGTTGCGGAATGAGGACGGCGGGTGCCTCCCAGTGGTCCGCGCTTGCCGGAGCCGTTGCACAGCGCGAAGCGCCGGTCCGAAGCGGGGTTCGCCCTGTCGACTTTGCACAGCGCGAAGCGCCGATCCGAAGCGGGGTTCGCCCTGTCGACTTTGCACGGCGCGAAGCGCCGGTCCGAAGCGGGCTTCGCCCTGTCGACTTTGCACGGCGCGAAGCGCCGTTCCCAACGCTTGCCGGCGGAGCATCAGCTTGCTCCGGGTGGCCCGACGCGGGGGCCGGGTGGCCGGCTGGCTGCCCCCGCATCCTCCCTGAAACTGACCCGGGGCCGGTGCCAAGGCCCGGTCTCGGGTGCTTTTCGGCCTGAAAGGAGACGACATCATGGGTTTTACCCCGATCAAGGCGCCGCTGAAGGCGTCGGACAATCGCACCGGCATCAGCCTGTCGCTGCTGGTGAGCAAGAAGGCGGCGGTCGCGCGGCTGAGTGTCACCGCCCGGGTGCAGGAAGAGATATTCGGCGGGCCGATTGCCGGGCGCCGCTTTGAGGCATCGGTCGGGCGTGGCCAGGACGAGGGCCGGCTGTTGCTGGTCGAGAAAGAGGGCGGGGCGCTCGAGGCCCGCAAGTCCGTGGCCGGAAGCGCGATGATCCGCATGGTCGCCTGGGACCTGTTGCCGAAGGACAAGCGCGCAGGCGCCGAGGTCCGCTTTCTGGAGGCCGCGCAGGGCGGGTGGCTGTTCCTGTTGCCCGACTGGACGCGGCCGTCGCTGGTTCGCCGGGTGGCCTGACGTGACGGCGGCGGCGCTGGACATGGCGCGGGCCCAGGTGGACGCGGCCCTTGACCGCGGCGACGCGGCGGCTCTGCGGCGCCTGGGTGCGCAGATTGACGCGCGGCTGGCCAGCGGCCGGGTCGATGCGCTGCGGGCCGCGCGGCAGGTCCGGGGCGTGGATCGCGTGCGCGACCGGCGGCGTTTCAAGTCCGCGGCGGTGCCTGACGGCGACTACAGCAAGCAGGCGGCGCCAGGCGTGACCGGCACCCTGTTTCCAGGCCGCGTGTCCGGGTTGGTTCCGGGCGAGCCGGTTCTGAAGGACGGCGCCAACAATGCGAAGATTGGCGGCGATGTGCATCGCGGGCGCCTGCGCGGCGCCCATATCGTGACCCTGACCCTTGAAGAGCGGGCCACGTGCCCGCGCAGCTGCCGCCACTGGCGCGGCTGCATGGGCAACGGCATGCAATTCGCTCGGCGTTGGCAACATGGCCCGGCGCTGGAGGCACGCCTGGCGGAAGAAATCCCTGCCTTGATCGCCGCACATGGCCGGCTGCTGGTGCGGCTGCACGTATTGGGCGACTTTTATTCGCTGGACTATGTTGGCTTCTGGCACGGTTTGCTGGCCGCCCACGCCGGCCTGACGGTGTTTGGCTTCACCGCCCACGCCCCGGATCAGGGGATTGGGCGGGCCGTGGCGAAGCTGAATACCGATTTTCCGTCGCGCGCCTTTCTGCGATTTTCCGAGCGCACGGGGCCGGATGGTGCCTTCACCCTGCCCTTTCCAACCGATGCCCGCCGGATCGGCGATGCCATTGTTTGCCCCGAGCAGACCGATGCCATGGCCGGAGCGCCCCGAAGCATCCATTGCGGCAATTGCGGCCACTGCTGGGCCCATCGCCGCCCGATCGCGTTCGTGAGGCACTGATGGCTGAGTTGTCCCCCGATATGCGCAGGCTGATCGACGATGCCGTCGCCGCCGGCCAGGTGCAGGTGGTGGCGCCCGGCGTGTCGGCCCTGCCGTTGCCGGTGTGGGACGGGACAAATCTGCGCTATCCCGAGGGTGCGCCCCGCGGGGCGATCGGTTGGAAAAAGGGGGGCGGGACACGGCGGGCCCGCAGCGTGCCGTCTCATGTTGCGGCCCGGCGGGCCGCGTTCCGGCGCCACTGGACCCCGGATATCACCGCGGCCGCGATGGGCCGGCTGCTGGGGGCATCGGCCCAGGTGGCCCGTGACGACGCGCGGGCGGTCGATCTGCCGCTGGCGCGTGAACAGCGCGGGCCCAACACCGGGATTGCCTGCCGCCGCGCCCATGTGGCCGCGCTTCTGGCGGGCGACAATCCTCCGGCCACACGGGCCGCGTTGCTGGCGCAGGTGCGCCTGCGCTTTCCGGACACCACGCACGAAGGCCTGCGCGGTGATCGCCGGGCCCTGGGGCACTCGTTCGAGCCGGCCGACCGGATGCGCGCGCGGATGCGCACGATCGAGCGCCGCCGCGACCGCGTCGCGGACCTGACCGCGCGCCGCGTGCCGGTGCGCGACATTTGCAGGCTGTTGGGCGTGTCTGATCATACTGTGCGCGCCGATCTCGATGCACGCGGCCTGTGCACGGCCCCGACCCGGCGGCGCCGGGCACCGGGCAAGGGGGCCACGGGCAAGGGGGCCGCGTCATGAGCACCGCGCGTGCCCCGCACCTGGTCGAGACCCGCGACCTCGAGGACTATCCCCTCGGCCGCGAAGACCGGCTCGACAGCCACTATTTCCTGCCGTGGGAGCGCCGGCGCTGGCTGAACAGCGAGATGCGGCTGAAGGGCCCGCCCGAGTGCCGGGCGATCTATTTCGACCTGATCTGCGCATCCTACGACCAGGCGCCGGTGGGCACGCTGCCAGACGATGTCGAGCAGCTGGCCAAGCTGGCCCAGGTGCCCGAGGGCCATTTCCGGGCCCTGTGCGCGCTGGAATACGGGCCCCTTTACAAGTGGCGCCCCTGCCTGTCCGAGGGCGAGCGCCGCATCTATCACCCGATGGTCCTGCGCACGGTGCTGGAGGCGCTGTCACGGCGCGAGGACAATCGTGCCCGCAACGATGCCGCCAACGCCAAGAAGCGCCGCCAGCGGCTGCGCGGGCAGCTGGCGGGCTACACCCCCGAGCTGGCCAAGAACGACGCCGCCCTGCGGTTCATCGACGAATGGCTGCTGGCCGAGGGCTGCGAGTATCGCACCGCGTCCTGGGTCGAGCGTGGCATGGCGGCCTGGTCCAACCACATCCTGGACCTGCAGCGCCGGCGTATCTGATCCTTTCCAGACTGTCCCCCAACTGTCCCGGGGACACTGTGGGGACACTGTGGGGACAGTCTGCCGACAAAGTGTCCCGCACGACAGGGACAGGGACAGGGAAAAGAAAAAGACAGTAGGGCACTTCGCCCCGACCGTGGCGGAAATCGGTGGGGTGGGCAGGCAGAGAAAAGGAGACAGGCAGTGACCGAGGTGGGGGAAACCGGCCAGGCGCGGGTGCGGCGGCACCTGTTGGAGCGCGGGGACGAAGCGGGGCTGAAACGGCCAGCCAAGATGACGGTCGAGACGTTCGGACGGTGGCGCGACCGTCTGGTCGCCGCGCTGGATCACATGACGCCGGACAATCTGGAAACGCTGGCCGAGCTGGTGATCGCCAACGCCGCCGGGCGCCGGCACGACGAGTGGCCGGCCGAAGTGCTGGTGCGCCAGTTCGCCAAGGGCTTGCAACCGCGGCCCGCCGGCCAGGGGCGCATCGTCACCAGCTGGCTGGCCTCGGTCGAGGGTCCGGCGGCCGAGGCCGGCGGTTACCTGGTCGAGCTGCACCAGTTCCTGTTGGCCAGGGGCCGGCCGCCATCCGAGATCGACATGCGCACCATCCGCGCCGAGGCCGCCTCCAATCACCGCGAGGTCGAGCGGATCACCCGGCGGGCCGATCGTGGCACGGCCGACGAGGCCGACCGCGTCTGGCTGGAGGCTTTCCGGCGCGCAGAGGCGCGGGCGCAAGCGCTGGTGCGTCCGACGGCACGGGTGGCGGAATGACGGCCGCGTTGAGCCCGCAAGAGCGGGCGCTGATCGCCAAGGTGGTGGCCGACGGCATGGTGCGCCGGGTCGGGCCGCGCACGCCGCCGCCGGTGGTCTCGGACGCAAGGGGGGATGCCGACGCCGCGGCCCGGTGGTCCGGCGTTTCGCTGGCTCCGGCGCCGCGCCGGGTGCGGCAGATGGGCATCCGGCAGGCGCTGGAGTGGGCCTTCGGGGTCGAGATGGCCCGCCTGCGTTTCAACGACAGCGGCGCCCCGCAGGCGCCGGCCTTCGGGATGGAGTTCGTGCTGATGGAGCGCGCCATGCTGGGCCAGGAAGTCGACACCAGCCGCGGCCGGTCGTCGCCCGCCGACGATGCCGAGCTGATCGCCGACGCTGTGCAGTCGCAGCTGCGCCCGGCCGAGGCGCTGTGGGTGGCCGAGCTGGCGCGCAGCATGCGCAGCCCCGACCCGCTGGTCGGCGTGGTCCCGAAATGTGTGCCGGTCGCGTGGAGCCGTGCCACGCGGCATGGCGCTGCCATGGGCAAGGCGGAGGTGGTCGAGACCATTCGCTACCACGGGCGCCGCGGTTGGGTCGAGCGCCAGGTGCGGGCGACACCGGTGCGCTTTGTCCCGGATGCGGCCGAGATCGCGGCGGCCCGGCGCACATGGCTGGACTGGTGGGGCCACATGGTGACGCTGTCCGCGTTCCTGCGCGCGGTTGACCTGCGCTGGGTCGAGATCACCGACCGGATGCCGCCCATGCGGCCCTGGGCGGTGCAGGAATTTGGGCAACGTCAAAGAAACAAGGCGAATTGACATCACTCGATTTTACATCTATTGACTGGCGACAGTGAACACAGCCGCGCCCGGAGGGACCACCCCGCCGGGCGCGTTGCGTTTTGGGGGTGCGACCGGTGAAGATGCTGAAGCCGCTGGGACCGCGGCTCAAGTCCGACCTGCCCTTCCTGCTGCCGGTGTCCGACTATGACCGTCGCCGCTCGGATCGGGCGCCGTGGCGCAAGTGGTATGGGCTGGCGCGATGGAAGAAGCTGCGATGGTCCTGTCTGGTGCGGGACCACTTCACCTGTGCGATGTGCGGGCGGATCGAGGCCGACACCGGGCAGCTGCACGCGGACCACGTGCGGGCCCATCGGGGCGATCCGGCCAGGTTCTGGGACGCCGGCAACGTGCAGACGCTATGCGCGCGGTGCCACAATTCGAAGAAACAGAAACAGGAGCGCCGCGCGGCGCGCAACAAGGGGTAGAGGGTCACACCGGGGCGAGGGCCCGCCATGGTCGGGCCCGGCGGCGCGACCCCGGGCGCGCTACAGGTAGGGGTAGGGGGGGGTCAATCCCCCACCGGCCGCCGCCGCTCTACCGGCCCTGTTCCCTCACGCGGAGAGTTTTTTTGGCGCAGGATGCAGAATCTGACCTGTTCGGGAACCCTTCCCGGCCGGGGCGAGGGTGTCGTGGGCGGCCGCCGTATGAGCCTACAGAGAAAGATCGCAACAAAGTCAAACTGTTACTGGCAATAGGCTGGTCGAACACGCGGATCGCCAATGCGCTTGACGTGTCGGCCGCAACCCTGAAGCGGTATTTTAGATCCGACCTCAAGGTGCGCGACCAGATGCGCGACCGGCTGGAGGCGCGGCGCTTCGAGGCGGTGGCGCAGGCGGCGCTGGACGAGGGCAACATGACGGCGCTTCGCGAGCTCAATCGCATGCTCGAAAAGTCCGACCTCATGGAAGCCGCGAGACGGGTGCAGGCGCGGGACGAGGATGACGAAAAGCCGGCGAAGCTGGGCAAGAAAGCCGTGGCCCAGCTGGAGGCGCAAGTGGCCGGCGAGGGCTCGGACTGGGGCGACGATCTTCTCAGCCCGACGCAGAGGATCAACTGACATGACCAAAACCCTGCCGCTGGATCGAACGGGCTGGTCGACGGCGGTGCCGGATTGGGGTGACCGTATCCGCGAAGGCCGGTCGCTGCTGCCGGACCTGCCGCTATTCGACGACCAGGGCGAGCGCGCCTTGCGCATCTTCAAACGGCTGCGGATGCCGGACGAGCCGGGGTTGCCGACCTACGGCGAACTGTGCGCCGACTGGGTGTTCGACCTGGTTCGGGTGGTGTTCGGCAGTTTCGACCCGGAGACGAAGCGACGGATGCTGCGCGAGTTCTTCATCCTGGTGCCGAAGAAGAATGGCAAGTCCTCGATCGCGGCGGCGATGATCGTGACCGCGGCGATCATGAACGAGCGCCCCCGGGCCGAGCTGCTGCTGATCGCGCCGACGATGAAGATTGCCGACACGGCTTTTCGCAATGCCAAGGGCATCATCGAGTGCGACCAGGAGTTGTCGAAACTGTTTCATATCCGCGACCACCTGAAGACGATACGTCACCGGCTGCTGGAGGCCGAGATCATGATCAAGGCCGCCGACACCAGCGTGGTTACCGGGGGTCGGGCCACATACACGTTGATCGACGAGACCCATGAGTTCATCCGCAAGGCGGCGGCCGCCGACATCTTCTCGGAGATTCGCGGCGCCATGGCGTCGCGCCCCGATGGTTTTCTGATGCAGATCACCACCCAGTCGAAGGGGCCGCCGTCCGGCGTGTTCGACAAGGAACTGACCCGGGCCCGCGCGGTGCGCGACGGCGAACTGGACTGGCCGCTGTTGCCATTGCTTTACGAGCTTCCGCCTGACCTGGCCAAGGACTGGAAGAACCCCGAGACATGGCCGCTGGTCAATCCGAATTACGGCCGGTCGGTCGATCCCGTTTTCCTGCATGACGAGCTGAAGAAAGCCGAAATGGATGGGCCCGCCGCCCTGGCGCTGACCGCCTCGCAACACTTCAACGTCGAGATCGGCGTGGGCCTGCGGGTCGAGAGCTGGCTGGCGGCCGAGTATTGGGGCGCCGCCGAGGACCCGGAACTGACGCTTGACGAGATCATCGAACGATCAGACGTCGCGGTGATGGGGGTCGACGGTGGCGGACTGGACGATCTGCTTGGCGTGGCCGTGCTGGGGCGTTGCGCCACGACCGGCAACTGGCTGCACTGGGCGCACGCCTGGGCCCACGAGGACGTCTTCGCGCGGCGCAAGGAGGTTGCCTCGGCGCTGCGCGGCTTCGCTGAAGACGGCGATCTGACGGTGGTATCGGGTGCCGAACCCCAGGCAGACCTGGACGGCGTGGCGGCCCTGGCTGAACGCCTGAAGACGGCTGGCCTGCTGCCTCGGGCCGAGGCCATCGGTGTCGATCCGCAAGGTGTCGTGGCCTTCACCCAAGCGATGGCGGCGCGAGGCATCATCGAGGACCAGATGCCGCGGGTCGGCCAGGGCTACAGGCTGAGCCCGGCGATCTGGGGACTGGAGCGCATGCTGAAGGACGGGTCGTTTCGTCACTCGGGCCAGCGGCTGATGAACTGGTGCATCGGCAATGCCAAGATCGAGCAGCGGGGCTCGGCAGTGGCGATGGAGAAGGCGACGGCCGGCAAGGCCAAGATCGATCCGGTGATCGCGATGCTGAACGCCTTCATGCTGATGGCGCGCAACCCGATGGCCGCCCTTCCGGCCACCCCCTGGGACATGGACCCTGAATTCAGGATGAGCGCATGAAACTCTGGCCCTTTCGTCAACGCGAAGAGCGGGCGGCCCCGGATGTCGCGGTGCCGCAGAGCGACCCGAACTTCCTGCGCATCCTGGGCCTTGACGCGGGCGCGATGTCGGTCAGCGATATTGCTGTCACGACTGACAGCGCGCTGGGGGTCCCGGCGCTGTGGGCGGCGGTCAATTTCCTGGCCGGGACAATCGCGGGATTGCCGCTGCCGGTCTATGATCGCGCAGACGATGGCGGCCGGAAGAAGGTCGTCGGCGGCATCGCGGCTTTGCTCAGCGGCGCGGTCAACCCGGCCACGACGTCCTTTGCCTGGCGAAAGCTGTCGATGGAGCACCTTCTGACGGGCGGGCGTTGGCTGAGCTTCATCGAGCGGGCGCCTTCGGGAGAGGTCATCAACATCTGGCCACTGGACCCGTCGCACGTCACGATCCGCCGTCGGGACTGGACGCAAAGCTACGAATACCGCCCGCCCAACCAGCGCCCCGTGGTCTATGGCGCCGAGGATATCATCGATCTGCCGTTCATGTTGCGCAGTGACGGTCTGAGCCATCGCGGGCCGATTGCCGCGAACAAGGACGTCATCGGCCTGGCGATTGCGGCGACGCGATACGCCTCGCGATATTTGCAGAAGGGCGGCGTGCCGCCGTTCGCCATCACCGGAAACTTCCAAAGCACGGCGGCGCTGCAGCGCGCCGGCGACGACCTGGAGGCCGCGGTCAAGAAGGCCGCGGCCGAGGGGCGGCAGGCCTTGACGCTGCCGCTGGGGCTGGAGGTCAAACCGATCGGGGTGGATCCCGAAAAGAACCAGCTGGTCGAGTTGCAGCGCTGGAGCGTTGAACAGGTGGCACGCATCTACAGCCTGCCGCCCACGTTCCTGCAGGACCTGACCCACGGGACGTTTTCAAATTCGGAACAGCAGGACCTCCACTTCGTGAAGCATACGCTGTCGCGCTGGGTGCGGCAGATCGAGCAGGAGCTGAACCTCAAGCTGTTCGGCCGCGGGCGCACCGACCGCTACGTTGAGATCAACGTGGATGGCCTGCTGCGCGGCGATTTCAAGACCCGGATGGAGGGCTATGCCCTTGGCATTCAGAACGCGATCCTGACCCCGGAAGAAATCAGGGTCATGGAGAACCGGGAGAAGAAGGCCGGGGGCGATCAGTTGATGATTCAAGGGGCGACCGTGCCGCTGGGCAGCCAGCCCGGTGCGCCGCAAGGAGGCAAAAATGGGTAAGTTCGAAGCGCGCGGCCAGTTCATCCGGCTCCCGGCCGAGGTGCGTGAAAGCGAGGGCGACATCCAGGTCGCGGGCTACGCGGCGGTCTTCAACCAGGAGGCCGACATCGGCGGCTATTTCCGGGAACGCATCGCGCCGGGCGCCTTCACGGACGCCATCGGCCGCGACGATGTCGCCTTCCTGTTCAACCACGACGAGGACACGGTGATGGCCCGCACCCGCTCGGGCACGCTCACCCTGTCTGAAGACGACCACGGTTTGAAGATCGCCGCGCGGCTGGAGCCCGGTGACCCGGACGCGCAGCGGGTGCTTCACAAGATGCGGCGCGGCGATATCGACAAGATGTCGTTCGCCTTCTTTCCCGAAGTGGAAGAGTGGGACACCTCGGGCGACGTGGCCGTGCGGACGCTGAAAACGGTGCGGCTGCATGATGTGTCGGCGGTGACATGGCCGGCCTATGACGGGACCGAGATCGCGCTTCGCAGCCTTGCGGCGCATCGTGACCAACAGCGCCGCAGTGGCAATTTCGCGGCAACGCAGCGGCGGTTGCGGATGAAGACGGACTACCTCGGCCGGATCGGCCGGGAGAACGGCTGACCGGCCCCGCGCCAGGACGCCTATCGAGCGGCCGCCTTCGGGCGGCCTTTTTGATGGTGAACACAGAAAGGAACCATCTCATGAAGACCCTGAAAGAGCTGCGCGAGCAGCAGGCGCGGATTGCCACCGAGGCCCGTGCCAAATGGGACGAGATCAAGGGCGACACGCCCGAAGATCGTGGCCAGGAGATTGAACGCGAGTTCGACAAGATGATGGCTGACCACGACGCGCTTGGCGCGCGCGCGGAGCGGCTGGAGAAACTGGAGCGCGCCGAACGGTCGGCCAAGTCCGAACCGGACCCGCGCCGCCCAAACGCCGCCGGTGAAAGCCCGGGCGCGGACGAAGGTGCCGTTGTGCCAAACTACCGCGAGGCGTTCCACGCCATGTTGCGGGCCCAGGGCAACGAGGCCCTGCTGAGTGTGGAGCAGCGTGCGGCCCTGCGGGCGGGATATGCAAGCATCGGCGCGGAAGAGCGGGCCCAGACCGCCGGAACCGATGCGGCGGGTGGCTACCTGGTGCCGACCGAACTGGCCAACATCCTGGTCAAGTCCATGGCGGCCTATGGCCCGATGTATGACGACAACGTCACCACCGTGCTGACCACGACCGGTGGCGGCCAGATCGACATCCCGACGGTCGACGACACCGCTGTCGCGGCCGGCACGCACACGGAGGGGGCCACGCTGGCCGACACCGGCGCCAAGGACGTGACCTTCGGCCTGAAGTCGCTGAACGCCTACGCCTACAACACCGAGTTTCTGCGCATCTCGAAGGAACTTGTGGACGATTCCTTCTTCGTCGTCGAGCAGGTGATCGGCAGTCTGCTCGGGGAACGGCTGGCGCGGATTGCCAACACCAAGTTGACCACCGGAACCGGCTCGGGCGAGCCGAATGGCATTGTCACCGCCTCGGCACTGGGCAAGACGGCCGCTGGCACGGCGGCGCTGACGGCCGACGAGATCATGGATTTGCTCCACTCGGTCGATCCGGCCTATCGCGAGGCGCCGGGGTCGGTGTTCATGTTCAATGACAGCACGCTGTCGGCGATCAGGAAGCTGAAGGACGGCAACGGCAACTACCTGTGGCAGATGGGCAATGTGCAGCAGGGCGTTCCGGGCAACATTCTTGGCTATCGCTACCACATCAACCAGGCGATGGACGCGCTGGCCGCCGCCAAGAAGGTGGTGCTGTTCGGTGACTTCGGCAAGTATTTCGTCCGCAAGGTCGGGGGGCCGTTGGTTGGTGCCGTGCAGGACAAGGACTTCTGGCCGGGCTTCGGGATGGCCGGGTATGTCCGGTTCGACGGTGAACTGACCGACACCGCCGCCGTCAAGCACCTGATCACCGCCGCGGTCTGAGCCTGCTGGCCGCTGACAGCGGAGGGGGCGACCTTCGGGTCGCCCCCTTCCCTTTGCCGAAGGAGAGTTTCAATGAAAGTCAGACTTCTCGTGTCCCGCAGCGGTCTTGACGGCGCGTTCAATCGCGGCGACGAGATCGACGTTCCCAAAGGCGAGGCCGCCCGCATGATCGAAGCGGGCCAGGCCGAGCCGGTGCGCAGCGCCAAGCCGCAGACGGCGACGAAACGCGCCCGTCCGGAGACGGCGACGAAATGATCCGCCCCACCCGCGTCACAGCGATGTCGGTGTTTCCCGTCACGCTGACCGAGGCCAAAGCGCATTGCCGCGTCGACGGGTCCGACGACGACACCGTGATCAGCGAGTTGATCAAAGGGGCAACCGACCTGGTTGGCGAGATGACCGGGCTGGTTCTGGGCGACGAGGTCTGGCAGTTCGGTTTCCGCGTGACGTCCGGCGACGTGATGTTCCCCAAGGTCCCGGTGCAGTCGATCGACCAGGTGAACTATATCGATCCGGACGGGTCGACCCTGTCTGACAGCGTTGCCAACTACGATCTGTTTCCCGATCCCGAGCGGCCGTGGATGCGGCCCAAGCTCGGGCAGTCCTGGCCGGCGACGTCGGTGCGGGAAGACGCCATTACCGTGCAGTTTTCCGCTGGCGTTGCGGCGGTGCCCGCGGGGTTGAAGACCGCGATCCTGATACTTGTGGGCCACTGGTTCGAGCACCGCGAGGCCGTGGTTACCGGAACGATTGCGACAGAGTTGCCGCTCGCGGTCGAGGCGCTGGTTGGCGCCCACCGGCTGGGCTGGGTCGGTGCCTGATGGCGCGTGCAGGGCATCTGCGCGAGCGCGTCACGTTTCGCCGCTATGCGCAGGTCGATGACGGCTATGGCAATGTCGTGTCGGGGGCGCCAGCCGATGTGGTCACCGTCTGGGCGGATGTTCTGGAGAGGACTGGACAAGAGAAGCTGGCCGCCGGGGCGCTGGAAGCGGCGCGCCTTGCGACGCTGCGCGTGCGCTCGTCGACAGAGACGCGGGCCCTGACCGAGGCCGATTTCGTGGTGGCACGGGGGGTGCAGTGGAACATTCGTTCGATTGCCGCGGTGGGCCGCAAGGGCGACCTGCTCGACATGCTTTGTGAAACCGGAGGGGCGACATGACCAACACGGTGATCGGCGCCGACCGGGTGCGGCGCAAGCTGGCCCGGCTGAAAACCCTGGTGCCCAAGCATATGGCGCGGGCGAACCAGTTGTCGGGGGAAGAGCTGATCCGCATCGCGCGGGTGCTGCACCCCGGCGACGGCGCGACCCGGGCCGAGATCGTGGGCCGGCAGAGTGCCGACGGCAGCTATACCTGCGACTTCGGGTCCAAGGCCAAGGTCACCGAGGGCAAGCGTGGCCCGCGACCCTTTGTCAACCCGGCGCTGAAAGCCACCGAAAAGAAGCGCAAGCGCCGGCGGTCCGCGGCGGTGGGCAAGGCGGTCAAGGAGGCGATGAATGGCTGACGGTCCCGGCCTCGCCCTGCAAAAGGCGCTGGTGGCCACGCTGAAGGCCGACGCCACGCTGGCCGCCCTGGTGGGCGCGCGGGTCTATGACGAGCCGCCGCAGCCGGTGACCCGGCCCTTCGTGCGGATCGGCAATGTCGACGTGCGGCCCGAACGCGCGGCCGCGGTCACGGCCTGGGCGGTGACCTTCTCGGTCGAAGGCCACTCGCGGCCGAAACAGGGCCGGGTCGAAGCCACGCGGATTGCCGAGGCCATCGTCGCGGCACTGGACGGCCAGCACGGGTCGATCACCGTGGCCGGCTTCACCTTCAGCTGGTGTGATTTCGCGGCCCAGACCGTGATCCGCGACAGCGACGGAAAGAGTTACGCGGCCAATATCGCCTTCGAGGCGATGCTGGACGTGTGAGCCCTGATCGGCCCTTGGGCAAGGCCTGACGCAAAACGGAGCCTCTTGTTATGGCAAAGGACCTGGGGCGCACGCTCCTTCTCAAAATCGGTGACGGCGCGACGCCGACCGAAGTCTTCACCACGCTGGCCGGGATCACGTCGAAAGGGATCGACTTCGAGGCTGACACCATCGACGTCACCACGCCGGACAGCACGGCGCCCGGCGGCCGCATGGATCAGGAGCTGCTGTGCGGCACCCAGCGCATGCGGGTCAGCGGCAGCGGCGTGGCCGAGAACGAGGCCACCTATACCCGGCTGATGACGGTGCTGCGCAGCGCCACGCGCAAGTGCAATTTCCAGATCGTCGATCCCGGGGACGGCACCTATGAAGGCGCGTTTTTCGTGACTGGCAGTATCACCGGCGAAGACATCTCGGGTGGCAAGACCTTCAACATCACGCTGCTGTCGAGCGGCGCCTACACCTTCACCTGATCCCGTGGCGATTGCGGGAACCGGCGCCTACGAGGAAGAGATCGGCGGCGCGCGCCGCCGGCTCGTCCTGCGCAACGGCGAGATCGAACGCTTCGAAGAGCAGCACGACCTGGGCATCTTCGAGCTGTTCGAGCAATTGATGGGCCGGGGGGCGCGGCAGCCGCAAGTGCGGCACGTCCGTGACCTGGTGGCGCTGGGGCTGGTGGGCGGCGGCATGGCCGACCGGGCCGCCGACGCGCTGGTCGCCGGCCTGGGCCCCGAGCACAATCTCGATCTGCGGCAGTTTGCCAGGGCGCTGCTTGGGGTGACCTTCCTGCCGGCGGTGCGGGAGGCGGCGAAGGACGCAAAAAAGCCGGATGGATCGGGCGACGACAGCGCCGAAGCGTCACCCATTGGGACGCCCGGTCCAGGCTCCGAAACCTCTGCGGCGTGACCGGCAGACTGCCGGCGGCCATTCGGGCGATGACGCCCGAAGAAACGATCCTGTTCACCCAGGGCTGGAATGCCGCGCAAAGCGGCGGACTTGACCCGCCGGACCGCGACGAGGTCATGGCACTGATGGAGCAATACCCGGATGGCGAGTGAAGAAACCGAGCGTATCGAGATCATCCTGGCGGCCCGTGACCGCGACCTGAACCGGGCCATCGACCGGTCGAACAAGCTGATCGCCAAGTTCGAGCGCGACGCGCGGCGCAACACCGGCCGGGCCACCCGCGAGATCAACCGCAATCTCGACCGGTCGGCCGAGCGCTTTGTCGCCTTCGGGCGTGCCGGGGCGGCGGCGCTGGCGGCGCTGGCGGCCTCGGCCACGACCGGGGCCATCCGCCGCACGGTGCGCGGCATTGCCGAGATCGGCGACCAGGCCCGGCGCTCGGGCCTGGGTGTGGATGAGTTCCAGGCGCTCAAGTTCGTCGCCGAACAGACCCGCATTCCCATCGACAGCCTGGTCGACGGCATGAAAGAGCTGTCGCTGCGCGGTGACGAGTTCGTGGCAACCGGGGCCGGGCCGGCGGTGGAATCGTTCCAGCGGCTGGGGCTGAGCGCACAGGACCTGGCGCAGCAGCTTCATGACCCGTCCGAGCTGCTGCTGGAAATATTCAAGCGGATGGAAGACCTGGACCGGGCGGCGCAAATCCGGGTGGCCGATGAAATCTTCGGCGGCACCGGCGGTGAACGCTTTGTCGAGCTGATGGCGCAGGGTGCTGGGGGCATTCGCACCATGATGGGGCAGGCGCGGGAAGCCGGCGCGATCCTGGACAGCGAGGTGATCCAGAAGGCCGACGAGATCGACAAGCGGTTCTCCGCAATGACATCCCACGTTGGAGCCGCGCTGAAGGCGCTCTCTTTGGACGTCGTTCAGGTCGGCGTCAACTGGGCCGATGGCATCGGCGCTGTAGTCACGCCGGAAAGGGACCAGGCGGCCGACGGGATTCACTTTGCGAAAAGCCTGCTGAGCGAAGTGCAGGCGATTAACACGGCCTTGATCACCACCAATCAAAGGAGCGACCAGCTGGCGGCATTGGCCGTCAAGCTTCGAAGCGTCGTTCGGGCCTTCGAGTCTGGAGATATCAATCTCGACACCTTCACGCACGCCCTTAAAGCTATCATTGAAGACGGTAACACGGCGGTCGACACCGTCGCCGCCCTTGACGATATCGCGGTCGATGGCCTGATCTCCCGGATCAACGCGCTGGCGGGTGCGCTGAAGACAGTGGCGACCGAGGCCGCCACGGTGGCGGCGGCCATACCGGCCGCGGTGACCCACAGCAACGAACCGGACCAGAGGATTGGCGAGCCGGTGATCGGTATTTCGCCCCTGGCGCCGGTCACGTCGCCGCGGCCGGTGCCTCCGCCCAACGACATCGATTTCGGCGTGCCGATCGTTCCCGCCGGCGGCGGCGGCGCGGCGTCGGGCGACAGCTATCTCGACCAGGTGGCACGCTATCGCGACGAGATCGCCCAGCTTGAACTGGAGGCCGCGCAGCTGGTGCTGGTGGCCGAGGGCGGCCGGCAGCTGGGTGACGCGCTGGAATATGCGCGGGTCAAGGCCGAGCTCTTGTATGCGGCCCAGAAAGAGGGGCGCGAGGTGACGCCTGAGCTGGCCGCCGAGATCGACGACTTGGCGTCGTCGCTGGTGGCGGTCGGCGCTGAGGCCGACGCCGCGGCCGACAAGCTGGCGCGCATCCAGGACAATGCCAGGCGTGGCGCCGACGCCATGGCCGACCTGTTCTACGGCATCCTGTCGGGGTCGATGTCGGCCGAGGATGCCGTGGCGCGGCTGCTGGCGCAGATCGCCCAGGCCCAGCTGGCGGCGGCCTTCAACGGCATGGCTGCGAATTCGCCGACCGGCGGCTTCCTGTCGATCCTGGGCTCGCTGTTGTCGGGGGGGCGCGCCAGTGGCGGCCCGGTCACCGCGGGGCAGCCATATCTGGTCAACGAAAACACCGCCAACTCCGAAATCTTCGTGCCCTCGCAATCGGGCGCGGTGCTGAACGTGCCGCAGGCGCAGGCGGCCTTGTCGGGCAGCGGTGGCGGTGGCGGCGGCGGAAGGATGATCCTCGATATTCGGGTCGAGGAGGCGCCCGGCTTTGCCTCACAAGTCAAAGCTCAGGCCAATGCGGCGGCCGCCGAGCACATCAGCGCCTATGACCAGACGCTGCCGTCGCGGGTCAGCGAGATCGCCGACGATCCGAGGGTGCGCTGATGGCTGTGCTGACCTTTCCCACCGCGCATGCCGATTTCTTCGGGCTTCTCGATCATCTGGCCGGCGACATGTGGCTGGCCGAATACCGCGAGCATTCCGAGACCGGCGGCGGCGCGATCCTGACCGCCGACTATGGCCCGCGGCTGTGGCGCGGCAGCGTGCAGCTCAAGCCGCAGCGCCTGCCGGACTGGGCAGAGACGCAGGCACTGATTGGGGCGTTCTTGCAGGGGCAGCGGACGTTCCATGCCTCGGACCCGTTCGCGATGGCGCCGGCGTCGGACCCGGCCGGATCGGCGGTCGCCGCGTCGGTCGTGTTGCTGGACACCGTCAATGCTGACAAGCGGCGCCTGGCCCTGAAGGGTCTGCCTGCCAACTATGTGCTGACCCGGGGCGATCGGCTGTCGGTCACCGACAGCGGCGGCGGCGTGCATCTTCATGAGATGGTCGAGACCGTTACCGCCAACGGGGCGGGCACGACCACCGAGTTCGAGTTGACCCCCTTCACCCAGACCACGCTGGCCAGCAACGATGCGGTGACGCTGGTGCGGCCGTCCTGCCTGGCGCTGATCGTGCCGGGGTCGTTTCGGCGTGGCCGCCTGGCTGGCGGGTTCCGCGTCGGGGCGGGCTTCGACTGGATCGAAAGTCTCTGACCCATGCAGCTTGACAGCGCCGCAATCAATCATCTCACGGCCCGGGTCGGGGTGGTTCCGCACTGGTATCTTTGGGTAACGGCCCGCAACCGCAGCACCGGGCTGGACGAGACCATCGGCATCTGGACCGGGCGGCGTGACGTTTCGCTGACGGTCGAAGGCGCCAGCCGCACCTACACCCGCGCCGGGGCGCTGATGCAGGTGGGCCCGATCACCTTCGAGCCGGGCCCGGTGGTGCGCCGCCAGACTGTCACGCTGTCGCCGCTGAGCACGCAGGTCACCGACATGATCCGCACCTATGACGCGCGGCTGGCCAAGGCCGATCTGCACCTGGGCATGCACGACCCGGAAAGCGGCGACCTGGTGTCGATCCCGCGGGTGTTTCGCGGGGTCATCGACAAGGCGCCGGTGGTGACGCCGGCCAAGGGCGGCATGTCCACGGTGCAGGTGACAATGGTCAGCAACGCCCGCGACATGACCCGCAAGCTGGCGCTGAAACGGTCAGACGAAAGCCAGCGGCTGCGATCCGACGACCGGTTCCGCCGCTATGCCAGCGTGTCGGGCAGCGTCGGGGTCTGGTGGGGCGAGGAGCGCAGCTGATGATCGAACCGCAACCATTGCAACGCCTGCCCGACTGGCGGGTGCGGCTGACAGACTATCTCAATCGGGTGGCGCGACTGCGCTTCCGGCCCGGGCGGCACGATTGCGCGTTGTTCGCGGCCGGCGCGGTGCAGGCCATGACCGGCATCGACCCGGCCCGGGGCTGGCGCGGTTACCGGACGCTGAAC
The DNA here is from genome assembly GCA_964512485.1 of uncultured Rhodothermales bacterium. GTDB lineage: Bacteria > Bacteroidota > Rhodothermia > Rhodothermales > UBA10348 > CAZEHJ01. Next base: position 9,571 of record CAZEHJ010000035.1, on the reverse strand, counting down.
GAGGGCCGGCTGAAGCTGGAGCGGCTGGGCTATGGCGATCACATCGCCCTGGCCGAGGCGTGGCTGCCCGAGGTGCCGCCGTCCTTCGGGCGCGAAGGTGACATCGCCGTGCTGGACGGCGACATCGACCAGTCGCTGGGCGTGGTGCAGGGCGCGCGCATCTACGTGCTGCGGCCCGGCGGCCTGGGGCTGGTGTCGCTGACAGAAGCCCAGAGGATGTTCCGCGTATGATCCGCCTTGTCGTCGCGGTCCTGGCCGCATTCCTGTTCCTCGCCCAGCCGGCCGAGGCCGGTCCGCTGGCGGCTGCCCTTGGCGCGCTGGCCCAGGGCGCCTGGGCGGCCATCACGGCCTCGACCATCGCCGGGCAGCTGATCCGCGGCGTCATCTTCTCGCTGTTGTCGCAGATGCTGGCCGGCAGCCAGCGCGAACCCGGCATCGCGACCGAGGTCACGCAGGATGGCGGGTCCAACCCGATGGGGTTCCTCCTGGGCCGCTATGCCACCGGTGGGTCGTTTGTCGCCCCGCCGATGAGCCACGGCGCGGCCGGCAACACGCCCAACGCCTATCTGAGCTATGTCATCGCGGTCAGCGACGTCCAGATCACGGCGATCGACAAGCTCTGGCTGGCCGACCGCGAGGCCGATGTGTCAGGCGCGGTGCACGCCGATTATGGCGCCGAAGCGGTGGGCGAGTTCGCGGCGCGGCTGTGGATGAAAACCTACGACGGCACCCAGACCGTCGCCGACCCGGGCCTGGTTGCCAAGTATGCCGCCGATCCCGAGCGGCCGTGGACGTCCGACATGATCGGGCGCGGCGTCGCCTATGCAATCCTGACATTCCTGTATGATCGCGAGGTTTACAACGGCTTCCCCCAGGTGCGCTTTGAGGTCCGGGGCATCAATCTTTACGACCCGCGCAAGGATGACACCGTGGGCGGCACCGGCACGCACCGCTGGAGCGACACAGCGACGTGGGAGTTCTCGGAAAACCCCATCGTCATGATCTACAACCTGCGCCGCGGCATCCCGATGCTGGACGGGTCGATCTATGGCGGCCGCGCGGCCGAGGCCGATCTGCCATATGCAAACTGGGCGGCGGCGATGAACGCCTGCGACGCGGCGGCCGAGATCGAGGGCGGCGGCACCGAGCCCGCCTATCGCGCCGGGTTCGAGGTCAGGGTCAACGACGAACCGTTCGACATCGAGAAGGAGTTGCTCAAGGCCGCGTCGGCCCAGATCGTCGAGGCCGGCGGCACCGTCTATATCCGCGTCGGCCCGGTGGGACTGCCGGTCTATTTCTTCACCGATGACGACTTGCTGCGCACCCGCGACCAGGAGCTTGACCCGTTTCCTGGCCTGGCCAAGACCTTCAACGCCGTGCACGCATCGTTCCCGGACCCGGCGCAGTCGTGGGAGGCGACCGACGCGCCGCCACGCTATGACGCCACGCTCGAAGCCGAAGACGGCGACTGGCAGCTTTCCGCCGACCTGAGCCTGCCGGCGGTCCCGTTCCCCGATCAAGTGCAGCGGCTGATGAAGGCCTGGATCGAGGATGCGCGCCGGTTCCGGCAACATCGCGGCGTGTTCCCGCCGGACATGCTGACCGTCGATCCGCTGGAGGCCGTGAGCTGGACCAGCACACGCAACGGCTACAGCGCCAAGATATTCGAAGCCGGGGCCATGCAGATCGATCCGCGGTCGCTGGCGGTGGGTGTGGCGCTGCGCGAACGCGATGCCACCGATTACGACTGGGTGCGGGCCGACACGCAGCCGTCGGACACGCCGTCGACCACCACGACGCCGCCGGCGACCCAGGTGGTGCCCGGCTTCGCGGTGGTGGCCACCGACATCAGCGACGGCACCAATGCCCGGCAGCCGGCGCTCAAGATCAGCTGGACCCCGACGCTGGATGGCGTCAGCGGCGTGGCCTGGGAAATCCGTCTCAGCGGCGACACGGTGGTGCAGTCCACCGGATCGACCCACAATTTCGCCCTGGGCGAGGTGATCGTGGCCGAGGGCATCCTGGCCAACACCGCCTACGAGGTCCGCGCCGACCTGATCACCGACCTGCCCCACGCCTTCACGGCCTGGACGGCGGTGACCAGCAACGACACCCGCATCACCACGATCGACCTGTCGGACGCGCTGAACCAGGAGATCGACGACGCGGCCACGTCATCGGCGGCCGACAAGGCGGCGGCAGAAGCGGCGGCCACGGCGGCGGCGGCGGCGCAGGCACTGGTCGAAGGCGTTCTCGACCTGGTTGGCCCGGTGGAGCTGGCCGAGCCCATCGGCGCCTGGACAGGCTATTCCGCCAGCAGCACCACGGCACCGCCCAAGACCGCCTTGACCACCGGCATCGTTACCGGCGACGCCGATTTCGGCGACTGCTACGAGTTCCCGGACACTGGCAACAAGACGTTGGGCCAACAGGCGGGCTTTGCGCTCGACCCCGCCGCTGGCACGGCGCTGAAGCTGACGGTCACGGCCAAGGTGGTGACCGATGGCACGGGCGGGACCGGCGCCTACAAGATCGGCATCTCGACCTGGGCTGGGGTCACGTCGCTGGAGAACAACATCCAGTTGTCGACCAAGACCGACAAGGCGGTTGCGGATGGGGCCTTCACCCTCACCGTGCTGTTCGGGCTCGACACCGATGTGACCGATACCGACCGGGCGTCTATGGGCTGCGACTACCTGGTCAACTGGACCTCGGCCAGTGCCACCGCCGACCGGCTGTTCCCGCATTTCCGCCAGAACCCTGGCAGTGAGGCATCGAAGTTCCGCGTCGACCTGATGCAGATGCAGGACGTGTCGGCGGCGCTGAGCGCCAAGCGTGACGCGGCATCGGCGGCTGTGTCCGAGGTCAATTCCGCCGCCAGCGCGGTCAGCGCCACAGCGCAGGCCGACCTTGCCACAGCCGAGGCTCTGGAAGCCAAGGCGCTGGCCGTGCAGGTCAAGTATCAAAACTGGGGCGCTGGCGCCCTGTCCGACCGGGTATGCCTGATCGCCGACACCTACGAGGTGATGGTCGAAGAGGCCGCGACCGCGATCTACCTCAACGGGGCCTACTCCCAAACCTTGAGCCCCGGTGCGCTGACCGATGTCGTGCTGGCCCAGGGCGATGTGCTGAGCAGCGGCGGCAAGCCGTTGGGCGCCAGCGCCAAGAACAACGTCTACGGGCTGCAACTGGGGTCGCAGGCGCACACCGGCAATCTGTTCGTCCACCATGTGACCCGCAATTTCGACACCTACGCCTGCAAGGTGGTGCTGTGGATGTCGGCGGCTGGCAAATATCGCGCCAAGAAGAGCGAGACGCAGGGCGACATCGACCTGTCGGCTGAGAGCTGGGTGACGGTGCCAGCCGGCGTGACGGTGCTGACCTTTGCGTCAGGCACGGTTGCCGGAGCCACAGTGTCAGTCGAGACCGACGCCCCGGCGCTGGCGGCGCTCTATTTCGATACGTTTGCCCATGACCAGGCGATCCTCGAACCGCTGTCCGAGATCATCGTCAGTCGCGACACCAGTGGCCAACGTATCACCGCAGGCGGCGGGACGCTGGCTCAGTTCGGCAGCCACCCCGCCTGGCACACCACCGACTATCTGACCAAGGCGTCGGGCTCGATCACCGGCGACGGAGGCGGCACCAGCGCCATCAACTACGCCAACTACTACCGCCGGTCAGACCGCTTCCCGTTGGCCCAGACCGACCTGACCGACTATTTCATCGCCTCCGACGAAGGCTGCACGGTCACCATCACCGACAAGAACGGCGCCACGGTGGCCACCAAGACGTTGACCCCGGACACCGACGGCTGGGACGAATTGCAGGTGGGTAATATCGCTGGCACCGATCCGTCGATCAGCGCCAATGGGCCGTTCTTCTTTACCGGCAGCGCACCGTTCCTGCTGGGCGTGAACAAGATGCAGGACGAATACTGGCCGCAAGGCTACCTGAGCGCAGCCAAAGGCACCGGGGCGGCGGGCGGCGCGGCGACGGCCAGCGCGGCTCAGGCGACCATTGCCACGGCGCAGGCGACCGCGGCTGGGGTCTCGGCGGCGGCAGCCTCGACCAGTGAACTGAACGCGAGCACATCAGAAGGCAACGCGCTGGTCTCTGAGAACGCGGCGGCTGGGTCTGCGACCGGCGCCAGCGGGTCGGCAGCGTCAGCACAGCAAAGTTCGCTGGTGTCGGCGCAGCTTCTTGGTGCGGGCGTGGCTTTGGACCCGACGCTGCAAACATGGTCGGGCGGGTCGCCCATCAACGGCTGGCAGACTGTGGGTGAAGGAACCGTCACCGAGAGCACCGGAAACCCGTATGGGTCGGCGGCGCTGATCGAAACACTCAACCCGCCCACTGCGGCCAATCCTGTTCTGAAGATCAACGCGAGCGACGGGGACTACACCGTCTTCCCGCTGTCCAACGAGACCGACGAGATGCTGGTCACGCTGGAGGTGTCGCTGGTGGCCGGAACATGGGAGGGCGCGCATCTACGCGTGCGCTGGTTCCAGGCGCTGACCGGCAGCACCTACGTTGACACCATCGTCTATATCGACGGGATGGACGCGGACGCGATAACGCTCTCCAACACCGTGGGTCTCAAGCAGCGTGTGAGCGTGCAGATCAAGCGCCCCACCGGTTTCGTCTATGTCGACAATCCGCGCATGGAAATTCGCTTTCAAGCGGCCAGCAACGCGGGCATCCGCAGCTACACCTACGGCAAGTTCAAGATCCACAGTTTCGACGCGGCGCCGGTATTGGCTGGGTCGACTGCTGAGTGGCTGTCTTTTGCCAAGGCCACCAGCGACGGGCTGGTCGAAGCCGGTATGGTTCTTCGCGCGAACGGTGCTTCGATCGAGATTGTCGGGGCGGACGATCCGGTTAGCGGAACGAAAGTCACCGGCATCTATTTCAACGCCGACGAGGTGATTGCGTCGGGGTCGATCAAAGCAGCGCATATTGCTGCCGATACAATCACCGCAACCCACATCGTTGCGGAAACAATTGACTCGCCCGAGTTGGCCAACTTCTCCACGTCCTTGGAGTTCTTCAAGTTGGCCGAAGCGCGAATTGATGCCGTTTCGGTCGGGCCGATCTACGAGCCGAACAGTGCCGGGCTGAAATGGGTAAAGCTGGTCAACATCCCGGACTTTCCGCGCGAGGCCGGCTACGCCTGTAGTCTGGCGGTGAGCTTTGCTTACGAGATTGCGAACCCTCCGGGGGGCGCGGACTATCGCTTCGTGATGCCGTTCATTCGGGTTAAGCGTGACGGGGTTATCATTTCCAATTCCGTCTATGCCACGCCGATCATTGGGGTGAGCAGCATTTCATTCTCGAACACCTTCACATGGAATTGGGTGGACGAGGATAAGTCAATCAGCGGCAACGTGAATTACAAATTCGAGATCGCCGTGGGTGGCCAGACGAGCGGATACATTCTCGCCTGCACAAACCGGTATGCGAAAGCCCGGCAGGATTTCAAATGACAGACGCGACAGAAATCTTCGTCCTTTACGACGCCAATTACCCCGGAGGCGCTCCATATCCAATCCGGGAGCGGGGGGAATGCGTCACCGGGCGGGCCAGCTACCAGACCGAGACTGTCGGCACGGGGGCGGGCTATCTGGTCAACAGCGGGTCATTGGCCGTTGGTGACACAGACATCTGGGTGGACACCGGCACCGGGACGATCCTTGCTGGCGACCTGATCAAGTTCGCATCCAGCCAGTATTACTACACGGTCGAGACCGCTTTGACCGGCGGAAAGGTGGTCATCCAAAACGGCTTGATCGAGGCCGTCGCCAATAATGTCGCTTTGCACGTCGTGGCGCCGACCGGTATTGCCGTCACGCACGCCAATGACCTTGCCGTCCTGAACAATGCAACCAACCGCGCCCATGCCGGTGACCCGACCAAGGCGCCCTATTATGCCTTCACCATTGATACGGGCGCCGCTGATGGCAGTCGCGTGGCGGCGGTAACGGTGTCGTCGGATGACGATCTGACCGCCAACATGAACCGGGCGTTGATTGCCGCAGCACTTGAAGGTGTGTTCCGAGACTATCCGCGCGATGGTCTCTTTACGGACGCCAGTTTCGACAGCCGCGAGACCTTCGTGCGGGCGCTGCTCGACCTTCCCAACCATGCCAATTGGCCCAACTTGTTGTCGGGGGACTGGCCGACGTTGGGAACCATGACGACCAGCACCACGAGCGAGCGGGATCGGTCATATCGGCGGGGCAACATCGTCAGCACGCCAACCGAAGACGGCACCGGCATCCCCACCGCCGGGATCATGAAGACCGATCTGGTCGCTGGCAGCGGACGCTACACCAAGTTTGCGGATGGCTCCATGCAGGCATGGGCCGACCTGACGCTGGTCTATGCCACGACGTCCTATCTCGAGATCACGTGGACCTTCCCGGTGGCTTTCATCAATGCTGTCGACATCATCGTGACGGCCACTCCGAACGGCGCGACGATGACGCCGGCGTGGAATGTGATTGGCGCCATTCGGGTGCTCTCGGTCACCACCACAACCTGCAAGGTCCGCGTCTACCGGCAGGGCGGTGCCACGAACTTCGCCAGTGGCGACACGATGGATGTCCACGCCCACGTCCATGGGCGCTGGCACGCCTACAACAACTGAGCAGCATCAAGCAAAAGAGGGGCGCCGCCCATGAACATCCTGACAGCCGTCAACGACTTTCTCCGCGACGCTTACGCCCGCGTGCCCGACCCGTCGCTGGCCACATGGCCCCGGGCGCTGGTGCGGCTGGCTGTCGCCAACGCGGCCCAGGGGCGCCCGCCCGAAGACTGTGTGCAGATCGCGGCCGTCATGGTGGGCGGCCTGGCCGCCGACGCCCGGGCCGAGCTGGAGGCCGAGATCCAGATTCCCGCCAATGTGCTGGCCTTTCTGGCTGCGGCCGACCCGGTGTGGCCGGCGCAGACCGGCGCCATCGACTGGCAGGGGCTCGACCCGCTGGCGCTGGACGCCTACCGCGCGCAGGCCGTCAACAGCCTGCGGCGTGCGCTTGATCACGAGGCGCAGCGCGTGGTGCCTGGCGACCCCCGGATGCTGCTGACCCAGGCCATGCAGGTGATCGAGGCGGGCCGCGTGATCGACGCCGGCGCCGACGCGCTGGCCGCGCCCCATGTCGAGGGCTATCGGCAAGGCAAGGGGCTGGCGGCGCTGCCCGACGCCGCTGCCGCCATCATGGGCCGCGCCGCCGGCTGGGGGGCGGCCAACGCCGCGATCGAGGCGGCCCGCCACACGGCGCTCGACGCCATCGCTCTGGCGCCCGACGCCGCCGCCGTCGACGCCGCCGTCGACACGGCCACCGCCACGACCCGCGCCATTGTCGACGGGGTGCTGGGGGTATGAGCGGGCAGCAAGCCAAACTGGCCGACCTGATCGGCAAGATGGAGGCGCTGGTGGAAGACAGCGGCGACGGAACGGGGCCGGCCTATGTCTTCAACCGCGACGAGGTGTCGGTGCTCTTGAAGATCATCAAGCTTTACCGCCGCCTTGACGGCTTCGTCTTCGTGTCCGGGCGTGGCGCCGCCGTGGTCGTGTTCATTGTTGTGCTGATCGTCAACGCTGAACGGCTTCTCGACTTTGCACGCGAAGTGGTCGTCGGGCGCCCCCGGCCATGAAACGGCAACTGCGCGGCATTCGCATTGCCCTGTTCTGGGGATTGCTGGCCACCTATCTGATCGGCGCCATGATCCCGGCGACGGCGCTGTGGTTCGATCCGGGCGAGGTCGAATTTTCAGACGCCATCGCGGGCCGCCGCCCCCCGGCCCTGCGGTTCAGCCGCACGATCCACCGGCCCACAGTGATCCGTTACAGCGTGGTCGTGCGCGAGGTGATCCCCGGCGGCCATAGCGGTCTGGTGGCCTGTGAAGCGCTTGGTGGACCCTTCACCTACCAGCCGGTGTCCGGGCCGCTGATCGGCAAGGACCTGAGCTGGTGGGCCCCCGGCGATCCCCGCTGCTCTCACCTGCCGCCCGGCACCTATCTGACCGAGACCGTCTGGACGGTGGTGGCACCCCTGGGCGACCTGCTGCCAGAGCGCTTGCGCTGGCTTGAGTGGCTGATCCCGGCCAAGCGCGTGCACCGGACCAGCGAGCCTTTCACCATCCTGCCCCGCAAGGGCGCGGACTGACCCGACCCGACCCAAACATCGTGACGCCGAAAAGGAGCCCATGATCATGGACCCGGAAACCCTGGCCGCCATCGCTGGCCGTGCCGTCAATGACAACATGCGCAGCCAGGCCCGCGCGCTGCGCGATTTCGGCCCGGGCTTCGGGCTGGACCGCCCGCACCGGCTGGCGCATCTGATCGCCCAGATCGGCCACGAGAGCGGCGGCTTCCGCTATGACCGCGAGCTGTGGGGGCCGACCCGGGCGCAGGCGCGCTATGACACGCGCACCGATCTGGGCAACACGCCCGAGCGCGACGGCGACGGCAAGCGGTTTCGCGGCCGCGGGCCGATCCAGATCACCGGGCGCGGCAACTATCGCCGGTTCACCCGCTGGGCCCGCGCGATGAACGCCGCCGCCCCCGATTTCGAGGCCGACCCCGATGCCGTGCTGACCAACCCGTGGGAAGGGTTGGCGGCCATCTGGTTCTGGTCGACCCACAACCTGAACGCGCTGGCCGACGCCAACGACATCGAGGCCATTACCCGCGCCATCAACGGCGGGGTCAACGGGCTGACCGATCGCAAGCTGTGGTTTGCCCGCGCCGCGCTGGTGCTGCTGGGCTTTGGCCGCGACGACGTGGCGGGCTTTCAAGCCGGGCACGGTCTGGCCATCGACGGCATCGCCGGCCCGGCAACCAGCGCGGCCCTTCATCGTGCGATGCAGGCGGCGTGGGACGACAAGAGCGCCCGCGCCGCGGCAACGGCCGCGCCGCCTCTTGGCGGCCTCTTGGCCCGCCTGCTGGCCTTCCTCTCTTCGCTGACACGAAAGGACACCGCATGAGATATCTGCACCCGACCTCGCTGACCTGGTGGGCAGGTGTCGCTGCCATCGCCACCGGGGCCGCGAAGACCGCCTTCGCCGCCTCGGCCCCGTTGTCCGAACTGGGGCAACTGATCGCGATGCTGACCGGCACCGGCGACAGCTCGGCCGCGGCGCTGATCTATCTCGGGCTGGGCCTGATCGGCATCCGCGACAAGATCGAGCGCAGCCTGGGGCCGTCATGAGCCTGGGCAGCCTGATCGGCCTGCTGACCGGCGGGGCCGGTGGCCTGGTCACCGGTCTCGTGGCCCTGCTGGCGGCGCTGGCCGGTCTGTGGGGCTGGGGAAGAAAGCGGGAACGCGATGGGCGCCAGAAAGAGCGCGGCCGCCAGGCGGACGCCCAGGGCCGGGCCGACGCGCAACTCAAGGAGCGACTGGATGATGTGGATGAAACGCTGCCCGGTGGCGCTGATGCTGCTCGTGAGCGCCTGCGCCGCCGCGCCCCCGACTGACACCCGCGCCACCTTCTGCGCCGGCATGGCCTCGGCCGTGGCCGACGTGGGTGCCAGCGTGCCGGACCAGGGCGCGGACGATTTCGTGATTGC
>CAZEHJ010000034.1:31737-35764 GCA_964512485.1 uncultured Rhodothermales bacterium | reverse complement strand
ATCGCCCTACCGTTCCTGGACTCTGTCAAAGGACGAGCTGCGGAAATCAACAGAATGTTTGGTCGTGTCCCACTGTTTTTCTACCTCTTACACATTCCGCTCATTCATCTGGTTGCCATCGTGGTCTCTTATCTTCGAAATGGGGAAGTATCTGCGTGGCTTTTCGACAATCATCCGGTCATGATCGATTCCGTCCCTGAAGGATTTACATGGAGCCTTCCTTTGTTGTGGGCAACGTGGATCGTTGTGGTGGCTTTGCTTTACTTCCCGTGCAAGTGGTATTCAGATCTGAAGCGCCGACGAAATGACTGGTGGCTTTCGTACGTCTAACCGGGGAGCTGCGTTGAACCGGCTTAGATGACAACCACGTACCTTGTCCTCCTCCCGCCAAAAAACCTACCATCGATTTCCAATGAACTACCGCCTAATGTCCGTCCGCAGTCTTCTGGTGGCTGCATTCGTCCTTTCGGTCTCTCTTCCGACTCAAGCACTGGGTCAGGACAAGATCAAGAATATGCCGGGCTACGACCAATACACGGAGATGAGCCCCGAGCTTCGGACTGCCTTCGTATCGGGAGCCGTAAACGCGAGTTGGGCCGAAGACAGTGGCTCTTTCGAATACGTTTATGACGGTCAGCGATACCGTTACGATGTCAAGGCAAAGGAAGCGGTGGCGATCGAAAACCAGGAGCAGACCGGTGGTGGGCGCGGCGGTAGACCCGCGCGCGGCAGACAGTTCGATTCGGCAGCGTCTCCTGACGGTTCCACGAAGGCTTTTTACAGGGATCGCAATCTCTGGCTCAGCAATGCTGATGGATCAAACGAAGAGCAGCTGACCACCGATGGCAGTGTTGAGGGACGTATTAAAAATGGATCGGCCAGCTGGGTGTATGGCGAAGAGTTGGGACAAAACACCGCAATGTGGTGGTCTCCGTCGGGTGGTCAACTGGCGTACTATCGCTTCGACGAGAATCCTGTACCGGATTACTACCTGCAAATGGATCAGACCAAATTGCAGAGTACGATTGATGTTGAGGCGTACCCAAAGGCCGGCGTAGATAATCCTGTGGTCGATCTTTTCGTCTATGATCTCGCCACCGCGAGCACGACCCGCATGACGATTCGAGACGGAGCTGAATTCACCGATGATGTGGTTGGCCACTACGTTTACAACATCAGATGGTCGCCCGACGGGAGTGAGTTGCTGGTCAATCGCACCAACCGCCGACAGAACATTCTTGAAATTGCAGCCTGTAGTCCAACTACAGGAGACTGCAGAGTCGTCCTGCGAGACGAATGGCCGGACAGCTGGGTACGTAACCGTCCAACAATGCAGTTTCTTGATGATGGACAGCGTTTCATCTGGGGATCAGAAAGAACCGGCTGGAGGAATTACTACCTCTACGATCTTTCGGGCGAATTGCTGAATGCGCTGACACAGCACGAATATGAGGTCTCCGGCATCGTTCGCGTTGACGAAGAGGATGATGTCCTCTGGTACATGGCCCGCTCGGGTGACAACCCGATGAAAACACAACTTCATCGCGTTCGGCTGGATGGGAAAAAGGACGAGCGTATCACAGACCCGACGCTCAGTCACAGCGTCCGTCCCTCACCAGACGGAAAATATTTTGTGGATGTCGCCCAGACACACAACATTCCTCCGGTTACGAATCTTTTGAGCGCCAAAGGCAAAATCGTCGCCGAAATAGCGACAAGCGACATGACGCGGTTCCACGAACTGGGTCTTGAGCTGAACGAACTGTTTACGTTTAAGGCAGACGATGGCGTCACAGATCTCTACGGAGTACTCAGCAAGCCATCCAATTTCGATCCGGCGAAGTCGTATCCGCTTCTCATTGGGGTTTACGCTGGTCCCAACACGAATGGAGCCAACGAGCGATTCTCTGTAGCAAGTGCGCTGACAGAATATGGATTTATGGTGGCGCGTCTTGACTCGCGAAGCGCGAATGGCCGAGGAAAGCGATTCCTGGATGCCATTTACGAGAAACTCGGTACCGTTGAAGTAGATGATCAGGCTGCAGGAGTCAGGGCGCTTGGCCAACGTCCATACATCGATGGATCGCGCGTAGGCATCTACGGCGGTTCGTATGGTGGATACGTTTCCGCGATGGCCATCGTTCGACACCCTGACACGTTTCAGGCGGCTTCAGCTTCGTCCCCGGTATCGGACTGGCGACACTACGACACGATCTACACAGAGCGGTACATGTGGAAGCCTCAGGAAAACACCAGTGGATATGATGCCGGGTCGGTGATGAACTATGTCGACAACCTGAAGGGCGACCTGATGCTTTATTATGGTACGTCTGACAACAACGTTCACCCGTCGCAGACGATGCATCTGATCAAAGCACTCCAGGATGCAGGCAAAAGCTTCGATGTTCAGGTCGGACCCGATCGGGGCCATTCGGGAATCAATCAGGCTCGCATGATGGAGTTTTTCATCCAGAGCCTGGTGATGTACCCGGACAATGGAGCGAGCGAGGCGGAAACCAGCCTCTAGTTCGGTGACTGTGCGTTATTCATATCGCTTGTCGAGTCTCGTCATTGCTGCTGTGCTGGTTCTGTCCTCGTGTTCACGTGAGGAACGCCTGCCCAATATCGTCTACATTCTCGCAGACGATATGGGATCCGGTGATCTCAGCTTCGGGGATAGCGACCTTGCTGTCCAAACTCCGAACATGGACAGGTTGGTTTCGCAAGGAATGCGATTCACCGATGCGCATTCACCCTCTGCCGTCTGCACACCCACCCGATATGGCGTACTGACCGGACGCTATGCGTGGAGATCCTCACTGAAAAGCGGTGTTCTGGGGGGTGTCGATTCGACCCTTATCGAGCCCGACCGCCAGACCGTGGGTTCGTTGCTACAGCAGAACGGGTATCACACGGCGGCTGTAGGTAAATGGCACCTCGGACTGAATTGGGCGATCAAGGGAGATACAACCCTGCAATTGGATGGAAATGGATGGGAAGGCCGGTCCAACATCGATTATTCGCGCCCCGTCACGAGGGGTGCCCGTGAAGCGGGTTTTGATTACTCATGGATCATCCCTTCGTCACTGGACATCATGCCCTACTACTATCTCGAGAACAACGAAGTAGTGGACGGGAGGGAGGGCTATACCGAGGGCAAATATCAGGAAGAGTATGGTCGCGGAATTTTCTGGCGGCATGGAGAAATGTCTCCCAGCTTCGTGCACGAAAACGTACTCGACACGTTTATTGACAAGGCTACCGAGTACATCACTTCGCGTTCTGAAGTAGATCAACCATTCTTCCTGTACGTCCCGCTGAGTGCTCCCCACACTCCGTGGCTGCCAACGGATTCCAATGTCGGAAGCTCCAATGCCGGCACGTACGGCGATTTTGTCCAGCAAGTCGACAGAGGAGTTGGACGGATAACGGATACCCTGAGCCGACTTGGTCTTGAGGAAAACACCCTGGTGATCGTTACCAGTGACAATGGCGCCGACTGGAATGAGAATGACAAGGCTTCGTTTGACCATCTGGCAAATCTGGATTACAAAGGTCGCAAGGCAGACATCTGGGAAGCCGGGCATCGGGTTCCGTTTGTTGTCAGATGGCCTGGTACCGTTGCCGCCGGATCGGAAAGCGACGCTTTGATATCACTGACTGACTTGATGGCAACGCTGGCGAACCTTGTCGGAGCAGACCTGGGTGAAAATGCAGCCGAGGACAGCTTCGATATACTTCCGATCCTGAAGGGGTCTTCTGCGGAGGTGCAGGGCCGCGAAACGATCGTACACCACTCTCTGCGAGGCATGTTTGCCATTCGCAAAGGAGAATGGAAGCTCGTTCTGGGCCGAGGATCGGGCGGGTTCACGCAACCGGTGAGATATCGACCTCAAGAAGGAGAGCCGGAGGGGCAACTGTACAATATTGCTACCGATCCAAGGGAAACCACAAACCTTTATCAGGAGCGTCCAGAAGTGGTAGAGGAGCTGAGTGAACTCCTGGATCAATACAGGAATTCGGGCCG
>CAZEHJ010000034.1:25200-31637 GCA_964512485.1 uncultured Rhodothermales bacterium | reverse complement strand
TTTAGAGCCTTGTATCCCTTGTCGATGTAGTGCTGGCAGACTTCCAGTTGCTGTTCAGGAGTCTGCCCATGCATCTGGGTCTGCAGGTCGAGACTCGTACGGAATGCGCCTCCAAGTAGATCATAGACCGGGCATCCATGCGCTTTTCCCGCAAGGTCATATATCGCCATGTCTATGGCGGCCTCGGCTGGTCGAGATCCAGCCGGATTCCTGTCTGCGACGGACTCCATCAGCTGATGAATCCCGGCGATATTCAGTGGATCGGCTCCAATCAGGACGCTCCGGAACCGTCCCATCCAATCTACCATGCTTCCAATTCCGTGAGCGAGATAATGCGGAAGGGTTGCACCGTCACCAATCCCCTCCAGCTCGGTATCCGTTCGAATCCGAACCACGCCTGTTTCCGGCGCTTTATAGCGTTGTGCTGCCATGGCCTCAGCAGAAGCCCCGACTTGTTTGGCAGGATCCTCATCAGTTCCGATTACGGAGTCCCCAACCACCTTCAGTTCGAGAGGGTAATATTCGATATCGGTGATCTTCATGCGCTTCGCTCTATGGACCTGTTTTTGGTCGGTGTCGGGGTGCTTTCAGTTCGGCATATTCTAACGGAACGTACTACCTTCGTAGAACAAATTTCAAGCACGCCGACCACCATTTGCTCGTTCGCACGAAGATGATAACGATCGCTGACATTCAACTCTATCCGGTCAGGTTGAGACCGGCTCGTTCGGATGCCGCGACGACAGAATCGGATTCAGACAATTCGGCGTACGCTTCGGTCATCGTCAAGGTGATCACGGACAGTAGCCTTGTGGGATTCGGGGAAGCCATAAATATGCCCGGGCGCTCTGTTTCTGCTGGAATGGAGGCATTGAGACTGTCTGCAGCCGCTCTCATCGGATCAGACGCGTTGAACCCCAATGAGATTGGCCGCAGAATCGACAACGCGGTTGAGGGAATTCAAACTCAATGGCCTGAGGTAAGAGCGGCACTTGAAATGGCTGTTTACGATCTGATCGGAAAAGTTCGCCGAGTACCGACCTACTCGGTTTTCGGAGGTGCGTATCGGACCGAGATCGAAATGTGTGCGACGCTTCAAGCTGGGAAGCCGGAAGAGACTGCATTCGAGGCCAAACAATTGGTAAAACAGGGATACAGAGGACTGGGAATATCAGTCGGTGGTGAGTCTGGATCGCTCGAACAAGACCAACGTGCTGTGCTTGCGATTCTTGATACCGTCTCCGATGATATCCCCGTAACTGTCCTGGCGAACGAATGCTGGGAAAATGCAGAGCAAGTGCGTTCGTTTTTCGCTGCCATTCTTACAGATCCATTCTATGGAAACCTGGCCGTAGAACAGCCGCTGCCCCGCCAGGACCTCGACGGACACGCCGAGCTGCGTGAGACGCTTCCCATATCAGTCGTCTTGAATCAATCAGTCGTGTCTCCCCAGGTCATGGCGCAGATCGCTCATGATGCCGCTGCCGACCGAATCGCGCTGAACGTCTGCCATGTTGGAGGACTTTCGCGGGCGAATAAAATCGTCCATACCTGTGATTCTGCAGCTATTGGAGTCAGCGTACGTGCTCCCTTCAGCACAAGGCTTGGGCTCGCCGCGCATGCGCACCTTGCTTCGATCATTCGCGATCCACTGCCCGTCGATCTCGGAATTGATCCTACTCCCACCGAAGATCCTTTTTCCGGTGGTTTTGATATGATTGATGGCCGCTTAGTTTTGGGAGATCGGCCTGGACTGGGTGTCGATCTGGACGAGGAGATTCTTACGTCGATGACCATTGATGCCTGAGTGACATTGATCGGCCTCTCTGGGTCGAAACCGAAGCTCTTCCCGCGCCGAATTCTATTTATCTATTGGAAAGCAATCTGTGAAGCGCACGCTCATACCTACATATATTTTGTTCGGATTGATTGCGATCGCTGGATGTGGATCGCCGGAGTCTTCCAGTCCGCGAACAGCTTCCGACGGCCCGGTTCAGGGCGGTACCTTGAATATTGGGCTCCACATACCTCTTCCCACACTCGACTGGCAATCGAGTGTATCCCACCCGCTTCCCATGGTGTTCGGGCATGTATACGAAGGCCTGTTCGGATTCGGCCGGGATTTTACTGCCGCCCCCGATCTGGTTGATTCCTACGAGGTGTCAGAAGACGGTAGGACCTGGACATTCGTCCTTCGTCAAGGCGTAGTGTTCCACAATGGCGATATCCTCGACTCAGAAGACGTGAAGGCGTCTCTGGATCGCTGGCATCGAATTGGGCCTAAAGGATCTGGTCTCGCGAGTCTGGAGGCCATCGAAACGCCCGATTCGCAGACTGTTTTGATGAAGTTCACCGAACCTATGGGGCAGTACCTGCTTCTTCTACTTGGATCGGACGAAAACAAGGCGGTCATCATGCCCAAAGAAGTGGCAGAGGCATCCACGGTGCCGGGTCAGGTGTCTGAGGTCATCGGAACAGGACCCTACCGATTTGTTGAGTACAAGGAAGACCAGTACGTAAGACTGCAACGGTTCGAGGATTATTCAGCCCGCACGGACGAGCCAAACTTTCAGGCAGGACGAAAAGAGTCCCACGTGGATGAAATATTGTTCTGGATTGTACCTGAAGCATCGACACGGGTAGCAGGCCTTGAATCAGGTGACTACGAGATCATTACCGAGGTCCCGGACGCTGAGGCCGTACGGCTGCGCGATGTTGAGGACGTTGATCCTGTCAAGAATGGGCCGGGCGTCCTGTTGTATTTGATGTTCAATCATCAACAAGGCCTGACCAGTGATATCAATATTCGACGCGCATTTCAGGCGATGGTTGATCCTGCGGAAATCACGTCCATGGTAGTCTCTGATCCCTCGTTTGCTCAGACAAACTCGAGTATGTTTTCTCCGGAAAGCGCCTATAACAAGCCCGTCGAATCCCCGTCATCGAAGTCGGCCCAGGACTATCTGGACGATGCCGGATACAATGGTGAACCGCTCTTTATTCAGGTGATTGCCTCAGATATCATGCAGCAGCGTACGGCCGTTGCACTCGTCGAACAGGCCAAACGTGTAGGCCTCAACCTGCAAATTCAGAGTTACGATCTGAGTACGTGGGTTACCCGCCGCCGTGACCCGACTGCTATGAACATGTACACCTCAGCTGGATACTGGGTTGATCCTTCGTTGTGGCATCCAGAGTTCAATGGCTCCTTTCCTTCAGCAGAAGTAGGGTTTTCGAGTCCCATCACGGATGGGATATTTGCTGAACTCGCATCGGCCACAAGCTTGGAAGATCGAAAAGTGCTGGCAGAAAAATTACAGACTGACTTTTACCAACAGGTGGCAATGGTTAATCTGGGATATGTCTACCGCCTCGTTGCCAAGAGCACGAATGTCCATGACCCACATGGCAACCTCGCTCTTGGAAATCTCACCTTGCACGGCATTTGGATCGATTGATCAAATGAAAAAGGAGCTTCAAAAAAGCGGTCGACCTGCCATGCTGAAGTACACAGGCGCTAAATGGTAGAGTATGCCCTTCGGCGAGTCCTGTCCTTTGTCCCGACGATCATCATAACGCTGACGTCGATCTTCTTTATCACGCGGATGATTCCCGGCAGCCCGATCGCTGCACTGATTGGTCATCAGGCTGTCGGTGCCGAGCAGATGGAAGCCATCACGAGCGATCTCGGTCTGGACAAGTCGTTGATCGAGCAATACCTGGAGTGGTTTCCATCCGTCTTGATGGGTGATTTTGGAACGTCCCTGTTTTACGAAGATTCCGTCGTTCAGGTCGTCATGGAGCGATTTCCCGTTACGCTCTACCTGACGACGTTTTCGATGATCTTGACCATCCTGATCGGTATTCCGCTCGGTATTTGGGCCTCGATAAGGCGTGGACGCGCACCCGACTATGCCAGCAATGTGTTCTCCAGTCTGGGTATGGCCATGCCATCATTCTGGCTGGGCTTCCTGCTGATTATTCTGTTTGCCGTTACACTTGACTGGCTTCCGGCATCGGGGTATCGCAGTCCAGATTTTGGAATCTGGGAATGGCTGAAAAGACTCATCCTTCCGGTCATGGCGCAAAGTCTGGCTCAAATAGGACTCGTCGTGCGCATGACGAGGGCTTCCATGATTGATGTGCTCGATCAGGAATACATCACGATGGCGCGGGCCAAAGGATTGCCTGAATCACGTGTAGTCCTGAAGCACGCCCTCAAGAATGCGATGACGCAGATATCCACCGTTGTCGGGCTGACATTCGCGCTCGGCCTCGGCGGCTCTGTAATTATCGAAAACGTCTTTGCCCTGCCCGGCCTCGGGCAGCTTATTACCATTGCCGCGGTGCGTCGCGACTATGCGATGCTCGAAGGGGGAATCTTCTACCTCACGCTGGTGGCCCTCATCGTCAATCTCGCCGTCGATCTGGCATATGCCTATTTCAATCCCCGAATCAGGCACGCCACATGAGCAATCAGATCATTCACACGGACTTGAAGGGGTCAGGCAAAATACTGGCCTGGAATAGGCGGTGGCGCATGAACAGGATGTTGATCATCGGGCTCATCATGCTATTTCCTCTCGCTTTAATGGCCATTTTCGCATCAGCGATGACATTTCTGGACCCGTTATCCATCGATGCATCCAGCCAGCTGTTGCCTCCAAGCCTGGACCATCCGTTCGGAACGGACAATTTTGGAAGGGACGTGCTGGCCCGGACGATCTACGGAGCACAGGTCTCATTGCGAGTCGGGCTGGGTTCGATGCTCTTGACGGCATATTTCGGCATCTTCTTCGGTGTCATCTCAGGTTGGTACAAGTGGGCCGATGCCATCATAGGTCGATTCACCGACAGTCTGATGATCTTTCCCGGCTTTGTGCTCGCCATCATGATTATGGCGGCCATCGGCCCGTCAGAACTGAATGTCGTCATCTCCGTGACGGTGCTTTACGTGCCACAGGTCATTCGAACGGTGCGAGCATCGATTGTGGAATTTCGGACTGCTGAGTTTGTGGACGCGGCCCGGACTGTGGGAGTCGGCGATTTCCGACTGCTCTCTGTTCACATGTTTCCCAAAGCCGCCGGTCCGGTCATGGTTCAGTTGAGCTTTGGTTTTGCCTGGGCGGTGCTTGTGGAGGCAGGACTCAGTTTTCTGGGTCTCGGGACTCCGCCTCCCGCGCCCAGTTGGGGAAACATGATTGCCGAGGCCCGCGATTTTATCAGAACCGCATGGTGGATGATCACGATACCTGGCGGCATGATCACATTGGCTGTATTGGGGTTGAACCTCATCGGCGATGGACTGAGGGATATGTTGGATCCTCGACTGAAAAACAGGGGTGTTTTATGACAAACTCTCCGATTTCAGGCAAGACTGCGGTTTCCACAGAGCCTATCTCTGCCGAGCCACTGATTGAAGTTCAGAATCTGGACGTTCAATTTCCGGGTGCTTCGGGCCCGGTGACTGTGATTGACGATCTGAGCCTCGCTATACACCCGGGCGAAATACTGGGGCTCGTGGGTGAATCCGGATGTGGGAAATCAATGCTGGCTCGTTCCATAATGGGCCTCGTACCCTCGCCCGGCAAGGTGTCAGAGGGGCGGATCTTGTTCAAGGGGACGGATTTGTTGACGTTGGATGAGCCCGAGCGCAGAAGCCTGCGTGGGAATCAGATATCGATCATCTTGCAGGAGCCGATGACGACGCTGAATCCGGTGTTTACGGTGGGTAACCAGATCGAGGAAGTGCTGACAGTTCACAGGCCGGAAATGAAGCAACGTGAGCGACGGCAGCATGCCATCGAGATCATGAGACAGACCGGAATACCGTCTCCCGAAGCGAGGATTGATCAGTACCCGCACGAACTTTCGGGTGGAATCAGGCAGCGAGTGACGATATCCATGGCCCTTATTGGCGGGAATGTGCAATTGCTCATCGCGGATGAGCCCACGACGGCGCTTGATGTCACAATTCAGGCTCAGATACTGAATCTGTTCGTAGAGCTTCAGGAAGAACATCAGATGTCGCTTCTATTGATCACGCATGATCTCGGCGTAGTCGCCCAGACTGCCCATCGGGTGGCTGTCATGTATGCAGGCAGATTGGTCGAGATCGCCCGGGTTGAGGAGTTGTTCGACAACCCGAAACATCCGTACACCCGCGGTTTGATGCGCTCGCTTCCCAGACCTGGACCGGGATCGAGAAAACAGCCGATGCCTTCGATTCCTGGAACGGTACCCAGTCCGGGCGAAATTCCTCAAGGATGCTCCTTTTATGACCGGTGCAGCCATCGTGATGAGAACCAGTGTCTGAGCGCACGACCGACTCTGGAAGAGGTGAGTACAGACCACTGGGTCAGTTGTCATCGGAAGGCAGATCTCGCTCCATTCGCCGTGACGTCCTCCGACGGGCCGGCATCTTCCGACGAGGTGGC
>CAZEHJ010000034.1:23441-25100 GCA_964512485.1 uncultured Rhodothermales bacterium | reverse complement strand
ATCTTCCGACGAGGTGGCGCCATGAATACGTCCCGTGAGTCACCGGTCCTGGAAGTTCGGGATCTCGTGAAGCATTTCGATATGCGCCGTTCCCTGTTGCGGCGCGGCCGAGGCAAGGTTCGAGCAGTTGACGGTGTATCGCTGCAAGTAGAGGCGGGAAAAACGACGGCACTGGTTGGAGAATCTGGATGCGGCAAATCAACGATTGCGCGACTCATTCTTCAGTTGCTTCAGCCTGATAGTGGAGAAATACGATTGGGTGGAGAGGCGGTGGTTGATGCATCGAAGGAATTCAGAAGAAGCGTACAGATGGTTTTTCAAGACCCATACTCTTCTCTCACGCCTCACCTCACCATCGGATCGCTCCTGAAAGAGCCACTCGCCATCCACAAGGTGTGCAGACCGGAAGAGATGGATGACCAGATACTGGAAAACATTTCTGCCGTCGGACTGCCCGGTGATATTCTGAACAGACATCCGCACGAATTGTCTGGTGGACAACGGCAGAGGATCGGGATTGCACGGGCTATCTCCGTAAATCCGAAGCTCGTCGTTTGTGATGAGCCCGTTTCGGCACTTGATGTGTCCATTCGCTCTCAGATCATAAATCTGCTTTTGGACCTTCAGAAGAGTCGAAATCTAGCGTATCTCTTCATTTCCCACGATTTGGACATGGTGGCACATGTCAGCGACTATGTAGCGGTCATGTATCTGGGTAAGATAGTTGAACAGGCTCCAACGGAGACCTTCTTCGCAGGCCCGAAACATCCTTATTCCAAGGCGCTTCTGGCGTCTGCACTCATTCCCGATCCCAATCGGCGCACAGGGAAAATTCAACTTGCTGGTGAGGTCGACAGTGGAGCTGGACTCGGGGTGGGATGTTCATTTCGGTCGCGATGCCCGCTTGCTGTGGAGAAATGCGCTGCAGAGGTGCCAACTTTACTCCTCTCGGGCGACGAGCGCCTGGTCGCCTGCCACAGAACAGAATCTTCGTGATGCCCAACAACCGGGGGGCAAGTCGCATCAAAAAAAGAGTGCATTTCCGAAGGGAAATGGTGACATTCCAAGCGAGCCATCAGACCTGACACGTGAGACCATCCCCAATGGTGAAAATGACATTCCAATTCAAGACCATTCAATTCACGGCGTTTTTTTGCGCCCTCGCTCTCGGTAGCACTGATCTGGCCGCATCTCAAGACAGGACGTTCGCAGAAAACCCGCGTGTGCTTCTCGGTCTGAAAACCGATCGCTCGCCGTTTGTGACGTTCGTCGATATCGACGGTGATGAGGATTTGGATGCGCTCGTCGCCAGTGGACGTCATTGGCCCCAACAAAACGAGGTGTTTCTGAACAACGGTTCCGGTCGGTTCATGGTCAGCTATCCCCTTGGCGAAAAATCGAGAACCAGCTATTCGATACCCACAGCAGATCTCGATGGCGATGGCGATATCGATGCTATTGTGGCCAACGACCTTACCCACAATATCATTTATTTAAATGACGGGGAGGGTGCTTTTTCGATGGCTGGGACGCTTGGTCCCGAGGTTGAGTCCACCAGAAGCGTGACGCTAGCTGACCTGGACGGCGATGGTGATCCAGATGCCATCGTGACAAACCGGGGAATGGAAAACGGAATCTATCTCAATCGAGGGGATGGCA
>CAZEHJ010000034.1:0-23341 GCA_964512485.1 uncultured Rhodothermales bacterium | reverse complement strand
CATCTGGACCTCGTAACAGCCAATATTGGCGAACTAAACGGGATCTACTTCGGCGACGGATCCGGCAACTTCAGCGATGGGGCGATGTTCGGCGCTTCAAATGGAATGTCTTATGATCTCGAGGTCATTGATCTGGACCAGGACGGCGATATGGACATCGTGATCGGTAATGTTCGCTCTCGAAACGCTGCATTTTTCAATGATGGATCCGGGACAGTATTTCGCGAAGTGAGATTCGGATCAGCGGACGACGTGACCTATGGAGTGGGTGTTGGCGATGTGAATGGCGATGGATTTCCTGATATCGGCGTTGCCAATTCAGATGGTTTGAACGGTATTCACATCAATCGGCCCGTATCGAATCAGTGAGCATTTCCAGTCCATTCGGCCGCAGATCATTGCGATGGGTTGCCCTCGTCGCGACGGCGATTCTAGCATTGACCGCATGTCAAAACAAGGTGGAGCCAGAGGCTACGTTTTTGCTGGCCGAAACTGACCTGCCCGACTATGAACAGAACCTGGATCACGCCGAATTGATGGGCAATTGGACCCGAGAATTCTACCACCGGGGGCTGGTGACCTATCGGATGAAGTGCTTCAGCTGCCATGGCGACGCGGAACAACCCGGGTCCATTCCGGGATCGCGCAAATTCTGGGAAGAGGCGTTTCAGAACGGATCCGATCCACACGCCATGTACCAGACCATAACCCGCGGCTTCGGTCTCATGCCACCGCAGGTGGGTTTGTCTCCACGGGAGAAGTACGACGTGATTCATTTCATCCGGGAAGAGTTCATCAAGGAGCAGAATCCGGACCAGTATTTCGAGATTACCACAGACTGGATCGACAGCCTTCCGCCAGGCGACACGTTGGGGCCTGATCCTCAGCCCTACCGGCCATGGGCCGAAATGGACTATGGCAATTTCCTGATGCGGACGTATGATCTCTCCAATTCTGACGATCCTCCGAGGGGAATCTCACGCGGGGCGAGTCCGATGCCCGACGAGGATTTCAGCGATGTCAATTTCGCTTACAAAGGCATCGCCATTCGCTTGAACGAAGGTGATGGCGGAGTGGCCGAGGGCAACGCCTTCGTTCTGTTTGACCATGATTTGTTGCGCTTTACGGGGTTTTGGACGGGAGACGGGTTCATCGATTACGAAGACATTCTTCTCAACGATAGACATAACATCTTCCCGCGAACGGTAGGCGAGATCGAGTTCGAGAACCCCATCACGCCTGGTTGGGCCAATCCGGCCGATGGCACTTTTGATGACCCTCGATTTACAGCGGTCGATGGCAGGCAATTTGGCCCCCTTCCCAGGTCGTGGGCACACTACAAGGGACTGTACTATCACGGCGACCGGGTGATTATCAAGTACACCGTAGCCGACTCCAACGTTTTGGAGACGTACGACCTTGAGGGCTCAAATTCGGAAAGCCGCGTTGCGGAAAGAGCCGTGATCAGCCGAACGCTGAATGTGTCGCCGGCATCGACTGAGCTTCGCATGCGGGTTGCACCCGTAGGCGTTGCAGTGGAGCTCGTTGGAAGCGGAGCATCTCTCCAGATCGATCAGGGATTCACTACTCTCGTAATTCCTGCCGACACGCAAGCTCAGCTGAAGCTGTGGATGACCGCGGACGAACGCGTTGACCTGAAGGCTCTCGCTGCTCAGGGAGCGGGTCCGGCTGATCTGGCCCAGTACACACAAGGCGGGCCACGGCATTATCCCCAAAAATTGACGACGCCCATAATCAGCGGAAGGGCCGATGACGCATATGCCGTGGATGTGTTGAGTCTTCCGATGGAAAATCCCTGGAACAGTAGAATGCGTCCCACAGGTATCGACTTCCTGGATGGAGGAGATGCTGCAGTCTTGAGTACGATTGATGGAGAAGTGTGGCGTGTTGAGGGCATCAGCCAGAGTGAAGGATCCCTCCAATGGCAACGCATCGCAACGGGCCTATTCCAACCACTGGGCGTCAAGGTGCACGAAGGTGACATCTATGTGGGCTGCCGCGATCAGATAGCGATCCTCAGAGATTTGAACGGCGATGGTGAAACCGACTTCTATGAGAGCTTCAACAGCGACCATCAGGTGACCGAACATTTTCACGAGTTCGCGATGGGCCTTCAAACCGACGATGAAGGCAATTTTTACTACGCGAAAAGCGCCCGTCACGCCCGCAAGGCACTTGTGCCTCAACACGGCACGCTCATGAGGGTGAGTTCGGATGGGACGTCTTCCGAAATTGTCGCAAACGGGTTTCGCGCAGCAAATGGTGTTCTCGTCAATCCGGATGGCTCCTTCATCATCACGGATCAGGAAGGATTCTGGAATCCTATGAATCGGATCAACCTGGTTGAGGAAGGTGGGTTTTATGGGAATATGTACGGGTATGGCGCACCGGCAGATTCCTCGGATGAGGCCATGATCCAACCCCTGCTGTGGATCGACCAGAAATACGATCGATCTCCGGCTGAGTTGCTTCGAGCGGACTCGGATGAGTGGGGACCGTTAAGTGGAGAGCTACTCAGTCTCTCATATGGCTACGGAAAGATCTTCGTGGTTTTACCACAGATAACGGACGAGATACGTCAGGGCGCAATCGTTGAGATGCCCATCTCGCAGTTTCCGACGGGCATCATTCGAGGCAGGATGAATCCAGGCGATGGTCAGCTGTACACCCTCGGAATGTCCGCTTGGGCCACAAATCAGATGATTCAGGTGGGTGGTTTGTACAGGGTGAGATATACTGGAGAGGATCTGTATCTCCCCGTTGGCATGAAAGCAATGAAAACTGGAATTCAGCTGACTTTTTCCGAGCCACTGGATGCGGATCTCGCCCGAGATGCCGATCAGTACACGATTTCGACATGGGACATCAAGCGAACACGTAATTATGGGTCTGATCGATACAATCTGGAGGAGCTGGAGATAGATCGCGTTTCCGTGTCAGAAGATGGGAAAACGATCACGATCCATATGCCGGACATCAAACCAACCTGGATCATGGAGATCAAATACTCGCTGAAAGGTGAAGATGGGACTACGTTCGAGGGTGTTGTTCAGAACACGATTTATGACCTGGAATGACAGGTTTGCACGCCAATAAGTAAGCTTTCATCATGCGTAGACGCGATTTTTTAAGGGGTTCTCTTGTTGCCGGCGTGGGCACGCTCGGCGCTGCTGCCACATCTGTCGCCGCTGTGCCCGCGAGGGCCGAGGCGGACGCAACCGCAGAAGTATTGCCCTTCAACCTGAGGTGCGAATCCCGGCGTGAACCTCTGGGTATCGGTGTTTCTGTTCCGCGGCTGAGTTGGAAGCTCCGTTCGATCGGTGATGCCCGGAATCAGTTTCAGTCTGCCTATCGGATTATGGTAGCCTCCTCTCCCGATCTACTGACTTCACGATCAGCAGACTTGTGGGACAGCGACCGGGTGGATTCCAATGAACAACTGCATGTCGAATACTCCGGTAAACCGCTTGCGAGCGGTCAGCGGTGCTACTGGCAGGTGGAGATTTGGGATCAAGACGGACGAAAATCTGCTTCGAGCCGGGCAAGTTGGTGGGAAATGGGGCTCATGGCGTCTGAAGACTGGACGGGACATTGGATCTCCGATGGTAAACCACTTTCGCAGACCGACGAAGCCCATTATCAGGACGACCCTGCACCTCTTTTGCGACGGAGTTTTCAGGTCAACAAGTCTGTGCGCCGCGCTCGGCTATACGCAACTTCCTTGGGGTATCACGAACTCCGATTGAACGGTCAACGAATTTCTGACAATGCTCTCGACCCCGCCTGGACGAACGTCGACGAGAGGATCTTGTATTCGTGTCATGACCTGACCGACCACATCGACCAGGGTGAAAATGTTCTGGGGGCGATGCTGGGCAACGGATGGTTCAATCCGCTTCCCCTTCGCATGTGGGGCCGAATAAATATTACTGAGCATCTACCGGTTGGGCGTCCGAGGCTGATGGCCCAACTGGTGGTCGATTATGTAGATGGCACGTCGCAGCGCATATCCAGTGATGAATCGTGGAAGGTGTCCGGAGGGCCGTTGTTAAGAAACAGCGTCTACCTCGGGGAGAAATATGATGCACGTCTCGAACAGCCGGGATGGGATCGCCCCGGTTTTGACGAGTCCCAGTGGTCATCAGCCTCCCGTGCCCCGTTGGAAGGAGCCCGGCCTGGCTTGCGGGCCCTTCCGATGCCTCCGATTCGTGTGACGAATCGGCTCGCTCCGGTGAGTGTGAATGAGGTAAGCGATGGGGTATACATTTTCGACTTCGGACAGAACTTTGCCGGTTGGGTCAGGCTTCGAGTGCAGGGGCCGCGCGGTGCAACGGTACAAATGCGGATGGGAGAACTCGTCTACGACGACGGCACGCTGAACCCGATGACGGCAGTTTCCGGCCAGATCAAGCGGCTCACTGAAGAGGGAGTCTCAGTCGGAGGCCCCGGAGCCCCGGAAGTAGCCTGGCAGGCCAATTTGTACACTCTCCGAGGAGGCGAGGAAGAGGAGTACACCCCTCGATTCACGTTCCATGGCTTCAGATACGTCGAAATCACCGGATTCCCTGGCACCCCGGATCTCAATGCGCTCGAAGGCCTCAGACTGAATACGGATGTTGAATCGGTGGGCTCATTTGAGTGCTCGAATGGGCAATTCAATCGCATTCAGAAAATGGTCCGGTGGACGCTGCTCAGCAATCTGTTCAGCGTTCAGTCCGATTGTCCTGCGCGCGAAAAATTTCAGTACGGAGGCGACATAGTCGCTTCCAGCGAGATGGCCATATTCAACTATGATATGTCCACTTTTTACGCGAAAGCGGTGGACGATTTTCGAGACTCAGCCCGTGATGGATGGTTTACCGAAACCGCTCCGTACGTGGGTATTGCGGCTGCCAACTACGTAGACGGTGCGGGCCCCATTGGTTGGGGATTGGCTCATCCTCTGTTGATGGCGCAACTATATCAATATTATGGTGATCGCCGAACGGTCGAAGAGCACTTCGAAGCAGCGAAGATCTGGGTCGATCTACTGGAAGAGAATTCGGATGGGTACATCATCGACCGATGCATCGGTGATCACGAAAGTCTGGATCCCAAGCCCATCGAATTGATCGCTACGGCCCAATTCTGTCAAGCTTCTACGCTGGTTTCAGGATTCGCCGATTTGTTGGGAGACGTGCAGGCAGCAAATCACTATGCGCGTTTGTCGATGAACATCCGACAGGCATTTATAGAACGATTCCTTGAGGAGGGCTCTGGACGATTCGACATTGCCACCCAGGCTGCTCAGGCGACATCCCTGGAACTGGGACTTTGCCCCGCCGATGAAACGGAAAAAGCGATTGATAGGATGGTTGAAGCTGTTCTCGGGGATCATGAAGGTCACGTCGCCACCGGAATATTCGGAACGAAGTACTTGCTCAATAATCTTTCGAGCAGCGGCCGAGCAGATGTGGCCTACAGCATGGTGAACCAGCCTGACTACCCCGGGTGGATTCACATGATGGAGAATGGGGCCACGACGCTCTGGGAAACCTGGGCGCAGAGCGACAATGTCTATTCGCAGAATCACCCCATGTTCGGGATGGTGAGCGAGTGGTTTTTCAAAACACTCGGTGGGATTCAGCCTGCACCTTCAGCAACTGGATTCAACCGTTTTACAGTCGCGCCCTTCGCATCCTCAGATCTGGACTGGGTTGATGTCAGCTACGAATCGGTTCGCGGAAGAATCGCGAGTCGTTGGAGCAGAAGTCAGGGTCAGATTCAACTTGAGGTTGAGATTCCTGCCAACACCGAGGCCATCGTTGAAATACCGACATCCGAGTCAGATTCAGTGACTGAAACCGGTCGATCTATAGAAGATGTTGACTCGGTGCGGCGTTTGGAGGCGGCGGCCCCCGGACGTGTCCGAATGGCCGTGGGATCGGGAATGTATGTGTTTACGGCAGCTGCTCCGTAGGCGCCACGTAGGCCCCCCCGTATTCGGTTTGCAGCTCGTCGGTCCTGCGCCTCATCTCGGTCAGAACATCCCCGTACGCCGGGTTTTCAGCGAGATTTCTGGCTTCCTGTGGATCGTTTCTGAGGTCATACAGCTCCTCGAATACCGGCTGTTGCTCGAAATATCGGGCGTACTTGTATCGCTCACCCCGAACCCCTTCGTGCTTGGGAATCTGCGGGTGGTTGAAGAGATGTTCGACGAAAAAATCAGTCCTCCAGTCTCTCGGAGAACGGCCGTCAACAATGGACACGAGACTTTTTCCTTGCATGCTGGTCGGGATGTCGATCCCGGCCAGATCGAGTAGAGTTGGAGCCACATCGATGTTGAGCACGGGCATGGATGGATTCAGTCCGCGGGCCCGGGAATCGGTTCGGGGATCAAAGACCACAAGAGGAACACGAATTGAGAGCTCGTGCGGCGTCCACTTGCCGGCGTATCCACGTTCGCCCAGAAAATAACCGTTGTCTCCCATCAGGATCACGACAGTATTGTCTGTGAGTCCAAGAGATTCAAGTTCGTCCAGTACTCGTCCAATTCCGGCATCGACACCGCTGATCATGCGCAGGTGACCCTTTGTCATGTGCTCGGCCTTTTCAGGCGTATCGAAGCGCCAGTACCACCGGACCCTGTTAAGAGACTCCTCCTTCTGGAATTCCGGGAGTGCTTCAAAAAAGGCGGGGTCAGACAAGGGAGGTGTAGGTAGGTCAACATCTGCATACAGGCTATCCAGTGCTTCGGGCCAGATGAACTGCCGATCATCCCCGTCATCGGCGTGGGGAGCGTTGAAGCTCAGCGTCAGCGCAAAAGGTGCTTCCGGGTCCGAGGATCTCAAGAACTCGATCGCTCTGTCAGTGGTGATGTCAGTCAGGTGACGCATCGTCCCGTCTTCAGCTTCCCGGATGTAGGGAGCGGCCGCGAATGTCTCAAATACATCGAACATCCTGTCCGTGGCTCCCGGCTCTGTCCTTACCCCGAACTTTCCGACCATACCGGTTCGATACCCTGCTTCTCGCAGAAGGGTGGGATAACTCACGCCCACCAATTCATTTTTAAAAGGGGGGGTGCCGAACGTGAATTGATGTGTTCGCTCCACAAGTCCTGTAAGCAGGCTCGCCCGGCTGGCGGCGCATATGGGCGTCGTCACGAAGGCGTGTTCAAACCGCACACCGTCGGTGGCCAGGCGGTCCATGTTCGGAGTCTGGAGCATCGGATTGACGACGCCCATCATATCGAATCGCTGATCGTCTGTAATGATGAACAGCAGATTGGGTGTTTCGTCGCCCGTCATGTCCTGTTCCGGCGTGGAACACCCGGCAATAACTAAGACGAGGAGCAGATAAAGGTGGCGATTCACAGGGAGATTCATTTTAGCGCAACAAGAAATAGAGGATTGCCATGAGCGCGAACAGCCCAATTGAAACGGATCTGGGATCGGTCCATCCTTCCAATTTAGACGCCAAAAGCACTCTCATCGGTGGCTGCCAGTGAATTGCTTCGAGTTGTTCATGTGGAGGAGCGGGAGTGAACAGGCTTGTGATCACATAGACGACAGAGCACAGGCAGAACAGCCACCAGCCGACCTGCATGAACGGAATGCCCCAATCATCCGCCACCAGTCGAGAATCTCCAAATGCCGGAAGATCGACCAGAAAATAGATGACACCTACTACCAGTCCGAAAATCAGTGTTGTGACCGCTGCTTCTTTGGTACCTCGCTTCCAAAAAACACCAAACAAGAAAACGCACGTTATTGCCGGGGCAAACATCATTGGGATTTTGTTGATCGCCTCGAAGATGCTTACAAATTTTCCGCCGAAGGGGGACCAGAAAATGGCCAGGACGATCACTACTCCTGCTGTAATCCG
Organism: uncultured Rhodothermales bacterium; assembly: GCA_964512485.1. Lineage (GTDB taxonomy): Bacteria > Bacteroidota > Rhodothermia > Rhodothermales > UBA10348 > CAZEHJ01. The sequence goes on along the minus strand of CAZEHJ010000034.1, from coordinate 15,457 downwards.
CCCGATCGTTACGAGCGCCCGATCACTGGTCTGAGGGCGGACTTTTTTGACGATGTCTTCCGCCACTACCGTGGCTGTACTGTTGAGCGCTGACTCAACGGTACTCATCACCGCAGCCAGCAGTCCGGCGGCCAACAATCCTTTCAATCCGGCAGGCAGTAGTTCCTGAATCATGACCAGCAGCGTGTCATTGGGCTGCTCGATTACATCCTGAAACAACACATATCCCAAAACGCCGGGGAGTACCATAAAAAACAGTGGCAGGATCTTGAGTCCGCCGGCAAATACGGCACCCAGCTGACCATCGCGCATGCTGCGGGCTCCCAACGTCTTTTGCACAATCGTTTGGTCAGTACACCAATACCAGATTCCGAGAATCGGATAACCAAGCAAAACAGATACCCAGGAATACTCATTCAGCCGTCCCGTTTCCGGATTCCGAAATGAATGCAGCATATTCATCTGATCGCTTTTGACGGCGGCTTGAAGGTCTGCCAAAGAGTTGATGCCTTGATCGGGAAGTGCCAGAATTGCGAACAGTGTCAGCACCACCGCTCCCGAAAGAAGAAGCACAGCCTGGATCGCATCGGTGATCATGATGGCTCGCAGTCCTCCAATAATGGTGTAAGTGGCAGCGACCAGAGCGATGCCAATAACCGACCAGAGGACGGGAATACCGAAGAAATACAGGAAGACCATGGCCCCGGCATAGATGCTTATTCCGATGTGAATGAGCAACGCCGAAACAACCGTAATCAAGGCCATGATCAGCCTGGGAGTGGGGCTGTATCTTTTTTCAAGAAATTCCGGAAGCGTGGTGATATTGCTTCGCAGATAGAATGGGACAAATATCAGACCGAGCACGATCAATGTGAACGTGGCCATCCATTCGAAATTTCCGACAACGAACCCGATTCGATATCCATCTGCCGCCAATCCGACCAGGTGGATCGTCGAGATGTTGGCCGTAAAGAGAGCAGCCCCGATGACCGGCCAACGAAGGGATTTACCAGCAAGAAAGAACTGTTTACTGGACGTGTTCTTCCGATACCCGGCGTAAACCCCGATTGCCACAATCCCCACCATGTAGACAACTACGATGGCGATATCAAGAGTGGTCATGAGTTCTCTCCGTTCACTGGATTATTCATCGTATGTAGCATTCCCTGACCAGTTCAAGCATCTCGGCTTCGGTGGCGATGACGGGATTGTTCTTGAAATCAGGGAGCACCATACACTGCCTGGCCAGAGCCGGTAATTCGTCTTCTGGAACGTCTTTGTCTGCCAGCCCCATCCACAATCCAATCTTCTTAAGGAAACCATCCAACTCGTCGCACGACTGTTTTGCCGCCGCTTCATCGTCGACATTGTTGAGATCGGCATTGAGTAGTCTTCCCAATCGCGCAAAGGGTTCGATGGCTGCGGCGTACGTAAATCGAGTAAACGCGGGGTAATTCAGTGCCAGTGCTTCTCCATGAGCAATTTGTGGATACATGCCTCCGATCGCCATGCCCATTCCGTGTGGCAATGTGACGCCGGCAAAGGCAATACACATTCCAGCCAGGGTGTCCGCGTATGCGAGAGAAGATCGTGCATCGATATCAGTAGCGTCCTCCAGAACGGCGGGCAGGTTTGAGATCACGAGAGATATCGCTTCCCAAGCCAGCAACTCGACATAAGGGGAGGTGCCGGAGTGAATCGCACTTTCGAACGCATGCGTAAATGCATCAAAACCGGTGCAGGCTGTGACATGAGCGGGCACAGACAGCATCAGTTCAGGATCGACAATAGCGATCCGCGGAAACAACAACGAGTTATACAGTGCCGACTTGTCTCGCGTAGCGGTATGTGTTACAACTGAAACCTGAGTGACTTGTGAACCCGTCCCGGACGTCGTTGAAACGGCCACAACGGGAAGCGTTTTATCAGTCGGTTTTGAATCTTTATAAAACAGATAGTCCCAACATCCACCTTCATGAGTAGCCTCAACGGCAATGGCTTTCGCGGCATCCATGGCTGAACCCCCGCCCACTCCCAGTATCACGTCTGCCTGGTGTCCGACCGCCATCTGCGATCCAGATGCGATGGTATCCGTCGTGGGATTGGGAATGACTCCGTCGAAGTGAGCCACCTCGATTCCGGCGTCCTTCAGATACGAACTCAACCGCGGGAGATAATGTCGCACTGATCCAGTCCTGGGACCGGTTACAAGAAGACAGCGATTGCCGAATCTCGCTACGGATTCCCCGACGGTGGCGAATTTTCCCGGTCCAAACTGAACCTCGGTTGGCAGGTGAAAGCCGAAATCTGTCATAGTGGTGGAATCGATTGAAATATTGCCAGAACGCTATCTACTATGTGTTGTGCTGGTTCATGTTACGGCATACTTGGCATGGCACCTGCCTGGGTGCACACGTACGAAGCGAGTCGATTGGCCTTGGCCGCAATCGTATCCAGCGGGTCACCTTGCAACAGCCCAATCGTCAGGACTGCTGAAAAGCAATCTCCCGCACCCACCGTGTCATGAACGTTTTCCTGGATAAATCCATCGTGTTGCACCGTCCGTGAGTCAGTTCGAATGATGCATCCACGCTCGGCCATGGTAAGCGCTATTGTGTTCAGAGAATACGTGTTGGCCAATGCATTCAAAAGAGAGTGCGTATCGCCGCTCAATCCCAGCATATCCGCCAGAACTGCTAATTCGTCGTCGTTGAGCTTCAGCACGTTAGCCAGGTTCATTCCTTCGTTAATGAGGTGCGCATCGTAATAGGCTTGCCGAAGGTTGATATCGAAAACACGCAAACATGCTGGCCGCGCTTCTTTCAGGAACGACTGAATTGATTTTCGGGAAGACGGTGATCGCTGCGCCAGCGTACCGAAACAGATAGCATCAGCCCGTGACGAGAGTTCACGAAGTGAAGTGGTGTCAACAAGAAAGTCCCATGCTACCTGTTCATGGATCGTGTATGTCGGAATTCCACCCGAATCCAATGCGACTGAAACGGAGCCTGTTGGATGGTCCGTGTTGGTGCCCACATAGGAACTGTTCAGTTCTTTCTGATCCAGTTCACCAATCAGATCCCGCCCCGCGCTGTCCGTTCCAACCGCGCTCACAACGAATGATTCGGCACCGAGCACCTGACAGTGATACGCAAAATTGGAGGGCGCACCGCCGATTTGCCTCCCGCCTGGATATTCATCCCAGAGCAGTTCACCAATTCCGACAACCACATATTTCGAATCCTTTTTCGCCGTGTTGTCCATACCATTACAAATCGATGAACACCTTCATGCTGCGCTCTCCTTCCTCATCGATGAAATCATACGCAGCAGAAAATTCGGCAAACGGGAAATGTCGCGTTTCCAGCGGCCCAGTTCGCACCTCCGCTGATGCTATGCGCTCGACCGCTTCCTCGTAGTCAGCATATTGATACATCAGGGTCCCGACAATCGTCAGTTCCCGATCGCCAACTACCGCCATATCAATGCGTGGATTCTCTCCATACACGGCTACAACGACGATCGTCCCCCCTTTGTTGACGTTTTCGACGGCCGCGGAAATGGTGCTCTGAACTCCGGCACAATCGAAAACGACGTCGATTCCTGGTTCCCCGAACGCTCTGAGTGAGGCGTCTTTCAAAGGTTCTTTCTGCGCATTGGAAACGGTCTCGATACCGCACTGAATCGCAATATCGAGTCGGAAATCGCTGATGTCCGTTATGAAGACGTTGGCTCCTCGCGCTCGGCACATTTGAGCGGTGAGATTACCGATTGGGCCGGCGCCGAGAACGGCGACATTTTTGTGCTCCAGAGATCCAGCTCTTCTTGTGGCCCTGATGGCCACTGCCGTTGGCTCAACGAACGCCCCCTGTTCGAATGAGAACGAGTCGGGGAGAGGTACAATCTTGTCTGCTTCTGTAACGAATAAATCCTGCGCAACGCCTGGAGCCTGAAAGCCTTTCACTTTCAAGTTATCGCAGATGTGATAATCTCCATCGCGGCATCGCTTGCAGTCTCCGCAAACCACCTGTGGCAAAGCAGTGGCTTTGGCGCCAATGACTAATCCCGATACGTCTTCGCCACAGGACTCGATGGTGGCGCAAAACTCATGACCCTGAATGACCGGGTATGGTGTGAATGGGTGTTTGCCGTGATTTACATGGACATCACTGCCGCATACACCGATTCTGTGGATTCGGAGCAAGACTTCGCCCGGGCCGGGTGAAGGCTCGGACACGTCCGAGTGCTCGATCACCCCTGGGGATGTCATCACTGCTTGTCTCATCTTCCTGGCATTTAGTCAGTCCGTATTCGGGCGAACGGGTGGATGCGGATATTGGATCAGAATGTAGGAGGAGGACCTTTCTGAAACAATTTCCACGTTTTCAATACGGTGGGATCAAGAAGTGTTGTTTCCGGCCCGGGCAATTTCGATTATGCTCCTCATTCAAGGCTCCCACTCCCGCTGAACTGACCTGGTACGACGCTATGATTGACAGAAGAACTTTCATTCAACGGATGGCTGCCGCTGGTGCTGCCCTGACCATTCCAGGAGTAGTTGGGTGCCAGAGTATTGAGGGCGCCAGTGATCGTCCCAATTTTGTGGTCTTTCTGGCCGACGATCTGGGATACGGTGATCTCGCTTCTTACGGCAATCAGATCATGGCAACACCGAATATTGATCGACTGGCAGATCAGGGGATGCGATTCACCGATTTCCACTCGGCCGGTACGGTCTGTTCGCCATCTCGAGCTTCTTTATTGACTGGCAGAAATCCATATCGCTCAGGATTCTACTACATCGCTGGCAGTGGAATGCATTTGCAGCGCGAAGAAGTGACGGTAGCTTCCCTGCTGGCGGCGAACGGCTACGACACCTGTTTTGTAGGCAAGTGGCACCTGAGCCGATTTGACCGAGAGTCGAGCACTCTTCCGACGCCTGGCGACCATGGATTTGATCACTGGTTCGCGACCGCAGTCAACGCATTTGAAGGACCCGAAAATCCGACCACCTTTTTCAGAAACGGGGAACGCGTGGGCGAAGTCGATGGATGGTATTGTGACGTAATTGTGGAAGAAGCACTCAACTGGCTGAAGAACCGTCCCGATCCCGACAAACCGTATTTCTTATACCTGTGCAGTCATGAGCCTCATACGCCGGTTGAGCCGCCGGACAGCTATGCGGACGTTTACGAAACAGCCGAGGTAAATCAGCTTGAACAATCCGTCGAATATGGAGGAGTAGAGCGGCCCGACCGAGACATCGTTCCCTTGAAAAAATACTATTACGGAACGGTAACACAGCTTGACAACGCGTTCGGCAACTTGATGGCAGGTCTGGATGGTGGGGGCGACGAAGAGAATACGCTGGTCATGTTCACCAGCGACAACGGTCCTGAAGCACCGGTAAACTTCGAGGAGTCCAGAGGCGAATGGGATGACTTTTCAAGAGATCGCTCATTTGGTACCCCCGGACAGTGGAGAGGCATGAAGCGCTTCCCCTATGAAGGGGGCCACCGAGTTCCAGGGATTGCCCGCTGGACCGGACAAATCGAACCGGGTTCTGTGAACGAGTCCCTGATCAACGGCACCGACTTTCTGCCCACCATGTTGGAGCTCGCCGGCGTTTCGCTGCCCACAGATCGTGCGCTGGATGGCGTGAGCATGATGCCCGCATTCCGTGGCCAAATGTTGCAGAGGCCCGGTCCTGTATACTGGTTCTTTCCTGCCCATGAAGACACGTATTACCGCATGCCTCACATGGCGATGCGAGATGGTGACTATACATTGCTGGCATGGCTGCCGACAAAAGACCCGGAGCAACTCATCATGGACTGGTTGAAGAGCAGTGAGCTTGATCGATTCGCATTGTTCAATCTGGAAACCGATCCCGGTCAGACAATCGACCTTTCCGATTCGGAGCCAGCACGTCTGGAGGAAATGAAGACTCAGATGCGGGCTTTCTGGGCTGAGATCAAAGACGACAGTCCGTATTGGGAGACCTGGAAAATGAAATAGCGGACCGAGTGCCGCTCAGTCATCGGTTTCCAGAGGCCGCGGCATCTTGGCTCCGGAAGATTCCAGCCATGCTTTGAGATCAGCTTTCATTTCAGCGGCGATCTCAGGGAGTTCACCTGAGAGGTCGTGTTCTTCGCTCAGGTCGTTCACTACGTCGTAGAGTTCGACAGAGTCATCGTCGTAGAAGTTGATCAGTTTGTAGTCGCCCCTGCGTATCGCGCCACCGAGGCGGTTTTCCTGGTGAAAAGCGTAGTTCGGGTAATGGAAATAGATGGCGTCCCTTTCAAGATCTTCGCCCTGGCGAAAATGGGAAAGCAAGCTCTCTCCGTCGAGTGGAGTGCCAGGAGTTGGTTCGAGACCCGCCACATCCAGGAACGTGGGAAAGAAATCTGTGCTGATGACAGGTTCACCGGACAACGTACCCGCCTCCACCTGACCGGGCCACCGTACGATGAGCGGTACTCGTATCCCACCTTCGTAGAGATGACCCTTGACGCCGCGAAGAGGACTCAAATCCGTGACACCTCCATACGCGCCGTTGTCTGAGGTGAAGATCACAAGTGTCTCTTCCGCAAGATTCAGTTCATCCAGTTTTGCGAGAATGCTGCCGACGGCATTGTCCATAGCCTCGATCATGGCCGCATACGTGGTGCTCGACTCAACACCATCACCATAATCTTCGAATCCAGGTCGGTCGGCATATTTGTCAACCAATTCCTGCGGGGCTTCCATGGGCCAGTGAACCGTATAAGGCCACAACGCGACGAAAAATGGTTCATCCTGATGTTCTTCGATGAACCCTATCGTTTCATCGGCGAGGCGATACGGCAGGTATTCGCCTTCCTCTCTGTCTTCAATGGCGGGATTATTATAGGGGTCGAAGAAACTGGGAGGGCCGCCGTATGCGACTCCTCCAATATTTACGTCGAATCCCTGATGTTCGGGCCTGCGGGCAGGTTCAACAGTGGACATTTCCGTCCTGAGTCCCGAGATATGCCATTTGCCGATAAACGCAGTGGCATAATCTGCTTCCTTGAGTCGTTCGGCAACCGTGACATAGTCCAGATCCAGATAGTTGTACATCTCAGCTGAGCGAAGTGAGGCACCTTCTGGCCGAAATCGATCCTGGTTTCCAGATACATGGTTGGTAATTGCCAATCGTGCCGGAGACTGTCCGGTCATGATCGCTGCACGAGTGGGGGAGCACACTGGGGCAGCAGCGTAATTGTCCGTGAAACGCATTCCATCGGCCGCCAGTTGATCGATGACAGGTGTTTCAAGCTTTACGTTTCCCTGGATGTGCAGGTCCGTCCAACCCAGATCGTCAATCATGATCATCAGGATGTTCGGCGCGCGCTCTGGTGCCTCCGGAACCGTCTCACATCCGGAAAAAATGGTAGCAACGAGTGCTGCAGACAGGACGGTCATTCTGATACGTACGTTCATCGGTCACTCCTTGAGCATGTAGCCAACGGTTCTTGTCGGTCAAAGTAGTTCCTGAAACGGTTATAAATCGACACCGCCACTCAATTGCGTTAAGCCCCTCCTCTATTCCGGGAAGAACTATCGTTCGCAACGAGCCGGTTGAATTTCGTACCATGTCAGCCAACACGCATTTTTGAGGTCTATTTTGAGCGCAGTTACCATCATCGTTTTGAGAATCATCCACATTCTGTCCGGAATATTCTGGGTTGGAATTGTTTTCATGATGACTCGTTTTCTTGGGCCCAATGCCAAAGCTCTTGGTCCTGACGCCAGCAAGTTCATGCAGAGACTCATGGGCCCCATGCGACTTCTGGACGTCGCAATTTCTACCGCAATTCTAACGATTCTTTCAGGCACATGGCTGGTCTGGATCATGTCCGGTGGATTTCAATCGCCGTGGTTCGGTTCTGCACCCGGCATGGCATATTCCACCGGTGGCTTATTGGGTGTTTTGACACTCATGACCGGGCTGGGTGTGACCCGGCCAAACCTGAAGCGACTTCAGAAACTGGGAAAAGAAATAGCCGCCGCAGGTGGTCCTCCTTCTCCTGAACAATCAGCCGAGATGGGGGCTATTCGGGCCAAAATGGGCAAAGCCGGAAATGTGGCGTTCGTCCTCCTGGTAGGAGCGGTTATTGCAATGTCGATCGCCCGTTATCTGCCAACCGGTTGAGGAGTTACTCAATCACCGTTTACTAGATCACGCGTCACTCAATCACGTGTTACTCAATCACGATTGTCTCGAGGTGCACGGGCGGAATGACCCTGGTGTCGGGAGAGATCGCGGCGGCGGCTTCGATAAACGGAACGAGGTTACGGTTGTAGTTGGCCTCTTGAGAGAAGCCATACGGTAGTCTGAAGTTGTCCCAATGTGTGGGGATCACGATTGCCGGCTTGCCCGTGACGTTCAGCAGGCGCTCGTCATATTTGTAGAGTCCGAGGCGCGACCCGTTGATACCCGCGAGAAGAATATCGGGGCGGATTCCTTCGAGCTCCCGTTCCAGGAAATTCATCGAGCCCATCGTTAGCACTTCATGATGATCGAAGCGAGCGAGAAACTGCAGGGATCCTCCTTCGATGAACTGGTCAATTCGCAGAGGTGCTTCGAGCTCGGTGAATCTGTCGTAGCGGCGGGTGTCGTGATAATGCTTCTCACCCAGGGCTGAGTGAATGCCCGGCACTACACGAACGGAGAAGTTCTCAAACTGATAGTCTTCTCCACCCGCAACGGCATACAGCTGTTCATTGGGAATGCCATACGCCCGCAGAATCATGATCGTCGTTTCGGTGCCGATCACCTTGGCACCGGTTTTCCGGGCGATATAAGGCACATCTCCAAGATGGTCGAAGTGACCATGATGGACCAGAATGAAGTCGGCTTCGCTGACGTGTTGATCAATGAGCGCGGTATCAGCGGGCGCTATGTCGGTCCTGGTATAGTTTGGTCGATGGTCATCGGGATGGCCGCCGCCGCCGTACTTCGCCCTCGTTATCCATGGGTCAATCAGAACGACAACACTGCCGTCCGAAATCTCCCAACCGGCAGCGCCCAGATATTTCAACTCAAGCGGTGCTTCCTGAGCTTGAGCCGAAGATGCAAAAACGGTCAGGAAAACGACCAATGTCCATTTTGTCAGATTGTGCATGATTATTTCTCGTCTCGTACTTCAACGATCATTTCAATTTCAACAGCCTGTCCTCGAGGTAGCGAGGCCATTCCAACAGCCGCCCGCGCGTGTTTTCCGCGCTCCCCGAACACGGCTACGATCAGGTCTGAAAACCCATTGATTACTGCCGGTTGTTCTACAAAATCCGGGTCCGAGTTGACCATTCCCAGCACTTTTACCACACGTACCACCCGGTCCAGGTCGCCCAGCATCGACTTGAGAACGGCGAGCTGGTTTATGGCAGTCAGACGAGCACCCTCATATCCTTCTTCAATCGACACGCCCGCACCCAACTTGCCGATGATCTCAGTTCCGTCGGCTCGTTTTGGTCCCTTTCCTGCAAGGAAAATCAGATTTCCTGTCTGAACTCCATTTACATAATTCGCAACAGGAGATGGGGGTTCAGGAAGGGTGATGCCCAATTCAGCCAGTCGCGTTTCGGGGTCAAAATCCTTGTCCTGCCGCGCGCGGACTTCCTGAGGGAATACGGAGATAACAAGCACGAAAAGGGCAAAAAGCGCCTGATGGAGAGATCTGTTCTGATTCATTTTCTCGAAATGATGATGCGTCTTGAAGAGCGATGGAGAGATTAGTTCATCCACGCACTCCGTGCAAATGCTCGCGAACAGAAATGAGAATGCCCACTACCGCAATCTTGGCTGCGCGTGTAACTAATAAGTCTTGGCCGCGAATACTAATCCTTTCAAAACGCTATCTCAAACAGTTCAATAGCTCATGGATCTCTTGGGTCGAACAGAAGAAATCATGCTCCTGACCATATGGCGACTGCAAAAGGAGGCTTATGGAGTCTCGATTCGCAACGAGCTGAATGAGCGCAGCGGCAAGGACTGGTCTTTGGGCGCCATCTATGCGCCGCTTCACCGTCTCGAGCAGAAAGGCCTGGTATCTACCAGACTTGGCGAGCCTGAGTCCAAGCGGGGCGGCCGGCGAACCGTGCTGTACGAACTGACTGATGGCGGCAAAAAAGCACTGGTCGATCTGAAATCGGTCCAGGACTCACTATGGGAAGGCGTCGCAAGACTCACACCCGCGAACTGACAAACTTGAATCAACCTCCTGTCATAGCGCAGTGGCTCCTTCGCCACAGTATTTCACCCAACATCCGGTACGGGGCGATGGGTGATTTCGAACACATCTATTCGGAGATCGCAGAATCTGATGGACAACGCAAGGCCAACGTCTGGTACTGGCGCCAGGCTTTTCGTTCTATTCCATTTTTTATCTCAGACACCCTGATCTGGTCACTCATCATGCTGAAGAATTACCTCCACGTCGCATATCGCAACCTCTACAAGAACAAGTCCTCCTCCCTGGTCAATATTCTCGGCCTGTCGATTGCTGTGGCGACATCGATCGTTGCTTTCGTGTTCATCGAGAACCAGTACACCATGGATTCCTTTCACGAAAATGCCGACAATATTTTCCTCGTGGAGAATTACATCGAAAGGGGAGAGGATCAGCAGCTTCGGGGAGACACGCCGATTCCGCTTGGTCCTGCCATGGAAGCAGCCATTCCACAGGTGATCAGGTCAATTCGCGCTGCCAGTGGAAATCCAACGTTCAGGGCCGGCAATAACACCTTTCAAGAGTTCATCCGCTACGTCGACCCAGAGTTTCTGGACATGTTTACGTTTGATCTGCGGCTGGGCAACAAGAGCACTCCGATAGGTCACAACGATATCGTTCTGAGTGACGATCTGGCGACCAAGTATTTCGGGAAGCAGAATCCGATGGGCCGTGAGTTGGACGTGATCTTCAGCGACACGCAGACCCGCACCTTTACCGTGAGTGCCGTTGCAAAAGCATTTCCTCACAAAGCGAGTTTTTCGTTCGGTGCCCTCATCCATTTCGATCATCTGAGCATTTCGAATATTGACCAGACCGACTGGGAAACGACGACCAGAGCAACATTCATTGAAGTAAACAATCCGTCTGACGTCGAGCTGATCGCCGGGCAGATGGATCAGTTTCGCCAGCAACAGAACGCTGCGAATGTGAACCAGCCGATAGCGCAATTTGAGTTTGCCAATCTTCGTGCACTTTCGGCAGAGTCATACGCAGTTTCGGGAGACATTTCAGGTGGATCGCATCCGGCATCGGGCATCGCTCTGGGTATGATTTCAATATTCATGTTGTTGTTGTCCTGCATCAACTACATGAATCTTGCCGTCGCAACTGCATCTCGTCGCCTGAAAGAAATCGGTATCCGGAAAGCTGTCGGGAGCACCAAGGGGCAAATAATTTCCCAGTTTTTGAGTGAAAACATCCTGATGTGTGTTTTCTCTCTCGGAGCCGGGTTCGCCATCGCATATTTCCTCCTCCTGCCTGGCTTCAACGCTCTGACGGCAGTCAACGGCGGTGACATCACGCTTGGAGAAGCGAACACGTTTTATCTGTGGACATTCCTGATCGGAATATTGCTGATCACGGGATTAATGTCGGGCGCGTATCCAGCATTCTATATCTCGTCCTTCAACCCAACAGCCATATTCAGGGGCCGGACCAAACTGGGCGGAGAAAGCATCTTTTCGCAGAGTCTGCTGACGTTCCAATTCGTGATCGCCTTCATCACCATGATCACGGCCGTAATCCTTTCGCAGAATGCCAATTATCAGGCGCAGAAAGACTGGGGCTATGAAAGCGAGCACTTGTTGGTTCTGCAGACCGACAATGGCGGCCAGTTTGATGTGTTGCGAACAGAAATATCACAGTTGGCTGGCGTTTCCGAGATTGTCGGGGCTCGCCATCATTTTGCTCGCGACTGGAGCCAGACGTCTGTTGAAGTGGGCACGGACAAATTCGGAGCGGTCAGATTCGATGTGGGACGCGAGTTTCTTGATACATATGACGTATCGGTAATCAGTGGAGATGGATTTGATGGGTCCTCGATGACCGAAACGGATGGTCGCGTTATTGTCAACGAAACGTTTGCAACGTCAAGAGGGTGGACGGTCGAATCGGCCATCGGGCAGACGGTGAGGGAAGATTCAGTTTCGTATACGATTGCAGGAGTTACCGGCGATTTCATGTATACGTCTTTCCTGAATCCCATTGAGCCTGCGGTGCTTCGTGCGATTCCTGAAAGTGACTATCGCTACATGACAATCAAGCTTGCTCCAGGAAGCGCAGTTCAGACTGAAGAGGCTGTTCAGGGAATCTGGAAGAAGCTGGTACCTGATCGGGAATACACAGGAACGTTCCAGGACACCGCATTCCAGGCCGTTTTCGTGGAAAACACGAACATCAAAACGATGTTCAGATTCATTTCGATTGTGGCGTTGCTCATTGCCTGCATGGGGCTTTATGGCATTGCCTCACAGAAAGTGGCTCGACGACTTCGGGAAATAAGTATCAGGAAAGTGTTGGGAGCTTCCGTACCACACCTGGCTCAGAAGGTGAATCGCAGTTTCGTGATCGTGCTGATCATCGCCGCGATTATTTCGACGCCTCTTGGCTATGTGGCAATGGACGGCTTGCTCAACTCCGTTTATGCGGATCCGATTCCAATCGGACCGTCAGGATTCATCCTGTCATTTGCGCTAGTGCTGGGCACGGCTGTCTTGACCATCTCGTCGCACATCCGCAAGTTCGTTACCGCGAATCCAGCCGAAGTTTTGCGTAGCGAATAACACACAACCTTGCTTATCGTAAGTGTCCGAGTGAAAATAGGGGATCAACGTTTTTGATGGAGATTGGCTATGGGCTGATGCCCGAAGGCACATTCTCGAATCTCCTTACAGGATTACAACCTTTCCGTGGTTAGTATTGGCCCCGAACTGACAATCCGACTACTCCTGTTGTGAACCCTTGAATATTCGAATCCGTCTGTTTCTGCCCGCACTCCTTCTGTCCATCCTGCTTGCAGGATGCGACAGCAATTCGATGGATGAAGAAGTTGGCGAAGCAGACTTTGTATCCAATCTGGTAGTCACCCTCAATCCCTCGGGATATGCTCCTCTGACAGCTGAGATTTCCTTTCTGACCAGCCGAGCAGTCCATATCGAGGTTGTAGTTGAAGGTATTGAGGCAGGAGAAGATGTTGTTGGCCGGTTCGACTTTCAGGACGATCAGGTGACCCTGCCGGTATTGGGGTTGTATCCAAATATCAGCAACAACGTCGCGCTCAGATTTTTTTCAGGAAGTAACACGCTGGTGGCGCAAAACGAAATCGTCATCGAGACTCCCGAGGTCATTTCGGATCTTCCGCGCATCGATATCGATGTACTCCGGCAGTCTGCGATAAAGCCCGGGATGAATCTGGTCAGTTATTTTGGGCACAACGGTGAGTTCAGGCCGCAACGGCCGTTTATGTTCGACTCGCAAGGACGCATTCGCTGGTACCTGGATTTCACTAATCATCCCAGTCTTTCGTCTCTCTTTTTCGACGACGGAGTTGAGCGTCTGGCAAATGGCAACCTGTTATTCGGTGACGGAAACACGGATCGGATCATCGAAATGGATATGCTTGGACGGATCGTTGATACCTGGTACATGCCTGGCTACGAGTTCCATCATCATGTCATTGAAAAGCCAGGTGGCAACTTCATCGTAACGGTCAACAAGCAAGGTGCCTCGACCATTGAGGACTTTATCATCGAAATAGGCAGATCCTCTCACACCATCGTCCGAGAGTGGGATTTGAGACAATCTCTTGAATATGGTCGCAGAGCGTGGCCAGCCAATTTCGGCGACCAGAATGTAGATTGGTTTCATGCCAATGGATTGGCGTATGACTCGTCCGACGACACGATCATTGTCTCAGGTCGAACCCAGGGAACGGTCAAGCTCAGCATGGACAATGAGGTGGTCTGGATTCTCGCACCCCACCGAGGCTGGTCAACATCAGGGGATGGAGTGGACCTGAATTCTAAATTACTCCAACCTCTGGGCGCGAGCGGTCAGGTCATTCGTGATGAAGCTGTTTTGGATGGCGGCATCAATCACCCTGATTTTGAATGGGCCTGGTATCAACACGCGCCTGAACTGATGCCCGACGGCTCACTTCTCCTGTTCGACAATGGCGATAATCGAAATTATTCGTCGGCCGAATTGTACAGTCGGGCAGTCCAGTACCGAATAAACAAATCTGCCGGGACGATCCAGCAGGTCTGGGAGTATGGCAAAGAGAGGGGAGAAGAGACATTTTCCCGAATCGTATCAGATGCTGATTACCACGTTGATGAGGGTAACGTCGTTTTCATGCCCGGAGCGATTCTATCGGGCGCAGCTCCCACCGGGAAGATGATTGAAATCGACTATTCAACCGGTGAAGTGGTTTTCGAAGCCACTATCACGCCTCCAATAGCCGCCTTCGACTTGATCACGTTTCATCGCATCGAGCGCCTTCCGATCTATCCGTGAGACTTATCGATTGTCCCAAATTGTGATCTCCGCCCCGGCCCCGTTTCTTGTTCGCACCCTGAATGATAGAACCATGGTCGGCAAGAACTTATCGCATAACAAGATCCTTGAAGAACCGATATGATGACGCAAGAACAAGTTCAGTCTTTCAACGAAAATGGATACTTGCTCGCTTCCAATATTTATTCAGATGATGAGATGGATAAGATGGAAGAAGCCTACGAGCACTCAATAAAAAATGGGTTGCGTGATTTCACACACGGCGATTGGAAAAAGGATGATCCGGATGCAAAAAGCGTAGAAGGACTTCACGATGTACAGACATTTCATAGTAATTGGACGTCACTTCTTTTTACTCATAAAGCGTTGATAGATGGATTCACTTCACTAGTTGGACCCAACGTTGCTCTGCATCATACCAAGCTGTTTCGTAAAAAAACTGGTGGTGGAATTGGTTTTCCCATGCACCAGGATGCGGCCTGGATGCGCTCTGAAAACGACTCATTGATCGCTGCCATTGTTCATATTTCTGATGCGACTGAAGACATGGGGTGTTTACGAGTTTATCCAGGAACGCATACATGTTATCTCCCGGTATTCAGTGAAGAAGGTCGCTATCTGAACCCGGACGACTATCCCATCAGTGGAGCAACTGCATGTCCCGCCAAACGTGGTGATGTACTGTTTTTTCATTACCTGACCGTCCATGGATCGGGACTCAATTTGACCGATAGAATTAGAAAAACCGTCCTCATTCAAGTCCAGGAATCTTCGGATAAGCCAGCAGAGGGCGAAATCCTGCATGGTGGACATAGCCAAGGCTTAATACTGGCTGGTACAGGTTGAAACGAAAAGTCCCGTACCCACAAAGTGAGTACAGGACTTCTGTTGTTGCCCTGCAAGGA
>CAZEHJ010000033.1:13031-36160 GCA_964512485.1 uncultured Rhodothermales bacterium | reverse complement strand
GTACCGACGTTCACGTGAGGCTTGTTACGCTGGAAAGTTTCCTTTGCCATGTTTGCTTACCTGCAGGTGTCTCGTTAAAGCTCGTAAATATCTACGTTGGTTTGTTATTCCCAGAAAAGGCCTCATTAATACTGAGATCCTTCTAGAGGAATGTACACTGTCTCGAGGACCCAAAAAATGCTGATTTCCGCATCCCCTATCTGGGCACACTTGAAACATGTGTATGAGCCTCTTCCCGGAATTGAACCGGGGACCCCTTCCTTACCATGGAAGTGCTCTACCGCTGAGCTAAAGAGGCGCTGTGCCGGGTCCCTGAAGTTCCGTCCCTTGGACAGACTCTAGAGCGGGAGACGAGATTCGAACTCGCGACCCTCAGCTTGGAAGGCTGATGCTCTACCAACTGAGCTACTCCCGCTTACACAGCACGAAGCACTCCGATGATGATATTCAAAGGCTGAAAAGGCCTGTTGATACCCGCACGGAATGCGACGATAAAAACAATGGTGTGGACGGGGGAGGATTCGAACCTCCGAAGTCGAAAGACACTGGATTTACAGTCCAGCCCGGTTGACCGCTTCGGTACCCGTCCAATATGTATGTCTGATTTCAGTCAACCCACGACTGATCGTAGGGGAACTGAAAACTCGATTGAGCTGGCAGAGGGACTCGAACCCCCGACCTGCTGATTACAAATCAGCTGCTCTACCAACTGAGCTATGCCAGCAAGGTCTCAATCTGAAGTTCTGGCGTGACCACTAATTCAACGCCATCGTGGTTTTTGGCCAGAAGCGAAATTTACGCCGACCTCTGACCCATGTCAACCACACAGGCCGTAAAGGATCCGTGAAACCGCACATCAGGATGTTGGGACCGGTAGACGACTCCGGCGGTACCTTATCCACTGTATAAGAGCAAACAGGACGATTAATCCGGTTATCACGGTGCCATATCCTCTGAGGTATTCGCTCACCACTTCCCAGTTCTCGCCGACGAACACACCGCCGCCCGTCAGAAGCGCACACCAGAGCAGTGCACTGACCGCGCTCCACAACCACGTCTTTCCAGCAGACATGTGAGCCATTCCGACTGTCAGTGAGATGACCGAGCGTAAGCCACTTAAAAACCGATTGGCCGCAATCAGAAGGAAGCCCCGCTCACGCAACTTCACCCGAACCTTTTCGATTCTGTTCTTCGGTATCCAGCGGTATCTGTTCTCATCCATGATTCCGTTTCCGATTCGGTGCCCGATCGCATACATGGACATAAATCCCAGCGTCCCTCCCACCGTGGCTAGAACGACGACCAACCACGGATCAAGCAAACCGAGACCAGCCATGTACCCTCCGAACACCACAATCATATCGCCGGGAATGGGGGGAATCACATTTTCGACATAGGCGACGAGCAGTACCGTGGAATAGGCCCAGATCGGAGAAAGTCCGGCCATCCATTCAACCATTTCTGCCAGAAAATCTCCCATCACTTCTCTGCTGAACTAATGTGTGGACCTTTTTCAAGGTGTGGAACTACCGTTCGGATCTATCGCTTTTCTATCAGGCAGACCGCGTACGCTGCAATCCCCTCTCCGATCCCCACGAATCCCAATCGCTCGGTGGTCGTCGCCTTCACCGATACAGCGCCCTCTTCGATAGAGAGACAACCTGCAATATTGCGACGCATTTCGTCAATGTGGGATCTCAACTTGGGCGCCTGGGCAGCGACAGTAGCATCCACGTTGACGAGATGAAACCCCTCCTCCTGCAACAAAAATACTGCTTTCTTGAGCAATTCTTGAGAATCAGACCCTTTGTAAGCCTCATCTGTATCGGGAAAGTGGGCTCCGATGTCTCCCATGGCGGCAGCCCCAAAAATTGCGTCCGTGATTGCGTGCAACAGCACATCCGCGTCGGAATGACCATCAAGGCCTTTGTGGAAGTCGATCGTCACACCGCCGAGAATCAGAGGCCGACCTTCGATGAGGCGATGCACATCATATCCAAAACCTACGCGCATACGATTACCTGGTCTCCTGCCCTACGATCTGTTCACGTTCTTCCTGCTGCAGAATCTCTTTCCAGTCGTTCCAGTACCTCGTTGCCGTTTCCCAGTCCTGAGGAGTGGTGATTTTGACATTCAGGGCACAACCCGACACGGGATAGACATTGTGACCCATTCGCTGCACGAGATCCACATCGTCTGTCGCATGTACATCCTTTTTCAGCGCTTCGTCATGGGCATCTCGCAACCAGTCCGGGCGAAAGCCCTGGGGAGTCTGGACACGGACCAGTTCTTCGCGCGGAACGGTTTCGCCAAAGGAAATATCGTCGTTCTCCGGCAGTTCTATTCTTCGCACCGTGTCCGAGATAGAAATAGCCAGAGAGCACGCACCAAGGCGCCTCGTCGTTTCGATTACAGCAGAAACTCGTGACATCCGTACAAATGGCCGGACCGCATCGTGGACGAGCACAACATCCACTTCATCTGGCACGACTTCCAGGGCCGCACGAACTGAAGCCTGTCGAGAGTCTCCACCCTGAACAACTTCCAGTAGTTTGCTGATACCTACGCGCTTCAATTCGAAGCCCAGAGGCATAACGGCATCCTCAGGTGTCGCAACAATAATGTGATCGACCGAAGCGTGCCGCTCGAATACCATGAGGGTCTGAACCAGAACCGACTTTCCACCAAGGACTCTGAACTGCTTCCGGTGCCCGCCAAGACGCGTCCCCTGGCCAGCGGCCGGGATAATAACGGCGACCTGTCCGGATTCGGTCATGGTGTTTTCCCCTGTTGATTTGCTCCACTTCTCAGGAATGATCCTGATCAGATGACGAGCATCGCGTCTCCAAACGAGAACAAGCGATATTTCTCTTTTTTGGCCACTTTGTACGCTTCGATCATGAAATCGTATCCCGCAAATGCTGCAACCAGCATCATGAGCGTGCTCCTCGGCATGTGGAAGTTGGTCAAGAGCCGCTCAGTGATGTGGAATTCGTACTGCGGATAGATGAATTTGTCCGTCCATCCCATGTTTGCCTTCAGCGTGTAGGCCGCCGAAAGGCTCGACTCAATCGCCCTGACAACCGTCGTTCCGACTGCAGTAACCGTATTGGTCGGTGACGTCAATGCGATATTGGCCCGCTCCGCAACGGGAGGTGTCACGTGGTAAAATTCTGAATCCATCCGGTGCTTGGTCAGGTCTTCGACCTCGACGGGCCTGAACGTTCCCAATCCGATGTGAAGCGTAACCGGAAGAATGTCTACTCCCAACTTCTCGAGACCGCCGACCAGCTCGGGTGTGAAATGCAGGCCAGCTGTTGGCGCAGCGACTGCTCCTCTCTCCTCTGCAAACAGCGTCTGATACCGCTCTCTGTCTTCCGGCTCCACGTCGCGTTTCAAGTATGGAGGAATCGGAGTTTCTCCGATCTCATCAATCTTCGCGTACAGGTCTTCATTCGATCCCTCGAAAACGAATCGGATTGTTCGTCCTCGAGAGGTGGTATTGTCAATCACCTCTGCGATCAAACCATTCTCAAAATAGAGTTTATTTCCAATCCTGATCTTCCGCGCGGGATCCACGATAACGTCCCAGAGACGTGATTCAGGATTGAGTTCGCGAAGCAGAAATACCTCGATCCTGGCTCCGGTCTTCTCCTTGTTGCCGAAGAGACGTGCGGGAAACACTTTCGTGTTATTCACCAGCATCACATCGCCTTTGGTGAAGTAGTCGCCGATATCCTTGAACGAGCGATGTTCAATGGACTGATCCGCACGATTCAGGACCATCAATCTTGATGAATCGCGGGGTTCTACCGGGTATTTGGCGACAAGGTTTTTCGGATATTCGTACTCGAATGAGGTGAGCTTCATGCGGCCTTACAGGGCTTGGTTCAAATGTTGGAAATGCGGCTTCCGGGTTTAAAGTGGGTACCGGCGCCGGGCAAAGGCACAGAATATAAGGTCGTTTTCCAGCGGCTCCAAACGAACAACTCTTCAAGAGTCAATTGAATCGAATTTCCTCTTGAACGACGCGAATCCCGTCGCTACTATTGATGCCGTGAGATATCTGCTGCTTATACTGTTTTCCCTTCTGCTTCTCTCCTGCGATCACGGACTTGAGCCTCCAGAGGACCCCGGGTTCGGAAGAATTGAAGGCACGGTCACGTATGTCGGAAACTGGCCTCCGCAGGAAGAACTTCAGGACCTGCGCTTTGTGGCAATGCGGTTTATTCCGCAGGACACATCTGATTTCTTCAAACTGAATGAAATGGAGATAAGCGCCAGCCTTCCCACCAACGTGGATTCCGACAGCTTCACCCTCGCTGCAGCAACATCCGGTACCTATTTCTACTCGGGAATTGCCCAGAAATTTGATAGCGATCTACTCTCCTGGAGACCGCTGGGGCTCTACACCGATAATGGAGGCGTGTTCACCGTAACAAGCGGAGAAACGGTTTCCATTTCATTCGTCGTCGACTTCGACGATCCACCCATTTTTCCACCGCGGTAGCACCCCTTTATTCCAAGCGCATAACGATCATTTGAGTCGCTTCCTCATCATAATGCTGCTGGCCCTCACCTTCTGTCCTTTGGCCAGAGGACAGGATACGTCCGGAATCGTTTCAGGAAACGTTTCAGACGAGGACGGCGCCGCGATACCGGGCGTCAATGTCGTTGTGGAGGGAACACTCATCGGGGCGGCCACCAACGTAGAGGGCCACTTTCGCATTGAACAGGTCCCGAGTGGCACCCTCGTTTTGAAGTTCTCTGCGATCGGGTTTTTCGATGATCGGCGAACAGTCAGAATACAGCCGGGTGAGGAAGTCACGGTGTCAGTCGTTCTTCAGCAAAAAATCCTTCTGGCAGACGAAGTCGTCGTCTCTGCTGCCCGACGAGAGCAGCCTGCTCTTTCGGTCCCCGTCAGCGTTTCGATTCTATCCGCGGACGATCTGCTCAGAAGAAACACGATTGTTCTCGACGACGCGCTGAGGACAGTTTCGGGAGTCCACATCCTCGGCAATCAGATTAATATCAGGGGGTCGAGCGGATTCGCGTACAACACCGGAAGCCGGGTCTTGCTGATGCTCGACGGAATGCCCCTGCTGACTCCCGATTCGGACGGAATACCGCTTGAAGCATTGCCCACAACCGAAATCGAACGAGTGGAGGTATTGAAGGGCCCCGGATCCGCGCTATACGGCAGTGGGGCGCTTGGAGGCGTGATAAATGTCGTAACGCGAGACATGCCAGACACTCCGGTCACGACCGTCAAGACCTTCGCAGGCGTCTGGGACCCGGTTCGTCACAAGGTGTGGCGGGATGGATGGAGCCATGGCGACGACTATCGCCCGTTCTGGGGAGTATCGGCTTCCCATTCTACCATGCGCTCTCCCGAATTTGGATGGTGGACCAGCTTGACTTTTCGGCGTGATGCCGGATTCAAGGCCCTCTCTGGACGAGATGTATTCCACGGGTTTGCGAAAATGAGCTGGCGCCCCCGCCCATCGCTGAAGCTGGAAACTCTGGTCGGAATGATGGCCCGTCAGCGCGACAACTTCATTTTCTGGAACTCAGCCCGGGATGTCTTGAATCCGGGGCGAGTGAGTTTTGGCGAAGATGCTTCGACGACAGATGACGCTCCAGAGGGGACTCTCGATGACTTTGTAAGACAGATCAGCGTATTGCCCGTGCTGACCCATTTTATTAATTCGAAAGTGTTTTACGAGGTCCGGTTGCGAGGCTTCGGAACGCTCGTACAACCGCTTGACAACGACACGGGAAAACGCAAAGACCTCTCCGACGGTACGATGGGAGCCCGATACGGTGGAGAATTCCAGGGCAATTGGATTCCAAACAACGACCGTAGAGTGGTGCTTGGACTTTCGCGGGACGCGATCACAACCAAAAGCTCGTTTTTCGTAACAAACGACGGTGATGCGCTGGGTGGTCAGCCCGAGATAGCCGTCTTTACTCACGTCGAAGAACAGCTCACTCCATCTCTGCAGCTTGTGGGCGGACTTCGTTTCGACCGATACCGTATTGATGCGTCAGACACTGAATCTCGACTCAGTCCGAAATTGAGCCTTGCCTACCAATGGAGGGCTCAGAATACCCTTCGTCTGGCCTGGGGGCACGGATTCAGGGTGCCTTCATTTGCCGAACGATTCACGGACAACCGTGATTTCCTGCCTATCGTGCGCAATCTGGAATTGAGGCCCGAAACGAGCCAGAGTGTGGAAGCCGGTATCCGGGGCGTGGCCGCTGTGCAGCAGATTGGCGTCGTGTCGTGGGATGTATCCATTTTCAGAAACACCTATCAAGAGTTCATCGAACCGAGACTGGTGACTGCGGAGCAAGCCTTCCAATTCATCAATCTGGATGAAGCTTCAATCCTGGGCGCAGAGACGATGTTGGAATGGAGGACCAGAAGCGGCAGTCTTCAGGCTTCTGTCGGGTATACGTATCTGTCGTCTGAAGAGTCGAGTACCGGAGAAGACCTTCCATTCAGACCGAGGCACCACATCACTACTACTCTGGAAGCGGCGCTGATCGGCTCGTTGCGCGCCGGTGCCGATTTCCGATACACTTCCGTGCCAGACAAAATAGAAAGTGACTTCGCCCGATTCGTGACCGATGCCGAAGTCATGGTCGACACCCGTGTTCTTGACCTGAGACTGTCTTCCGTTCAGGGGCCGTTCAGAATTGCAGCTCTCGTCAACAACGCTCTCGAGTATCACTACGTCGACCGCCCTGCTTTACTGGGCGATCCACGGAGTTTCACGTTGCAGATCACCTGGACTCGGTAGCACCGGGTCTCAAATGCGCGACCCGGTTGCTCCCGGTTCCGAACCTGTTACCATTCCATGCGCTCGCTCAGTGCCGTTATGTGGCGAACATGGTGCAAACTGTGCCAAGCGTACATCTGCAATAGCCCGTCACACGTCATAGGCCCGTTTTCAGGATGCTGAAGTGGGCGAGCAAAATCTTCGGCGCTCATGTTCTCGAGTGTTGCGACCCAACGGCGATGTACCCCCTCCGTCAAGTCCAGCGACACGCTCGGAGGCACGGAAAACGAGTCCTCCAGTTCAGCCCATACGGCTTCGTCATACGCGTTCACCAGTGGGTTGTCCTGCGTGATGGTAAGACGAAAGCGGATATACGCGTTGCAGTGGCTATCGAAAATGTGATGGACAAGCTGACGTACCGTCCAGCCGCCCTCTCGGTACGGTGTATCGTATTGCTCGTCGCTGAAGGAGTCCACGGCAGCTCGAAGCTCGCGGGGACATTCAGCAATCGTTCGAACCAGAGAAGCCCGCTGCTCATCAGACTCGATGGATACGGGAGTGAAACGTCCAATTGGATATTTCAGGTTTTCTAGTTCACTCATATCAGAATGGTTGCATGACGCCCATAGCGGCGGCAATGATGATGACGGCAGCGGCAACATAAAAGCCAATGCCTGAATCAAATCGCTTCGCCAGTGAAGGAAATGCGCCGAGGAAGAGAAATGCGGCGAGTTTAACCCAGACCCACAGAGGCCACGGGAATGAGATCGAGTTACGGGCCAGCAGGCCGAACCCGGCCACCAGGATCAACACCAAACCTATTCCATGAAACATGGATAGAATTTTCGGTCTGTCTTCGGTGGATGATTGGCGTTGAATGACCATTCCGCCAAGAGAAAGGGCGAGCAGAGCGAGGCCACTCACATGAAGGAGGATGTAAAAAGAGTGCGACATATATCTCAGCTGGGTTGAGTTCCGGATCGATCTGGTTGAGGTGAAAATAGGTCAGGGCGATCATGGATCAATGAAGCCGCTTCAAAGATTGTATCGAAAATACCCGGTGCGCTCGACATCCAGTTTGATAGTTGACAGACGTGATGAATTTTCGGGTCCGTGAATTTTGGAGGCTCCGGGGATAGCGGGCCCAGACAAATCACCTGGTCCAGCCTGGCCGCCTCAAGCATTTTCACATCCACCACGATATCCTCCCGCGAAGAGGCATGAACGGGATCAAAAGCAGCCGCCCGATCCAGAATATCCGGTATCCACTTCCCCTTGCTTACCCACTGTCCTGACTCAAATCTCAAACAACATACGCGCTGAAGCATGTCGGAAGGTGCCTTTCGGGATACGCCGATGTCGTCGCGCAGGATTTTCAGCCTCAATTCCAAGTCTGCCACCAATTTCATCGCACGATCCATACGGCCAAGACTTTTTCCGAGCGACAGCACACCCGTACTGATGTTTTTCAGTGATACAGGATCCCAGTCCTGAGAGAGCATCCTGACTGCCTCCGAATTCGTGTCTGTATCTGGATCAATCAACCGGATCCAGGCCAGCGCATCCTTTGAGCGCATAGATTTCGTCACTCGATGGGGGGCTTCTGCAGATGAAAGTCGGTCCGGGACTGATATAATGCAGCAAGAGACAGCGCAGCTTCATCTTCGTAGAGTCCGCCAATGATTGTAAAAGACTCCGGCCTTCTCCGCGAAGGAACGGGTGAGTCTTCAACGGGACCGAAGAAATTGGGCAGGGTCACCAGCGGATGCCCGGTCAGATTGAAATGTAGCCCCCCCTCTCCCCGTGGCATGATGATGGCGTCAAACGACTCGAAAAGCACGTGCATTTTTTTCATCAACAGGGTGCGGGCCCTGCTCGCATTGATGTACGATACGGCTGGCGCGAATTGAGCCGTACGAAACGAATTGGGCCAGGCGCCCTGGTCCTGCCTGACGAGATCGTTGACATCTCCTGAAATCATGAGGTCATCAAACGCGGCAGCGGCCTCCAAAAACAGCATATTGCCAATCGGGGATGCGTTGAATTCTGGAAGCGAGGTCGGTCTCAAGTCTACTCCAGCTTCTCTCATGACGTTCAACACCGCTTTGTCCTGCTCACTCTCGGCACGCCCCTCCAGGAAACCGATCCTCAAATCTGTGACTTGCTTGGACGCGGGCCATGAAAACGGCGTCGTGACTGTAGACGGCTCGAGAGGATCGTGACCATGAATCGCATCGAAAACCAGCGCGCATCCGTTCGCGCTTCGGCACATGGGACCGAGCTTGTCCATGGTCCA
The DNA here is from genome assembly GCA_964512485.1 of uncultured Rhodothermales bacterium. GTDB lineage: Bacteria > Bacteroidota > Rhodothermia > Rhodothermales > UBA10348 > CAZEHJ01. Next base: position 27,079 of record CAZEHJ010000033.1, on the reverse strand, counting down.
ACTCAACGCCATGGCTCCCTTCCGACTCACCCGGCCATAAGAAGGACGAAAACCGGTCACGCCGTTTCGATTTGATGGAGAGCTGATTGAACCCCAGGTCTCGGATCCTATGGCAAACCCGACGAGTCCGGCCGATACCGCGGCTCCGGGACCTGCAGACGAACCACTCGATCCCTGTTCGATATTCCATGGATTGTTGGTTCGCCCGCCAAACCAGCGATCGCCGTAAGCCAGGGCCCCAAGCGTCAGTTTTGCCACGAGAACGGCTCCCGCCTCATCCAGTCGACTGACGACGGCTGCATCTTCTTCAAAAACCTGATCCTTGTACGGCATGGCTCCCCAGGTTGTGGGGTATCCCCGAACGGCAAGCAAATCCTTCGCGCCCCATGGAATGCCGTGCAAGGGACCTCGCCAGTGACCGGCGTTCAGTTCAGCGTCTGCAGCGCGCGCCTGTCGGCGCGCGCGATCCTCGGTAAGCGTGACTACACATTCCAGAACAGGGTCATATTTTTTGAGTCGCGAGAGATACAACTCAGTCAACTCACGGGACGTGACTTTGCGTTCCCGTAGAAGGCCGGACAACTGGGGCACGGTCAGGAACGCCAGATCTTCAGCCGAAGCCGGGCGCTCTACCTCATCTGGACGCCAATTGACGGGCACGCGACTTTGAAGCCGGGGGGCGACCTTTCCACCCAGCTGAGGATCAAACGTCATGCTGGGCGGCACGTCATTGGGCAAACGAAGCTCCCTCAGTTCGCGGTAGTCATCAACTGAGTTCTGCAGATCCTCCAACATCATATCGCGTTCTTCGGGCGTGAATGACAGTCCGGCCAACCTTTCAGCCGCCTCGATGTCAGCAACCGTGATTTCGTCCTTTCCCGAAGACTGGGCATACAAAATGCCCGGGAAGAGAGTTGAGGATGCTCCAACGAGAGCGGCAGATTCGAGGAACGCACGTCGAGAAAACCGGGACATGACGAAACGGGGAGGATGACGAAAAAGCGGCGTTAATACTACGCCAATGTAGCGATTGAGCCCCGTTGGGTAAACTATCTCGCCCGCTTGAATTTGTACGCCCGGATTCCGAGCTCACCAATAGATTCCCCACCCGAAAACGGCACCCAGTACAATCCAGCTTCGTCCCCGGTGATGAGGGTACGCGCCTTGACCACGCCACTGACCCTCTTTTCGAACACCGATTCCACGCTACGGATCACGACCGTAAAGCTGTAACTCATGTCGTAGTCGTTGTTGTTGACCACTTTCATGACGACTCCGTCATCTACGCTTTCCTTCTCGGCATAGAAGATGTACTCAACCTCGATTCCATCCTGAATCAGAACCGGGCGCCATGCCCAGTCTGAAGATGTGGTTACAGGTTTCACGTCCTGAGAATGGGCCGTATCAAGACCCGTCAATCCCGACAGAATCAGGAGGCTAAGTAAGCAAGTCGCGAACGGTTGCAGCCACGTTGTCTGCCGTAAAGCCGAATTTCTCAAAAAGCGTTTCTGCAGGTGCGGAAGCACCGAAGTGGTCGATGCCAATAGCACGCCCGCCGGCTCCGAGATAGCGCTCCCAGCCCATCGTGATACCGGCTTCAACCGATACACGCGCCGTAATCGACGGAGGCAACACAGACTCTCGATATGATTCTTCCTGCTTATCAAACAACTCCCAGGATGGCATGGATACTACACGTACTTTCAGACCCTCTTCTGAGAGTAAAGTCGCTGCTTCCAACGCAATTTCTACTTCGCTTCCCGTTGCAATGATGATGGCCTCGGGAAATCCTTCGGCGTCCCTGGCGACATATGCACCCTTGCTCACATCAGTTACCACCTGCGAAGTGTCAGGATTCAGCAGCGGTAGATTTTGACGGGAAAGGGCAAGAAGCGTAGGACCTGTCTTGTTTTCAAGAGCAGAAACCCATGCCCCGGCGGTTTCCGCGCCGTCTGCAGGACGAATGAACGTGCAATTGGGAATAGCACGGAGCGCCATGAAGTGCTCAATGGGCTGATGCGTAGGTCCATCTTCTCCCAGGCCGATGGAATCGTGCGTCAGAACATATGTCACTGGTAGATTCATGAGTGCGCTCAGGCGGATTGCCGGACGCATGTAGTCGGAAAAAACCAGGAAGGTGCCGCAATATGTACGCAGGCCTCCGTGCAACTGCATTCCATTGCAGATTGACGCCATTGCATGCTCGCGAACACCAAAGTAGAAGTATGCCCCGCCCGGATTGTTCGCCTGAAAATCGGTGCGGCCCGGAATATCGGTTTTGTTCGATCCGGTCAAATCGGCCGAGCCTCCTACCAGATTCGGCATGGACGCATCGAGCGCAGCCAAGACCTTCCCGTTTGCTGCACGTGTGGCTGTTGATGAACCGGCTTCGAACGAAGGCATCAACGAAGACAGATCCGAAGGCAAATCCCCCTTGTTCCAGTGCAGCCACTGGGCTGCGAGATCAGGATACTCGGTCGCGTACTCCTGCATCATGTCCTCCCATGCCTCGCGGGCCTCACGGCCTCGCTCGGCAATCTCACCCATATGCTGCTTTACGTCATCTGGAACATAAAAAGTCGGCTCTTCAGGCCAATCAAGTGCCTTCTTGGTGAGCGCAATCTCATCCGGGCCGAGCGGCGAGCCGTGTGATGATGAAGTCCCCGCTTTGTTAGGGCTACCGTATCCGATGATGGTCCGAACCCTGATCAGGGTCGGCTTTTCCGTTTCCTGTTTGGCCGTTCGGATCGCATCGTCAATTGCCTCGACGTCGTTGCCATCAGCGATATCGAGGACCTGGAACCCGTAGGACTCAAAACGCGCAGTCACGTCCTCGGTGTAGGACAGTTCGGTAGATCCGTCAATCGAAATTTTATTGTCATCATAGAGATAGATCAACTTCCCGAGTCCAAGGTGACCGGCCCAAGAGGCAGCCTCGTGCGATATTCCCTCCATCAGATCGCCGTCAGAAACGATGGCAATCGTGTGATGATCTACGACGTCGAAACCAGGTCGATTGAATCGGGCCGCGAGGAACGACTCGGCAATTGCCATCCCCACCGCATTCGTGAGTCCCTGACCGAGCGGCCCGGTGGTTGTCTCGATTCCCGCAGTGTGAAAGTTTTCGGGATGTCCCGGTGTCCGGCTACCCCACTGTCGAAAGTCCTTCAAATCCTCCAGGGTCAGATCGAATCCGGAAAGATGAAGCAAACCGTAGAGCAACATCGAGCCGTGTCCGGCGCTCAGAACGAAGCGATCCCTGTTGGCCCAGTCAGGCTGGGTCGGATCGAGAGTCAGATGGCGGTGCCAGGCGGCATAAGCCATTGGGGCTGCTCCCATAGGCATCCCGGGATGCCCGGAATTCGCTTTTTGCACCGCATCGACGGCAAGAAAACGAATCGTGTTTACGGAAAAATCAGAAATGGAGGTTTCAACAGTCACAGCAGAGACTTCGGTGTGCATCTGAAATGTCGGATTGGGTCAATCGTGGAGGACATCAACGTAGGATCGATGCGGCCGTGAACCGGCTGCAGACTCGATCCGGGAATTGTACCCAAAACTACAAAATCGAACGACTGAAAGGGACCTCCGGAACCGAGCAGTTATGCACAATCCGCACCGAGGCAGAACGCCTTATCCCTCAGGCGCGAAACCAGCCCATTTCCATCTGACATGAATGCCGGGGTCCGTCTATCCTTCCGATTTCTCGTTGGCCGCTTCAGCGATAAGCTGATTGAGACACGCCCGTGATTTCGACTCACCGTTGATGAATTTGCCATTGATCATGACAGTAGGCGTTCCGCTCACGCCGAGGTCTGAAATCTCCTGGCGACGCTCGAGAATCATTCGCTGATTCAGTCCTTTTTCCAGTCGCCCGCGAAATACGTCGGCCTCCAATCCGATTTCGACTGCGAGGGCCACCAGTTCATCCACTGACATCCCGCCTGGTTTCTGATGATCGTACTGGGCGTCAAGCATCTCAAAATAAAGATCATCCTGTCCGGCTACGAAAAGTGCCTCAGTCTGCGCCAGGGAATACTGCCAGAGAACAAATGGAATCATGAAAAACCGTGCGTGCTGGCCGTTATCGTCAACGACCTGCTTCATGATGGGGTGGAATGACTTGCAATGTGGACAATTTGGATCGAAATACTCTATTACAGTCACATCAGCGTCGAAATTACCCAGATAAGGGTCTCCGAACATTATCAAACGCATGTAGTCTCCAACCTCGGCAACGTCGGCATTGTATCCACATTCCAGAACGGGATCCACATGCGGTGAGTCGGCGGAAAGGAAGAACACCGAAAAAATGAGAGCCAGAAGAAGGGAAAGAGCGGAAATCCGAAGTTTCATGGCTGTTTGGGGCTGTTTTAATGACTGAACCGAGATGCAGGGTCCGGTTATCGGGATTGCCCTCAGAAACCCGACAGAATCCGGTTTGATCCGCCTTTATCGTACTCTTTCACGCTCTCGTCAATGGTTTCTTTCATAGATTCCACCTAACACCGAATGGCTGCAATTGTATGCAGGAATACTTCCAGAACGAGTATGCCGTTAACCTGTTGATCACAGTGTTGATCTTGGTAGTGGCATTTCTGATCGTCAAGATCGGGCACCGGATCTCAAGCCGATATTTTGAGGATCCGGAGCGAATCTATCGGTCGACGAAATCGACGCGACGGTTGGCAATGTTTCTCTCGGTTGTATCGATCGTCATCGTCTGGTCTCCCGGATTTGGCGACCTGTTAACCCTGCTGACTGTCATCGGCGCCGGTATGGCCATCGCCTTACGTGAGGTACTGCTGGCTATCGGTGGTTGGGCCCGAATCACACTTCTGACCTCTTTCAAGGAAGGGGATCGCATAGAGATCAACGGCCTTCGTGGAGATGTCATCGACGTCCGAGTCATGCGTACGACCATGATGGAAATCGGTGGCTGGGTGGATGCCGATCAGAGCACAGGCAGAATCGTCCACTTCCCCAACAGCTGGGTCTTTCAACATGCAGTCTACAATTACACCCGCTCGTTCAAGTTTATCTGGAACGAATTGAGCATGACTGTCACTTTCCGAAGTGACTGGCGTGCTGCGCGCGATATCATGATGAAGTATGCCGAAGAATCGGCGGCCATCGTTGAGCAGCAAGCTCGAAGCGAGATTCATCAAATTTCGCGCGAGTTCCTGATCCACTATTCCATTCTGACGCCATTCGTTTATGTTCGCGTCCTCGAGGACGGAGTCCTGCTCACCCTGAGGTACTTGTGCGAAGCAAGAAAACGACGTGGTTCGGAGCATGCCCTGACTGTCGTCATTCTGGATGATTTCAGGACTCATCCTGAAATCGAGCTCGCTCATCGAGTCCTAGCCACGATGCCGCCTGGAGCGAGTCAGTGGGAATCTGTACCTCCAAAATCTCCGGGAGAACAATCCCCAGCATTTTAGTCGGACTTTTTTGGGGGTAAAATCGGGTCTCAGCGGCGCGAAGGATAGGGCCGGTTTTTCTCTGACTGTTGCCTCATCTTTGCCTCACCCCTATCTTCATGCCGTGATCAAACAAAACACACATATCCTGATTGTCTCCAGCGGCTGGTGGTGGAGCCCATCGAATGGGTGTGTGCCTGCATAATCGAACATTTTCTTCCAGCCGAAGAGACTTTCCGAATGCGCCGCCCGTTACCAACCGTGACGGGCTTTTTTAATGCCCACGCTTTTTAACCAGACGCCTGCTACACACTCAATCATTCAATCGATCCATTCATGATCACGCTTGAGGAATTCTCCGACCAGGTGAATGCTGCTCGCCCCGAGGGGAATGAGAAAGTAATCGTGCCGGTCCACAAACGACTGAGCGCAGACTTACTGACTCCGGTGAGTGCATATATGCAACTGCGCCGTGGCGCACGGCAGCCGTTTCTCCTGGAATCGGTCGAGGGAGGTGAAAAGCTTGCCAGGTACTCGTTTCTGGGGAAAGATCCGTATCTGACTGTTCGTGCCCAGGGAAGCACAACTCACATTGAGTTCAGCGACGGATCAAATGAATCGCGTGATGAATCGGTCTTCAAGGTGCTGGCCGAGCTAATGGGCCGATACAAGGAAGTGGTCACCGAAGGGCTCCCGCGGCTGACGGGCGGCGCCGTTGGCTATTTCTCGTATGATTGTATCCGTCTGATCGAGCGTATTCCAGATGACAATCCATCCGATATCGAGGCCCCGGATGCAATGTGGTGTTTTTACGACTGCATTGCCGCCTTTGATCACCTGAAGCATCAACTCGTGCTCATCGTCAGTGCGTTTGTCAAACCTGGAACCGACTTGAAAGAGGCCTATGATGAGGCCGTTGGGAAGCTTTCAGAAATGGAATCCACGTTTGCGACGCCCTTGAGTGCGGGCTCTTCCCGAGTAACACTCAAGGGAGAGGTCACATCCAATTTCGAAAGGGAAGATTTTGAATCTGCCGTAGAGCGGGCAAAAAGATACATCTACGAAGGTGACATCTTTCAGGTGGTCCTGAGCCAGCGATTTTCCTCTGAATACTCAGGAGACCCCTTCAATCTGTATCGGGCACTTCGACAGGTCAATCCTTCACCTTATCTGTTCTATCTCGACTTCTCTGAATTCAAATTGATCGGCTCCTCTCCAGAAGTCCTGGTACGGGTCGAGGACTCAAGAGCTGAGCTTCTTCCCATCGCGGGCACTCGCCCACGAGGCGCAAACATGAAGGAAGATGCAGCTTATGCTCGTGAACTCCTCGACGATGAAAAGGAACGAGCAGAACACCTGATGCTCGTTGATCTGGGGCGCAACGACCTTGGTCGAATCAGTGAGTTCGGCACAGTAGAAGTCGAAGAGTATGCCTACATCGAGCGATATTCGCACGTGATGCACATCGTGTCTTCGATCGCATCCAGGTTGGCGACCGGAAAAAACCCCCTTCAGGCTCTGGAAGCGTGTTTTCCGGCCGGTACTGTGAGCGGTGCTCCCAAAGTCAGGGCAATGGAAATTATCGACGAACTCGAACCCTCGCGCAGGGGTGTCTACGCCGGTGCTGTCGGGTATCTCGATTTCCGTGGAAACCTGGATACATGTATCACGATCCGCACGATGCTCGTCACTGACGACAGGGTCCACATTCAAGCGGGTGCGGGAATCGTGGCGGACAGTATTCCTGCGGCAGAGTATGAGGAAACGCTGAACAAAGCCAAGGCACTTCATCGGGCCATGAACGTCGCCGCCGAAGAACTGTTATGATGCGATTTATACGATACTTTCAAGAGCGAAGCGAAGCTGTTTCAATATCTTTGGAGCCGAGGCGTCATTCACCCATTTCACTCTACTCATCCGTTTTCGGGAGCCGGTAACATGGGAATCAAGGGACTAATTCTGAAGAAAGGCTGGGCAGGCCGAACGTTGGGTCGCCAACAAACGGTCCATCGTATCGATCCGTTGATCCGAATAATGAACGAGTTGATGCAGCTTTACGGCGGGGCCGCACGCAACGATGCTCACGCCGAACATTTCGAAAAAATTGAAGCGAGTTTGAGAACCCTGCGCATGGACATCGGGAAGATGTGTGAAATCGTATACAGCTCGGGCGGCGTAGCGTACAACGGGACCGACCTCAACCCTGATGATTTTGATCTGGGAGACGGTCTATCGGCGGCCATCACTGGCAAAGAGGCCGCACTCGAAGTTGCCCTGAAAGATGAGGCAGGAATTGAACACCAGATGCGCTCTCGAGCGATACTGGAAAACGTTGAAGAAAACCAGAAAACGCGCCTGAAAGCGCTCAGAGGTCTCTAGCCTATTCTCCCATGAACGAATCGAATTCCTCAACCCCCAGCTTTCCTCCCATCGTTGTTTCTGGTATTCAACCGTCGGGAACGTTGCACCTCGGCAATTATTTCGGTGCCATACGTCAGCACGTGGCCCTGCACGCGCAGCATGAATCCTATTTTTTCATCGTCAACTACCACGCGTTGACCTCGCTGCAGGATGCAGACGCCCTTCGGAAATACTCCTTCGATGTCGCGCTGGATTATCTGGCACTCGGCTTCGACCCGGACAAATCAAATCTGTTCTTGCAGAGCGACGTGCCGCAGGTAACCGAGCTTTCATGGATATTCTACAACATCACTCCCGTATCCCAGCTGGAAAAAGGCGTCTCGTTCAAAGACAAAGTCGCCCAGGGACTACCGGCAAATGCAGGACTGTTCAACTATCCCATCCTGCAGGCCGCTGATATTCTCGTCTACGGCGGCACGCTCGTTCCCGTGGGCGCCGACCAGAAGCAAAACGTGGAGATCTGTCGGGATCTGGCCATCCGCTTCAATGATCGTTTCGGATCTGGAGAAGCCATCCTGCCGGTGCCCAAGCCATACATTCTGGAAGATGTCGCGATCGTGCCAGGTATTGACGGGCGCAAGATGTCGAAAAGCTATGACAACACGATCGGCATATTCGACGAAGGGAAAACGCTCAAAAAGAAAGTAATGAGCATCGTCACGGATTCGACCCCTCTCGAAGAGCCAAAAGATCCTGACACATGCAATGTGTATGCGTTGATCAAGTTGTTCGCTGACGATGCCAAGCGGGAAGAAGTCGCCGCCGCGTACCGAGCCGGTGGATATGGGTATGGGCACGCAAAAACGGAACTGCTGAATCTCATCACCGAGTATTTTGCAGAAGCACGGGAGCGACGCAAGGAACTGGAAACAAATCCAGGGTACGTCGAAGATGTCTTGCGCGAAGGCGGTCGAAAAGGGCGTGAGCAGGCCGAGAAGTTCATGACGGCCGTTCGCGATGCAGCCGGAATCATCACCACTTACTGATCGGGGTATCGATGATACTGGTAATCGACAACTACGACAGCTTCACCTACAATCTGGTCCATCTCATCGCCCGGAACACGGACGATATGCAGGTGCATCGAAACGACGAGATTACCCTGGAGGAGATCGAAGAACTTGAGCCATCGGGCATCCTGATATCTCCTGGACCCGGACGACCCGTCGAGGCAGGGATCACGTGCGCCGTGATCCGGGAGTTCGGATCCAGAATTCCGATACTGGGAGTTTGCCTGGGACACCAGGCCATCGGCGAGGTATATGGATGCCAGATCACCTATGCATCTCGCCTCATGCACGGAAAAACGAGCGAGATCCATCATGATGGAAAAGGTCTTTTTCATCACGTAACGGATCCCTGCACCGCAACACGATACCACTCTCTCGTCGTCGATCCCTCAACTCTGACTGAAGAGTTGACGATCTCCGCGAGAAGTGAGGACGGAACCATCATGGGTATTCGTCACTCGTCACACCCCGTCGAAGGAATTCAATTCCATCCAGAAAGTTTGCTGACCGAAGAAGGCGGAAAGATGATCGACAACTGGATGGCATCGCTCGCCCTTCTCGAATCACCTTCCTCCAACTGAGACGAGATGAAGACTCTGCTTACGAAATTGGCCGAACATGAACCCCTGGATCGAAGCGATGCGTCCCGGGCCATGAGACTCATGCTCTCCGGTGACGCCACTCCAGAAGAAATAGCAGCATTTCTCCTCGGTCTGCGAGCCCGTGGAGAAAGTGCTGAAGAACTCATCGGCTTGACTGAGACGATGCGTCAGTTTGCTGTCGTTGTTGATGCACCCGAGGATGCAATCGATATCGTGGGCACGGGCGGCGACAGAAGCGGCTCATTCAATATTTCGACGACTACGGCATTCGTATGCGCTGGAGCCGGAGCCATCGTGGCCAAACACGGAAACCGCTCTGTTTCATCCCTTTGCGGGTCTGCGGATGTGCTGTCCCAATTGGGTGTAAAGACCGAGCTCGGCAAGGAAGGCGTAGAGTTCTGCCTCGATCAGGCCGGCATGGCGTTCATATTCGCCCCGTACTTTCACCCCGCACTGAAACACGTCATGCCCGTACGGCGTGGCCTTGGCGTACGGACCTGCTTCAACATTCTCGGACCGCTCTGTAATCCGGCCGGTGTCAAGCGCCAACTTGTGGGCGCATTCAGTCAGGAAGTTGCCTCGATGATGGCCATAATCTTCAAGGCTCTCGGATCCGAATCGATGGTCTGTGTCCACGCTCATGATGGACTCGACGAAATCTCGATCTCGGGACCCACAACCATCTACTCATCCCTTGAAGGCGCGGCAGGAATAGCAGAAGAGGTGGTTTCCCCCCAGGATTTCGGGCTCATTCCGGCCGATCACGATGCCATCAAAGGGGGCGATGCCCGTGCCAATGCGGAGATCATGAGATCAGTGCTCCGAGGCGATGGGGGACCATGTCGGGACATCGTGGGACTCAATGCTGCGTTCGCCCTGCTCTGCTCCGGGCTCGCAGATTCCGTGGAAAGTGGCCTTTCTATGGCTTTTTCGGCCATCGACGACGGAAAAGCACAAGCTGCGCTCGACAGATTGGTTGAAATCAGCCAGAAAGCACCTGCACTGGCCTCCTGATGGTTACGATTCAATGACACCAACTGCTGACAGCACTATTCTGGGGCGCATCGTACGAGACACACGAAAGCTCATCGATGAACGAAAGCTGAAGCGCCCGATTTCAAGTCTGGAATCCCAGCCTTATTTCAATCGCGCACCCATCTCGCTGGCTGAATCCCTCAGGAAGAATGGGCTTTCAATAATTGCTGAAGCCAAAAAAGCATCTCCATCCCGGGGTGTCATCCGCAGCGATTATGACCCAGTAGCAATCACATCTGCTTACCAGGAGAGTGGAGCGGCTGCCGTCTCCATCTTGACTGAACCCTTTCATTTTCGGGGAGACATCGAAGCACTTCCCCGCTGTCGACCTCAGCTTGATATCCCGATTTTGCGGAAAGACTTCATCGTCGATCCGTATCAGATTGTTGAAGCGAAAGCCTTCGGCGCTGACGCTGTGCTGCTCATCGCCGCCTGCCTGGATCGCGTCAGTCTGGCGGAACTACAACAGACAGCTTTCTCGCTGGGAATGTCGGTCCTCGTAGAACTCTATGATCCCGCTGAATTCGAAATCGTGGATGTCGACATTACGGAAATCATAGGTGTCAACAGCCGGGATCTGACGACCTTCGAAGTTGACCTTGCCGGGGCGCTGGTTGCGCTGAACGAGCTTCCGGATCATGTTGTGCGTGTTGCCGAGAGCGGAATCCGGAGCCTGGATGATTTCAAACTGGTTCGCGATCAGGGAATTCAAGCCGCTCTGGTTGGTGAGGCGTTCATGCGAGAGGAGCACCCTGGCCGGGCACTTCAGTCCATCATCGAACAACTGCATTGAACCAGATCAAGTGAAATGACACAAATCAAGATCTGCGGAATCACCAATCTGGCTGATGCCAGATACGCCTCAGGTGCGGGAGCCGATTTTCTCGGTTTCATTCAACATGAGGCCAGTCCCAGGTACATCGCTCCGGACATGGCACGAGATATCATTTCGTGGGTGTATGGCGCACGTCCGGTTGGTGTATTCGTCGATCGGGACGCTGAAGAGGTGAACCAGATCTGTAAGAAGGCCGGATTTGAATTCGCACAGCTACATGGCGATGAATCAGTCGAGTATTGCCAACAAATGGACCAGCCCATCATCAAGGTGTTTCACGTGGATTCACAGACGAGTGCGGACAACCTGAAGAACGAGTACGCCAAATTTGAGGGCATTGCCGAGTATTTCCTCGTGGATACCGGCTCAGAAACAAGTCCCGGTGGAACGGGAAAGACATTTGACTGGTCGATCCTGGAGCAACTATCCTCGCCTCTCCCGCTCTTCCTGGCCGGCGGGCTGACTCCCGAAAATATATCTGAAGCTGTAACGCGCGTTGGACCTTTCGGTGTAGACGTGAGCAGTGGAGTCGAAGAATCTCCGGGAAAGAAGGATTTTGAGCGCATTGACGATTTTGTTCGCGCAATCAGAAATGAGGCGTGACAACCGATTTATTATGACGAACGAGACATATGACATAGAGAACGTTTCCGGGTACCAACAGCCAGACGAACGAGGCTACTTCGGGGATTTTGGCGGTTCATTTGTACCCGAGATTCTCGTTCCCGCGCTCGAAGAGCTCATCGAAGCCTTTGAGGCCGCCGAACACGACCCGGCGTTTCATGCCCGATATCATGGTCTGCTGCGAGACTATGTAGGCCGCCCGACAGCGTTGACTCCCGCGTCCCGACTGACGGAGCATTTCGGCAAGACGCGTATTTATCTGAAGCGTGAAGACCTCTGTCATACCGGCGCCCACAAGATCAACAACGCCATCGGCCAGATTCTGCTGGCCCGGAAGATGGGCAAAACGCGAATCATTGCCGAAACCGGAGCCGGCCAGCACGGTGTGGCAACGGCAACAGTTTGCGCCAAGTTTGGGATGGACTGCGTTGTGTACATGGGATCAGAGGATATGGAGCGCCAGCAACTCAATGTCCACCGTATGAAACTACTGGGCGCAGAAGTACGACCGGCCACGAGTGGTAGCAAAACGCTCAAGGATGCGACGAACGAGGCTATCCGAGACTGGGTGACAAACGTACGCGACACGTTTTACATCATCGGATCGGTCGTGGGGCCCCACCCCTACCCCAAAATGGTCCGTGCTTTCCACGCGGTCATCGGAAGAGAGGTCAAAGAAGAACTTCTCAAGAAAGAAGGCAGGGAGCATCCTGATATTCTGCTGGCCTGTGTTGGAGGCGGTTCGAATGCAATCGGCCTGTTCTATCCTTTCCTGGATAATCCTGAAGTTCGATGCGTCGGAGTCGAAGCGTCGGGTGAAGGCCTGGATGCTCGTCATGCCGCAACGCTGACACTCGGAAAACCAGGGATCCTGCATGGCGCTCTCAGCTATCTGCTTCAAGACGAACAGGGGCAAGTTGAGCTTGCCCATTCGATTTCAGCAGGTCTGGATTATCCGGGTGTTGGTCCGGAGCATTCCTTTCTGCAGGCTTCAGGCCGCGTCCAGTACCTCACGGCTACGGATGATGAAGCTATCGAAGGGGTAAAACTACTTTCTCGGACCGAAGGCATCATTCCCGCCCTGGAAACGGCTCACGCTATTGCCGCTCTGGAGCGTGTTGTAGCTGATGCTTCTGACGACGATATCATCGTTGTCAATTGCTCTGGCAGAGGTGACAAAGACATGGGCACCATATCTGAACATCTATCGTGATGTCGTATATCCCTACTTCGTGCCACAGCATACCGCGTGTTTTGACGTTCGATTCGAAAACAGGATACCTCAATTGACAGACCTTAAGGACCACATCGCAAAGCTGAAAGACTCGGGAGAGAAGGCCCTCGGCATCTTTGTCACTAGTGGATTCCCGAATCTGGAAGCCACGCCGGATATCCTTCAAGCGATTGATGATGGTGGTGCCGACTTCATTGAGATTGGAATGCCTTTCAGCGACCCGTTGGCAGAAGGCATCCCCATCCAGCGATCGAGCCAGAAAGCTCTCGCTGCCGGGGTCACGATGCAGGATACGTTGCAATTCGCAGCGTCATTCAGAGAGAAATCAGAAACACCAGTTGTCCTGATGGGATATGCCAATCCCGTCATGCAGTACGGGATCAGCAACTTTTTCAAGGACGCTCGATCTAGTGGTGTAAACGGAGTCATTCTTCCGGACGTTTTGCCGGAGACTGATTCACCCTTCTATCTTGCCGCCAGAAAGGAAGGAATTGATTTGATCTGTCTGATATCACCTACGACGCCGCCGAAACGCATGAAGAAAATTGACCAGTTGTCCAGCGGATTTGTCTACGCCGTATCGATGACGGGTGTCACGGGGCTGGAAATCAGTCGCACAGACCCAATTGGGGAATATTTGAAAGAAGCCCGTTCGCACGTGACTCGGAATCATCTGCTCGTAGGATTCGGTATCCGAACGGCAGCCGACGTAAACGAGATGGCCCGTCACGTCGACGGTGCGATTGTAGGATCTGCCCTGGTTGATCTGGTCGATAAATTGTGGGTAGATGACACTCTGGATCACAAGAGACGTATCCGGGGCATAATAGACTTTGTGAATGATCTCAAATCAGGGACGAAGGG
>CAZEHJ010000033.1:0-12931 GCA_964512485.1 uncultured Rhodothermales bacterium | reverse complement strand
ACGCCGGGAACGCCGGGAACGCTATAAATTGATCATGTTGTACTTTCAGAGCAAGTCGAGCCAATCCACCGCCCAGCAAGCCTGCACACATGAAAGCAGGGCGACTCAAACCGTCGCGACTCCAGTCGCGAACAATCAATCAGCAATGAACAATCTGGCAGATAATCGAACGTGGATCGCAGCAATGCTGGGTCTATTCCTGATGATGGGCACCGGATGCGAGGCTCTCGAGTATCGACCTTCGGCCGTTGGGCGGGAAGGCGAGGTTATTGTTGTAATCGATTCGCTCAGTTGGAGTGGACCGCTCGGAGATGCTGTTCGAGCCAACCTGGCTCCCTATCTGGGAACGCTGCCGGCTCCGGAACGTGAGTTTACACTGCGCAGAATCTCCCTGACGTCACAACGATTGCTGGAAACGATTCAGAAACAGAAAAACGTAGTGTTTGTAGCGCCGCTGGAAGACGAAACGGCGGAAGCTGAATTCTTGAGAACCCGGCTGGACGAAACCGCCCTTTCGGCCGTTATGTCGGGCCAGGCCTCGGTCATTCCGAGGCGCGACCTCTGGCGTTCGGGCCAGCAAGTGATCTACTTGTTGGGGGATACAGAAGAATCAATTATTGATCTGCTCGATGATCGCGGTGAAGACATCCGCTACCAATTCAACGAAATCACGCGACAGCGCCTGAACATAGATATGTTCGAAAAAGGCAGGCGTTTCGAGTTGGAAGACACCTTGATGTCCAGGCATTCGTTTGCTGTGAGGGGGCAGCATGACTATTTCATCGCTGTGGACACTACCGATTTCGTGTGGATGCGACGTGTTGTGAATTCGGATTCGTGGAGAAGCTTATGGGTGTATTACATCGAAGACTTCAATCCTGCCAACCTCACGCCTGAATGGATATATGAGGCGAGAGAACGCCTCACTGAAACGCATATCAGAGGCAATATGGGGGGATTTGTCGCGATTGACTTCCGTAGGGAACTGACCTCGGAAAACATCGACTTCATAGGCCGTTTCGCCTATGAAACCCGGGGCCTCTGGCACATGGTCGGGGAGGATCCGGTTAAGGGGCGCGTGGAATATGGAATGGGAGGACCCTTCCTCAACTATACATTCTACGACGATGAAACGGGGCGTCTGTACATGATTGACGGGATGGTTTTTGCACCCGGCTATGACAAACGGGAATTCCTCAGACACATGGAAGTCATATCACACTCATTCTGGACGGCCGAAGAGGCTTTGGCTGCAGCCGCCGAGACCGAGAGCTGATCGTGAAGAAAAGGACGTTCATATGCTGGTTGATGCCTACCCTGGTTTTTTCTGTTGCCGCATGTCAGGCACCGCAGAGCGTTGACCAGATTGAATTGTCAGCTCAAGACTCATCATTCGCCGACATTCTGAGCGATCTTCATTTCGCGGACGCCTCGGTATATACCGAGGCGTTGGAATTGAACACAGAGGCTACCAGTTCCGAAGCCAGGGACTCCATCCTGGCTCTTCATGGGCTCGACGAAGTATCGTTCATGACTCTTGCCGAACCCCTTATCAATGAGCCGGGGCGTCTTCTGGCCGTCTATAACCTGGCGTTGGACAGGGCTCAAGACCGCTGATCCAGACAGATATCGCAGTTTCCACACGTACCACTGGCCGCTCGATTAGCAGGTTTGTCGTCGGTATCGAGCATCTCGCCGAAATACCCCAACAGCCCCCACCGCCTGCACATGGGTCTGTCCAGATACCGCAACAGCGGTCGAAGCAGCCGCACGTTGCGCCGGCGTTGACGTCGCCTTCCCGTCAACGTGAGTGATATTCTTCCTTCCCTAGCCTCGGCACTGTCTATGATGGTTGCTCGGGCGGGCCGGCCGTCCCGGCCGGCCCGCCCAGCCTCCTGATAGTATGATTCGACGGAGTCGGGCAAACCGACATGAATTACGTGTCGCACGTCGGGTCGATCGATACCCATCCCGAACGCATTTGTGGCCACCATTACCCTCACCTTTTTTCGCATCCATCGGCGTTGCGAATGGGCTCTCTGCTCGGCACTCAACCCTCCGTGGTAGGCGGTTGCTGAAATGCCAGCGCGTCGAATTTTTTCAGCCCAGATTTCCACCCCTTCACGCGAAGAATCATATACGATGACAGCAGCTTTGGGCGATTCTTGACCCAGTAGAGCCAAAACGCGGTTCCGTGCGTCAACCACCCTGACGATCGAAAATGAAATATTTGGCCTGTCGAATGAGGTCTGAATCACCACGGGGTTGTGCAATTTCAGATTTCGAACGATGTCCCTCTGCACACGCGGCGTGGCAGTCGCGGTGAGCGCGCAGACTGGCACGGCGAACCGATCTCTCAACCGGACGATCAGCCGGTACGCGGGCCTGAAGTCATGGCCCCACGCACTGATGCAATGTGCCTCGTCCACCACTATCAGACTTACCTTCACGCCCGCCAACACACGATCAAGTTTTTGCGATCCAATTCGTTCTGGAGCCACATAAAGAAGAAATGCCTTCGACGCGTTCATCCTGAGCTGAAGGTGCTTCTCGATGCTCCGGTCAATACGGCCGGTGAACGAAAATGCATCGATACCCCGGCCGGAGAGTGATGCGACCTGATCATGCATCAAGGAGATCAAGGGAGAAACAACGATCGTGACTCCGCCCAACACCAGAGCTGGTACCTGAAAACAAACCGATTTCCCTCCTCCGGTCGGCAACAGCGAAAGCGTATCGCGTCCTTCAAGAATGGAACGAACACTTGCCTCCTGACCCTTCCGAAAAGTAGTGTATCCCCACCTGACCCGAAGAACAGTTTCCGCGAGAGCAAAAAGGTCTCCGATCGGCTGAGGTTCAGTCTGCCCTTGCACCCCGAATGGATTGCTCAATAAACCTGGCGATTTCCGACGGGGCTCTGTCATCGATGTCCACGATCAGGTGGGCTCTTTCGTAACGAGCGACCCGTTCGGTGAGAAGCGCCTCGACACGGGCCTCAAGCGCCGCTCCTTCCAACATTTCTCCATCGGCCGAAAACAGCTTTGGTCGATTACGCAGCGAGACGGACAGTCTGTCGGCAAGAAAAGACACTGAGGCTCGCAAATAGACCAAATATCCGTTTTCGAGGCAAAACGCCAGATTTTCTTCCCTATTTATGCTGCCACCCCCCAGCGAGATGACCATTTTTTCGGCGTTTGCAGTCTCTGTAAGCTTCGCAGATTCGGTCGCACGGAATTCAGATTCACCCAGTACATCGAAAATGGCCGGAATCGACATTCCCAGAAAGCGTGAGATTTCGGCGTCCAGATCCATACTGTCATATCCTAGACCCCTGGCGAGTCGCGGTGTAACCGTTGACTTGCCCGAACCCATGAATCCGGTGATATATATCCTCTCGTAGTGCGGCATTTGCTACATTCTGGCTTGCGGATAAAGTAAGGAGGAGGAGATTGGCGACCTATCGACTTGATATCGAATACATCGGAACGAAGTGGCATGGATGGCAGATTCAACCAGAAGATGACACCGTACAAGGTGCCATCGAAAATGCTCTATTGACCGCGCTGCGCGAAAGAGTATCCACCACCGGATCTGGAAGGACGGACGCTGGCGTCCATGCATGCGGACAGGTGGCACACTTCAATACAGAAACGGAGATTGACGTTCATCGACTGCTCGCATCCCTCAACGGTTTGCTGCCGGACTCAGTTGCCGTTTCGTCTGTTTCACGGGCTGTCGACGGATTTCATGCCCGCTTCGACGCGAGATGGAGGAAGTACAGGTACCGCTTGGGAACGATTCCATTCGCAATCGATGCCTCCACCAGATGGTTTCTCCGGCCTGCACCGGATATTTCCAGAATGATTCGCGCGGCTGAACGTCTGATCGGCAAGAACGACTGTTCTTCCTTCTGCAGGACCGCCTCGGAAACTGAAAACCGGGTATGCGAAATTTATGAGGCGTATTGGAATGAAAGTCAGGAACGCCCGGGCAACATGGACTTTGTGATCAGGGCAGATCGATTCCTGCACGGAATGGTTCGCGCGATTGTTGGAACGCTCGTTGAAATTGGACAGGGAAAGCGCGAAATCGAAGACATCGCGCAGATTCTGGATGCCAAAGATCGCCAAGCGGCCGGTCCAGCCGCCCCCCCTCATGGCCTTATGTTGGAAAAAGTGGGCTATGACAGCCCACAAACGCCCGGTAGTACGACTGGGAAGTGATTTCGTACTACCCAGAGCGTATCACCTTTAGCCCGGCTTTTTCTGGGTTCATATATCATCGGATATACTCATATTGTAGTTGCGCCTACCAGCATTATGGCCCTTTGAATCGAATGAAACGCATTTTCCCGCTGTTCCTTTTGTCAGCACTTCTGCTGTCCGCCTGTGACCGTACCTTCTCTGATGTCGGTGAAGCGAGAGTCGAAGTTCTGTCGCCTGACGTGACCGTTGCGCAGACTGAAAACATTCTGAATCTTGAACTGAGGGTGACTTCGGTTCGAGACGTGACCTCCGTCAGGTCAGGTTCGATTGACTTCTCGAAATCAGGTGGTGTCGACGTCTGGCAAGCCTCATTCACACTCGAAAAGGGACTCAACAGACTCCTGATCGAATCGACTGTAGACGACGGCCCCGTTGGTGTCGACACCGTCGACGTATTCCACCTTTCGCATTCATTCGAAACAGCCACCGCTGAAAATATTCTCATCTTTTCTACCGGTGGCCACACCATGACCCGGATGGCGAACGACGACCTGTTGCTGGTCGGTGGCACAGCGGAACCCGGCGCCGGAGCTGCTTTCGATGCCTACGTCTGGGAAGCCGGCACTCGTCGATTTACTCCTGTTCCTGGCTTTGCGGTTGATGGCCGGGTAGGTCATACCGCCAATCTGTTGCCGGATGGAAGGGTTCTCATGCTTGGGGGAGCGACGTTCGGGGACATTTCAAGCGTTGACGAACTCGTTGAATCAGTAGAGGTGTTCAACCCGGCGACTGGCACGTTCAGCCCGATCGCTTTCGAAGGAAACCCGATCAGGAGAATGTATCACTCTTCCGTCATGAGAATCGTCGGTGACGACTTGTTCTTCGTGCTGTTTGGCGGTCGAGGTGATACCCGCTACACACCCTCTCCGCTGCTGGACATTCGACGTGATATGAGAACCTTTCAGCTTCGCAATGACACGTTGTTCGCGCTTTCCCCCGCGGTTGGTCCTTTCATCGAAACCATGGCAGGACATACACAGACACCCCTAAGCCCAGCCGCAACCGGAGAATCGGATCGCTTTCTGATATCGGGTATGACATTTGGCGATACGTTGGATCCGGCGTCACTCGTTATGGATTTCGCGGGTCTTGGAGGGATCGATATCCAATCAACTCCGCAAATGCAAAAAGCGCGTATCAGACATGCTGCCGTAACTCTGGCGCCAGGAGTAGTGGCGCTCTTCAATGGCAGAGGTGAAGACATCGGAGATGTATACTCCGGAGGAGAACTATTCGTCGAGGTGGCAAATGCCTATTTCTCATTTCCCGACGACCTGGCTGCACAAATGACGCCTTCGTTCGGGCATACGGCCACATTGATGCCTGACGGTCGGGTTTTGATTGCAGGAGGATTTGACGCGTTTGGTGCAAGTCTCAGAACGATGGAATTCGTATCATTGGAGGTCCAATGACGTCACGTTTCATCGAATCATGGATGCTCAGATAATCCTTCGCTGGCTCATCACAACCATCGTCCTGTTGATGGCGGTTGTCCTGTTTGGCTTTGTGCTGCAACTGGCCTCCGTGATCCTGAAACTGGCCATTAAATTCCTCCTAGTCTTCCTGATGTTCGCTCTTGTTCTCAGAGTGACAGAGGCCATTCGAAACAAGCGTTGACCGGGGCCAGAGCCCAACAGGTCCGCTGACAATGATCACCCATGAGCAATGTAGACTTCCGGATTCATTCGGAAACAGATCACCTTCGTCAGGTAATAGTTCACACCCCCGGACCCGAGATGGACATGGTGTCCCCGCTTGACCGCGAGGCACTACTATTCGAGGACATCTTGTTTCTGGATCATGCACGAAAAGAGCATGAACTGATGTGTGCCGTATTCGAAAAGGTCGTCGGCCCGCAGGGATCCGTCCTTCAGATATCTCAGTTGTTGAGAGAGTCATTTGATATTGAGGAGGCACGAGCCAGCTTCATCGACCAATTGTGTGAAGCCTCTCATCTGGCAAACCTGCGGGCGTTCGAAAAAGACCTCACCAATCTGTCGCCGGATGAATTGTGTCATTTTGCCCTGACCGGAAATTCACCCCTTAACATCGAAGCCCAACCCATTCCAAACTTGCTGTTCATGCGGGATCTGGCGGCCGTTGTAGGAGATCATATCGTGCTCAGTCACGCCGCGACATCTGCCAGAGCGAGAGAAAGCATCATCATAGATGTGGTAGTGGCCCATCACCTGAACTTCACCGCTTTTCAGGATAAGGTCATCAAGCTGCCGAAGGGGGTAACCTTTGAAGGCGGAGATCTTCTTGTTGCTTCTTCAGATACCGTCATCATCGGCAATTCAGAGCGCACTTCTTTCGGAGGCGTGATCTCAGTCGCGAGAAAATTGTTTGAACGATCGGTGATCGAAAATGTAATCATGGTAAATCTGCCACCGGAAAGATCGTGCATGCATCTGGACACTGTATTTACGTTCGCCTCACCGAATGAGTGCGTGATCTTCCCCCCCCTCATTGATCTGGCGGGCCTGAACAATGTGGTCTCGTTTTCCAAAGGTATAGATTCAGATCAACTCAACACTCGGATTTTTCAGAACCTGCACGAAGCGCTCGAAACGACTCTCAATCGAAAAATGACCTTCGCCGCCTGTGGTGGATCTGATCCGTTGAGCCAGCGCCGCGAGCAATGGACCGACGGTGCCAACCTGTTTGCAGTTGCCCCGGGTGTTGTTCTGGGATATGACAGAAACTTGAAGACTTTCGACGAAATGAGCCGGATGGGCTACCGTGTGGTGACTGCTGAAGGATTCCTTTCATACTACCAGGCCAGCAACTACGAGCCTGGTGAGAAAATAGCCATCAAGCTGGATGGTTATGAGCTTTCCCGCGGAAGGGGAGGCCCCAGGTGTATGACAATGCCAATATCCAGAGAGAGTACATCTGAATGAGTCTGGAAAACATGGTTGCCGATCACCGAAAGTGGATGAAAACGGCCCTGAGAGAGGCAGAGCGCGCATATGACGCGGGCGAAGTTCCCGTTGGAGCGGTCCTCATCCATAACGAACAGATTGTTGGGAAAGGCCACAACCAGGTCGAGCGACTTTCTGATCCTACGGCCCATGCGGAAATCATCGCCATCACCGCTGCATGCGACCGTCTGGAACGAAAGTGGTTGACAGATGCGACGCTCTACGTGACGCTCGAACCCTGCCCGATGTGTGCAGGTGCCATCACACTGGCTCGTTTGTCACGCGTGGTTTACGGAGCATTTGACGAAAAAGCGGGAGCAGCTTCGACCCTCTACAATATTCCTCAGGACCCGAGGCTGAACCATTATGTGGATCTGATCTCGGGCGTAGAAGAGGAAGCGTGCTCCGCTCTGCTCACGTCATTCTTCAAAGAGAAACGGAAGAAAGATGAAAGCTGATGCAGTCATTATAGGCGCTGGCCCTGTCGGGCTGGCGTGCGCGATTGAAATTCAGAGAAAGGGATTCAGCACAGTCGTCGTTGACAAAGGTGCTCTGGTGAACTCGCTTGTCGGATACCCGACGAACATGGAGTTCTTCTCGACCCCGGACCTGATCGAAATCGGCGGCTATCCCCTGGTCAGTTCGCGCTACAAACCGATCCGGGAAGAAGCTATCGACTACTACCGAAGAGTCGCGAGCTCTGAAAACCTGAACCTGCTCCTCTTCGAACGTGTGTTGGATCTGTCCGGTGACGTTGGGACGTTCACGATCACGACTGACATGAGAAGTATCGCCTGTCGGTTCGTGGTCGTTGCCACCGGATTTTTTGATCAACCCAATCTGCTGAACGTGGCCGGGGAAGAACTCGACAAGGTGACCCACTATTTCAAGGAAGCGTTCTCCTACACAGATCGTGACGTGTGTATCGTTGGAGCAAAGAATTCGGCTGCACTGGCTGCCTTGCAGTGCGTCAGGCGCGGCGCGCGGGTCACGATGGTGATTCGGGGAGAAGGGATCGGACCGACCGTCAAATACTGGATCCGGCCCGACGTGATCAACCGCATCAATGAGGGAAAAATTGAGGCGCACTTCAATTCCTCGATTTCAGAAATTCGCGACAATGAGATCGATCTCATCACGCCGGAAGGCGCCGTGACGATTGCCAACGACGAGGTTCTGGCTCTGACAGGGTATCATCCGGATTACTCATTTCTGGCCAGACTTGGAGTCGAGATCGCAAATGATGGCGTCGATACGCCCATCTATGATGATGACTCATTCGAAACGAGTCGTCCTGGCCTTTATATCGCCGGAACAATATGCGGAGGCCGACACACCAGCCGGTGGTTCATCGAAAACGGAAGGTTTCACGCTAAAATGATAGCGGAATCGCTGTCCCAACGTCGTGATCTCCCTGTTTGACCGTTTTTAAAGCCTTGATCATCGTCCTGTTTTCATCCTCCGGGGACTGCTCTTTGGATAGAATTCGACCGTATTCATCCGTACTTTTTCGCTCCTTGTCCTCATCTGAAGTCATTTTGCCTTGAATTCCGCAATTCGCATTTTCATGCTCTGTGTAGTGCTCCTGTCGTGTTCGATTGGAGTGGACGAAGCCCATGGCCAGCGATTCGTGCTGAAGACCCGGGAGGCAGGATTCGACAACGGGTGGGATGGTTCGGGAGTGGCGGTTGCCGATTACGACATGGACGGTGATCTCGATCTGTATTTCGTGGGCCAGAAAGCGTACGACCCATTCAATCCCCGATCTTGGAACCGACTATTTCGAAACAACGGAGACAAGACATTCACAGACGTAGCTCTGGAGGCGGGTGTTCGAGGCGAGAACATTCCTCCTACTCCTCATCGCGTATTCGGCACCAAGTTCTCTTCGAGTTGGGCAGACTACGACGGAGATGGCGACCCGGACCTTTTCCTTACCAATATCGGACCGGAAGTGCTGTTCAGAAACAACGGCGACGGCACATTTGACGATGTCACCGAGCAATCCGGATTGCAGGCTCTGGGCGAATACATCGAAAACAGTGCCAGCCTCTGGTGGGACTTCGATCTCGACGGCGATCTGGATGTATTCATCAGTTCATGGTCTGGTAAAAATCGACACTACCGAAATCTTGGCGACGGAACGTTTGAAAACCTTTCTGTAGTCAGTGGCTTGGATGTCGACGTGCGTACCTGGATGAGCATGACGCTGGACATGGACGAAAACGGCCTGCCCGACCTCTATCTCGTCAACGATTTCGGTCCTAATCTCCTTTTCTTGCAGCAAACTGACGGTTCCTGGGTGGAGTCATCATCGACCTACGAAATTGGCAACAATAAGGAAAGCATGGGCGCAGCTTTTGGCGATGCCAACAATGATGGGCTGTTTGACATATTTATAACCAATAACGCGATTCACACTCACCATCTCAATTCATTTTATCAGGCTTCCTCGGCGCCCCCTTATTTTGAAAGAGGTGTTGAACTTGGATTGGGAGAAACAGATTGGGGCTGGGGAACGGAATTTTTCGACGTGGATCACGATGGAGATCTTGAACTCTTCGCAGTCAATGGATCGGCTCTGGAAAACGATACGATCAACAGACTGTTCAATAACCTTCTGGTCGAAAACGGCGTCCTGGAATTCGAAGACGTATCTGAATCATCGGGCACAGACGGGCTGGCAGAATCGCACGGACTCGTCGTTTTTGATTATGACGATGATGGAGACCTGGATATGCTGGTCTCAAATTGGAGAGAACCACTTTACCTGTATGAAAATGTCACCGTTACCGGAAACTGGCTGAAGGTCAACCTTTCGGGCACAACCAGTAATCGCAATGGCGTTGGGGCCAAGCTTCGTCTTACGACCGAAGATGGTGTGTACCATAGACTGAACGATGGAGTAGATTTTCTGGGTCAGAGTATACAGCCCGTCCACTTCGGTCTTGGCTCGTCTTCGAAAGCGAATGAACTTCTGATAACCTGGCCGAACGGCAATCAGGAGGTGTTTTTTGACGTAGCTGCGAACCAACTGTTTGAAATTGTCGAAGGCAGTGGGTTTGCGGTATCAACCGAAGATCAACTTCCACACAAGATGGATTTTGTCGCGTCCCTGTATCCAAATCCGGTATCTGATTCTGCCATTCTGCGGGTCGTAGCACCTCGGACGGGTACGTACAATGTTGAGATATTCGACGCCCTCGGAAGGCGTGTTTCGGTCAGCTCTGAATTGTTGACCGCTGATCAACAATTAGACATAGACATTCATGTGGATGATGCACAGCCCGGCGTGTATCTGTACAGGTTCGTCGACAACAACGGGCGACATGTTGTGTCCGGATCATTCGTCAAGATCCGGTAGGATACCGGGAATGATCCAAGTCGAGAGAGCCTTTGACTAAAGCGCTTGCAGGATCTGTGTAGCGAGTGGTTGAGACGGGTTGAGAGCAAGTGATCGCTCTGCACTGCTTCGGGCACCTTCGTAATCTTCCGCCCGGAATTGGGCGAGGCTCAGTTTTGCAAATACATCCGCCGAATTAGGATTCGCCTGGCTGGCTCTTGAAAATATGACCGCGGCCTCTTCATTGAGCTCCATATTCAGATACAGCGTGCCAAGGTTGTCGAGTGATTCTGCATGATCTGGGACGCGATCAATTGCCATCTCCAACATTTCTCTGGCCGCCTGCCCTTCACCTTGTTGGATGAGAACAAGGCCGAGATTACTCATCGAGCCTCCGTGAAATGGATCCAGGGACATGGAGCGTTCAAGATTTTCTCGGGCGTCTGCCAGGTTTCCACTCCGCAGAAATGCAGTTCCCAGATTGTAATACCCGAGTGCATTCCAGCTTTCCGTTCGGATTACCTCCCGGTATTCATCAACCGCCTCATCCAATCGGTTCTGGGTCTCCAGGAATCTGCCGAGATTGATTCGAATATCAGCTGACAGAGGCTGGATTCGAAGAGCTTCCCGATAGAGCCGTTCGATACTGACGGCGTCCCGACCAGATCCTTCGTAAGCCTGCGCGAGAGTATTCAGTCGCTCCACCTTGTTTGGATCCATCCTGACAGACTCTTCGAGCGACTCAATGGCTCGTTCGTAGTCACCCAGCAAAACGTTGGCATAGCCATGCAAATACCAGGCTTCACTCATCGAATGGCCATTCTCGAAAGCGCTTTCCAACTGATCAATTCCCTTGCGAATCAGGTTTTCTTGCCCCTCCTGATATCCACGGGTCACGTAAGCCATTCCTTCGTATAAAATAGACTCTGGATCTTGCTCGCGGTCCCGGTCGAAGACTGCAACCAATTCCTCTGACTCATGAGCAGCGAGCGGCTCGGGAGCTTCCTCATTTCCTACAACACGAATCCAATGATCAGTGAAGGCCGAGTGCGGCGCCTCTATGAGGTCTGTTCTCGGCATATGACAGTCTATACAGTTCGCCTCGGGCGTATGCACCGGGGGCACTTCCGCTGCGCTTATTGCTTGCAGGCTTGATTCTCCATGACAGTCCACACAGGTCGCATTGAAGTACTCATTTCCCTGGTCGCGGAATCCGCTGTGTGGGTCGTGACATGTTGTGCATTCCAAGGCATTGTCAGAAAACCGGGTCTCGAGGAAGCAGGCACTGAGTTTCATCCTGTCGGCCTGCGAAATGACGCTGATCCCGTCTTCGTCTTCGGACTGTGTTGCCTGAAATAACGTCAGATAGTCTGGAAGGCTCTCAGACGGCCGAAAGTCGTACGGAGTGCGTCCATCCCTGAGCAAAGACACAGAGCCATTCAGATGGCACTGCTGGCAGACATCGAGTCGCAGGTCAAGACTCAGGTGTGCCGGATTGACGATTGTATCGTCGTATTCACCAAGCGCTTCTGAGGATACCAAGCGTTCATCGACATGCAGACTACCCGGGCCATGACATCTTTCACACCCGATCCCGTCGGGCATCTCAGTGTACATTCCGTTGGTCTGCTCAACAGCCGTCGGGTAGCTGTTGTGACAAACCACACAACGGTCTGCCAGCTTCCGATCAAAGCGCTTATTGGCGACACTGTAGCCCGGACTGAAGTCCCATTTACCCTGCTGGGTATACCACGTCACCGGTAACTCGTAGAACCATCCGTCTTGTTCAGCGGCATATGTGCGAGCCGATGTGCCCGATCCGATGACGTATTGCATCGGTCTTTTCAATTCGTGGACTCGCCGACCTTCGTCATCCAACAGATATTCAACCATGAAATATCCGGATTCTTCCTCTACTGTCTCGTAGCGTAGCCCGGATGCAGAATCCACGACCACTTCGGAGCCAAAGTCTTCGACGGCCACATCACGCGTCAGCAGATACATGGAATTGGACATCCCATGCTCATAGAATCCATGGTACTCGTCTTCGTGACAGTCGAAGCACGCTGCGTCGCCTGTGAAGTCTGACATTTCGACCAGGTTTCTAAACTCGAGCGACGCTGCTGAAGCTGGTTTACTCTCGGTTTCTGCGCTGTTGCAGCCAATTAACCCAGCAAACAGGGCGAACAGGGCGATCGGTATAAATGGCAGATAACGCATCAGCGGCAATAAAGACAAAGTTTACTACATACAAAAAGCGGGGTGGATCTTATGCGATCTAAGATCGCAGGATCCACCCCGCTTCCGTTTCATCTCAATGAGAACGTATTACAAGCTCACAGCAGCTGTGACCATGGATACGTTGTCAAAGAAGTCGGTCGAACGCAGAGCGTAGTCAA
>CAZEHJ010000032.1:28006-36351 GCA_964512485.1 uncultured Rhodothermales bacterium | reverse complement strand
TCCTTCGCAAGGGATTGGTCGTATTTCAGTTTTCGATTTCCATTTTTCTTATTGCTGGATCCATCATCATCTGGCAACAATTGGACTTCTTTCGCACGCAACAACTGGGATTTGATAAAGAGCACGTGTTGGATGTTCGGTTGTCTGAAGCACAGATCAACGCGGTTGCAGAAAATCCGGAAACCATCAAGAGTGAACTCCTTCGAAATCCGGCCATTCTGAGTGTTTCCAACGCTACAGACCTTCCTGGTGAACGAATCAGCCTGGAGTCCGTGACGGTCGATGGTCTCGTCGAAGAAGAGGTTCAGCTTCGTTTTGCCTGGCATACAGATCACGATTACGTCGAAGCGCTTGGACTGGAAATCGTCGAGGGGCGCTCCTTCTCCAAAGAGGCTCCTACCGACACCAGCGGCTGGCTGATGAACGAGACTGCCGTAAAGCTTCTCCGTCTGGATGAACCCATCGGCCAGACGATGCGCTGGGGCGATTACTCGGGACCGGTCGTCGGAGTCATTCGGGATTTCAATTTCAGATCCCTGCATCACGCCATCGAACCGCTCGTCATCCCTTTACGTCCCGGGTTTTCGAACCGATTACTCGTGCGATTCGCGTCTGATGATCCCGCGGCTGTCGTCGATCACGTTCATGCTGCGATGGATCACGTCTTCCCGGGTTCATTGTTCGAATACTACTTCGTCGGCGACTCGGTTGACGCCTTGTACAAAGACGAGAACACACTCCGCGACATCATCGGGTATTTCTCCCTGATGGCCATTTTCATAGCCAGTCTCGGGCTGTTTGGCCTTGCAGCATTCACGGCAGAACAACGAACCAAGGAAATTGGAGTGCGCAAAGTGCTTGGAGCGTCGTCGCGCTCCATTCTGGGCCTGATGTCCAGAGAATTCGTAATCCTGATAGGCGTTTCGTTCGCCGTAGCCGCCCCGCTGACATGGATCGCGGCAGGAAACTGGCTCGGAAACTTCGCTTTTCGAATCGAGGTCAATCCCCTGGTCATTCTTTTCGCCGGCGTGGCTGCGGCAATGACTGCTCTGGTGGCGGTCTTGTATCAGACGGCTGGCGCCGCGAGAGCGAATCCCGTGGACTCGCTTCGGCACGAGTGACCGTTTCTTGACGCAGTTTATTTGCCGTCTGACACGATCCATTTCTGGAACCAGCTGAAGTTGGGATCAGGGCCAATCCCGAGAACGTATTCTCCGGGTTCACGCGGAGTAAAGGTGTAATCGACTGTTTCGCCGGGACCAATGAATATCCCCCGATCTACTTCCACTTGTTGACTAGAAGGTAGGTCAGCGCCATCCTTCGCCAATGCCGTAAGCGGATACGGCTCGCCATTTTTGGTCATCCACAGACTGGACGCACTGGCGGGCCCGATGCTGAGCAGGCGTAATCGATGGGATTCACCTGCTTCGACGTACATGTCTGGCTGTTCTTCCGTGCCGTTTAGATCCCATTCGTCAAGCGTAAACCCATCCACGGTTTTCCATCCGACTGTATAGATGTGATCTGTATGCGGATCAAAAACTTCTCCCTTGTCCATGACAATCAGAGGTCCGTACAAACCTCCAGCCAGCTGAGGTATATCGTCGAGATGACTATGGTAGATAAATGTGCCGGAGCGCATGGCGGAAAGCTTGTAAGTAAATTCTTCACCTGGTTCAATCACAGGGGACACTTTGCCATCGGAAGCACTCCAATTTGGTACGCCGTCCGCCCAGCTGTCGAGCTCAAGTCCATGCCAGTGAACGCCGGTAGGAATACTCATGTGATTTTTCAGGGTCACATTGGTTGTCTGATATTTCTCCATGAATATGATGGGGCCGGGAATGCCGTCCCGATACGACTCAGGAACGTCGTTCGAATCGATCGAAAACTTGTAGCTGGTCAGAGAATCGGTCATGAACTCGTTCGCATGAAGTGTTAGGTGAGCCGGACTTCCTTCAGAGATCAGATCAGAAACACCGGGTTTCACATTAATCCCGAGGACAAGACCCGCCATGTGATCGTGGTCTCCCACCTTTGCGGTAGGGTTTCGCAAGGCGCTGCTTACATGAAACGAAAGATGGCAGTGAAACAGCCAGTTTCCTTCGCGTCTCGGAATCCACTCCATCAGCATCGTGGATTGTCCGAACATGGATTCCGTTACGACCGTACGTCGCTGCTCCTTTTCATAGGTCAGATCACTTGAGATATTCCCAACTGAAAGAACATCGTAGAAAAACCCATGCAAATGCATGGGGTGAAGGCGTCCCGACGCATTGATAATCCGCCAACGAAGCGTGTCGCCGACGGAAGGAGTGATGCGTTCCGTGAAAGGCCAGGAAAGTCCATTGATCGTAAACGCCCAAATTCTTTGTGCCTCCCCTCGATCCTCAGGAGTGCCGAAGATATTTATCACAAATATTTGATCGGCTGGAGAACCACCTGGTGGATCGATGATGAATGCGCCCGCTAATTGTTCGTTCTCTCCATCGTCGAAAGACAACCAAACGCTTTTTTTCAGATAGTACATATAGGTCCCCGCAGAACCCGCTTCGAATTCGAACTCTTGCATCTCGCCCGGATCGAGTTCCAACCCGGGGGCATCTACCTGCGGTCTCTTGTGGAAACCGAAAACAGTCACGCTGGAATCCGGCATCGTATTGCTGATGCGTGCCCGAACACGTGTCCCTTCTTCCACCCGGATGAGAGGTCCCGGCACGGTAGGAGCCTTGCCTTTTTCAGCAATAGCCATGACTCTCAATCCAGGACCGTCACTTTCCTCGATACGAAAATCAGCCTCCACGATTACCAGATCAATCTCGAAAATCCCGTCAACGTACATGCCGCCGGAGCTCCGGTTGTCATTCGCTACGACACGGGGAAGGTCCGAATCTGTCCCGGCCGGTATCAGCTGTGAGTGGAATTCCTGAGCGTATCCGTTCGGCGCACTCATGAACAACAATAGCAGAACAAGCGACGGGCGAAAGAGGCGATTCATGGTTGGAGTAAGTGCTGAGTGAGTATCGCGTGCGCAACTGAGGTCCGAATCAATGTGATGGGAATCCGCATCAAATACAAGTCGTGTCTGGTGGGGTTGGTTCGAACACCGAGTGTCCTCATCACGTGACGATTTTTTTCACTTGAGGTCAACTTGCCAGTTTCATGTCGGAATTATTTACCTCATTTTGTGAGGCCTGACTATCCCACCAGTTTGAGCGACTCCATGACAAAATTTCAGTCTTTTGCCCTCTTGGGCCGCACGACTCCGTTGAGCATTTTCAGTCCTGTTGCACTCTTTCTGTGTTGCCTGATTCTGTTGTCGGGATGTGCCAACGATGCTGAAGTACCAGGTCCTCCGTTGCAGCCTCCTGCCCCGGCACCCGGCACTGTTGTCCTGTCAGCTACGGTGGGTGAGTGTTCAAAACGGGACCGGTATACAGACTGTACAATGACCGTAACTGCCGTCAACAAATACGGCGCCGGGACGACCCAAATGCCAATTGGGACCGAAATAAGAGTCAGTTTTCGGGAAGGACTACTATCTGCTGATGATAGCGAGGTGACCGTATCTCTTGAATCAGGGAATGACCTGTCCCTCACTATCCAGTCCGTCATCCCGACAGACTCGACGCTTGAAAATCCACCCTGGCAAGCTGTAAGCGTCCCGGAATAGCTCGAGAAGACCTTGACCACATGGCGTAATCGTCCGTTTTGGTGCGATTGGGACGACGTCACCGTTACCTGAAAAGCAGTTCAACCTTTTATTTGTGATCCCTCATGACCACCTCTTCTACTATCAGACGATATGCTCTACCTGTTTTCGCAGGGGTAGCGTTTCTGTTTGCGATTACATTTTGGGGTAACCCCACATCGAATGACCTCGTCTCAGGACGATCAGCGCCGGCTTTCGAAAAAGCCCCATCCGGGCTTCAGGCCTCCGTTGAGCGTAAAAAAGCTCGCGACGACTATTTCAGAATGCTCTATGCAGATCCGGCCACAGGACGCATACCTGCTGGCATCAAAGCCAGAGAATTGGCGCTCGCCAAACAGCTCCCCAATGTGGAAGATTTCGGCGCCAAAAATAATGCACTGAGCGTGTCATGGGCGGAAGCCGGGCCCGATGATGTGAGTGGACGAACACGGGCCATCGCGATCGATGTGACGAACTCCAATACTGTTCTCGCTGGTGGTACAACTGGAGGCATCTGGAAGTCAACCGATGCAGGGGCGAACTGGGCGCTTGTCAGCGAATCCCACCTGGCAGTGACACGCATCGCGCAGGATCCGAGAGCGGGACAAACGATGACGTGGTACGCCGCGACCGGTGAATCGAGAGGGTCTTACAACAACGGTTCTGAAACCGGTGAGACACTTCACGGAACGGGCATGTACAAATCAACCGACAACGGAGCCACGTGGACACAGATTCAGGTCGCAGACACGCCTACTTCTGCCACGGGACTGTACGACTACATTTCTGAATTGATAGTCAGCCCAACTACTGGTTCCGTTTTCGCCGTACTGAACCAAAACGGACTATATCGCTCGACCGACGGCGGAACCACATTTACGAGTGTTTTAGGAGAAGCAAACCGCATTTCCCACGGAGACGTCGCGGTAGACGCCAGCGGAAACCTACTGGCTGTTCTGTATAACACGACGACATTCGTGGCAAGCGGCGTGTATCGTTCGACGAATGATGGTGCAACATGGACAGAGGTATTTGAAAACGGTGGATCGGCCTTTCCCGAACCGTACGACAACTATTTTGAACGGACCGTAATTGGTCTTTCGGCGAGCAATCCGGATGTCGCCTACCTGCTGACGTATCTCGGGCAGACGAAATCGGTCACTGGCGGCGAAGTGGACGACATGAAGCTCTTCAAATTGACCATTTCCACAGGTACATATGAAGACCGCACGGATGGCATTCCGGTATATCTTGCCGGGCCGGGCAGCTTCGCAGGCACGGTAAATGTCGGAGGGTTCGATTCCCAGGGCAATTACAACATGGCTATTGCCGTTCATCCTTCAGACGAAAACCACGTTTTCATCGCCGGCACAAACCTATTCAGAAGCCGGGATGGTTTTTCCACAGCTCCGGCGGCAGCGGATGGCTGGGTTGGTGGATACGCGATTTCCAATGACATTTCGCAGTACGCCAACAGTCATCCGGATCACCATGCTCTCGTGTTTGATCCGAACGATTCGAACAAACTCTACAACGGGCACGACGGTGGGATCAGCGTACAGGCTGACGTGACACCGGTCGGACCGATCGCATGGACCTGGTTGAACAACAAGTACAATGTGACCCAGTTCTATCAAGCATCGATTCCGCGCGCTGCGGGTGACAACCGGATTGCAGGTGGTACTCAAGACAATGGAAGTCCGTTTTTCAGCTTCGATGGAACGACCACTTCCTCTTCCACGGATCTATCGACGGGGGACGGCGCCTACCAGTACGTGGGGGCCAGCAAGATGTATTCCTCATCTCAGAACGGGAATATCAACTACTTCACCGGGTCCAACATTGATAACTTGTTGTACGCGGGGACGGCTATGCCATGTAGCAATTGTGGCGCACTGTTTGTCCATCCATTTACGGTCGATCCGATCGACGAGACGATCATCTTTTACCCAGCCGGGCAGGATCTGTATCGAGGTGTTGAACCCGACAACGTGAATACGTTCGATCACACCTGGACCAGGCTCGACAACCTCCAGCTTCCCGCCGGATATGGATTCAGCGCGCTTGCGGCATCTGCAGGCAACACTACGGCCGTATTGTACTACGCCGCGTTTTCTTTTTCCGCTGCGCCGAAGCTGTACTGGTTCAGCAACTCATGGACGGCCACAAACGGAGCTATCGAACGCTCCATTCCCGGAACTGCAGCTGGTTCGTATATCCTGAACATCGCTGTCAATCCAGATAATTCTGATGAAGTGTTGGCCACCATAGCCAACTACAACGTCGAAAGTTTGTACCACACAACCGATGCTGGTCGGACGTGGACAGCTGTGGAAGGAAATCTATCGGGCACGACCAACAACGGACCTTCCCTCCGATCGGCAACCATCCTTCCGTTCAACGGTGAGACGATATATGTCTTAGGTACGAGTGTTGGAGTCTATTCAACTCAGACCTTCAACGGAAGCTCTACATCCTGGGCGCAAGAAGGTGCGGCACAAATGGGCAATGTTGCCGTCGCGTGGCTTGACTCACGCAAGTCAGATGGCCGCATCATCGTCGCGACGCACGGCCGAGGAATTTTTGTCGGTACACCGTCAAGTGTAGTTGTATCCAACATTGCGCCCATCGCTGCAAATGTGAGTGGTTCGGTTAATGAAGATGCTGATGCGAGCATCACACTTTCGGCTACGGATGCCAACAACGACACTCTTACCTATTCTGTCGTCACTCAGCCAACGAATGGCAGTGTCGCCATCACGGGCGCCATGGCTACCTATACGCCAAACGACCATTACAACGGCAGTGACTCGTTCACGTACAAGGCAAACGACGGTGCAGCAGACTCGAATACGGCTTCCGCAACCGTTACCGTCAATTCGGTGAATGATGCACCTTCCTTCACCGCTGGCGGTGATCAAGCTACCGTAATGTCGGCCGGCGAGCAGACCGTTGCTGGATGGGCGACAGATATCAGTGCCGGACCCGCCAACGAAGCGTCTCAGACGGTTTCGTTCCAGGTTACACCAGCTGATGCATCCCTTTTCTCTGCCGGTCCTGCTGTATCTGCGGATGGTGTACTCACATACACGCCAGCTGGAACGCCAGGTACTACGACTGTCAATGTAGTCATCATGGATAATGGTGGAACGGCAAACAGCGGCGTAGATGCGTCGGCTGCGCAGACATTCTCGATCGTGATTGCCGACAACACAGCTCTGGATGATGACGCGCTGCCAACTGAGTTCAAGCTGGAGGGCGCTTATCCAAATCCGTTCAATCCGACGACGACAATTCAGTTTGATCTGCCTTCGACGGCTGACGTCCGGGTTCAGGTTGTCGATCTGACAGGAAGAACGGTACTGACCGTGCCGGTCAAGACGATGTCTGCGGGTGCCAACCAGCAGATTCGTTTGAATGCTGCTTCGCTTTCTTCAGGATCCTATTTCTATCGTGTGGTCGCCAGAATGAGCGGCAACACTGAAGTAGCAGTTGGCTCTTTCGTACTGCTCAAGTAGAGACACGTCTGAAGTTTGAAGTGCTTCAAACGACCAACGGGAGGGCGCGAGACGAAGTCTCGCGCCCTCTCTTCGTTTAACGAAATCGTTGAAAATCAAAAGGGCGCCCGTTCCTGATGGAACGGGCGCCCTCACAATATGGAGCCGATGAGCGGATTCGAACCGCTGACCTATTCATTACGAGTGAATCGCTCTACCAACTGAGCTACATCGGCGCAACCTGCCTGCCGCAGTGCCATATGAACAGCCTCCCGCGATGCAGGGGCGCAAAGTTACGCCGATGCCTTAGCTCAGTCAAGGTTGAAAGGGGGCCATGCCCCCCCTCAAATGGTTCATATCACTGATTCTTCACCCCTTCCGGACGAAGACTCCATCCTGCAACCCGTCAGGCTGCTACTCCGAGCTGCATCGCGTCGCTTCCGGTGTTCACGACGACAACCGGGCAATGGGCCGAACGAAGTACTTTTTCGGAAATACTGCCGACCATCGCACGATCGAAACCGGAGCGACCGTGTGAGCCCAGTACGATCAGATCGAAATCGTTCTCATCGGCAAAACTCCGAATTTGCTGCGCCGGATGACCGGAATCGGTTGTCCAGTTTGTGATGATGCCGGCTCCCTGCAATTCACTGACATACTCGTTGAGTTTCGTCTCAGATGAAACAAGAATGTTGTGCTCGATCTCTCTGATCGGATCGACCGGATATCCGTAGAAAGGATAGAACTCCAGATCGACGACGTGCATGAGCGTTATCGATGCATCATAGTGCTCGGCAAATCTCGCTGCAACGCCAATGATCTGTCTGGTTTTGAGGGAGAAGTCCACTGGCACCAAAATGCGATCGATTTGGGGCATAGGCCAGGCTTTCTTTCCGATCCTCACCGTGAAGACAGGGCAACTGGCTCGCCGAATAACTTCCTCGGTGATGCTTCCGAGCAGGAAGCGCCTCGGCCCTCTTCTACCGTGCGTTCCCATGACTATAAAGTCGATGTTATTGTCATCCGCATACGTGAGTATCACTTCGGCAGCGGGCCGTGCAGGCTTACCCGCCTGAACGGCCTTGGTCACGGGTGGCACATCGTCACCATGTTTGTCCAACAATACCGTCATTTTGGCCATGGCCTGATCGTAGGCA
>CAZEHJ010000032.1:0-27906 GCA_964512485.1 uncultured Rhodothermales bacterium | reverse complement strand
GTCACCATGTTTGTCCAACAATACCGTCATTTTGGCCATGGCCTGATCGTAGGCAAAATCGAATAGATCAGCGGGGAAATCGGGAATGGACATGGTCGGTAATTCAGCGACATGCAGAATGTGCAGCTCACCTTCAAATTTCTTTGTCAGGTAAAGAGCGTGCTCGAGTGCAAGATCGGCTCCCTCTGAAAAATCAGTCGGGACCATAACTCTGAAGGTTTTCATCGTTCGCCCCCCGGACGTGCCGTTTGGTTATACCCCTGCTCAATTTCACCATACGGTCAACCACCCGGGAATCTTGCCGGTCGATTCACCCGTTGCCGGGGAAGAGAAATCGAATTCATTTGAGGGGTCGAATGCACCCTGGGGATGCGACATATCCCTACACGACCCACCACGAAGCCTGAAGCAAGAACAAACTGAACATTTTCGTAAAACCTGGGAGTTGAACCCGGGATTCTGACGCGTGTGCCGTGTATTTTCAGGAGGCCCAGCCTCACTTCCACCTAAGTTCTGATAACACTACCAGGAAGCAATTTGACCACTTCACCGATGCAGGATCTTCGCGACCTTCTTGGCCGAATCACCGACCTGAATCACGCCGCGGCTCTCCTTGAATGGGATCAGGAAACCTATATGCCGGAGGGCGCGGCTGAAAGCCGCGCCAGACAGGTAGCAACACTACGGTCGTTGGCCCACGAATTGCTGACCTCAAAGGAGGCCTCTTCGAAAATCCAGACGGCCCAGCCCGAATCCGATATCGACAAGGACTTGATTCGCGTCGTAGCCCGAGATATTGAAAAGGCCACGCGTGTACCGTCTTCGCTGATCGCGGAATTAGCACAGGCCTCCGGGATGTCGAAAGGGTTCTGGCAGAAGGCGAGATCAGAAAACAGGTTCGACGTCTTCGCTCCTCACCTAGACAAAATCGTCGACCTCACGATTCAACATGCTGAAGCCCTCGGATACGAGGAAACGGCGTATGACGCGCTTCTGGATCAGTATGAAGAGGGCATGACCACAGCCGAGGTTACTTCAGTATTTGAAGACGTGAAAAAAGGCCTGGTGCCCATCGTCCAGACCATCGCCGATGCTCCTCCTCTGAGCGATGCTGTAGTACGCGGAGATTTTCCCCTGAAGAATCAGTGGGACTTCGGCCTTGATGTCGTGAAACAGATGGGCTATGATCTGAACCATGGCCGACAGGACAAGTCCGCCCATCCATTTTCGACGGCATTTTCGATCACTGATGTACGAATCACGACCCGTTCTGATGCTTCATTTTTTAATCCCGGCTTTTTCGGCACGCTGCACGAAGCCGGTCACGCCATGTACGAACAAGGCATAGACCTCAAGCTTGAAGGTAGCCCTCTTGCCGACGGCACCTCGCTCGGAATGCACGAATCACAATCCAGAATGTGGGAGAATCTCGTCGGCCGCAGCCGACCATTCTGGGACCACTACTTCGCCGAAGCAAAAGCTCTCTTTCCAGCAGCGCTGGGACAGGCAGACGTCGATTCGTTTTACAGAAGTATCAACACCGTGGCGTCTTCTCCAATAAGGGTGGAAGCAGACGAAGTCACCTACAATTTGCACATCATGCTCAGATTTGAGCTTGAGCAGGACATGATCGCGGGAAAACTCTCCGTTGCAGATCTGCCAGACGAGTGGAATCACCGCATGGAAACGTGGCTGGGAATCCGTCCAGAGAACGACGCAGAGGGGGTTCTTCAGGACATACACTGGTCTCTCGGAGCCATCGGCTACTTCCCGACCTACGCGTTGGGAAATTTAATGTCCGTACAATTATTCAACGCCGCCATCTCAGATATACCACAGATATCAGAAGGTCTCGCAAATGGCCAATTTGCCCCTCTTCTGTCGTGGTTGCGGGAAAATGTCCACCAGTGGGGCCGTCGAAAAACCGCGAATCAGATCATGATGGATGCGACGGGCACAGGATTGTCAGCCGATCCGTGGATGGATTATATCCGGACAAAATTTGGAGATTTGTACAGTTTTTGAGATAGTATATGGTAAGGAAGATCTCCTGACAGGTGCTTCGGCTTCTCCCCTACAAAAGGCAATACCGGAAACGCTTAATTGTAGTCAGAGCATCCCCAAACCCATTCCGAAATTTGCATATTGTGAATCACTTGAGACATCACGCTTTATGGCAATAAACCTCGAACTTCATCTTGATCATCTGCAGATCTCAACAAGCTCTCAGAGTTGGATAGAAAACAAGCTGGACGGGTTCGAAGAAGGACACCACGATATATCAGGCGCCCATCTTTCGATCAAACAAATGTCCGGAAAACCCACTGTAAACGAGTACGAGGCCAAACTTACGCTGTATCACAAACCCGACCACATTGTCGGGTCACACAGATCTAAATCAATCCCTGATGCACTTCAGGAAGCTTTTTCAGCTGTAGAACGCCAGCTCAGAAAATCGAGACGGGCTATCCGCGATCGAAGAAAACGGGCCCGAAAAGACGTTCACATGGAAGAATAGAATTGCTCCACATCTAGAAAAGAGTAGCCGTTCCCGTAGGGCCCGTAACATCGGGACTCAAGCTGTATGGTGACGCTGGGGTGGCCGGAGAAGGAATTGCTCCCGAGAGAATTCTCATTCCGTACGAATCTGCTGTGTCGTCCGGAAACGGCTCAATGGTGACGGAGACTGTGGCACCGCTCAAGTCCAGTGGGAAGGTCACGCCTGCCGGAGAATTAAGCAAAAAGTCCTCCCCGGGAAATGGCGGTACATCCGGAAGAGAATACGGACGAGCAAGATCATGACCCGTATTGTCCGAGAATGGGCCTGTCGAGAGAACGATGGAACCCGTGTCAACCCATCCTTCATAGACCCAGCCGTCGGGCAAAGCGGGAAGCGAAAGACCAGCAGAGAGATTGCCAACAGATCCTGTTGTAAACCATACACCTGAAGTTTCATTTCCAGCGGGGTTATCAGATTCTGTCAACAGCATGAACGAACCTGCCTCACTCGAGAAATCCGCGCCAATGGAGCGGGTGTGCGACTGACTCAGCGTCACCGTGCTCCCGACCACATCGCCTGCCAACACCACTGTCCCGGAAGGAAATTCGTCCGTGTCGCGTTTGTCTTCAATAGTTATGAAAACCTCCGTAGCTTCTGAGATATCTACGGGATAGATAAATGAGCTCTGGATCAATTGACCGGCAGTACTTGTGAATGAACCCGTTTCATTTACGTTGAACGACTGACTCGGAATGAACTCGAATCCGACTTTCGCCCACGCCTGATAATGGAATCCGTCCATCAGGGGTGACAACCCCTCCAGTTCAAATCGAATCTGAACTTTGGCGACTTCGGTTTCACTACCCGAAGTACTGTCACATCCGGCAGTCGTTGAGATCAACATCGCTCCCAGCATCAACAATCCTGAAAAGCGGGTGATAAAGGTAGGTTTACGCATTCCTTTCATTTCTCGTAATCGCCATCATTACTTAACAACCCATCACGAACGACTCTAAATCTAAGGGGTTCTCCCCGCGCGCTTTTCGCACAGAGAAATGCCCTAAAAGTTATGATTCGAGATATGGGATTTCCGCGTTACCTTGTGTCCTCAATGAAACGCCCATTCCCATGTCCTCCAACACCGAGCACGCATCGTCCCACCCTGCCTCAAAGACGTGGCATCCGGGGTCCTGGCGCAGCCATGCAGCTGAACAGCAGCCGGCATTTGAGGATGAAAATGAGCTTTCTGAGGTCGTTTCTAACCTGAACAACCGTCCCCCTCTGGTAACTCCCTGGGAAATCGAGAGATTGCAAGGTGAATTGGCTGAGGCCGCTACGGGCTCCAGATTCCTGCTTCAGGGAGGCGACTGCGCGGAGCGCTTCAGCGAGTGCACGGCCGATATAATTGCTAATCGCCTGAAGGTCCTCCTCCAGATGAGCCTGGTCCTGATCTACGGACTTCGATTGCCGGTCATACGGGTCGGACGGTTTGCGGGGCAATACGCTAAACCGCGTTCTTCTGATCTCGAAGGGAGAAACGGCGAAAAGCTGCCTACCTATCGCGGTGATATGGTAAATGAGCCGGAATTCGGCCGTGCAGCAAGAAGACCTGCTCCCGCGCGCATGCTGACGGCCTATGATCGATCTGCCATGACACTCAATTACATCAGAGCACTTGGAGAAGGCGGCTTTGCTGACCTTCACCACCCTGAGTACTGGGATCTCGGATTTGTGACGTCTGATCGCTTGAGAGAAGAATACCAGGAGATCGTTGATTCCATTCTGGAAGCACTCCGATTCATGGAAGCCGTATCACCGGGTCCGATTCGGGATATAGAACGGGTTTCATTTTTTACGAGTCATGAAGCGCTCATCCTGCCTTACGAAGAATCACTCACCCGCTCCACATTGGGACAGCATTACAATCTGTCTACTCATTTTCCCTGGATTGGAAAGCGAACGAATACACTCGGCGGCGCTCATATTGAATACGCCCGTGGCATCAGCAATCCGATTGGGCTCAAGGTAGGCCCCGGCATGACGGGCGAAGACCTGAGCAGTCTGCTGAGTGTTCTGGACCCGGATCAAGAACCCGGTAGAATTACCCTGATCACACGTTTCGGTGCTGGAGAGATCGAGTCACATCTTCCGGCATTGATCGAATCTGTTCAGAAGGCGGGCCGATCCGTGCTTTGGTCGTGCGATCCCATGCATGGAAACACCGAAGTACTCAGCAACGGCATCAAGACCAGACGATTCGACAACATACTGGCCGAGCTGGAACTGGCGTTCGATATTCACGAGCGGTGCCAATCTGTGCTGGGGGGAGTACATCTGGAACTGACCGGCGAGAACGTAACTGAATGCATCGGCGGTGCCAGAGGACTCGAAGAGGCTGATTTGCACAAAGACTATCAGAGTCAGGTGGATCCGAGGCTGAACGCCGAGCAGGCACTCGAACTCGCTTTTTCGATCGTACGTAAATGCCGAGCAATGAGAACTGCCAGAACTTGAATCGCACCCATGAGCTCAATTCCTGAAAGGCCCGACCGAACACCGGCTGTGGTGTATTGCGCGCACTGCATGGACACAACTCGGGGGAAAACGGCTCACGGTCTGATCCGGTTCACCGAGCGTTTCGAAGTCAAAGCCGTTGTCGATCCGATATTTGCAGGTCGAGATGCCGGAGATTTTTTGGACGGCGTAAAAAACGGAATCCCAATCCTTGCGACCCTTTCAGAGGCGTTGGATCATATGCCTGAAGACACTCGCGGAGCGTTCGTCGTCGGACTGGCTACAGATGGCGGCGTCCTTCCCGATCACGCCAGAGTGGCCGTGGCCAAGGCTATATCGCGAGGATTGGATGTGTATTCTGGACTGCACGTTTTCCTGAATGAGGACCCTCAGTTCAAAGAACTGTCCGAGCGCCATGAGGTCGAGCTGATAGATGTGCGCAAGCCCCCTCACAGGTCCGACCTCCATTTCTACGAGGGACGGATTGATGAAGTTGAATCCGTACGGGTTCTGATTCTGGGAACAGATTCTGCCTCGGGCAAACGTACCACGGCGTGGGTTCTGCGAAACGCATTGAAGCAGAAAGGTTATTCGGCTGAAATGATCGGCACCGGACAGACGGCATGGATGCAGGGAGCCAGATTCGGTATTCGGCTCGACACCCTGGTCAATGATTTCGTCGCAGGTGAAATCGAGCATATCGTAAGGACCGCCTGGAACGAAGCTCGACCGGATGTCGTCGTCGTCGAAGGTCAGGGCGCCTTGCTGCACCCTGCGTATCCGGGTGGATTGGAATTGGTGGCGTCGGTGAAGCCTGATGTCTTGCTTCTTCAGGACGTTCCATCGAGATCTACGTTTGACGGCTTCGATGACCTCTCGATGCCGCCCATGTCGCGGCAGGTCCAGGCACTTGAAATCCTTTCGGGAAAAACCGTCAGTGCCATCACCATTAATCCCGAAGGGCTCACATCCGAACAGACAAAGACCATATGCTCACAGTACGAATCGGAATTTGAACGACCAGTCGTGGATGTGTTCGCTGAAGGATGCGACCGATTGATCAGCATAGTGGAAGGACATCTGCGAACCCGAGATCCAATACGATGACGGTAGTCGAGGCCTACATCCGCTCACTGGCTGTTCCGCTTTCCGTCCCATACACGATTGCGTATGAGACCATAACTGATGTCGTCAATCATTTTTTGGTGCTGCGAACCGATGCAGGAATTACCGGCATCGGATGCGCCGCGCCTGCCGAGGAAGTAACAGGTGAGTCGGTCGAAGAGTCGCTCGGCGCTTTGAGAGACTTTTGCCAACAGGTTTCGGGGCGCTCGCTCGAAGACATACCTCATGTGGCTGCGAGGTATCCTTCCGCACGGACCGCTGTTGATTTGGCCCTTCACGACATTCGGGCTCGAGCTGCGTCGACCAACATCGCCGGAATGTTCGGCTCTTCCGGAGCGATCAAGGCGGAGAGAATCACCAGCGTCACAATCGGTATCATGCCGGTTCAGGAGACGATTGAGCGCGCACGCCAATGCCTCGAAGAGGGGTTCCGCTTTTTGAAGGTGAAAGGAGGACACGACGTACGAGTCGATCTCGATCGCCTATCTGCACTACGTGCTGAATTTGGTGATGAAGTACTTCTCGCCCTGGACGCAAATCAGGGTTATTCGCTGAGCGATGTCGCCCATCTGGATGCTGCCGCCGATACGCTGCACTTGCAATACCTGGAACAGCCCACACCCAAAAGCGATCTTGAGTTGCTGTCGCAGGCAGGACGGACGACGTCCATTCCTGTGATGGCAGATGAATCCGTTCAAACTACAGACGACGTGAGAGCTATCGGCGAACGGGGCAGCGTTTCATTGATCAACATCAAGCTGCAAAAAATGGGCGGACTGGCAAGTGCCCATGCGATTGACTCGGCGGCCTCGGAATACGGTGTGCGGACAATGCTTGGATGTATGGACGAATCGGCACTTTCCATTGCGGCCGCTATCCATTTCGGCGCGACTCATCCGAACGTTGCTTTTTATGACCTCGACGGTCACTTCGATCTGACCGATGATCCGTTTCGAGATCTTGTCACACTCCGCCATGGATGCCTGAAAGCGATCAAAGGGAACGGCCTTGGTTGGACGACTATTCCGGAATCGATTTGTTCTTGACCGGGAGCGAATTGTGATGTCCCCGATTGGGCGCCCTGTCTTTTGAA
Organism: uncultured Rhodothermales bacterium; assembly: GCA_964512485.1. GTDB lineage: Bacteria > Bacteroidota > Rhodothermia > Rhodothermales > UBA10348 > CAZEHJ01. The sequence continues at coordinate 20,674 of CAZEHJ010000032.1, read as the reverse complement.
GCAGTTTCTACATTTCTATCAGCCATCCGGATCGGTAATCGTATCGTAAAGGTCGATCCTGTTTCCAGAATGGACTTGATCTCCAGCTGTCCGCCAATTTCTTCGATGAAACCGTGCGCTACACGCAATCCCAGCCCGAAGCTTTTTTCCATCCCGAATTCAGGGAGAGAAAGTGAGTCCAGAGGTTGATGTATTGCATCCACTGTGACCTGCTCCAGACCATGCCCCGTATCGGCGATTCGTATTACGATGTCGGTCAATTCTTTTCGCAGATCAAACTGTATTGAACCGGATTCTGTAGATCGAACAGACTGATCGAGTAGGTGAGAGATTGCATGACCGAGATGATTGGGGTCGAGTTCACCTTCAATGGCCTGCTCGGGAATTGAAACATGAAAGTCCAGCTTCTTCGCTTTGATTTCCCGTTCGAACTGGCTGATAATCTTTCGCGACAAGTCATTGATATTGGTTCGTTCCATGTTCTGATCGAGTGATCCTGACGAAAGATGCGCAACAGACAAAATGGAATTGAGCAATTTGAGGAGTCGGTCGCTACTGGATCTGATCAACTCTGCCAGTTCCTTGCGCTCACCCGTGCACTCTTCTATCAATACGTCGGCAAGACCGATTATTCCTGAAAGAGGTGTACGGACATCGTGACTCATGTTGGACAGGAACGCAGATTTCAATTTTGAGAGCTCTTCTGCTCGCTCCATGGTTTCGCTGATTTTGACCTCTGCACGTTTCTGTTCCGTCACGTCACGTAGCAGAACGAGATGCCCCTGATATTCATCGATTGAATTGCGGACCATCTTGAAGAGAACATTGATCCATCGTTCACCAGATCCATCCTCGGAACAGAATTCTCCTGCAAACAATTCCTGATCGCGAGCTTCCTTCCACATATCCGACAAGTGCGGAAAAATAGTCGCGATATCCTGATCGATAGCGGGTTCGGAAAGGTCGTGCTTCAGATGCGCGGCTGCATCATTGACGTCGACAATCCTTCCGTCGGTGTCTGTGATGATGACCCCGTCAACCATGGACTTGATTATTTCATCGCGGGCAATGGGCATGACGCTGAGCAACCTGTATTTGAACAGGCCCACAAACAGCACTATCCCTGAAAGAGCGAACGAAACCGGGGTGAAGTCCAGATGGAAGGACAGCTCGGGATTCCACAAAAAGACCGCATTCAATGCGAACGGAATCAGAGAGCCAGCCGCCATGATAATGGCTTGACTGCGCAGATCGCCTTTTGATCTGAATACAAATCTGATGAACATGAGTGTTCCAACACCGATCAGCGTGTAGGAGTAGTAGGTGTGCACCCAAAACCAGAATCCGTAATCTCGGGAGATCGAGATGAAGTTGTCTACGATGAGAGCTTCCGACTTCAGGAAGACAAATCCGTGCAGGGGGTTCGTCGCAATCAGACCGACAGTCAGAGCTGGAACGATGAACAGCAGCCCTTCAACTTTCAGAGACAATCCCTTGCCGGTGAAAGACGAGGCTAGAAGCAACCACGCGACGGGAAGAGCCGCAATGAAAACATACTTGAGATCCGACAGAAACAGCTTCGTTTCGTAGTCGCTCACTTGGATGTGTAGACCGGCAATAAGTGACCACAAACCAGCAAGCACCATTGCCAAAATGAAGTAGTTGCTGTACGCACTTTTTTTCCGTGTCCAAGCAAGAATCGCCAGTTCGCATGAGATGAGACTGGAGATGAAGAAAGGCCAGGATATAGGAAGTCCTTCTATGATCATCTTGGGCTTGGTAACTCCCTCCTCATCGGCTAAAAAGGCCAGATTCTTAAGGAAAAGCGCCAAAATTCAACCTGCGGATCTCCCGTCTATTGAGGATCCTCAACGTTTGAAATCCAGGCGCCACCCAGGACGTCATCATCCTCATACAGCACGATGGCCTGACCGGGCGTGATCGCCCTTCTTGGTTCCGCAAAACGAACCAGGAGTTCATCGCCCTCCTGCCGCACAGCACAGGCCGCACCTTCGTCCTTGTAACGAATCTTTCCTAGGGCGGAGCGCTCTTCTGTCAGATCTGTGTATTTGACGTGATTGATCTGGGAAGCGCGAAGTGCGTGACCCATCAATTCTTCGCTCGGCCCCACCGTTACAATATTGGTCTCCGGATCAATGTGAGTTACGTAAATGGGATCTCCGGTTGCCAGACCCAGACCATGACGCTGGCCAATGGTGTAAAAAGGATACCCCTCATGCGTCCCGACGTGGGATCCATCCGATCTCACGAAGGCACCGTTTCCGGCCCGGGTATCCATATCGGGCACACGCTCGCGAAGGAATCTCCGGTAGTTGTTGTCCGGGACGAAACATATCTCATACGAATCCGGCTTGTTGGCCACTTCGTCCAGACCAAAATCTGCCGCCATCTGTCTGATTTGAGGTTTGGTAAGATTTCCGAGCGGGAATATTGTGCGCGACAGGTTCTCCTGAGATACTCCCCACAAGGCATAACTCTGATCCTTGTTGAGATCGAGACCTCTCATCAACACGTATCGAGATGAATCTTCGTCCTGACGCAGCCGTGCATAATGACCCGTTGCAATGAATTCGCAACCGAGGGAGTCGGCCCGCCTCATGAGTGATTCCCACTTGATGTGGGTGTTGCAAAGAACGCACGGATTGGGCGTCCTGCCGGCCATGTACTCGTCCGTAAATCGCTCAATTACCCAGTCACCGAATTCCTGTCGAATGTCCACGATGAAGTGCGGAAAATCGTATTTGATGCCAATTGCCCGTGCATCATTCATCGATTCAAGTGTGCAGCACCCGACCTCCTTCCCGGTTCGACCCCCACTTCCCGTGTAGTCCCAGGTTTTCATCGTAATGCCGACAACTTCGTACCCCTGCTCTTTGAGCAATACTGCCGCAACTGACGAGTCCACGCCGCCGCTCATGGCGACCAATACTTTCCCCTTTGTGCTCATCCTTATTCCTTATTCCGCGTTTTGGCTTTCCTGTCCCACCGCGCCCATCACCTCATAACAATTGGCGATGACGATCTGTACTTCATTCAGGAACGCATTCAACTTGCGAAACATCTTCTTGTTGGCCTCAGGCCTGCGACGGGCGGCGTCTGGAAGGACGACAGCGGATTCCAGAATGTGGTCCCTGAAGAAATTCACGGCCTTGAGAGCATCCTGCAGTGAGATACCACTCATCACAACGCTTTTCGCGTAGATCCGAGCAATAACGCGAGCTTCTTCCAGTATTTCTTCGCCGTTGTCTTCCTCTGTTCCGACAAACTGAATCAGCAGACCCATAAGGCGTCTTCCCAGAAGACGCTTCTCTTCGCGGTCCTTTTCTGCGATTTCATTTATCCATCCGGCCTGATGCGTTTCGATGTCCTTCCGGGTCGTCGTCATGGCGCTTTCCCGAAGCTTCTCTCCGATCGACTCCACTTCGGGAAGATCGGTCTTCTGCATCAGACGACGGATCTCAGCTTCTGAAAATCTGCGATGCCCTCCTGGAGTTCGAACTGTCTCAATTTTCCCGCTTTCCGCCCACCTGCGAAGTGTGACCGGATGAACACCCAGCCTCTCGGCAGCGACTTTCAATGAATACAACGCCTCAGCCATCGTGTCACACTATTAACAGGGTAATCATGATTAATTCTATACATCTGCATACACGTAATGTGTAGTATTGCATAGATTTGTTCACAATCACTTGATTCAGATACGAGTTACATCAGGATGATAGACATGAATGACTCTAATTCGGGAATAAATGCTGAGGTTTTGACTCAATTATCACGTTTTTTGCTGAGTTTGTTGCTCACATTCTGCGCAATCGCTCCCGCCCTGGCCCAGAACTCGGAAACGGGATCTGCAAAAGACTCCCTCTGGACAATTGAATTGCCGGTTATGGTGGTAACGGCGACCAAGTCCGAGATTTCGCTCCGTGATGTACCGATCCCCACCAAGGTTCTTCTCGCTGATCAGATAAAAAAACGGGGGGTTCTTCGACTCTCTGACCTCCTGGCAGAAGAGCCGGGAATGCTTCAGGTCCACTATTTTGGGTCTGGCATCCAGCTACAGGGCTTTGACTCGGAATACACCCTGATATTGATTGATGGTCAGCCCGTGGTAGGACGCAACGGAGGAACGCTGGATCTGGACAGGCTGTCAGTTTCAGATATTGAAAGCGTTGAAATTGTTCAGGGACCCTCCTCATCTCTCTACGGAAGTGAGGCTCTGGCAGGGGTTATCAACCTGCGATCAAAACGTGCTGTGTCAACCTGGGGAGCAGACGCATCGTATCGCGTTCAGACAAACGGAACCCGGAATACTTCATTCTCAGGAGAGAGTCGACGCGACTGGGTCGGTATTCGATTCAACTATGAACGGTTCGAATCCGATGGATATGACCTCTCAAAAGACGTTATAGGTCTGACGGGTCCGGGATTCACGACTCACACTTTTTCGACGCGAATCGATACAGACCTGACTCCGAAGGTCAGTCTGGGCCTGACCGCTCGCCTCGCTGATGAGAATCAAACCAACACAATCGGTTTCGATCAATCCGGCGTCCAATTGACGTTTGACGAGAAGGCCGATCAAAGAGATTGGAGTCTCTCTCCGGAGTTGAGCTGGAGGATCAATACTCAAAACAAAGTCTTCTTCAGAGGTCACGCCTCCGAATTTGAAACGCAGTCCGTACTCGTTGATCCGGGCGGTACTTCTACCATCGCCTTTAATCAGGAATATCGTAAGGCTGAAATACAGCACGACCTTGTGCTGGGCAATAGTCTCTTTGTGAGCACGGGAGGCGGTGTCATTTCGGAACAGGTTCGCGCAGACCGAATCGCCGGAGATTCACGGAGCAATGAAACCACATACGCCTACACCCAACAGCAGTGGTTTCCTGTCGATGCTCTCCAACTCACTACAAGTGTCCGTCTGGACAATCATACCGATTACGGCACCTGGCTTAGTCCCAAAGGGGCGGTAATGTTCAAGTCTCAGGGCTCCACCCGTATCCGTGCTTCGGTCGGTACCGGTTTCAAAGCCCCCAGTTTTCAGCAGTTGTATATGGACTTTACGAATGCAGTGGCAGGGTACACAGTGGTGGGAGCAGCCGATGCATCTTCAGCCGTTCAGAATCTGGATGACCTCGGCCAGATTCAGGTGTATTTGACGGACCCGACCTCCTTTTCCGGGATCCTTCCGGAGTCGTCCCTGGCTTTCAATCTGAGTTCAGACTTCGACGTGACATCATACGTTCATGTCCATGTTGGGCTGTTCAGAAACAACGTCAAGGATCTGATTGAGACGCTACCGGTCGCAGCGAAACCCAATGGTCAAAACGTCTTCACCTACGTAAACCTGAATCGGATCTACACCCAGGGACTCACGACTGAAATCAGATATCAGACTACTGAAAACCTTTCATTGACGCTCGGTTATCAGTTGCTCGAGGCCAAGGACCGAAACGTCCTGGATGAAATTGAGCGGGGCAACGTGTTCTCCCGTCGGAATGGCAAAGATTTCCGATTGGATAGAAGTGACTACGGCGGCCTCATGAATCGTTCCCGTCATTCCGGAACAGTGCAGATAGCCTACCGCCTGCCGGAATCCCAATTGGACGTTCGTATTCGGGGCAGCATGCGATCCAGATATGGATTCGGAGATCGAAATGGAAATCTGATTCTCGACGCGGACAACGAATACGTGGCCGGGTATTCCGTGTGGAATGCCACTCTATCCAAATCAATCAGATCCCGCATTCTGATACAGTCAGGAATAAACAACCTTTTTGGATACAAGAATCCTGAATTCGTGCCTTCACTTTCGGGCAGACAATTCTTTACAGGTCTGTCCTTTTCAATCAATTGATCCTTTCATTCTAAATGGACAGCACCATGTTCAAATCACTACCAACTCTTACGATAGCCATACTTCTTTCCTTTATGTTTTCGGCTTGTGACAGCTCCACGTCTGTAGATCCGGGCGAAGACGTTGTTTCGCAACGCGTCCTTGAGCTCCCTGCCGACCCTATCACCGGATTCGCTCCGGATGGTCGCCCGATCGGAGCTGGAATTTTCACCTACTACTCGTTGAGAAGCAATGAAGTACTTACCCAGGCTGATTCCTCTTCCACAGCGTGGGACATTGCATTCAAAGGGACCACCATTATCGTCAACGGAGGCAACAGCGGTCCCGGCAACGGAGCCGCCCAGGTCATTAATGGCGTGTTTTCCGATGTCATGGCTGCCCCAGAAGGCGGCTGGACCCAGGATGGTGAGAACGGAAAGGCCATCCCGGTGGGATCTGGTAACGGCTGGTACAACTATGAACCGGCTACCAATGCAATCACACCGATACCCGGTCGCGTACTGATGATTCGTACGGCAGATGGCCGTTTCGCCAAGATCAGCATGATCAACTACTACAAAGGTTTACCCGAAGTACCCGCTCCGGATTCACAATCGCGGTATGTCACGTTCGATTATGTATTTCAGCCAGACGGATCGAAATCCTTCGAATAAGAACGTCTGAACGCGTGTGAGGGCGGCCTTTGGCCGCCCTCACACCTGCTTTTTTGGCGCCATCCTACCCCGACCAGATCATGATTTCATTCGTCCACTATATCCCAATCGTTACCACGCTCGTATCTATCCCGTTTACGATTGTGCTCTTTCGGCACTGGCGACGAAAACCGGCCGCCTTCTACCTGTTGTGGTGGACTATAGGCGTTGCGATGTATGGAGTCGGAACTGTTACCGAAAGCATCACGACGCTTTTCGGTTGGAATCTGATCACGTTCAAAGCCTGGTACATCAGCGGCGCGCTACTAGGTGGCGCGCCGCTCGCCCAGGGCACAGTTTATCTTCTGATGCCCGACAAACGGGCACACAAAATGACAATTGCGCTGGTGACTGCCATCACTGTCGCCGCCATATTTGTCATCCTCTCTCCGGTAGATCTCACTTTCGTTGAAAGTCACAGACTTTCCGGAAGCGTGATGCAGTGGACCTGGGTCCGCATGTTTTCTCCCTTCATCAACTTGTATGCATTCATATTTCTGGCAGGGGGTGCTGCCTGGTCGGCATGGAAGTACGCTCGCAAGCAGAACACAGATCGCTCGCGAATGTGGGGAAATGTGCTCATTGCTGTCGGGGCGCTACTACCGGGTATAGGAGGCACTTCGGCCAGAGCAGGATATGTTGAAGTCCTCTATGTGACAGAATTGCTGGGACTCCTCCTGATCTGGGCTGGATACGTCGTTATGTCTCGCAAACCCGTCGCATCGGTCCACGCAAAACAACAAACGGTGCAGATCCCGGCCTGATTTCCATACGAAAAGGCTTAACCCTATTTTCTCTGCGCATCCATTCAGGAAATCCCCGGCACCCAGTGCGTTTACTCGTCGTCAACGGACCCAATCTGAATTTTCTCGGCAAACGTGAGCCTGAGATTTACGGGAGTACTACACTCGATGATCTTCAACTGTCGCTCGTGAGCTCGTTCGAGCGAGTTTCGTTCGAGTTTTTCCAGAGCAACCATGAGGGGGAACTGATTGATTCGCTTCAAAAAGCGAAGGTGGATGGCATCATCCTCAATGGTGCGGGTTTTACACACACCTCCGTCGCCCTGAGGGACGCTATCGCATCCATCAAAACGCCTGTTGTTGAAGTTCACATCTCGAATATTGCCGCGCGGGAGACTTTCAGGCATGAATCCATCACCGCGGCAGAGTGTGTCGGATCGATCGCTGGACTAGGCGTAAAAGGATACCACTTGGCCGTCGAGTACTTCCTGTCAGACTTTGAGAACCAGGTATGAGAATTAGGCAAGCGGATTAGGTGAGCGTCAGCGCAAGAATCAGTCGGTTGGCATCTGAAACAGCTGTCTATGGAGTTTCTTCCATAGTCGGCCGCCTGATCAATTTCCTGCTGTTTCCGCTCTATTCTCAGGTTTTCGATCCTGACGTCTATGGCCCCATCGGAGTCATCTACGCTGCGTTCATCTTCCTGAACATCCTGTATCAACACGGGATGGAATCGTCGTACCTGAAATTCGCCACAGACCGGGACGAGTTGAAAGGAAGAAGCCGAGCCTTCTCGACCGCATTCGTTTCGCTGGTCGTCTTGTCGCTGGGTCTTTCATTGATCATGTGGTTTAGCCGGGCCGAGGTCGGTTCGCTCATCGGCTTGAGCGACGCGTTCCGGAATCTACTCTGGTACGCGGCTCTCATCCTCTTCCTTGATGCCGTAGCGGTGGTGCCGTTCGCTGATCTTCGCCTGCGGAATCGCCCCTGGGTCTTTGCCGTCATTCGATTGGTGAATATCAGTGTTAATGTTGTTCTCAACATCGTTCTGATTTTCGTTCTGGACATGGGGATTGAAGCTATCCTCATCGCCAACGCACTCGCTTCGCTCACCAGCGTCATTCTGCTGATCCCCTTCTCCTGGAGACGCTTCTCCTCCTTCGACGCTGGATTGTGGAAACAGATGATGCGATTCGGCCTTCCCTTCATTCCCGGGGGACTCGGCTATGCGGTCACAGAGAGAATCAACGTGTTTTTTCTGGCCAAAATGAATCCGGAAACGGTTCAACGTCTCTACGGACTCGATGCATCGTCGCATCCAGACCTGAATGAAAAAGCTCTCAGCCAGGGTGCTCATGTGTTCACCGAACATATAGTTGGCACCTATACAGGGATCATTAAACTGGCGGTTCTCATGGCGCTCTTCGTTCAGATGTTTCGCTATGCCTGGCAACCATTTTTCCTTCAGCACCAGAACGACGACGACGCACCGCATCTGTACGGGAAAGTCTTCAGTGTGCTTTCTCTGGTTCTACTGACAGCTTTCCTTGGCATTTCTTTTCTGGCCGATGAGCTTGTTCGATTTCCACTTCCGGGCGATAGGACGCTCATCGCGTCTACCTATTGGTTGGGGCTCAGCATCATTCCAATCGCTCTCGTCGGGTACGTTTTTCAAGGATGGTATTACCACTTCTCGGCCGGAGCCTACCTGCGGGACAAATCTCGCTACTTTTTGCATGCCACACTGGCCGGCAGTGTCGTCGCGATTACATTGAACGCTACGCTCGTGCCGGACTATGGAATGTGGGCTGCCGCCCTCGCGACGTCTGCCGCTTATGCCGTCATGTCAGTGACGCTGTTATTTCTGATCAACCGCCACTACCAGGTGTCATACGCGTGGTTGCAGGTAGGATCGAGTGTGCTCCTGACAGCGATTCTGTTCGCCCTCTGGTATCGCATCGAAATACTCCAGGTGTGGTGGGCCGAACTGATCTTGATTGCTGGATTCTCCCTCACCGCGATGAGAATTCTTGAGATCCCGCTGGTCGATTCTGTCAGGTCGATCTTGAGATCAGGCAATCGGTAATCACGGATTTGCACATGCATCCGATTTCGGATCCCGGACTTCAAGTCGATATTCCAACAATCGAGTACCGGCTGCTGTATCAATCGAGGTGACGCCTCCAGTACCACCAGCGGCTGAGTCAACGATTTCTTCAACGAAATAAATACTGTTTCCTTGATGCCCGACCGGAATGCGACGCAATCTGTCTGCTGACCCGAGAGCAAACCGGGCCAGACCCCGAAACCGCAAGCCCGTGCTGAATACGGAAAGTGACATGGACAGTGAGTCGTTCTTCCAGTCGTGCGATGTCACAGCAACGACCGCTTGATTCATTTCAAAAATTCCCACGACCCGGCTTACCGCATCCAGGTATGACTTGAGGCCGCCCGCGACGCGGTCCAATTCTGCGGCAAAGAACGAGCGGTATGGCGAATCCGGTTTTCTGAATTCAGAATCGTGCAGGTGATTACTTCGCTGAATGCGGCCGGCGTGAACCTTGAATATGACTGGATCTCCGGGAAAAGCGAAATAGTAGCTCCGAACTGTTCCGGCCATAAGTGGAAGAAAAGGGTGCTCAAGGAAGATGGCTTGTGAATGGATGTCGGAAAAGACGTTCGGAACGCGAATGTCCGAGTCTGCGCTGGGCTCAAGAACCCCTTGTCGGTTGGGGCGCACCCGGTACCCGATGAATCCGTGGCGGGATGAGATGAAACTTGCCCAGCGACCTGCGCGGGAGGGTATTCTCCCCGTCATATCACCATCATAGTCCAGATTCAGTATTCGATCCGATTCTTGATCAATGATATGAAGTGAGTAGGGTTCGGCAGATATGGGGCCCGGATTTTCGACTTCAAAGGGTCCCTCGAAAGAATTGCCCACTGACCACAGATATGTGCCGTCCCTCGAAAACACATCTACACCAGGTCCTTCGAGGGCGGAGATGACCATCCTGTCCCTTCCGAGAAACACGACCTGGCCGACATTTCTGATTCGAGTCCCTTCGCCGAGAGTGATTGTGGATTGCTGCTTCAGCAAAAAGGAACATTCTTCCCGCGAGTTGAAAGATTTGGCCTCAGAGCCTCTCACAGGAACAATCCACAGATTCACCAGGAGGAAGAGCGAGAGTGCGTAGTATGAGAATACGGTGTTGTGCATGTATTCAGAAGAGGGCGCTGCTTCCCTGAACGCAACCGAAAAACCACAAAAAATGTCGGAAAAGCGTGATAAGATGCAAACCAGATCCTCGCTCGAACTGTCAAAATGATATCCCGGAAGACTTCATACAGGAATCAGGTACCCTCCCAGGAGTCCCGATTCACCCGGATTGTGGCTCGAAATCGTGACACGATCCTCTCCCAGAACGATCCAGAATCAATCCGATGCTCAGAAATTATCTGACCGTTGCCCTGCGGGCACTCCGAAGAAACAAGACTTACACGGTAGTAAATGTAGCAGGTCTGGCTCTCGGCATGGCTGCGACCGCCCTCATCATGATGCTCGTCTATCATCAGTGGAGCTTCGATCGCTTTCATGAGAATTCGGACCAGATATACAGGACGTATTTCGACTATTACGATAATGAGGGCACGCGCGGCATTCAGGCAATGATGACGCCTGAATTCACGGAAGCGTTCAGACCGTCATTCTCCCAGATCGAACGTGTGACCACCTACGTGACCGGTCGACAGAATCTGGAAGTGGGCGATGAGGTCATCAGATTCCAGGTGGCGGAAGTCCACAACGACTTTTTCAACATGTTCTCCTTTCCGCTGCTTTCGGGAGACGCCTCCCGAGTGCTTCTTGCGCCTGACGAGATGGTGATCACTCCACAGGTGGCGACGGCTCTGTTCAACGCCTCCGAAGACGAGTATAATGACTTGATCGGAGAGGTTATATCCATCACTCGTGCGGAGAATACATATGATTTTACAGTCGTTGGCGTGGCGGACACCGTCCCGGTCAACTCTTCGATAACCTTTGATGTCGCCATTTCATTTGAGAACTACGAACGACTCAGACTCGGAGGAAACAACTGGGGTGGCCGGGTCAGCACGTATGTTCAGCTCGTGGACGGTGCTATCGGCACCGATATTGAAGTTGCCTCGGATGAATTCATTCAAGCGACGTTCGGGACCTACATCGACAACCTGCGCTCTGCAGATCGACTCGCCGAAGGCGACGATGCTTTCGGATTTTACCTGCAACCGATGAATGGCATGCACATGGATATGTCAGTATTCCTGCCCTATGAAGTTGCAGCCTTCAACCCGCTCTATTCTTACATCCTGTCCGGGATCGGCCTTCTCATTCTCCTGATCGCCTGTATCAATTTCATGACCCTGTCGGTCGGACAGTCTTCGGGACGCGCTCGGGAAGTGGGAGTCCGCAAAGTGCTGGGTGCTCATCGAGTCCAATTGATGAAGCAATATTTCGGCGAATCTACGGTTCTGGCTTCCATTTCATTGATGATCGGCGTGGTCTTGACAGTAGCTGCTCTTCCAGCATTTGCATCTCTTTCAGGGGCTCCTCTGTCCGTTTCTCAGCTGTCCCCAGCTCTCATCATGTTGAGCCTGGTCGCTCTCGTCGTACTCGTGGGGATCGTGGCCGGCGCCTATCCTGCCGTCATCCTTTCGCGCTTCCAGCCAGCCCGCGTGCTGAAAGGCAAGGCGGTCGGCGGTCAAAAGAATCGCTTAACGCAGGCTCTGGTTGTGCTTCAGTACACGATTTCAATCGCATTGATCGTCGCGACTGGTGTTATGACCCAGCAGCTTCAGTTCATGATGGACAAGGATCTGGGATATGATCAGGATTTCGTTGTTGCTGTACAGGCGAACGGCGTGAGCCGCGCCGACGCCGATGGCGTACTGGAGCAATTCAGAAATGAATTGCTGCCATATCAGCAGATAACCCACGTCGCCAAAACTGGAAGTTCGTTTACGCGCGGTAGCGACCGAAACGGATGGGCGGACGCTGGTGGAATTCAAAGAAGTGCATACAACTTCGGCGTTGATTTCGACTATCAGGAGTTGATGGGTATGGAGATGGCAGAGGGTCGTTGGTTTTCGCGGGATTACCTCGCAGATCTAACGGGCTCTATCGTCGTGAATCAGGCGCTCGTCGATGAATTTGAAATGGAAGATCCCGTTGGCCAGAAGCTGACAGGGTGGTTGAGCTTCATCTACGACGAAGATCCTACGATCATCGGCGTGGTCGAAAACTTCCACTTCCAGTCACTGCGACAGGAAGTCCTGCCTGCCGTCATGAACATGCACCCCGACTACTATAACTACATGGGGGCCATCCTCGTCAAGGTTGCGCCGGGAAGCATCTCCACAGCACTGGATCTGATTGAAACGACCTGGACCAAGGTTCGACCAGGTCAGCCATACAACTTCGTGTTCCTGGACAACGATATCGGCGCCCAGTATCAGGCAGAAAAACAGTGGCAGACCATTCTGACATACTCCGCTCTGCTCGCCATCTTGATAGCCTGCATGGGCCTGTTTGGCCTCGCGTTGCTTACTGTCACTCGGAGAACCAAGGAAATTGGAATCCGAAAAGTGATGGGAGCCTCTACAAATGGAATCGCCACGCTGGTTTCTCGCGAGTTTGCAACACTGGTGTTGATCGCCAGTCTGGCTGCAGCCCCCCTTGCCTGGTGGGGAATGACCAAATGGCTCTCGACCTTCGCATTTCAGATCGAAATGGGGCCCGGTATATTTATTTTGGCCGCATTGGGAGCCCTGGTCATTGCGATCGGAACGGTGAGCGTACACTCAGTTCGAGCTGCACACATCAACCCGGCTGACACGCTCAGATACGAATAGAATAAAAGCGGGGGCGGCCTTCAGGCCGCCCCCGCTTTTCAGCAATCCTGTTTTCAGGCTGCCCGTTGAGACGAGGTTGTACTTGTTTTGATCTGTAACGCAGCAGCCATGTTGGAGAACCAATGGTACATATTCACATGGCCATTCGGTTCAACAGATGACATTTATTTCAGGATCAGAAAAATTCCTCTTTCTGGCAGCCGTATTGCTTCTGGTGGGGTGTCAGGCGAATAACCCGGACAAAGGGGCTCCCGTTGAGATCGCGAGCACAAACGAAATATCTACCTCAGAAAACAATTCGGAAGAGGAGGCAGTTGAAGATGAAGCCGTGCAAGTCTTTGAAGGAACGGGAATTGTGAAAAACATCACTCCCTCAAAAACGTTCATTGTGATCGAACATCGGGAAATCGAAGGATTCATGGGGGCGATGACAATGCCGTTTCCCCTCTCGAACGAAAGCTTGCTTGAAGGTATCGAAATCGGAAATGAGGTGGATTTCACCCTGCACTTCAATGGCCAAGACGTATCCGTGACCGCTCTCAAAAACCGTTGACCCGATGCCGATTGAACGCATACTACGCGCCGGATCACATTACAAACGTCCAACTGCCGTCTGAAAGACGGGCCTCCACTCTCTCGGGAATAAAAACTCCTCTGGACCGGACGATTGCTCTAACCTTGACATGCTGGCCCATATAGTCTGCCAGGACCTGAGGATTGGAGAGCAACATCCAGACATCTGCGTTGGGGCTGTCCAGCGCTATTGCCACGGGAATACCGTTGATCGCGCAGTATCTCGCACAGGCAGGACCCGTCTGACTCGTCGGGACGGGGTGCGGGTGGTCCATGCCCGAGTTGGCCTTGTTCATGGTGAAACACTGGCTGTCGATCAGACTTCCTTCCACGTCAACCGTATCTCCGACAGCATAGCTCACCGGTTCATAAACTTCGCTTCTGTTTGCACCATCACCACACGCTGAAAGCAAGACGATACCCAGCAAAACAGGCATCAGATAAACCTTATACATTTGTCCTGACATCAGAATCACCCTTTTCAACAGGATTTGCAGTCATAGAAATGGGGATGCCTTAAAAGGCATCCCCATTTCCGTTCAAAAACTCGGGTCGGAATTACATCATTGCCTTCGGCGTTATGTCTTTCCATTCTCCGTCTTCCTTGACTTCAATCTTCATCGGCATGATCGCACCTTCATAAGCAATCTCACCTGTTACGCGAGCTTCCTTCGCCATGTGCTTTTTGAGCTGACTGGTGGGCGTGATCAGAACGTACGTCTTGTTTCCTGCTTTGCCACCTTCAACAATACCGGCCGGTATGCCCATACCAGCGCACGCCGTCGCGCACTTGGGAGCATCCACCATTTTATCGCCTTTCATCATTTTGTGCGTGTTGCCAATGTTGGCTTCCGGCATCATGCCGTAACACCTGGTATCCACTAGAGTCCCTGTAACCGTCACCAAATCAGCTTCGCTCGGAACCATGGTCCCTGCGAAGATGAAGGCCGTGGCCAGAAACAGCGGGAGAAACTTCTTCATCTATAAATCCTGTTGTTGTTTTCGAAAACGAGGGAATCACAGTGCCCCTTTCCGTAGGGCGAATGAGTCGCCTGTTACAGAATTCCCTTGGTCTTACGGGGCAGTTTCGAATGCCCTCGCCTCATAAGGCCTCTGAAAGCAGCTTTTCCAACTCGGATTTGAAATCATCTACACGAAACTGGCCGATAATTCGATGCTGAATTTCGCCGTCTGCGTTCACGATATACGTAGTCGGTAGCGCGTAGACGCCCCCGAAATCTTCTCCAAGCGGGCCCAGGTCGTGAAGGATTGGGTATGGAACCTCAAATCGATCCACGAACTCCTGGACGACATCCAAACCGCCTTCATCCATTGACACCCCGATGATTTCGAATTCGCGGTCTTCCCATTCGTTGCGAAGAGCTACCAACTCGGGCGTTTCAATGATGCATGGTCCGCACCAGGTAGCCCAGAAATTGACCAGCGTGACTTTTCCTGAAAGGTCGTCCTGCGTCAGGATATCTCCATCCAGGGTTTCCTTTGAGAAATCCGGCATTTTGGCCCGTTCCACCTTGGTTTGCTCACTGCCCTGGGCCTCAGCAAGAGACGGGCTCGACTCCCTGTCTTCAGGGGAAGTGCAGGCAGACAGTGAAACAGCCAGAACAAGAATGACGAGACGCGGGAGGACCTTCATACGAATAACCAGAATACGATAAGTACGGATCAGCCTTCGGGCTGCTATTATTGCGTATCCCTGTTATAGATTTCGTTTCAGACGAGTGTTAATCCCTCAGTCAACCCGGAATAGATAGCTGACTTTCAGGAAGAAACCATCCACGCGTCGCCGCAGGTCCTCAAATCGTTTTTGCCCGACGTCGTCGAGGGTAGACCCGTAACCCAGATAAACCAGCGTGCCCGGATTGGGCCGGTAGCTGAACAGCCAGTCCATGCGCAGGTCGTTGGTTTCTGAATCCTGTGTCAACTGTTGATTGATCCGGATGGGGCGTCCGCGTCGGTCCAGCAAGGCAGTTCGTTCGCGAGCTGCGTACTGTCCGATTACGCGGAAGAATATGTCCGGAGTCAGCTGGTACTCAAGCTTGAGGCGTGGAATGATTTCCTCTGAAAATCTGGAATCGTCAATCTTTCGATCGAGCCTGAAATAGGCCATTTGGAATGAAGCCCGAATTGACGACGTCGGCCGCATATCGAGGACGACGTTGTATCCCCTGCTCGTGCCCTCGGACGCTTCCGCGAAGATGGGTGTGTCACCACCTGATGCAGAAAGCGAGAGCGTGAACATCTGGAATGTTGGCGTGGTGATCCCGACCGACCCACTTAGCTGATTGGTTTCTTTTTCGGGGACAACGAAATGCTCAGAGAACGCTGGATTGGAAGGATCGATGACGTCGTAACTGCCAAACTGTGCTGGAGAATAGGAGAAGAATGAACGATTGAGAGAGGCCGACAGACGCCAACCACCCCGGAGCGTGGCCGAGGGAGACAGGAATTCAAACCCTTCAATCGCACCCTTGGATGTGTCATCGTAATCCCACAGGCGGATTACACCTCCGAATCCACCAATCGTCTCGAGCAGCGCTCCCTCTTCGCCGTAGAAAGAAAGCCTGTCGTAGGAATGTGCTTCGATGACACCCGTGCGATTGACAAAACCCGCAGCCGCCCTGAATTCAGGCGCCACGAACTTCACTCCCTGATTGAACCCGACACGTCGGCCTGTACGATCCCATGAGACTTCCGAATATGAACCGTTCTCAGAGCCAGACCCCGTCTCCGTCCAGGACTGGACATGTTGCATCTCCAGATAGTATTTCTGACTGTGGTAGATACGGCCATCGACACCTGCAAGCCGGGAGTAGTTTGATCCCTCTTCCCGTGCAGTAAGTACGCCACCGATTGTATTGTTGCCGCTGAGATCTCGTCTCAGTCGAGCGACTCCAAACAGAGGTGCGTCATTTCCAGAGGCGGAATAGGATTGGTCGTCAGCCGCAAGAATCGTGGCCACATTCAATTTGCCGACCTTCCCGGCTACTTTGGCTCCCGCAGTTGGCGCAACGATCCGCCGCGTGTAGATCATCTGGCCTGGAGTGTCGAACAGCTCAAGTCCTTCCAGAAAAAATGGCCTTTTCTCCGGGAAGAAGAGTGCAAAACGCTCGTTCAAGACTACCTGTCCCACATCAGCCTCAACCTGTGAGAAATCAGGATTGACGGTACCGTTCAGCGTCAGATTTTGCCGGATACCCCACTTCACATCACCACTGAATTGGGTGTCATTGCCGTATTCCCAATCCCCGGAGTCATTTTCAGCACCGGAGAACGAACTTGTGACTGTGGGCGCAACATCAAGCACAAGCCCACGATTCATGTCGTACAGTCCCTTCAGTTTCCCTGATTGACCCAGAAAACTGGCGCTCGCCCTGATGGCCGGGGCCCAGGTATCCTGGAAGCCTGAGTGCTGAACCTTTCGAAGAACGTGCAACCCCCAATCCTGAACGTCGGCTGCCTGATATCTCAGACTTTTGAATGGGATGCGTATTTCGACTTCAAATCCATAGTCCGTCAATCTTCCTTGCGACTCGAACGAGTAGTCGGGGTTCAAATCGACATTGCCTTCGAGAGGATTGATATCTCGTGAGCCACCACCTGTAGCCGAGCTTCCTCCCGCTCCGCCTCCAAACTGATCACTCCTCGTTCCGTCCTGCTGTACTCCCAGGGGATTGACTCCAAACAGATATCCGATCCGGTTGTCGTTGTTGGTGTCCAGTAAAATCTGGATGTGGTCTTCACTCGTGATGTTGTCGCGATTGGCCTGCGTGGCCCTGACCACATCGCCATGCAGCTCAGTCGCACGAATACCGAAATAGATGGCGTCGGGCGCGTACCACACTAACACCTCAGTAGGATCCGAGGCCGGACGTCCATCTACGGGCTGATACTGAGAGAAGTCAGTCAAACGAGCTGCCTGGTTCCACACCTCATCAGACAACGCACCATCAATCTCGACATCCATGTCGAGTCTGGGAATATCGACGTTGATTGAATTTGATACGCCACTGTACTTCTGTGCAGAAGACAGTTGAGGCATGAGAAAGATCAGCAGCAGTAAAGATACGCGCATGTGCAGGAGGGAAATCGTTGATGGACTGATTCGCGCTTTCCTACGGCAAACACGGTGCTTCGATCCATCGGGATTCTCCAATTGCCCCCATGTTTGTTCAGCCGGCATGGGTGGAGGCCTATATTGATGCAGGCGTTTCCCGTGGCACCGTTCGCCACTCAGTATCTTCAATCTACATGAATCACGACCTTCGACTGAAAGAGTTTGAGAAGCTGGTTGCTAACCGCTTCAATGTCTACAACAGCCTTTTCCTCAGTCTGCCGTTTCAGCAGGTGAGACGGATTGGCGTGCTGATTCCGCTCATGGCTGATATCTGCGCGAGCGGCCTGGAGAGCGGAAAAGACCCCGTCGACATTCTGGATGGATTCTTTGCCCAGCACACTGATATCGAGGCGGAAAAGGACAAAATTGATTTCATGTTCCGGGTGATCCAATACGTAGAACGGCAGGTCGTGCTGTTTGACAGCGTGGAAGACGCCTCATTTCCGGATCTCAATCAAGAAGATGATCAGCTTTCCTTGCGCGAAACCCTGCATCTGGGAAGGCGGAAACCCGAAGGCCTCGGCTCTGAAGAGTCGGCCACACGGGATGATTTGGCTGACATGATGTCGAAGTTTTCTTCCCGCATCGTTTTTACTGCTCATCCAACCCAGTTCTACCCACCGTCAGTTCTGCAGATTATCGATATGCTTCGCGCATCGATCGAAGAAAATGACATCGCGGGCATCGACCAGACGTTGCGCCAGCTCGGATTGACTTCGCTGATTGCGGACGTGTCTCCAACACCGATTGATGAAGCCAGGAATATCCTGCATTTCCTTCGACACGTCTATTACAAATCAGCCGGTGATCTGTATTCCGACATCAAGATCCACGCACCCGGGGGCCAGTTTGACAATCCTGACATTCTGAAACTTGGATTCTGGCCTGGCGGCGACCGGGATGGCAATCCGTATGTAACAGCTAAGACAACCGAAACGGTTGCCAATGAGCTCAGAATGGCGCTCATGAAGTGCTATTACGGTGAGATCAAGGAACTGGAAAGGAAACTCTCATTCCGCAGTGTCCAGGAATTGGTAGCGGGGGTGCGCGAACGTCTTTACGAGGCGATGTTCGACCCCGATTGCATCGTCAGGTTTGAAGAACTCCACCGCCCTTTACAGGAGGTCCGGGCTCAATTGCTCAGCGATTACAGTGGTCTTTACGTCGAAAATGTAGACGCATTTATAGACCGACTTCGAATCTTTCGCACCCATTTCGCGACAATCGACATTCGGCAGAATCATGCGGTTCATTTGCAGCTGGTAACCGAGATCCTGCAACATGCAGGATTGATAGATGAGCGTCTCGAAGAACTGTCGCAGGCCGACTTGACCGCCGCGCTGTTGCGCACGGATATTGATGTAGATGAGGATGCACTATCCGATGACTTGCTTCGGGATACAGTTCGCACGATTGCGACAATTCGGGCAATTCAAGAGAGAAACGGCGAAGAAGGCTGCAATCGATATGTCATCAGTCACGCTGAAGACGAATGGTCCATCCTGTTCGTCTTCGCTCTGATTCGATGGGTCTGGAAATTGGATGATGTAACTGTTGACATCATCCCGCTATTTGAATCGATGGCGGGAATGTCAAACGCCCCGGGTATTGTCACCCGATTGTTTGGCGAACCAACCTATCGCCGGCATGTGTCGAGCAGGAAGAACCGCCAAACTCTCATGCTGGGTTTTTCGGATGGAACGAAGGACGGTGGATATTTCCAGGCCAATTGGATGATTCAAAAGGCAAAAGAAGCTCTGACAACAGCCTGTCGAGCGCATGACGTGGATGCTGTCTTCTTTGACGGCCGTGGCGGCCCACCTGCCCGTGGCGGTGGGAAAACGCACCGTTTTTATGCCTCACAGGGTTCTGACGTGGCGAACCACGCTATTGAATTGACGATCCAGGGGCAGATGATTTCGAGCAAGTATGGTACGAATGCACATTTTCGATACAATTGCGAACAGTTGATCGCTGCCGGCCTGCACCGACACTTATTTGGAGCAGATCACACGATCGATTCGGCACAGCGGGCGCTGATGGATGAACTGGCTGAACTCAGTTTTTCCTGCTATGACGCGCTCAAAAAACATGCTTCTTTTATTCCCTATTTGGAAAACCGAAGTACACTGCCATTCTACACTCGCGCTCGTATAGGCAGCCGCCCGGCGTCTCGAAGTTCTGATAAGTCCCTCTCGTTGGACGACCTTCGAGCCATCCCTTTTGTTGGTTCGTGGAGTCAGCTCAAGCAAAATGTACCCGGCTACTACGGAATTGGATCGGCGTTTCAGAAGATTGCAGATTCCGGTCGTCTCCTCGAACTCAAATCACTTTTCCGAGAGGTCCCCTTCTTCCGGACGCTGATGCTCAACAGTATGATGTCTCTTTCAAAATGCAGGTTTGAGCTTACCGCCTACATGGCCGACGATCCTGAATTCAGAGAGTTCTGGAATCTGCTGCACGATGAATACGAACGCTCGGTACGCATGCTTTTGGAGGTATCAGGATATGACAGGCTCATGCAGGAAGAGCCGGTTGCTTTGGCATCAATCCAGATCCGGGAAAACCTGGTGATACCCCTATTGCTCATCCAACAGTATGCCCTCATGAAGATCGAAGCGGACGACTCCCGCCGAGGCGTGTACGAAAAAATGGTAACCCGCTCTCTCTACGGTAACATCAACGCCAGCCGAAATTCGGCATAACCCGACTTAAAATCAGATACAAAAAATGCCCTGTCGCCGCGAAGGCAACAGGGCAT
>CAZEHJ010000031.1:0-37443 GCA_964512485.1 uncultured Rhodothermales bacterium | reverse complement strand
TCATGGCACACCAATGATGCCGACGATCCCCAGATCGCCGATATTGAAACCAGATTCACCGAGTTCAGACCGACAGTAGCTGTCACCGAGAATACGGGCGGTTTTCACCTTCCGGGAAGAAAGCAGAAAATCAAATTCCTGGGAGAGTTCGGACAGGTTATCCATCTGGCCGAGGAAGCCGGAATACCAGTATGGACGCTTGAGCCTACCTGGGAGGATGAAGTATCTCTTGTTCTGGAGACGTTTTCACGTGAAGAAGCGACACTCTTCTATACGCTCCGTGTTTACCTGTCCGAACGGGGCGATGAAGTAAGACCCGAAAAACTTGAAGACCTGGCCCTTCACCTTCTTAAAAAACGTGGAGCCCGAACCGGTTTGGATCGAAGTGTTTCATCGATTGAAGAAATGGATGCTGTTTGGACATCTCAGTTCTTCGACGAACGAGACTGGCGCACCCTGCCATCCAGTGCTGTCTGGCCAAATGATGACGGGACCCGGCTTCAACAACTTTCCGCTCTGGTCAATCAGGTGCGTGACCGACATGCCGCGGCTATCATACTGGAATTGACGGCTAGAGGTGAACGCGTCTTTGCCATTGCAGGCGGAAGTCACGTCGTCAAACAGGAGCCCGTCCTCAGGGCCGGACTGTCGGGGCAATAATCTATTCGTAACGAAGACTCTCGATGGGATCCGCCATGGCGGCTTTCACCGACTGGTACGTGACCGTGATGACAGCCAGCGCCAATGCGGTCAATCCAGCAAGGGCGAAGATCCACCAGGCGAGATCGATTCTGTAGGCGAAGTTGTCCAACCATCGCGACATGATATACCATGCAAATGGTACCGATATGGCAACCGAAATGATGACCAACTGGGCAAGTTCGGACGTCATCAAGACGAATATCTGACCGACATTGGCCCCCATTGCCTTCCGGATGCCGATCTCTTTCGTGCGTTGCTCGGCTGAATAGGAGGCAAGGCCCAGCAATCCCAGACACGCGATGAAGACGGCCAAAATGGAAAAAATGGACACTATCGTACCGATCTGTCGATCGCTGCGATAGAGGGCATCGAACTCATCGTCAAGAAATTTGAACACGAACGCGCGACCCGGCGCCATGTCTTTCCAAATGGTTTCGATTCCAGCCATCGTCGCCGAAATACTTGCGCCGCTCGTTTTTAACATCAAGAAACTGAACTGTCCAGGTTCGATGAACAATGCCTGAGGACCGATGTCGTTGTGCAGCGACTGATAGTGGTAATCCTTGTAGACGCCCACGATTTGACCGACGCGATTTGACATCAAGTTGATTCGGCGTCCGATCGCTTCTTCGGCGTCCCATTCTATTTCATCGATCAGCGACTCGTTCACCAGATACCTGTAGCTGCCGTTGCTGGCCTCGTATCCCGGATCGTCGGCGAATCCATTACCTGCGATAATATTCAGCCCCAGTGTCGTCGACACATCTTGATCGGCAGGGATTCCGGATACGAGGATGGCACCGTTGGCATCATCGGCTTCCAGATCCTGACCCTCGATTTTCATTCCATATCCGGAAAACTGATAGCCCGGGATGCTGTGCACCGCCGACGCATCAGTGACTTCGGGTAGCTGAAGAAAGGCCGCCTTGAGGCGCTGATAAGAATCCCTCAGTTGAGAGTCGGAAATCGTCAGGACAAGGACGTTCTCCTTGTCAAAGCCGAGCTCTTTGTCTTGAAGATGCACCAGCTGAAAACGGACAATCATCATGCCCGCGAGAAGGAATACCGTCACCGAGAATTGAAACACCACGAGAATTCTTCTGAACCCAAACCCGCCTGAACCGGTCCGGGACGAGTTTTTCAACACGCGTGCTGGTTCGAATGAGGCCAGCATCAGCGCCGGATAACTACCGGCGATAAGACTGATCAGGATTCCAAGTCCGAACAGTACCGGCAAAATAAGCGGATCCGACAGTGGCTCGAACAATACAGCCTTTCCGGACAGATCGTTAAATGGTTTGATGGCAAGCGAGACAAGAAGTGCAGCAATTGCCATCGCAAAGAAGACCAGAAGAGCAGACTCACCAAAAAACTGACGGGAGAGTTGACCTCTGTGAGCACCGGAAAGTTTGCGGATACCCACTTCGCGCGCGCGGCGTGCCGCGCGCGCGGTCGCCAGATTCGTGTAGTTCGCGCAAGCCACCAGCAAAATCAGAAGCCCGATCGCCGAAAACATATAGACGAACACCATTCGCCCTTCATGAATCAGCCTGATGTCGGTCAGCTTCTGCAGATTCAACTCAAAGCTCTCCGGAATAGCTCCACCCGACTGGGCACGTCGCTCATTCACCAACACGTCCATTTTTGCTTTGACGTTGTCGAGCGTAGCAGAGCGCTCCAGCAGCAAATAGGTGTAAAAGTTGGCGGAATTCCAGATTTCCCGCGTAGCCCAACTCGTCGATGCAAAGGAGGCCAGGAAATCAAATTGCAGGTGCGAAGTCAGCGGCAAATCCCGGATGACCAGAGTCACCTCGAATTCGGATCCAGACCCAACGGACAAGGTCTGCCCCATTGGATTCTCGTTGCCGAAGTATTTGATCGCGCTCGATTCCGTCAAGACGACCGTACCGGGTCGATTCAGGGCGATTGACGGATCACCCGCGATTACCTCAAATGTGAAGACATCGAACACGGTCGAATCAGCATAGAAGAAGCCGGATTCTTCGAACATGCGCGAGTCCTTTCGCACCGAGGTTGGTCGATACATCCCGTAAGGATATATGCGGGCGAAGGCTTCAACTTCGGGAAATTCGCGAGACAACGATGGTCCGACGGCCGTTGGCGTAACGACCTGGCGTTCGCCGTAGAGGACGCGCACAATCCTGTCCGCGTTGTCGTTGTGCTGATCAAAACTCATCTCGTCCCTTACGAAGAGAAGAATGACGAGGAAACAGGCCAGGCCTGCTGACAGACCGAGAATATTTATGGACGTGTAGCCCTTGTTTCGCCACAGATTTCTGATGGCAATTCGTATATAACCGGCAAACATTTTCAACTCCCAGATTAACTCTTTGAACAGTCCTTGACGAGACGCCACCTTTTCCCAGAACACCTTTTTGTATTCGTCTTCCATTCCCAATGGATCTCCCACTTCCCGGAGCGCATTGCGATACGCTTCTTTCTCATCGAGTCCCTGTTCAACTCCGAATTGAACATGGTCACGAATGTGACGCTCGAGTTCTTCGATATCTTCCTGCAGGAAGATGCGATTGTGCTCGAGACTACGTCTCCAGGTCGATATGGCAGCATCCAGATTGAACATCAGGTCATGGCCAGTTCTGGTCCCCACAACTTCATCAGAATGGAGTGGATGTCCAGCCATTCTTTCTTGTCTGCCGCGAGAGCAGTCTCCCCTTTCCGGGTCAGTCGATAATACTTCCGCCTCGGACCAGACTCAGAGGGTCGCCACAGCGATACAATGAATCCTTTCGTTTCCAGACGATGCATGAGCGGATACAGCGTACCTGCAGTCCATTTGAGTTGGCCATCGGACAGGTCCAGAGCCCGCTGCATGATTTCATAGCCATAGGCTTCGCCCCGACTCAGAATAGTCAGAACAATGGGTTGGAGAGAGGCTGCGACGAGGTTTTTTGAGAACATGGGAACTGTGTCTGTTGAGCTATATCGTACTGCAATATAGCGTCCTGGTTACAGTTCAGGAAAAATTGGTCTCAATCACCACTTTTTCGGGCCCGCTGCCTGAATATCCCGACCTTCGCTGTTCAACGGCGTCTGCCCAGCGATGCGTACGCACGATTTGCCAGGCGGGGATGTGTCGCTCTGAATTGCTTCTGGCGATCTTCCCATGTCACTTCGTCAATCTCGAGAAGAATCTCATGATCCATCAACTGCAGTTTCCGGTGTTCGATGAATTCGTCGAACACACCCAGCCGGTAGGCCAACAGGGTCATCAGTATGAGAGCGGATAAAATCATGCGTGGGATTTGGTGTCGATCTGTCTACGCAAGTGTTTACACCATGGCAAGAACCGAGTTGCACACCAATATGTCAATTCCGATTGCCCTTTTTTTGCAAATAGAGTCCCCATGCAGACTGAGCAATTATCACTCTTCTTTGCTATTGTAAACGAATCGTTTTCGAGAATCTGCCAGTGGCCAACGCTGAACACATCGACATCCTTGACCAGGGCGTTCCCGCCTGGAACGACTGGCGGGAGAGAAGTCCGGATATCATTCCGGACCTGAGCACTCACGACTTGACAGGGCGATTCCTGCAAAAGATCAATTTTTCCGGGGCCAATCTGAAAGCGACGCTCTTGACCGTTGCCGAATTGGAGGAAGCGAATCTAGATGGGGCAGATCTTACCGGAGCCAATCTTACGGGCGCTGATCTCAACCGGGCCACTGCTCGAAAAGCGTGCTTCCAGGGAGTGGACATGAGCTTCGCGACGATGACCTTTGCAGATTTGAGTGGAGCCAATATGACCCGAACCAGGCTTTCCGAAGCCATTCTGTTCAATGCCATTCTCAAGGGTGCCTGCCTCGCCAACGCTCACCTGCGAGAGACCATTCTCACCGGATCAGACCTGTCAGGGGTGGACTTCAGCGACGCAAGCATCATCGACGTCATTTCAGAAGGAGCCATTCTTCCGATCGACATGCCCAAAATGGTCAGAAAAAAGTCCTGATCGGCCGCGTTTACTTCAGAAACGTGTACGTGTACTTCAGAAGCACCGTCCGGTTGTTCGATACCGGCAGGGCAGGCGTATCGCGGAATCGGTCCGCATTCAGGTTTTCGGTGTACACAATCCAGAGGTCATTTCCTTCGGCCACATTGTAACGGAATCGAACATTTGAAGCGACGAGCTTCGAAGAAGTGTTGTACTGCAGGAAGGAATTCAGGGACAGTTTGGTATTCAGGCCAATCTGTGACCGAATTCCCACCTGATGAATGTTCGCCGTCTGATCCCGCTTGTTGAATTCGAGTCGTGTGTACTGGTAGCTGCCCGACAGTTCCAGAAATCTACTCACATTCCAGGTTGGGCTGAACTGGACACCGTAGCGGGTGCCATCATAGAAGGAGCCGGCCCTCAATTCTGTCCGTCCCCGGATCAACCCACCGTCTGGAAGACTGTAATTTCCCTGCCACTCCACAAACTCATGCCTTCCCACCGGGACGGTCGTATCGTCAGGAAAACTAAGCTCGTCCGTCAGGTCTTCGACAATGTAATTGAGACTCATCCGAGCGCTGGCACTCGATTTAAAATCCCAGTCGTAACTCGTTCCCGCCCTGATCGATTCGACGCTTCCGTCTTCATTGCGGAAGTACACATTGCCATAGTGCGATCCGTCATGTGTGCGCAGTTTGGCCTCCTCCGGCGCCAACCAACCGTATTGGAAATCATAAGAGAGCTGGGTCACATCATTTCGCTGGACAAATCCGATTCCAGGATCGTATTCACTACCTGAGTAGGACAATCCCGACCGAAAGGAAAATCCAATGTCGCCGCGGCGTTGCAAATTGACGGATGCATAGGCTGCGTCCGTGAAATTGAATCCACTTTCATCGATGATGTCATCCTCAAAGGTCTGGGCCCATTTCAGATCCAGGTAATCATCTTCTCCCACTTTGAAACTGCCATCCGCGCCATACGCGAAATTGTTCGAGCCATCGTCGCCCAACCTGCTGGTCGCCAGAATCCCGGCATACGACTGATCGTTGACCACCTGTCTTCGAAAACGGACTACACCGAAGTTTTCGGAGGGTGAATCGCCAACGGATTCCGTCTGCATATTGATTACTCCGACGTCCCAGGCCCCGATTTTACCCACCAGTCGCCCTCCTCCCAGAATCCGAACGGTTTCACCATCGTTAATACCAATCTGGCGGCTGTGGAAGAGGCGATCCCTTCGTCCGGTCGAAAACTCAAACAGCCCGGATCTCTCCTGAAAAAACTGTCTTTTTTCGGGGAAGAACAGCGAGAAACGTGAAAGATTGACTTGCTGGTCATCGGCCTCAACCTGTGCAAAATCTGTGTTAACGGTTGCGTCCAGCGTCAGATTACTGTTCAGGGCATATTTCAAGTCGAGACCCGCCTGACGCGTCAGTTCGCTGTCAAATTGGTACGCGCTACCTGCATCATTCAGGGAATTCACTCCCGTACTTCCGCCCGTCACATACGGAGTAATGTAGAGCGGCTTCTTACTCTGAATTCCCTCCATCGTGACCTTTCTGGCCTGCGAGGGTTTTGCATAGCCAAGGCTCCAGTTGGCCGGGATCCAGGGGTAGACATGTCTCTCACCCTTTCGAGCGATAAAGCGGTAAACTGTCATTCCCATCTCCACCTTCCCATCGATCTCCTGAAAACTCAGGCTCGAGTAGGGGATGCGCATTTCGGCGAACCATCCGTCCTCGGTGCGTTGGGTTTCAACATCCCAATAGGTATTCCAGGATTGGTTGACTGCGCCTCCTCCGAACGAGGACCCTCCAAAATGCCCGTTGGCATCTCTTGAAATCGCCATGTCGAATCGAACTCCAGTTGGCGAAACGAAAAACCAAAGTGCGTTTTCATTGTCGTTGAATGTATCCAGCACGATGCCAAACGTATCATCGCCCGACCAGCGATCCCGGTAGAGTGTATTTGCTCGAATATTCTCAGGGTCCGAGTCATACAATTTCCCTGAGACATACATGTAATCGTCATCGTACCCGACACGTATCTCCGTACGCTCGGTCATTTCTCCTTTGGGAATCGGCTCGTACATCTGAAGTGGAAGGGCATCCACAGACTGCCAGGCTGCTTCGTCAGCGAATCCATCCAGATTGATGGTCCCTTCGATACGTTGCAGTGGCATCGGATCCTGGGCAGCAACATCGGACAGGGTACCTGCAAGAATCAGCAGGGCAAATAGAACTCGTTTCATGTAGGGAGGGTGAGGATATTGCTCAGTAGGTGGCGACGGATGAATCAATTTTTTGGGACCAGGCAATGATACCGCCGGCCAGATTGAACACGTTGTCGTATCCCTGTCCGCGCATCCACAAAACGGCGCGGGCCGAACGCGCGCCGGATCGGCACATCATGACGATTTTTCGGGCCTTGTCGGGAGCAACGGAGCTTATTTTCTCCGGCAACTCATTCATGGGCAGAAGTTGCCCGCCGATGTCGGCGATGGTCAACTCTTCGGCTCGTCTGACATCGAGAAGCAGAAAGTCATCTTCGCCTTGCATCATTTCGTGCAATTCGTGAACGTCGATTTCGGGAACTCCAGGTGAGAAAAACACGGAAGAATGCTGGGTGTCTGGGTGTGGCGGACTTTCCGAACTGTCCGAAAATGCCGTTTCCACCCCGGATGATCCACTTTCTTGGACCCCGGAACAGAACGCTTCATAGTCGACCAATTCATCGACGGTTGGACGCTCTCCACAAACGGCACATTCCACATCCTTGCCGAATGAAAGTCGTTTGAAATCCATGCTCATCACATCGACCATCAAAACGCGACCGATGAGGGGTTCACCGATGCCCGTAATCAACTTTATGGCCTCTGCCGCCTGAAGGGTCCCAAGAATTCCCGGCAGTACGCCGAGCACTCCTCCTTCTGCGCAAGACGGAACAGATCCTGCCGGCGGAGGCTCAGGGAAAAGACAGCGATAGCAGGGACCGTCTTCCGCCGCAAACACGGATACTTGCCCATCGAATCGATAAATTGAAGCGAATGCGTTCGGCGTGCCGGTCAGAACACAGGCGTCGTTGACCAGGTACCGGGTGGCGAAGTTATCTGTACCATCTGCGACCACGTCATAGGCGCCGATGATCTCCATCGCATTTGTTCTGTCGAGCCGAACGGGATGGAGCACAACTTCCACGTGTGGATTAATCTCTTCGAGTTTCCTGGATGCTACTTCCAGCTTGGAGGATCCCACGTCAGAGGACCCGTACAGAACTTGACGGTGAAGATTGCTTTCTGCAACCTCATCGAAATCCACGATACCGATCCGGCCAACACCTGCTGCCGCGAGGTACATCAGAACAGGAGATCCAAGACCTCCTGCCCCGACCACCAAAACGGACGATCTTTTCAATTTCAGTTGCCCCTCCTCCCCCACCTGTGGGAGAAGAAGATGCCTGCTGTATCTCGCTCTTTCCTGTGGGCTGAGCATTAGAACCAAAAGGTTTGGTGTTGGCCAGTGATTTGTCGATACTCCGGTGCTGCTCGAGTAGCGAGTGCTTCAACGTGTGGCGTTCAAATAGGTCCCTACTACCCAGACATGACCGATTCTCTATACATCATAGGCTTTCTGAGCGCCATCATATTCCTGACGGAACTGCTCGTACGGAAGACGTTTTTGAAGCATTTCGGGACGGCATTGCTCGTCATTCTGGTCACCGCCCTTGTTGCAAATATCGGCTTGCTCCCGACAGGATCTTCAGACGGCGGACCCGTTGAAGCGTACGACTTCATTTTTTCGACCGTGGCACCGCTGGCCATCTTCTGGCTTCTCCTGCCGGTCAACCTGAAACACATCATGAAGGCCGGGTGGCCGATTATTCTTCTGTATCTGTTCGGTTCGTTGGCCACTGCTATCGGCGTATTCGTGGGCATGTGGGTCATCAATGGTCCCGAAACGATCGGTCCACTGTATCACGCGATCGGAGGGATGTTTGTTGGTACCTATACCGGTGGAAGTGTCAATTTCAATGCCCTCGGTCTTCACTACGAAGTGATGACAGAAGGCGTTCTGTACGGCGGCTCCATCGTCGTAGACAACATCGTGACGACCATTTGGATGATCGTCACGCTTGCAGTGCCCAGAGCTCTTTCTCATATGTGGCCCAGAAAGCCGGGTCAGGAAATCGCAGATTTTATCGGCGAGGTCAAGACAGGTGAACAAGAGGATACTGAGACGATTCACCCGATCGACCTCGGAGTTGTTCTTGCGCTTGGACTTGGAGCGGTCTGGCTTTCCAACCGGGTAGCCATGGTATTTCCAGCTGTCCCTTCCGCGATATTCCTCACGATTATCGCCCTGATTCTGGCCCAGATTCCGAGCCTTTCCAGATTGCCGGGCTTAAAGGTCATGGGAATGTTCGCAGTCTATCTGTTCCTCTGCGTAATCGGAGCTTACTGTGACATTGGCGCCATGGGGGAACTGGGTAGTCTTGGAGTGTCCCTGTTGACCTTCACGACGGTTGCTGTCCTGGTCCACGGCCTATTGGTGTACTCAATGGCATGGGCGCTGAAAATCAACCCCGTCGTGGCTTCGATTGCATCCCAGGCGAATGTTGGCGGTGGGACCTCGGCTCTGGCCCTGGCCAGGAGTCTGGGAAGGGAGGATCTTGTTCTTCCGTCAATCCTGATCGGCTCGTTGGGATACGCCGTTGGTACCTTCCTGGGATTCTGGGTGGCCGAAAGTTGGCTTCCAATCCTCCTTTAGGACCTGGTTACAGACCGAAAAACTCGACTATCTCTCCGGGAATGAAGTCATACCACTGGTGTCTTCCTTCCAGAATCTCATCCATTCGGACCTGGGAATTATCTCGGCACTGACCGATACTTCGGACATCTCTGGACAGGTCGGTGTCGTCATATGTCTGTCGTTCGAGACCCAGAGGACAGTCATTTGCCTCCCGCCAGAACAGCATCGTTTCGTAGGAACTCAGCGACTGATAACCGCCCGACTGAAATCCGGTTATCGGTACGGACCCGTCATCCGTTCCGTGCATCAGCAGCACATCCAGTCCGACTTCCGGCTGGCAGCTTGAGGCCATGGGCGAGGACATCATACCAGATATCGATGCTACTCCTTTGAATGTTGAGCTACGTTCGCAGGCGAGTCGCTGCGTGAAAAACGCGCCCTGAGAATATCCTGCGGCAAAGACACGATCCCGGTTCAGGCTGTAGTCGTCGTCTATGATGTCGATAATCTCGTCCACCAACCCAACGTCATCCACACCGTCTATGTCTGCCTGGGTGCAGTCGCATCCTTCAGCCCAATTGCTCCCTCTCGAGGACGGATACGCGACGATAAATCCTTGCTGGTCTGCCTTTTTGTCAATCCCCGAATGCTGCTGAAATGCAGCTCCTGAATCACCCGATCCATGAAAGACGAGAAGCAGTGGATACGAAACGTCCGCTGAGTATCCATCGGGAATGTGCAGGTACACAAATCGATTCACACCGTCCTGCAGAATCGAGATCCGTTCATCTGAGCCGGACGATGATGCGGAAGAACAACCCGCCTGCAATATTCCGGCAATGGTGAGTAGTATGATACTGGCGTTTCGCATGGAAGAAAAATTAGGACCAGGGTGCCTCCCGGAACAGGCAAAATGGAGTCCGAATCGAATAACAATACCAATTCGCCGGGCTCGGTGTATACTAAAAATACTTAATTATTAAGTTTTATTTACGAAATACTGGATTTTATTTCATTTAACGGACGATGGAACCACATATATTAAGGTTACAACGAACGACAACGCAACATTTTGAGGCCCCTGTCGTAGTTATTTGAGTATTCACGGAGGACGCCCATGGATTCGATTTATCTCATCAGCTTGATCGTCGGTGGATTTTTCGTTTTGCTCTCCATATTTGGAGCTGGAGAGCACGATTCGGAAACCGATTTCGATCATGATTTCGATCATGACGTGGACTTTGATCACGACATGGATTTCGATTCTGACGCCGATTTTGATTCCGACCTTTCCATTGACGTCGACAGTGGTCCTGACTTCGTAGACCTGCTCAGTATCAGGGCCCTGTTTCTTTTCGCCGCCTTCTTCGGATTAACCGGAGTACTTCTGACGATGTTCGGAACCGGCGAACCCCTCGTGGCCTCCCTGTCTACGGTGACCGGACTCCTAGTTGGCCTCGGTGGAAACTGGATCATCAAAAAATTTGCCTATGAGCAGGTGTCCAGCCAGGTCTCCGATTCAGATATGAAAGGCCGAACTGCCAAGGTCCTACTCCCTTTCGAGGGTGACGAAAACGGCAAGATTCTGCTGAAGGCCGGTGGGAAAAAAATGCAGGTCACTGCCCGCCTGTTTGAATCAGGTGAAGCCGAGGCCGTAAGACCGGGTGACCAGGTTGTGGTCATTCGAATGGACGGCCGAATAGCTGAGGTTGTCCGACCAGACTGAGTTTTCCGGCCCAAGACGGCGGCTCAACATCACTTAATCCCAATTCAAACACTATATAGAAGCACAAGCAAAAAACCCATCCAACCTTAACACCGTTAACTACACTCAATCGGCTTGTTTGCCGGTTTCCCATCAGACAGGAGAAGCACCATGGAATTATTAGTCATACCCGCCATTCTGATTCTCGGCATACTATCGGTGCTCGGGATAATCCGGGCGAACTTGAAGATCTGCCAGCCCAATGAGGTTCTGATATTCTCAGGTCGAAACAGACTTCTCTCCGACGGATCCAAAGTGGGTTACCGCGTGATCCAGGGTGGACGTGGATTTCGAATCCCGATCATCGAACAAGTGGATCGTTTGGAACTCAATACGATCCCCATCGACTTGACTGTGTCGAACGCGTACTCAAAAGGTGGTATTCCCCTGGTTGTGCGGGCCATCGCCAACGTTAAGATTTCTTCGGGAGAACACGAGTTGAATAACGCGGTGGAGCGACTTCTGGGCAAGTCACTCGACTCCGTCCAAACGATTGCGAAAGAGACTCTCGAGGGAAATCTGAGAGGCGTGGTGGCATCGCTAACCCCGGAAGAAGTGAACGAAGACCGCTTAAAGTTTGCCAAAGAACTTCTCGATGAGGCCGACAACGACTTGTCCGCACTGGGCCTGCAGCTCGACACCCTGAAAATTCAGAGCGTTGAAGACGACAGAGGATATCTCGATGCCATCGGTCGTCAGAGTACGGCCAACATCATCGCTGCTGCCGAGGTAGTGGAAGCTGAAAAACGCGAACAGGCAAAACTGGCAGAAGCGGCGGCCGACCTGGAGATTACCCGCGCGCAGAATGACGTCCGGATTTTGAGAGCTCAGTTGGCTGCGAAAGCTGAGGCAGAAGAAGCCAAGATTGAAGTGGCCGCCAGAGTGGCAGAAGCCGTCGCTGAACAGGAGCTTGCCTCTCAGGAAATCCTCCTTTCGGAGAAAAGACAGAGAGCGGAAGTCATCGTCGCTGCTGAGGCAGCGCGTCAGGCCAAAGAGGAAGTCGCAAAAGGAAACGCGGCGCGCATCTTCGAAGATGGTCAGGCTGAAGTCAATGTCCTGGCCCGGAAGCTGGAACTATGGAAGGAAGCTGGTTCGGATGCTGAACGGCTATTCCTGATCCAGATGCTGCCTGACATTTTGAAAGAAGTCATCAAAACGGTAGACAATTTGAAAATCGACAAGCTTACCGTAGTCGACAGTGGCCAAGGAGGCCCGGGAACAGGTGTTCCTGCTGTTTTCAGTCAGATCGCTGGCTCCACACCTGCACTGCTGGAAAGCCTGAAAGCATCGACCGGGGTTGATATTGCTGGTATGCTGAGCAAAGCCTCAGAATCAGCAGAGTCGGAAGACGAACCTGAGTCAGCGGACGAGTAGTCCGCCCTCAGCCGGGCACGCTTTCATCGGATGAGCCCGGACGCGCGGCGGTCCCGTTCTTCGGAACGGGACCGCCGCACCATTTTCAGTCGATTTTTAGTCCACAGAATTTTGTAAAAGCAGAGAGCTTCACGATTTTAGACACTCACCGATCGGAAGCCCATGACCAGAGCTCTCTTCTTATTTGTCGCCGCCATATTCATGGTCGCGGGCGACGCATCAGACGCCTTTTCGCAGAGCACGCCCAGGCGTGTTTTTGTGGAAGCAGGATTCGGCGCTGGAACATACACAGGCGAGAGAGGCCCCCAGGGAGGGGTATCAGGAGTCTACTGGTTGCGCGACAGCTTTGGAGCTGGCCTGCACGTTGGGGCGGGATATCGCCTCATGCAGTCGATCGATCTGGTAGGCAGTTTCTCGGCAGGAACCTACCCGAGCATCAGTCGAAACAAGGACAAGCTGAATCACATCATCGCGTCCAGAACAGAAGAGTCACGATCCTCATTTGTAATCGAAGCCAGATATCGGATGCTGGCATTTGGCCAATATGAACCCTGGATCGGAGCGGGGCTGGGCCGCGCACACGGCACGATCAATGGTAAGACCAAATCTGGAAAAGCAGCTTTTCTCGGGCTCGGGATATCCAGACCAATTGGCCGTTTTAATGTTTTTACCCAAATTCGCCAGCAGTTCGTCTCACCTAATCAGGTTCTGGACCTTGCCGGACCAGGACGTTCTCCCGACGTCCTGACCAATTTCAGCTTGGGGCTGAGGTACCATCTCAGAAAACGTCCTCCAAGATTGGGCACGGTCGTGATATCCGGTCCGGGTTTTCTGAAAGCCGGCGAAGAAGGCGAATTCAGTATTGGCACCTCGCTGGATCCCGTTGACTACTCGGTCACGTGGACCTTCAGTGACGGTACTCAGATGAACGGATATGCGGTGCGTCATGCCTTCGCGGGTGCTGGCGAATATGAGATTTCGGCCCGGGTCGAAAATTCCAGGCAGGCAGTCGATATCGTGACCACGGTCAGCGTTGAGCGACGGCTGGAGCCGATTTCAATAACGGTTGTGACACAGACTCCAATGTCACCGGTAACCGGATCGGCAGTCGAATACCGACCCGTCATCAGGGGAAACCCCGTCGAGTGTTTCTGGGACTTTGGAGATGGGAGTGTTGCCAATGAATGCGAAACGAGCCACGTCTTCGAAGACCCCGGGGCTTATCAGGTGGTTCTGACCGCGACAAACGACGAGTATTCTGATTCTGCACAACGCGAAACGACAGTAAAGACGGATGTCTGTTCGGCGTTTCCTTCGTTAACGAGTGTCTATTTCGGCGCGAGTTCGTCCGACCTTTCGCTGGAGATGAGACAGCTGCTGCGCGACAATTTTTCTGCCGCCGCCACCTGTCCGGACAGAATTCTGAGTATCACCGGCTTCGCCCTGAGCTCCGAACAAAATGCCGATGAACTTGCCCAACGACGAGCAGAAGCGGTAATGCAATACTATATGAACCTCGGGATATCGTCGTCGAAAGTTGACTTGGGACAGACGTCAGTTCAGGACTCGGTATCAGACTCAGAACTTGAATGGACCGGACGAAGGACCGAAACCACTCTGATCAAACGTTAGGCTCCTTTAGCTAAAAAGTCTGACCGGCCGCGAAGCGTATTTTCGAAAGGAGCTACCCAGTCTGATGCAACGCACAGCCGCATTCTTTCCAAGCTGAGCAGCGGTGTTTGCAATCGGCGGCTTCGATTCGATGAAGCCTCAACGATCATCTCGTCCGACGCCTTTCTGCCAGCCGCCAATTTGCCATAGTTGGAAAACCAGCCCGGGTACTCGCACATCAACGCATAAGTCAGATCTGACACAATTTGATCCAAACCGGCAGGAGTTCTGGAGCCAGATATCGTCATTCGA
Organism: uncultured Rhodothermales bacterium; assembly: GCA_964512485.1. GTDB lineage: Bacteria > Bacteroidota > Rhodothermia > Rhodothermales > UBA10348 > CAZEHJ01. Next base: position 22,958 of record CAZEHJ010000031.1, on the reverse strand, counting down.
TGCAGCGCGGTGAACCCTCCGTAGACAAGGACCAATGCGTCCTGTCCTGCTTCGGGTCGTCCATACCTCCCTGATGTACGCAGCGCAATCTTTTCTCCATCTTTCTCCAGAATCAGGGCTGCTTCAAGTTCTCCGTCCGGAGTTGCGATCCACACGCTTCGTTCCAGGTAAACATCCCGCTGCAGGATGGGCCCCAACTCCTGCTGCAACAGATCCATCACTGACGTTGCTTTTTGACGAAGCACTCCGGAATGGCTGCTCAACACGCGGCGAACGGGCCCCCGATCCACTTTCTGATTCCGGATCCACTCGATTGTTGGATATGCGCTGACCTGTACCATTTGCTCGCTCTGGATAGATTGATTATCGACTACTCAATAATACAGTGAGGGGTGTGACATCATTTTGTCACACCCCTCACAAAAACCTACTGGCACGACCAAAAACCTACCTGAGAGGCCGTCCGAGTCGGAAAAACGTACCTCCTTCCGATCCTGTCGCCACGTCGACACGGAAGGGTAGGCCGAATGGATACGAGATACCGGCACCGATCTCATGATGTCGGCCGCCGAACTCACCCAGGTCAACCTTCGACGAAAAAGCATGGCCGCCAAAGAAGTGTATTCCCATTCCTTTATCCGCGAGCCACCAGAGACCGAGTTTTTCGAACAACGCGGTCGTGAAATCGTGAGTCCAAAATATCCCGGCCAGCTCATCGGCCAGAAAGCGACTGCTCGAAAGAGTTCTGAATCCGGCAAATTCTGCGAATGGTCCGGCTGATCCGGACAATGAAAACTGGCGCTGAAGAGGAAGGGCGCCCTGACTCGTTCCTCCTATCGCCGTGATCCTGAACCAGTTGGGTCTGCTCCGGCTCTTGTAAAACGTCTCCAGCTTCAAAGAGCCACGGGCCTCGAAACGCCGGAACTCAAAATCGGAATCCCAGATGGGGCCCGGAGACCGCTCGAAGGCAAGATCCAGCGACAGTCTTTCCCGGTCTCCAAATTCAGCACCAACAATGACTGACCGCAAAATGCCTCTTTTAACCGGGGGGTTCTCCCGCTGATCGTTCTGGAACAACCACCCGTCGAAGTCGCTGAGCCTCTTGAGTGATCGGTGCTTTTCGCGGCTGAAGCTGACAGAAAGCAGCACGGGGAATCCTATAGGTACAAAATCTACTCCCGCCGTCTGCTTCTGCAGGTCGAAATAGTCATATATGTCATCCCAACCCATGTAGGTCGCCATACCCGGGACGAATCGACCTAGAGCCTCTGGTCGTGCCACGACCGAGGTCGCATCGAGAATTGAAGCATTTACATATCCGCGGACAAAACGGGTTTGCCAGGGAACGCTGACTTCGGCCTTGTACGACGGGCGTTTTCTCTGACGTGAATAGCCGACAGATGTACGCCACGAAATGGCGTGGTCACGCTCGATACCATATCCCAGTCCGGGATGCCAGCCATCTACCCGGTTGAACCAGAACCAATCTCCGGCGGCTATACGATCCACCAGCGCGAGTCTTCCCGCGGCTCGCTCTTCGTCAGGATCTTCTTCCGAAACGGCAACAGCCGTGTAGTTGGAGAGGAGGCCTTCGGGCCGAAATGCCGATTCAAGCGTCATACCCGGCGGCATCGTGAACATCTGTTCTGCCTCTCGGGGAGTCATCGGGATGTAAGACGGATTCTGCAGAAACAGATCCACGTTGATGTCAGCCAGTGGATGTCGAACCTGAGATGGTCCGGGCACACCGAGAGAATCTGGTACCGGCGGGTTGACTACATGAAGTGACATCCCCGATACCTGCTCGTATCTGGCGGAGGGGTAGGACACTCCTGCCCTTCCGAACGTCACCGTACCCGTCACATACAGGTCGAGCGGAAGCCACAACGAATCGCCCAACTCCACGTAGCGCTGCTCCATATACAGGTCATGACTTTCAACCGGTGGAGTCACGACCGTGCCCGGACTGGGCCTCGCACTTATCTGCAAAACCGCGTAAACAGAATCCAGAACAGCCATGTGACCGGAAAATGTCGGCCGCGTCGCGCTTTTGGGAGTGAAATAGATGTCGTAAACCGTTTCCCCGTCCAGATCCCGCGTACCGGCCAGCGTAAACACATAGAAATCCGTCGATTGCGGATGCAATGGAGAAGCATACCGCGTCCCGAGAATCTCAACACTGTCGTCATAGAAATTGGCCACGTGGTGAGGCTTCGCGAATCGAAAGACGCCGCTTCTCGCCGGTTGGCTTCGATCTGCCCGGATCAACTCCCGAGATCCCGACTCCGGGGTCCACCAGGAAGCGCGCACACTTTCGTTCATCTGAACCAGATCAAAGTCAGCATAGAGCATAAATCTCGTGTAGGTATCCGCATACACGGATAGGAGATTTGCGCGCATTCGATTGCGGGCAGCAATGACCTGTCGGATGATCCCTTCCGCTGGATTGTCGTCTGTGATGACCACTTCGTCCAGCGAAACTGCAGAAGGAGTCAAACGGATCAACAGGCTGGCAGCATTATCGCTCGTGATTTCAACCCGCTGACTGATGTATCCGATGTACCGGAATTCGAGAACGGTCGGATACCTTGTAATCGTAATCGAAAACTGCCCGTTCGTATTTGCTACCGTTCCCCGCGTCGTTCCCGGAATCTGAATCGTCGCATGGGGAAGGGATGCCCCGGTTTCGGCATCCGTTACCTGTCCGCGTATCCTGATCTGACCGGATGCCGTGGCCACCACCAAGAGGAGCGAGGCCAAAAATCCCACCAACATGGCCGACCCGCGGGGTCGATCGAACGAAAAATGGGAGGTGAACTTCAATGCCGGTCGTTTCGAAATGTGACAACAGTCTGCACAGCGGCAAACTGTCCGGGTTGCATTCCCATAATAATGCGAAGAACGATTTCATCATGCATCTTATTGCAGTGCCCTTCTCCTGATTCACCGAAGTTTCCCGTTGACACATGATTCATGAATCCAGAAATTCCAACGGTGGTTCTAACGCGTGCGAGAACGAAACCGACTCACCGTGCCCCATCCTCAAACGATTCTAAAAAAGCCGTGTATCACCTGATTGGAAAACAAGTCCGTGTCCATCTCTACAGTCGTGAAGGCATCACGGTTGGCAGCATCACCGGACGCGTGGCCGATTTTGCTGCGGGTGTAGAAATATCCGACGGTATGAAAAAGGACCTCGTACTGGTTGTGGATATCGATTCTGGCGACGAGGAAGAACCCTACAAAAACAGCGCGGGAATGGAGGGGGAATCCTGGTTCGCGGTTCAGGATATCGAAGTCGTTGAAGACGAAGGACCCCGCCTTTTCTCCAATTGAATGTCCCCAGATGGCCCTCTGGTTGATTATAATGTAACTTTTTCTGTTACTTTACTTCATGGCCAACACGCGATTCTCAACAGCACTGCACATTCTCGTCAGTCTATCCGCTGACCCATCTGCGCGTGTGTCATCGACTTCTCTTGCCAAACAACTCGGTACGAATCCCGTCGTAATCAGACGGCTTGTCGGAGATCTGGCAAAGGCGGGTCTGATCGAAACCAAAAGAGGGTACGGAGGCGGAATATCGCTCAAAGCAGACCCCGCCAGCACGACGCTTGGCCAGATCGCAGACGTGATCGAAGCCGATATGACCTTTGATCCACATTCCATTCCGGAAACAACGGACGCAGACCACTTACCCGCCGCCATCATGACGGCCATAGAGGCACAAAGGCGAGAACTGCATACCGCATCGATAATCCAACTGGATCGCTTCACGCTGGAAGATGTCACTCATGCTGCCACGCTTCGACGGGACCTCGCCGATCTGGTGGAGAAAGGCATGTCAGATGAAGATATCCGCAACAACTATCGGATAGACCGCGGTCGCCTGATTCCTAAAAACCAGAGTTGAATTCAAATGTCCCTGCGTCTCAATCTGGCAATATTGTCAGTGATGGTAGCCTCCTGCGGTGCCCCGGCACCAAAAAACGTCGTGCTGATTATCGTCGATGATCTTGGATGGAAGGACCTTTCGGTTTCGGGCAGCGAACTGTATCGGACTCCCAGAATTGACGAACTTGCGACCAACGGAATCCGGTTCACCAACTTCTATTCCGACAGCCCGGTCTGTTCGCCGACTCGAGCGGCGCTCATGACGGGCAAACACCCCGCCCGCCTGGACATCACTAACTGGATCGGCGGCTCCCAAAAAGGACAGCTCCTTCAGGCAGACTACCAACGCCAGCTGCCGCTTGAAGAGATCACCGTCGCCGAACGCTTCAAGGAGGCGGGGTATGCAACAGGATTCATCGGAAAGTGGCACCTGGGAAGCGAAGGGTTCTATCCCGAAGATCAGGGATTCGACATAAATGTGGGCGGACACCACGCTGGACAGCCTGCATCCTATTTTTGGCCCTACAAGCGTGAAGACAGCTCTTATTGGGATGTCCCTCATCTCGAAGACGGTGAACCTGGCGAGTATCTCACCGACCGTTTGACTAACGAAGCGGTGGCATTCCTCGAAAATCACGCGGATCAGCCATTTTTCCTGGTTCTGTCACACTATGCCGTTCATACTCCGATTCAGGCCAAGGAAGAGATGACTGCTGCCGTACGGGAGCGTGACGGATTTACTGAAAAGTGCGCAGAAGCAGTGTTTGACAACGATCCTCGGTGGTCCAGCACCCGAACTTGTCAGGGCAATGCAGCCTATGCTGCGATGGTTGAGAGTACTGACGAAGGGATCGGCATTCTCATGGACTCGATGAGGCTTCTTGGACTTGACGACAATACTGCCGTTGTTTTCGTTTCTGACAACGGAGGCCTCAGCTCGCTGAACCGGGGACGGGAAACAGGCCCCACCTCGAATCGCCCCTTGCGCGCCGGAAAGGGTTACTTGTACGAAGGCGGCGTTCGCATCCCGTTCATCATCCACGACCCAACGTCTCCAACTCCGAGCATAAGATCCGACATCGGTTCGACAGTTGATGTCGTCCCCACCCTTCTGGACCTCGCCGGAATCGAAGGAGATGGCTTCGATGGAATATCCGTGGTGGAAGAGTCAGGGGAGCGATCCAAGTATTTCCATTTTCCCCATTATCACGGATCGGGAAATCGACCATCTGGTTCGATGATTTCGGGTCGATACAAGCTCATAGAGTGGTTCGAAACGGGTGAGCTTGAACTATACGACTTGCAGCAAGACGAAGAAGAGCAAGTCAACCTGTCGTCTGAGTTTCCCCAATTGGCAGACTCGCTTTTCAGCCTGATGAATGCCTGGCGACTCGAAGTCGACGCGAAGATGCCCTCTCCCAATCCTGACTGGATCGGAAAGTGACGCCCGAATACTGGTCGCCCAGCATTACCCTTTGCGTCGTAAGGTAATAGTGCATTTTCAAATCAATACTGGATCAGAATTCCCCTATCTTGGTTTAGGCCAAAATCCTGAACCAATCTCTCTAAAGACCCGCAGGAAAATTCTGGCCTTTCCCTCGGCGCACCAATAGCGCTCTTACCATGTCGGGAAAGACTGTCAAACACATAGCGCTGACTTCCATCTGGCTTTTGGTCGCAATTGTCAGCCTTGCCGCGGGTCTTGAATACTACACGCTTCCTCTGCACGATCGGGCGTACTCTGACCTCCACGAACTCTACAAACCCTCCGGTTTCATTGGACACGGTATGGGAATCATCGGCAGCCTGATGATGATTGTGGGGGTCGCCATGTACAGTGTTCGAAAGCGGGTACGGAGATTTGAACAGAGTGGGCAGCTCCGAAACTGGCTCACCATTCACATCTTTCTCTGTACACTCGGTCCCTGGCTGGTGCTTTTGCACACTGCTTTCAGATTTGGTGGTGTAATTTCCATCGCCTTCTGGAGCATGATTGCCGTAGTTCTTTCAGGAATATTTGGCCGATACATTTACGTTCGCATTCCAAAAGCGACGGACGGTCAGTTTCTGTCCGAAAGCGCGCTGTTGGCTCGCCAGAAACATCTGCTTCACTCCATAAAGGAGTATCATAACGTCGCTGATTCAAGAGTTTCTGAATTTGTTCGCGAGACCGCAGGCCCACAAATCGGTGATGGCTGGATGTCCCGACTGTTGGCAGCGATCAAACGAGATCTGAGCATTTCGACTCGAAGAAAGGCCCTTCTGCTCATGGCCCGCAGCGATGGAATGGCCGACACGGAATCCATCGTGTTTGTTCGGCGAGTCATGGATTATCAAAATTTGGTACAGCAGACGTCGGTAAGCGGGGTTTTTCAGCGCCTGTTCGGATACTGGCATGTATTTCACCTTCCTCTCGCACTGATAATGCTTGCCATCATGCTGTTACATATCGGTGTCGCGTTCACGTTTGGATATTTCTGGATCACATGAGCCCATCTCGTTATCGTCTGATGATTGCAGTAGCTCTCCCGCTACTCATTGTTGGATTCTATTTTATTTTCGTTTCCGGCGTCGATTCTTCGGTCCTCCAGGATGGTTTTGTCCATCCGGACACACCGGCGGGGATACTTCCTGGCACGCCAAATTCCTCATCCGTCGGAAGCGCACCGTCGAGTGAAAACGTATCTGACGCGTACTTCCAGAGGATTTTTGTCCTGGAAGAACAGATAAGAACAAACCCCGCCGACACGTTGGCGATGCGCGAACTCGGCAGAGTGCTTCAGGACAGTCATCGGTTGGAAGACGCGGATATGCACTATTCCAATTACCTGTTGCAACACCCGAGAGCGAGGCAGGTCTGGCTCGATCTGGCGGCGACAAGAGCGGTGGACGAAAAATGGGATTTGGCCAAAGAAGCGGTTCGCGAGATGCTCGACGTATATCCCGGAGATGAATTCGCCATATACAATCTGGGTGCCATATCAGCTAATTCCGGCGATTTCGCCGAAGCTCAAAGCATCTGGAAGGGCCTTGAAGAAACGGTTACCGATGAAGCTGTCAAGTCGATGGTCAGCAGTTCATTGAGACGCCTCGACGAACGGCAATAGAATCTGATGCTGAACCGTGCCCACATAACTGTCCTGATTTTGGTTGTCGTAGCTCTGGCCCCGGCCAACGCGTATGCTCAACTCATTTCACCCGGTGAACTGATTCAGGATCACGAAGTCTGGGATACCATCGAATCTTGCACTACTTGCCACGAATTGGGAAACCGTGGCATCAGCGATTCACTATGCCTGAACTGTCATTTTTCGTTGGAAAGCAGGATGAATGATGGCCTGGGCCTGCATGCAACGTTCGATGAGCCGAACTGTGCAACCTGTCACAAGGACCACTTCGGAAGAGATTTCGATTCCATTCGATTCGACACGCTGAGCTTCGACCACGAAGCAACAGGATACGAGCTGCTGTTGAGCCACGAGGAGACCAGTTGCCTGTCCTGTCATTCCGGAGAGAATCTGTCAGATCAAAATTTCCTGGTCTTCCAATCTCAACATGTCGTCTCTGAACCCACCTTTCTGGGATTGATTGAGGATTGCGAATCGTGTCATGGCCCGGACAACGTTCATGAATCACAATTTGAGCTGGTAGCGTGCAGTACCTGCCATGACAGCGGGGTCTGGGAAGAGGTGCCTCTGTTTGATCATGATGACTCAGAATATCCGTTGACCGGTGAACATTTCGACCTTTCATGCGAGACGTGTCATGAGCCTGCTACGGGCAATCCCGATGTCGTTGTTTACAAACCGCTGGAATTCGCCGAGTGCTCGGCTTGCCACGAAGATGTTCATGCAGGCACATTTGGCTCGACGTGCGCATCCTGTCACGCCACCACTGGATGGAATTCCATCGCGGCCTCTGACTTCGAAACAACATTCGACCACGATGTCACGGAATTCCCACTTATCGGTCTTCATGAATCCGCTACCTGTGCTTCATGCCACAACGATTCGGAAACGCTACCCGAGATTTCGATTCAGTTCATCCGGAGTACGCTGAGCAATCAGTATCCACACCCCGTTGCAGAAGCCTGTGAAAGTTGCCACGTGGACAATCATGACGGAAGTACAGATCCCGTAGGGTGTGTTTCTTGTCACACTGAATTTGGTTGGGCACCGTCTGAGTTTGATGTTTTTCGCCATCAGGAAGAGACGGAATACCCGCTAGAAGGGGCGCACATGGCCGTACTATGCGCCCAGTGCCACATTCCGGCATCCGGGGAGGCTATCTCGCATATCTCGTTCGAAGTTGAGGATCAAACATGCGAGGGTTGTCACCTGGAAGATGATCCACACGAACAACAATTCTCGCCAGAGACCTGTGATAGTTGTCACGCCGTCGAATCATGGATCGAAGCGTCTTCGTCATTTGATCATTCGAGTACAGAATTCCCTCTCGCAGGCTCACATGCAATAATCGCCTGTTCGTCCTGCCACACACAAACGGATCTGGACATCGTGGAATACCGGGAACTGGACTCTTCTTGCGCTTCCTGTCACGAAGACGAAAACCCACACGGTAGCCAGTTTGAAGCAACGAGCTGTGCCACGTGCCATGACGATGTGTCATTCCGGTTGACCGCTTTTGACCATGATCTGAGCGGCTGGCCTCTCGAAGGAGCTCACACGGATGTCTCCTGCGCCAGTTGCCACAAGGAACAAGGGGATAGTCGCGGAGAAATGATTGTGCAGTACCGTGGTGTAAAAACAGAATGCAAAGATTGTCACAGCGGAGGAAACGAAAATGAAGAATAACTCCATGAGAAAAAGAGTGACAATATTCTGTCTGATCTTTTCGGCGTTGATGGGGGCCAGCCAGTCCTCTGCACAAGACAACCCGATAGACAGCCCTCACGGTGATTGGGACACGACAATCGCGTGTAGCGACTGCCATTCGTCCAATGCCTGGACACCGATGGATCCGCAGGCCGCTTTCGATCATGAAAATGACGCAGCGTTCGCCCTTTTGGCTGCACACGAGACAGCGGCATGTGCTTCATGTCATTCAGGCCTGGAATTCGAGCCAGAATCGGCCATCATTCGGGAATGTGCGGATTGTCACGAAGATGTTCATAATTCGAAGCTGGTCCCCACATGTGAGACCTGCCATAATGAACGTTCCTTCCGTGACATCGACGGATTCGCGATACATCTGGACACGTCGTTTCCCCTCATCGGATCGCACGAAGTCATCGCCTGCGAAAGTTGTCATGACGACGATTTGGGAGGGTGGTACTTCGGGGACCAGCCCACCTGTATCACGTGCCACGAATCAGCCTATCTCGAAACGACGGTCATCCCCCACGAAGAGAATGGATTCTCGCAGGAGTGTGAGGACTGTCACACACAACACGTCTGGCCGGACGCCATATTCCCCGAACACTCACTCCTTTCAGACGGATTTGAACTGATTGGGGCACACGAGTTTGCGGGATGCGAAAGCTGTCATATCCAACCCTCGTTTGAGCTTGTGTTTGCTGCTCTGGACCAGAACGACTGCTACGCCTGTCATCAAGCCGACTATGAAGACGAACATCGCAATTCCGGATTTCCGCTGAATTGTCTTGAGTGTCACAATCAGAATGATTGGGACGGTGCCTCGGATTTTGATCACGATGCTCCATTTTTCCCCATCTATTCCGGTGAGCACAAAGGAGAATGGGATAATTGCTCAGACTGCCATCAAGCAGCCCCCGATATGACCAGCTTCACGTGTATCGATTGTCATGAACATCGTAAGGACAAGATGGATGACGAGCACGATGACGAACCGGATTACGTGTACGAGAGTCTCGCGTGCCTGAGTTGCCATCCGGACGGGAAGGAGGATGACGACGATGATTAAGCTCCGACTCCTTGCGACGATTATGGTCTGCTTCCTCATTGCGAATGATGCGACGGCCCAATCGCCCACAGATTCACGTAGCGAGACCGATTCCCTCAGGGTGGTGGTGAGCCGGGTCCAGGCCCGAGGCATCTATGTCGATGTCAGTGATGCGCAGTGGGAACGGGGCGACACGCTGATGGTGCTTCAAAATGAGGATACACGGGCTCTTTCCCGTGTTGCGGGTAAGTCATCGACGTCTCTCCTTCTGGTCTGGCTTTTGGACCCTCTGTCGCTGGAAGTGGGAAATGAACTCGTCCTGGTTGGCCCGCGAAAAGAGCACGGACCTGAACAAGACCTCGATCTGGCTGAAGAGCGTCGGAGCATTCTCGGACGTCCGGTTGGTGTTCGGACCGACCCAAGATCGTCGGGTGTGCAGGTCCACGGGTATTACAGCGCTTCGCTGACCGCTTCGGTCTCTGAGGTCAAAGGCCAATTCACCGACACACGTTCGTCTTCTCGCCAGTACATGAATCCAGTTTCATCGTTGAGAATGCGCGTGGAAGGACTTCCGGGTAGTGGCCGCTTCATGTTCAGTGCCAGGGGATCGAGGCGATTCAGTTCGCAAGACCTCGTCTCTCGCTCAGGATCCTTCAGGATGTACGAGCTCAAATATCAGAGCCAGATCTCCTCGGGATTGTCGCTGGAAGCCGGACGTTTCAGAGAGCGTCACACCCCGGCAGGGGGATATTGGGATGGCCTCAATGTTTCGTTCAAAACCGGTGATTTCCTTTTCGGAGTATCGGGTGGATTTGAACCGGATCGATACAGTGAAGCCTTCCAGACTGACATCAATAAGATTTCCGTCTTTTCAGATGTGAGCAAAAAACACACTGGAGGATCAACCTCCTTGATGACTGCTTTTACTCGAATCGATGGAAGCCGGATGCTTCGACCCTATTCCTTTATTTCCATTGAACAAAAATCCCGACTCGGGAGGACACGCCTGAGCACCTCCCTACAGATCGACGAGTCACCTATCGACGGAAAATGGGATGTCAGTCGATTTTACGTTCGAGCGAGCTCGCCCATATCGGAGACCTTGAGGCTTTCAGGCCGGTATGGATCGAGACAATACTTCCCATACTGGCGAACCGACGCAAGCTACTCGGCCAGGAAAAATCAGACCTCTGCGGGGATAACCTGGCAAAAACGAACCCATCTTGTGGGGCTAACCGTGTCATCCAATTCGTTTTCGGGCTCAGAAAAGAGCAACTCTGTAACGGCATCGTTCCGGACGCAACCAGGCTGGATGCCATTTCGGATTTCCAATTCAACAAGTGTGTTCGAGCGTCCCGGAGGGCGCACCTTATACAGCTCCACTTCTTTTCAAAAAGAACTCCGAAGACTTACTCTCGGGTTAGAATACTCTCTTCTTGCAGTTGATCAGCTTGGCCCGTTGGCCCTGTCACACATTGCCGGCGCATCGGTACGATTCCGCATGGACAAGTGGGGATACCTGTCCATCAGGCAACGCGCCCACCTGAGTTCGAGCGTAACATCCTCTACTTTTTTCATCAACTATGGCATCAGCTTCTGAGTTCGACACTTTTGATATGGCTGATATTCTTTGTGCTGGCGGCGATTTTCGTCCTGCCGTACGTCGTGCGCATGGTCCGGCAGGAACGCGCAGTAATCGATGCTCAGGCAGAATCTCTGGAACTCGGGCTGTATCGGCCAGCATCCCTCCATCCCGTCGTCAACCCGGATCAGTGCATTGGCACCGGGAATTGTGTGAGCGTCTGTCCTGAAAAAAATGTTCTCGGACTGATTTCGGGGCAGGCCATACCGGTTTCTCCAGCTCGGTGTATTGGCCACGGATTGTGCGAGCGTTCATGTCCGGTCGATGCTATTCAGCTCGTGTTCGGAACTTCCAAACGAGGAGTAGACCTTCCCCGCATCAAGGAAAACTTCGAAACGAATGTGCCCGGACTTTTCGTTGTCGGCGAACTTGGCGGGATGGGATTGATCCGCAACGCATTCGAACAAGGTCGACAGTGTGTTGAACAGATAACACCCGAGCTGAATTCAGAGATTCTCGACCTCCTGATCGTTGGATGTGGACCCGCTGGTCTCGCGGCTGCTCTCGAAGCACATCGAAAGGGCCTGAACTATCTGGTAATTGAAAAAGATGATATCGGAGGCACGGTCCTCAATTACCCTCGAAAAAAGCTGGTGATGACTGAGCCCATGAGACTTACCGACGCAACCTCCATGACGTCAAGGGAATATCTGAAGGAAGAATTATTGCAATTGTGGACGGGTGTTGTTGAAGAATGTGGCCTTCAGGTTCAGGTTCACGAGATGATTCACTCAGTCCAAAAAGTGGGTGCGGAGTATTTCGAGATTACCTCTTCGACCAATTCATATCGGGCACAAAATGTGGTTCTGGCGATCGGTCGCAGGGGGATCCCGCGAAAAATTGGAGTATCCGGCGAAAACCGACCCAACGTTTTTTATTCGCTCAAAGACCCATCGCACTTCTCCGGGGACCGAATTCTGGTTGTCGGAGGCGGCGACTCAGCGGTCGAGGCCGCGTTAAGCCTGTGTGGTGAAGCGAACACTGGGGTTCATCTCTCCTACCGTAGGGATTCATTTTCACGGATCAAGCCGGACAATTCAGCCCGTTTAGACGAAGCCGTTCAAAATGGAAGAGTTCAGCTGATGCTCCAGACCAACGTGACTGATATTTCTGACGGGGATGTCACTTTGGAAGGTGAAGACGGCACTGAACTGTCGATTTCGAATGATTTTGTGTTCATATTTGCCGGTGGGACTTTGCCAACGGGCTTTCTGAATGACTGCGGAATCGAGATCGACACAGTCTTCGGTGCCAATTCGAGTTCAGTTGGATTGAATTGAACACCGCTGTACTCAATTTGAAACACTGCCGGGAACCTAAATCACGTTTCAGAGGCGGATTCGCCCCAGGCACGGAGTTTGTCTCGTAGTCAATCAAAGTGACACGCAACGGGGCGATAGGGTAGGGTTTATCCCACATTTTCTGTCGAATTGAAACTGTAACTAGTGCTACCCGTCTATCGTCGTCAGATATTCGTCTGGACAGGACCATTTTCATTTAATTTCATGATTTCATTGCGACAGACCATTGTACTAGCGTCGGTCATCCTGTTGATGGCCGGATGGTCGCTTGATCGTCAGCCTGTACAGGCAGATTGGAGCGAGGTTGATTCTATTTTTCAGAACAAATGCGTCTCGTGCCATGCAGGCCCGGAAGCCGCCTCAGGTCTGAGACTGGACTCATGGGAGAATCTCTTTCAGGGCTCAGACTTCGGTGAAGCTGTTATCGCATACGATGCCGATAACAGCCTTCTCGTCGAACTCGCGACGAAGTATCGGGAGGGATCCCATCCAGAAGAGTTGGGATCGGATGCACTCACCGAAGAGGAGATCGCAACCATCTCCGCGTGGATTGATGAGGGTGCTCCAGCATCGGACGGTGAAATTCCGTTCAGCGATCCAGATGACCCTCGCTTGTATGTCGCCAATCAGGGAGCCGGTATGGTTGCCGTCATCGACATGAACACCAATCAGGTCGTGCGTATGGTGGATCTCGTTGAATTGGGTTTCAATGAGTTCTCAATGCCGCATCACATCGCCGTCGAACAGGATGGTTCGTTCTGGTATCTGTCGCTCATCATGGACGACAAGATTCTGAAATTTGATCGTGACAATAATCTGGTCGGTCAGGTCGATGCCGTTCGTCCGGGTCTTCTGGCGTTGGACCCAGCCGGTCCATGGCTGTATGCAGGCCGTTCGATGATGTCAGTTTCTCCGCCAGAAAGCGTCGTTCAAGTTGATCGCGAGACGATGGAAGCGGAGGAAATCGGTGTGCTGATGCAGCGCCCTCACGCGCTTCTTACCAATCACGATGGATCCGAGGTGTACATCTCCAGCCTGGCTCAGAATCGAGTGGCCACCTATCGCGACGAGGGTGGAGATCTGGTTTTTGATGACATCGAAGGAGATCGGCCGCACGTGTTCATCCAATTCACCATTTCGCCGGATGGTTCGACCATGGTGGGCACGTCTGAAGTGACCTCCAATGCTTTTATTTTCGACCTGGCCTCGACTGAAGGTGTCGTATTGACGGACACCATCGGTGTGGGTCGTGCGCCATGGCACCCGATTTATACAGCCGACGGAAAGTGGGTGTATTTCGGAAACAACTGGACAAATCAGATCACCATTCTGGACATGGAGAAGCGTGAAGTTGCCAAAGTGATCGAGGGGGTCAACGGTCTGGCTCAACCTCATGGTAGCGCAGCATCTCCGGATGGCCGATTTGTCTACATTGCAAACAGAAACCTTGCGATGCCTGAAGGACACAGCAAGGAAAATCACGTCTACCATCCGAGGTATGACCTGGGAGACAACGCAAATATCGGGACGGTGCTCGTCATTGATATTGAGTCTCAGGAGATCATCAAGGTTATCGAAACAGAGGAATATGCTTCCGGAATGGGAGCAGCAGTTATCCGCCACTAACATGAAAAAATCCTCACTCATTCTCGCAATCGCTCTTTTCCTGGCTGCTCCGTCCGACCAGTCGGCTTTCGCGCAGGAATACACAGAAATCGAGGTCGCTAACGGGGGCTCGATCGAAGGACGAGTCATGTTCGGTGGCGATGCTCCGGCCCCTCTTCGACTTCTGATCACGAAAGATGCCGAAATCTGTGGACTCGGCTACAGAGAAAGAACGGAATACGATGTTGCAGACGACGGAGCCCTTCGACGCGTCGTGGTGTTTATAGAGGACATCTCCGAGGGAAAATCGTGGGATATGGCAGCCCCGGGAGAGTTTGTCAATCAGGAAGTGTGTGCGTTCACGCCCAACATCCAGGTGATGCGCCGTGCCTCGGAAATGGACATCATCAACAGTGATTCGACCCTGCACAATATCCATGGATATGAATTGATCGGACGAGCCCGCCGCTCTCTTTTCAACATCAGCCAGCCCGATCTCGGCCCCGTACCACAAGTACTGCATCCTGCGCGTAGTCACCTCGTAAGTCTTGAATGTGATTCACACGATTTCATGCAGGGATGGATTTTTGCCAGTGACAATCCTTACGCCACAGTGGTGGATGAAACAGGCAACTTTCAACTTTCCGATGTCCCTCCGGGTACCTATGAAGTATCCGTATGGCACCCAAAACTTGGAATTCAAACCCAGACGGTAACCGTAACCAGCCAATCATCCGCAGAGTCAAACTTTGAGTTTACCATCGATTAGCGTTCGTTCGGGACTTGGAATTGCCCCGACATTGCTTCTCGTTCCCTTCTTTACACTATTACTGGACGGATGTACCCCTCAGCCGCAGGTTGATCAGGATGCGCTCGTCGAATTGGGAACGTATCTATTTTTCGACAATCGGCTTTCCGGAGATGCGAGCATCAGTTGTGCCACGTGTCATGACCCAGATCATGCGTGGGCTGACGGCACGGCGCTCTCTCAAACCTATCCGGCAGCAGACGGCTTCAGAAATTCGAAATCGCTCCTGAATGTATCTCAACGATCTAATTATTACTGGGATGGCGGCCCTGCAGGTGCGTCCGTGGCCAACGTCACGGCCGAGATGATCGGCGGCAAACTGTTCCTGAATCTTAACGACAGACTGTTGACCGAGCGTTTGAAGCAGATCCCAGCGTACGTGGATCTCTTCGAACAATCATTGGCTGAAATTCCTTCATATGAAGGAGCCATCCGGGCTCTGGAAGCCTTTCAGAATACGCTTACCACCCAAGGCAGCACTCCTATGGGTGAAACTGCACAGCGCGGATCTGCAGTTTTCGAATCCAATTGTGCTTCGTGTCACAGCGGCGAGGGATACACCGATGGACTGCCCCATGCCATGAGAGTCCCGGAAAACCCGGACATCACCGCCGATCCGTTACGGCACACGGCGTTTCGGCTCTACCTGAAAGATCACAACGTGCCCGATCACATGTCCCTTCGCGAGGATCCGGGACATTTGGCCCAAACGGGAGACGAGCGGCACAGGGCTGCGTTCATCACTCCAGATCTGCGACAGGTCGCGGACACCGCGCCCTACATGCACAACGGAATATTTGATACGCTCGATGACGTAGTTGCCTTCTACAGTGACGGTGGAATGGATTTGAGCCTTGAAGAATCGTCTGATCTGATCGCGTTTCTGGAGAGTCTTTCCGGGACGATTCCACACATTGAAGAGCCGGAAATGCCCCCATACGAAGTAAGTCAAAACTGGGCAGAGGTGAGCAACTGATATGAGAGCCCTTCTACGTATTCCTTTCGCCCCACTGTTTTTGGTGCTTGCACTCTTTGTCATCGCCGCTGCTACGATTTCGGTAAGCGCCGTGAAGCAGGAGGCGCCTTCTCTTGCGGCTCTTGGAGCCCCCCCGATTCCGTCGGACAATCCTCAATCTGTAGACGAAAACGGATTCCCCCTTTCGGACGATCCGAAGGTTGAGCTCGGCAAAATGCTCTACTTCGAAAACCGTCTTTCAGGAGATGCGTCCGTCAGTTGTGCGGATTGTCACAGCGACGAGTTCGGCTTCAGTGACGGACAGGATCTGTGTCTGGCCTATCAGGGGACAGGTAACTGGCGAAATTGTCCGACCGTGGTCAATTCCGCGTATCAGGACCAACTTTTCTGGGATGGACGATCCGACCGACTGGAAGACCAGGCGAAAGGCGCTGCCACAAGCGCAGTAGAAGGACACGGCCATCCGGATATGATGGAGGAAAGACTACGTCAGATTCCTGAATACGTCGACCGATTCGAGAAAGTGTTCGGGACGGAATGGCCGGAAGGAGACGACATCTGGCGGGCGATTTCGGCATTTGAACGAACCATTATTCAGCCGGATACTCCCTTCGATCGTTTCATGCGAGGAGACCAGACGGCACTCACGGACGACGCCAAGGCAGGAATGGGCCTTTTTCTTGGAAAGGCTGCCTGTATTCAGTGTCACACCGGTCCACTGCTGTCCGACCAGCAATTCCACAATGTTGGTGTACCTGACAATTCGAAGCTTGCCACTGATCCGCTCATTCAGATCACGTTTCGCTTCCAGCAATTTGGTCGAGGCGTTCCGCCTGAGATATATGATGTTGTAAAATCCGACCTCGGACTGTATCTGGGAACGAAGCAGCCCGAAGACATGGGGAAATTCAGAACCGCGCCGCTGCGTTACCTGAAATACTCAATGCCATACATGCATAACGGTTCTTTTTTCACATTGGAAGAAGTAGTTGATTTCTACAATGATGGTGGTGGAACCAACGATTTCGAAGCGCTGGCCGGTAGCAGTACCCGCTCGGATCTTCTGAAGCCTCTTGGCTTGACGGATGAGGAAAAACGTCAACTGGTTGCTTTCCTTGAGAGTACGAGTGGAGAAGAGATCAAAATCGAGCGTCCGGTTCTTCCCGAATATGACGTCTTTGCTACCCCCGCAAATAGTGGTAATTAGGCATTGGGGCTTTTTTGGAGGGATGTGCAAATAGGGGTTTCCCTGCCGTCTGAATCCTCCGAAAGTCGGTTGCAAAATTGCCCTGCTTTCTTGAGATTTAACTTATTCCGCGCGTGTAACTCTGAAAGGCGAGTCACGTCTTGGAAGTCCCTACCCGGCTCCATTTCAAGTCTGTAGAGCGTGATGTGTATTCCTGAACTTATCCGGAGAATACCATCAGAGCGTGCTCAAAAACTCCCCGATTGTTTGCGGTCGTCATCTTCCTGCCGGTCGCTCTCCTGCTGCTCAACGGTTTTGTCAACCCTCAGTCTGAAGAAGACAATAATGAGGCGTTGATCGATCTCGGGCGCTACCTGTTTTTTGACCCCCGACTATCCGGTGACGGAAGCATGAGCTGCTCCACCTGTCACAGTCCAGAGTTTGCCTGGACGGACGGTGAAGCGCTATCGGAAGCCTATCCGGGTTCGGATGGGTTCCGAAATGCCAAGTCGCTGCTGAATGTGAGTCGCAATGCGTCGTTCTACTGGGACGGCCGACTTGTGGGCTCGGATGTGGAAACTCTGGTTCGGGATGGCATCACCGAAACACACTTCTTGAATCTCGACGGTCGATTGCTGCTTGAGCGCATGAAACAGGTGCCCGAGTACGTTCAGATGTATCAAGACGCGCTGGGGTCTGAGCCATCGTTCGGTGGCACACTCAAAGCTATCGCTGCCTTCCAGAATACGCTTACAACGGGCGACTCCCCGTACGACCTTGGAACGATGAGCGAAAGTGGCGAACGAGGACGACAGCTCTTCGAAGGTAAAGCAGCATGCTCCAGCTGTCACTCAGACAGCGATTTCACCGATGGCATGGCCCACAACACGGGCGTACCGGAAAATGTGGCTGTATTCGAAGAGCCACTTCGACATGCAACCTATCGCGCGTTCATCAAGAACATGGGTGTTCCGGGATACATGCAAACCCGACGCGACGTCGGCCGGTTCATCGTAACCAAGAATTACGACGATGTGGGGGCCTTCATCACCCCCGGGCTGCGTCAGGTTGCCGATACAGGTCCCTACATGCATAATGGCGTGTTTTCCACGCTGCAGGAAGTGGTTTTATTTTACAATAATCGTGGAGATGGTCTGGATTTGAGCGATACGGAGCTAGATGATCTGGTGGCGTTCCTGGAAAGCCTGTCCGGGGCGCTACCCGAAGTGAAAATTCCGGAGCCACCGCCTTATCAGGCGATGAAAAACTGGCGGGAGGCCCGAAACTGATATGAAACGATTCAGCAATGTCCCCTTTCTACCTCTCCTGCCGGCCCTGATTGTAATTGTCCTGATCACCGGACTGGCGAACGGGCCGGCGTTTCGCGAACTGACGCCTCTCGGACCTCCGTCCATACCTTCAGACAACTCTCAAGCTGTTGATGAACTGGGCTATCCGCAACTCGACGATCCAAAAGTACAGCTCGGAAAAGTCCTTTTTTACGACAACCGGCTTTCTGGTGACGCCTCGATCAGCTGCGCCGACTGTCACAGTGACGAATTTGGTTGGACGGACGGAGCAGATCTGTGCCGTGGGTACAACGGAACGGCCCACTGGCGGAATTGCCAGACCATCATCAATTCGGCGTATTTCGCCAAATTGTTCTGGGATGGGGCCTCAAAGAGTCTGGAAGCTCAGGCGGTTTCGGCCGCTTCGGGTGCCGTAGCAGGTAATGGCGAACGGGACATGATGGAAGAGCGACTGCGGCAGGTTCCTCAGTACGTAGCCATGTTCCGCGAAGTATTCGGAACACCCTGGCCAGATCTGGAGGATGCCTGGCGGGCAATAGCAGCGTACGAGCGAACCCTTATTCAGACGGATACCCCATATGACCGGTACTTGCGCGGTGACCTGACTGCTCTGTCAAACGATGCCATCGCGGGAATGGAAATTTTCACGGGTAAAGGCAAATGTATTCAGTGCCACGACGGTCCCCTGCTGACCGATGAGAAATACTACAATCTCGGAGTGCCCGAAAATCCTGCCTTCGAAACCGATCAGTTAAGGCAGATCACGTTCAGGTATGAGCAATACGCCAAGGGGGTGACGGAGGAGATCTACCGGACCGTCAAAACCGACCTCGGTCTCTATTACGTGACCAAGCGGACGGTGGACATGGGCAAATTCAGGACGCCGATGCTGCGCTATCTGTTGTATACCGCACCGTACATGCATAACGGTGCATTCTACACGCTTGAGGAGGTGGTCGAATTTTACAACGATGGAGGCCGCGACGATCAGATCATGGTCAATTTTGATTTCGGGACCAAAACGGATCTGATCAGACCGCTTGGGTTGACAGCTACCGAACAGCGCCAACTGGTCGCGTTCCTGGAAAGCACGTCAGGAGAAGAAATCAAAACGGAACGACCCATTCTTCCAGAGTATGGATCGATCGATGACACGATGGGGTCGAAATGAAGGATACGCAATCAACAAATGAGCCATGTCCACTTCTGGATGGCGGTGTCAGTCGACGCTCGTTCCTGAAAACATCGGGTGCGGCGACGATAACGGTCGTGTTGACCGGTATTCCGGGCGTTGCGCAGGCAATGAAAATACCCGCATGGGTGAGCCCGTATGATCGCGTTCGCGTCGCAAAATTTTCTGATCTGAAACGACACGAATCGATCTATTTCGAATACCCAGACGAAAACTCTTCCTGTTTTCTTGTTCAGATGGATTCGGAAGCAGGCGGCGGCGTCGGACCGGCGAAAGACATTGTAGCGTTTCACACACGATGCCCTCACATGGGAGGTCCACTGCACGGCGCCTATCAGGCCGAACACGCAGCCGTCGGCCCATGTCCTTCCCATTTGACCACCTTCGATCTTCGCAGGCATGGAATGGTGATCGCCGGACACGCAACAGAATCCCTTCCCCAGGTCGTTCTCGAAACCGACGGCGACTGGATCTATGCCACCGCCATGATGGGCCTGATTTTTGGCCGAACTCAGAATGTGGCGGGGTAACTATATGACGACCAAGAACATGACCCCTGATAATTCAAGAACACCTCTGCCCCCAGCTGACGCGGATGTGTTGACTACCGCGTGTGACTACTGCATCGTGGGTTGCGGTTACAAGGTCTACCGCTGGCCCGTTGGGAGCGAAGGTGGCATGGCGGCGAGTGAGAACGCCATGGGCGTCGACTATCCACGCGATCCCGGAACGGGTTTCTGGGTGGGACCAAATCAGCATAACGTGGTCTCGCACAACGGATCTCCACACAATGTGGTGATTATTCCGGATGCTGAAGCTGAAGCGGTTAATCTGTTTGGCGACCACAGTATTCGTGGCGGCTCGTTGGCCAAAAAATGCTTTAACCCGGACTCGGCGACGGCAGACCGCCTGAAGACGCCTCTGATGCGCATCAATGGAGAACTCGTTCCGGTATCCTGGGACCTGGCTCTGGACACGGTCGCAAAAGTGGGCCAACACGTGATCAACACGTACGGCGAGCACTCCTGGGCGATGAAGATGTATTCGTACCAGTTCTTCGAAAACACGTACGCGCTCACGAAACTGGCATTGAGACACGTCGAAACTCCCGCGTTCGCCTTCCATGACAATCCCTCCACCGCTGAGGACACGCCCGGCTTCCGGGACACAGGATTTGACAATTTCGCCGCATCGTACGAGGACTGGTCACTCGCGGACACGTTGGTCATGTCGGGCACCGATCCGTTCGAGACGAAAACCGTGATCTGGAATGAGTGGATCATGAAAGGCATCCGGCGAGGAATGAAAGTAATTTCAATCGTGCCACGGAAAACGACGGGGGTTGCCTGGGCAGAAAAAACAGGCGGCCTGCACCTCTGGCTCATTCCCGGAACCGATACCATACTCCACCTCGCCATCTCCCGCTACATCATCGAACAGGGCTGGGAAGATCGAGCCTGGATCGACCGCTACACATCCAATAAATGGGAATCGGATTCAGGATTCGGGCAAGGCACCAGAAATACACCCTGGCAATGGCGAACTACCTGGGGCGCATTTCAGACTCGAGGATTCGACGACTATAAGTCCTGGCTGCTGTCGGTTGAAGAAGCCACGCTTGACAACGCAGAACGGATTACGGGCGTAGACCGCGAAGGAATCATTCGTGCTGCTGAGCTCATGGCCAAACCACGAATTGACGGGTCCAGGCCTAAAACATCCATCGGAATTGAAAAGGGAAATTACTGGTCCAACAACTATCTGAATACGGCCTCCATTGGAGCTTTGGCCCTCATCTGCGGAACCGGAAACCGGCCCGGACAGGTAATCTCTCGCTTCGGCGGCCATCAGCGCGGTGGAATCAAAGGCGGGCGATATCCTCTCGAGAAGTCTCCTGAAAAATTCGCCGGACGTCGGCGCAAACCCCTGGATCTGGATCGATGGATCGAATCCGGAAACGTACGTTTTGCCTGGGCCGTCGGAACGACCTGGTTGGGAAGCATGACGGCGTCCCAGGGATTGATGAGGACCTTCCTGGGCCTCACTCGGGGCAGCGAACATCAGATCACGAGCCCCGAAACAGCTGCCGAAGAATTGATCCGACGAGCTGATGCCGGTGATATGGTTGTGGTTAATCAGGATATATATCTGCGCGAGCCGTTGGGCTCCACGTATGCCGATATCATATTCCCTGCCGCCACATGGGGCGAAGATGACTTTGCCCGAGCCAACGGCGAGCGTAGAATCAGGCTCTATTCGAAGTTCTATGATGCTCCAGGCGAAGCAAAACCCGATTGGTGGATCGCGGCCCAGGTTGGCAAGCGAATGGGCTACCCCGGCTTCGACTGGGAAGACTCGAATGACGTATTCGAAGAAGCCGCTCGTTTCACTCGCGGCTCGAGGAAGGACTATTTCCCCCTCGTCTGGAAGGCCAAACGCGACGGAATCAAAGGTCATGATCTCTTGAAGACCTACGGCACTACCGGAATTCAGGGACCTGTCCGATATGCCGACGGAGAGCTGGTAGGTACGAAGCGATTACACGACTCGACGCTGGATCTGGATACTCCTCAAGGCCCGACTATTCACTCCAAAATTCTGACTGCATTCAAGTCACAGAGTGGAAAAGCCAACTTCATGAAGAGCCCATGGTCGCATTTCGCGGACTTTTATGAATACATGACTCCCCGCGAGGGTGAACTGTGGATTACCAACGGGCGGATTGGTGAAATCTGGCAGTCCGGATTCGATGATATGCTGCGCCGACCCCAGATCATGGATCGTTGGCCGGCGAACTTTGTCGAGATTCACCCTGATGATGCCGCTGAACGTGGTATCGAATCAGGTGACCTCGTCGTTGCGGAAAGTGATCGCATACCTGTTCAGAAGAGTGGATTCATTGCGGATACACCAGCCGATGCATCCTTCTCTCGGCTCGTAGATGCCGGACACATTGAATTCACAACCGCCAGAGTTGAAGCCGTAGCCGTCGTGACTCCGGCCATGAGAAAGGGCGTGTCCTTCATGTTTTTCCTTCACACGCGAAATCCGGCAAACAGCCTTGTTGCGCGTGTTCCAGATCCCATAAGCAATAACTATAGATACAAACTTGGAGTGGGACAGCTTCGCAAAATCGGCGAATCTGATTACAAGCACTCCTT